>JAGQGU010000001.1:54306-58608 GCA_020432165.1 Thermomicrobiales bacterium
TGGTGCTCATGTTCCTCATGATCTCCCAGTTCGTCGCTCACTTCAATTACTCCAATCTGCCATCGGTAATTGCCATCTGGCTGGCCGATTTGCTGGAGCGAGCTGGTCTCGGTGCGATTCCGCTGCTGGTTGGCTTCATCATCGTGATCATTCTGCTGGACTTCATCCTGCCGGGTGCTGTGCCGAAATGGGCGATCTTCGCTCCCATCTTCATTCCGGTCTTCTACAACCTCGGTGTGGCACCGCAGACCTTGATGGCTGCCTACCGCGTTGGTGATTCGCCGGTGAACACACTGACGCCGTTGATGGTCTACTTCCCCTTCATCGTTTCGGTGGCACAGCGCTATCGTAAGGATGTCGGTATCGGTACGCTGATCTCCCTCATGCTGCCCTATGCGGTCGTGATGGCGGTCGTGTGGATCATCCTCTACGTGCTCTGGTTCGCTCTCGGTATTCCGTGGGGCCCAGGCTACCCGACCAATCTGTAAGCCAAACTGGTTCGGGCGAGAGGTCACCCAACTCTGGGTGACCTCTCCAACCCCGTGAGAATGCGGAGGTACTGTGACCGATCAGGCTGCACTCATATTGATACTCGTGGTAGCGGTGATTGCATTTGCAATCAACCGCTTTCCCGTTGGTGTTGTTTCACTGGGCGTTATGCTCGCCCTCTGGGCAACCGATATCGTCTCCCTGGATGAGGCGTTCGCCGGCTTCGGCAGCCCAACGGTGATCCTCATTGCCTCACTCTTTGTTGTGGCAGAAGGGCTAAATGCCGCTGGCATCACGACCTGGATGGGGCAACTCATCACCAAACATGCTGGCGATAGCCGCAGTGGTCTGCTCACGATCATGATGATCATCGTGGCATTGCTTACGGCGGTGATTACGCCGAATGGATCCGTTGCCGCCATCTATCCACTGGTTGTGGTACTCGCGGTTCGCTTCGGGTATCCACCTTCGAAGCTACTCATGCCGACCGCTTTCGCCGCTCATGCCGGGGCATTGCTGGTTCTCACGGGCTCCCCGGTTACGCTGTTGGTTGCTGATACCGCCTCCCACGAAGGTTTGGGCACTATTGGGTTCTTTGAGGTTGCCTGGGTGGGTATTCCGCTATTGGCGGGTACGATCCTGGTGGTGATTCTCCTGGGCGACAAGTTGCTCCCGAATCGACAACCTCGGTCGCTGGTAAGAGATCTCGCGCTGGTGCCTGGGGAACTTCATGGACATTACCTGGCCCAGGATGAGTTCCTCCGATTCAATATCGATGCTGCTTCGCCACTAATCGGTCAACTTGCCTGCAATGTGCGGGGGGATGGCCCCGGCAATCTCGCAATCGTGAGTGTCAAGGATCGCACCAATGAGCTGCGTACAACATCCGAGATCGAGGCTGGTGATCGCATCACGCTCCGTGGTGATCACAAGAGCGTGCTGGAATTCGCCGTCACCAACAAACTGGGATACCCCGTCAGTGGTGGCGAGGGCGCTCCTGCGAAGGGGTTGGTTACCCGCGATTATGGTGTGGCGGAAGTCGTGATCTCGCCCCGTTCTGACTATATTGGCGATGAAGTCTTCCCGGGTATGATCACGGATAGTGGCCATTTGGTCGTGTTGGCTGTAGATCGACCCGGTGTCGATCTCGGTACGGCGCCTGTGGCACTCCAGGCCGGCGATTCTCTTCTGCTTGAGGGGCGCTGGGAGGCACTGGATCGGGAACTTGCCGATACCAACGTCGTTGTGGTGGACGCACCGGATGCGATTAAGCGGCAGACCATCGCGCTGGGAGCAAAGGCCCCTATTGCGGTGACATTGTTGGCCGCTATGGTTGTGCTCCTGGTTGGTGGCTGGGTACCTTCGGCCATCGCCACGCTGCTGTGTGCCATGGGCATGGTGCTTCTCGGTGTTGTCACGGTCGAGCAGGCGCATCGTTCCATGAACTGGACGACCATCATCATGGTGGGTGCCATGATTCCGCTATCCACCGCCATTACGTCGACGGGATTGGCGGAGCGGATCTCCGATGCGGTTCTGGGTACGCTTGGTGACTTTGGCTGGTTCGTTATCCTAACGGCACTCTTCCTGATCACCGCTGTGTTTGGACAAATCATCAGTAACACCGCCACGGCGTTGATTCTGATCCCAATCGCCATCACGATTGCTTACGATGCCGGATATTCTCCGATGACACTTCTCATGTGTCTCAATGTGGCTGCCGCTGCTGCACTTCTCACCCCAATTGCTACTCCGGCGAACTTGATGGTGATGGAACCAGCCGGTTACAAATTTGGTGACTACTGGAAGCTGGGCGTGGCAGTTCTGCTGGTCTACTACCTGGTCGCGGTGGTTTTGGTACCAGTTATCTGGCCGATATAGGGCGACAGAATCGGCTCTGAAGCGGGTGTATAGTAGCGATATCGCACGGTAAACCCGTGTGAATCCGAGCAAAGGAACGGTATGCAAATGGAACATGGTCCAGTCGATTTCATTATGATCGGTTTCCCTGATTCGCAGGCCTCACCACGAGTGGCCGAGGGCATTCGGGAATTGGAGGAGAGTGGCACCATTCAGGTGATCGATCTCATCTTTGTATCCTGCAATCTCGATGGGGATCTCCGGGTCGTGGAACTCAACGATCTCGGCGAAGGCGAATACGAAGCGTGGGAAACCGTGGTTGAGGATGTTGGTCACTTCTTCAGTGAAGATGATGCGCTCCAACTTTCGGCAGGCCTGGCTCCCGGAACCTCTGCCGTACTTGTGCTCTACGAGAACACATGGGCGCGTGCACTCACCACATCCGTCTTCAATGCCCAGGGTAGCGTCATGCTGAATATGCGCATCCCGCGTGAAGTCGTGGCCGATCTTGTTGGCAATATCGAGTAGATAGAGAGGCTCCTCGCCTTGTGAGGAGTTGTTACTGAAAAGGAGAATCACATGCGTCGACCAGCACATCGTCGTCAGGGAACAGGACTGGTAGGAACCATGGCTCGCACAGCCGTTATCGCTGGTACTGCCAACGCGACAGTGAACGCAATGAACAGCCGTGCTGCATCCGCACAGCAGGCTCAGGCTGCCCAGGCTAATCAGGCGGCTATGGTTCAGGATCTGCAGCAACAGGTGAATGCTATGGAAGCACAGCAGATGGCTGCCGCCGCGGCTCCCGCTCCAGCTGCCCCGGCACCGGCGGCTCCCGCCGCGCCCCAGAGCGAGTTGGTGGCCAAGCTGCAGCAACTGGCCGATCTGCATGCCCAGGGCATCCTCTCCGATGAGGAATTTGCGCAGGCCAAGGCCCGTGCTCTCGCCTAATTTTGTGCGATGATGTTGGGGGATATCGATCAATGTGATCGATGAAGCGGAGGAGTAGAGAAATGGCAGATGCGGCCAAGGACCTTATTAACCAGAGTAAGCCATGGAAAGCCGATGTGCGCTGGCAGGTTGTCGCCGCAGAGGCGGCTATTCTGGCTGTGCTCGGTATCTTCATGTTGATCAATACCGAGCGCGCAGGCGAATGGATTTTGCAGATCATTGGTCTGGTCTTCCTCATCGTTAGCCTGCAATTGGCGGTGGTCTCCTTCCGCAATCGCAATGGTGAAGGGGCCGGTTTGGGAGTCTACGATTCCTTCCGCTCTGGCATCGGTGTGACTGTCGGTGTCATCGCTACCAGCATTTGGTGGACGGATTCGATCGCAAACAGTTCCGCGCGCGTGATCCTTGGCTGGGGCCTTATCGCCTTCGCTGCGCTCCAGCTGATTGGTATCGTTGTGATTCGCGGTAAAGCGAATTTCCGACCGGCCACACTCGTTCTTTCCGGGCTGACGCTGGTGCTTGGTATTCTCTTGCTCACGACCGACAACGCGTCTTCCGAGGGCCGCATCAACTTCCTGGCGATCGTTATGGTTGTCTTTGGTGTGATTCTGGGTGGTCTTGCCTATCTTCTTAAGAGTAAGGCTGACGCAGCTGAAGCACCTGCGGTATGATTCAATCATGCAGGATTATGTAAACGACTTGTGACCCCTGCACGATAGAAGAATGAAGGTGAGCCATGACCGCGAGCGATAGCGCACGTCTTTACGCCCGTGAGCATAAAGACGACTTCAAGACCGAGTTGTTCGAGATGCTGCGCATCCCCAGTTTGAGTGGCGACCCTGCGCATCAGGCGGATGTGCGGCGTATGGCCGATTGGCTCGCCGCACATATGCAGTCACTGGGGCTGGAGAAGGTCGCGGTCATGGAAACCGCGGGCCATCCGGTAGTCTATGGCGAGTGGATGGGTGCCGGACCGGACAAACCGACGGTGCTCGTCTACGG
>JAGQGU010000001.1:58654-269927 GCA_020432165.1 Thermomicrobiales bacterium
GAGCCGGTGGAGAAGGATGGCATCGTTTACGCTCGCGGCGTCACCGACGACAAGGGCCAGCTTTTCATTCATGTGAAGGCGTTGGAGGCATACCTGAAGACCTCCGGCTCCGCTCCGGTGAATGTGAAGTACCTCATTGAGGGCGAAGAGGAGGTCTCCTCTCCGAACTTGCTGCCGTTCATTCAGGATCATCTGGAACTGCTCTCCGCTGATGTTTGTGTCATCAGCGACTCTTCCATGGTTCGCATTGAGGAGCCCGCCGTTACGCACAGCCTGCGCGGTATGACCTATCTGGAAATCCATGTGGATGGCCCAAGGGAGGATCTCCATAGCGGCTTCTATGGTGGTGCGGTACACAATCCGGCCGTAGCGCTCGTACAGATTCTCGATACTCTCTACAACGCCAATGGCACCATCGCTGTCGCTGGCTTCTACGACGATGTTGTTGAGCTGACGGACGAAGAGCGCGAGATGATTGCGCGCACCGATATGCCCGAGCAACAACTCAAGGATGCTACCGGGACGCCGAAGCAGTGGGGTGATGCAAACTACACCATCAAGGAACGTGTCTCCGCGCGCCCGACACTCGATATCAACGGCATCTGGGGTGGATATGCTGGCCCAGGCCCCAAGACGATTATCCCGGCGGCAGCCGGTGCCAAGCTTAGCTCGCGATTGGTTGCGAATCAGGATCCGAACAAGATCTTTGAGTTGATCAAGGCACACATCGAGGGTGTTACACCGGACACGGTCAATGTCGAAGTGAAGCTGCTGACCACTGGTCGGCCGGCATTGATCCCATTCGACCTGCCCGAAATGCAGGCTGCCAAGCGTGCATATGAGCGTGGTTGGGGCCATACCCCTGTCTTCACGCGTGGTGGTGGCAGTATTCCGGTCGTCGCCGATATCACTGATCTCATGAAGATCCCGGTGGTGATGATGGGCTACGGCCTCGACACCGATGGCTTGCACGCTCCAAATGAGCACTATCGCCTGGAGATGTTCAATCGTGGTATTGAGACGGCCATCGTCTACCTTGAGGAACTTGCCTCGATCTAGCAATACGTATCGGAAGGGCGAGCAGGGATCAATATCGATCCCTGCTTTGCCAATTTGATGGGCGAGTGTTGACCCATCGTTCGGCTCAAGCGCCTGGAGCATCGCGGAGGACCTTACCTTGTTGCCAGACCACCTCTCCACGATGCAGATTATCCTCATCATCGCCCTGGGCGTCGTTGTTATCGTCCTCCTCGCGTTCATGCTCGTCCCCTGGTTGCGCATGATCCTCACGAAAACAGGATTCGGGCACCCCTATCTCCTGGCTTTTCTGGAGAAAGGGCGCTTCGCTGCCCGGGCGTTCGTGATGATCCTGGGTATGCAGGGCTTGCTGCACCTCCTGGAGACCAGTGATGTCCGCTGGCCATCGCCGATCTATCATCTCCTGACGATATTGCTCATCGCAGCCGTGACCTGGTTCTTCTGCGCTGTTGTTCTCGCGACCGAAGAGCTTCTGCTTAGCAAGATTTCCTGGCAAGAGGCCGGCCAACGGCGCATCGCTACCCAGGTGCTGATGATTCGGCGCATATTGCTCACCATCATCGTCCTGGCTGGGATGTGGGCGGTGCTCATGACCTTCCCGCAGGTGCAGTCATTTGGGCAGACGCTTTTGGCATCGGCAGGATTGCTATCGATTATCGCTGGTCTCGCTGCGCAGACGACCCTGACCAATGTCTTTGCTGGTATTCAGCTGGTTTTCACCAATGCGATTCGCGTTGACGACTTTATTTGCGTGGATGACCAGACTGGACGTGTCGATGACATTACCATGACCTATGTGGTGATTCGTCCTTGGGATGATCGCAAGCTGATTTATCCGACCTCCTATTTCATCAGTCACTCGTTTGAGAACTGGACCCAGATCGGTGATCCGATTCAAGGGTCAACGGAGATCGAGGTGGACTGGCTTGCTCCCATTGAGGAACTGCGGCAGGAGTTGAAGCGGGTCTTGGGAACCTCGCGGTTCTGGGATGGTCGGGAAGGGACTATGGTGGTGACCGAGGTGCTGGATGGGAAGGTGCAGCTGCTTATCACGCTCAGCGCCTCCAGTGCATCGAATCTTTTCTCGCTGAAATCAGAGGTGAGGGAAGCGCTGGTGACGTATGTGGTGCAGCATGCGCCACAGGCCATTCCGCGGGCGCGCTATGTGGTGCCATCGCGCCCCGATGATCATCAGGGGTAAACCTGCCTAGTTGGCTGACGGTGCCCCGACGGGCGAAGGATGCTCCGCGGGTGCAGCTGCGTGCCATTCAGCGTCGAATGGCCTTGATGCAGAAGTAAGAACTCCCAACTCGGCCTCGCTGTCATCCAGCCAGCTAAGAAGCAGATCGTGGAGGCTCTCCGCACCGACAATGCCCTCTTCCGGCCACCAGAGTCTTTGCGGATGGTAGACGAATGGTCGCGTTTGGTAGCCACCAAGTCCGCCATGGCTCCCCACCAACTCCTCGAAGGCATAGACCTCATTGGTCGCCGGATCAACTGTGCTCATCACCAGGATATCGGGAGCGTTGTCAAAGCTGTCGGTGCGGCGGAGGTGATCGGCAGCGCGCTCGGGATAATGCTCGAGTGGATCTGTCTCTGTAACCTCATCGTTGCTGAGGTAGCGTATACCCTGCCTGCCCAGAACCAGAGCCCCTTCTGTTGCAGACTTCACCATCACGAAGCCGATATCAGGATTCGCCAGCAATCCGCTGATGAGGCGAGGCGAATGCTCAGTGATCTCCTCGAAGGTCAGCCTGCGCGAAAACTTGGGAAAGGAAATAAGACCCAGATTCCCACTTGCCAGTACCATCACGTCGTCAGCGGACGCCTTGCCAGTCCCCTCGTGTTCGGCCGCTTCCTCATCTATGGATTGCATATGCCGCAGCGTGCTTTGTACCAGGCGCTTCGATCGCGGACTTAACTGGGATTGCAGTGCCTGCTCCAGGGAGAGACGAATTGCGGCTCGGTCTTCGATTGCGGAGTCGTGCACCTGAATGCTGGCTTCGGACGAGACAAGCTCCTCCACCAGATTGCCAAGTGTCTTACCGTTCCTTTGCCGAAAGGTGGCCCCCATACTCTGACCATGATCGGACAGTACGATGATGTGATAGGGACGAGCGGCGTGGGCGCTTTCGCGCCGGAGAACACCGATCATGTGATCGATACGTGTCAGCACCTTGAAGGCATCGGTCCGGTCAATACCGCTGTGATGCGCAACTTCATCGTAGGCAAAGATGGTGCAGTAGACCGAGCTTACCCCGCGATACATATCCGCGAGCAACATGAATTGGGAGAGCTCAAGCATGAGAGTCGTGGTCGCGGCCCGCACCATCGCGTACTTAAAGGTACGTTTGACTCGCGGTTGCACGTGCTCTCGCCGCTGTCGCCATGCTTGCCAGCGTTCGCGGAAGATATCGCCAATCAGCAGTGCAGCTGTACGCATGATCATGTAAGGACTCGCCCACATCGTCAGGTAAGGACGGGTTGCTCCCGAGTTTCTCACACCAACGGTGCTGAAGGTGAGTAGGCTATCCGGTGCGTCCCCACTGAAGACATTCCAGCGGCTGGCACCATTGCGGAGAAGACCATCGCCACTGCTGAGATCGTCTTCAAGTTGCTTGGCTGCATTCATACTGGAGCTCACCATCAGTCGCTGGAGAGGTTTGTCGTACCAGCGAAATGCCGGAATGTTGTGGTTATTCCCCAGCAGAATGCCCGCCTGACTCGCGCTGGTTTGACTGCTGAGATCCGTCTCCCATTCGTTCAGGGTGTAGCTGCCATCCGCTTGCCAGGCTTCCAGATGCGGCATCCAACCGTCATCCAGAGCCCGCTGCAGAAGTGGCGCGGAAAGGCCATCGATCTCGATGAAGAGCGTCCCTGGTGTCTCTTCGGTATTGATCACGGGAAAAGTCCGGCGTAGTCGTTCGATAACGAACCAGGTATAGGCATCCGTATCGCGCAGCGAGAAGGCACCGGCGAAGAGGGTATAGCTGGCGGAGAGTCCGAGCGTTAACACGATACCCGTCTGTACATTGTCAATACGGAGGGAATGCAGGCCCACCTTGATGAGAACCTCGGAGATGAGGTAGACCAATCCGCCGCTCAACACGATCGCGATCAGGGGGAAGAGCAATGGCTGCACACGCGCCGAGATGCGATAGACGAGGGGCCAACTCACGAACTGCGTGAGCGTGTAGATGAAGGCGACGAGCAGGACCGTAGGATCAGCACTAATGCTGAATCCGGGCACGAGTTGGGCGAGGAGAAGCAATGCTACTCCCTGTACCACTGAAACCGTAATGGCCCATCGCACCATGCGCAACACGTCGAAAGTTTCTCCTCACTCCCCGTCCACCAAGACTCCAGTGTAACGGGTTAGGGAAGGGGATATGAGATTGTGTCCACGCTCTATCGTAATAAGGGAAATTGCCTCAGCGATCTCGTGAGACCGCGATGGCATAGGGGTGCAGTGTCATATCGAACACCCCTGCGGACACTGCGGGATCCGCCTCCGCAATTGACCGTGCGGTGTCCGCGTCGGCTGCTTCAAAGATCACGATCCCGAATGTGCCGAGGTCCTCTTGTGTTCTGCCCGCCAGGATGAGAATTCCAGCATCGCGGAGAGATACCAGATACTGAAAATGATCACCTACGATCTTCGCTTCGGTATCGGTCGGATCAGTTACCATCTGTGGTCTGGCGGGAGTGATGCGGTAAAGCCATTCTGCCATCGTGATGCTCCTGAATTGATTCAGTCAACAGAGGCCATGATCCCCGGAACATGAGTAAAGCGCAATCGTGGTGTATAGCATCTATTGTCGTGCCCGGCCATGGCTGGATCAATCGAATTATCGTGGGATTCAATTGCCTGATTCGAACCGAAGCAACAAAAAAGCACCTTTCAGGTGCTCCTCTTGGTGCGTTCGTGTTGTTTGTTCTTGGTGGGCCCCCGGGGATTCGAACCCCGAACCAATTGATTAAGAGTCAACTGCTCTGCCGTTGAGCTAGAGGCCCGGGCAAATACTACGTTTTCCAACCCCTCTTGTCAACCCGAATCGCTGTCTCACGTAGCGAGATCGGATCGATATACGTAACAATAGCGGTCACACACGGAGGGACACTCACATGGCCGCTTTCAACACATCACCAAGCCACGTCCTCATCGCCGGAGCTACGGGCTTCGTTGGTACCGCACTGACGGCGTCTTTGCGCGCAGAAGGACACATCGTCACGGAACTGGTTCGCTCCCAGCAGCGCAACGAGCATCAGCGCATATGGCAACCTGCTGAACATCGCATCGAACCAGCCCTGATAGACAGCGCTGATACCGTGATCAATCTGGCTGGAGCATCAATCGCGGGAGGATGGTGGACCGAGAAACGCAAACACCTCATTCTGCAGAGTAGGTTGGACTGCACCTCGACATTGGCCGATACTATGGCCGCATCAGCTACTCCTCCGAGCCTCTTTATCAGCACCTCTGCTGTTGGATATTACGGGAGCCGTCCTGGCGAGGTGATCACAGAAGATACATCTGTCGGTGACGATTTTCTCGCGGATGTCTGCAGGCGATGGGAAGCAGCAGCTAATCCTGCTCGAGACATAGGTGTGCGCGTGGTGCACCCGCGCTTTGGATTGGTTCTTGCTGGCTCCGGCGGAATGTTGCCGGTGATCAAGAAGCCATTCCAGTTTGGCATCGGTGGGAAGATCGGCGGCGATCAGTACATGAGCTGGATCGATCTTGATGACCTGGTGCGCGCCATGCAACTCATCATGAGCGACGCCGGAATACTTGGGCCAGTGAACTTCGTGGCGCCGAATCCGGTGACCAATGCCGAATTCACCAGAGCCATGGGCACTGCGCTCCATCGCCCGACCGTGATCCCGGTGCCCAGGGTGATCGCGAGTTCGTTAGGCGGAGAGTTGGTGCAACAATTGCTGCTTGCCGATCAGCGCGTGCTTCCGCAGAGGTTGCTGGACTCTGGATTCCAGTTTACGCATCCGACAATCGATGAGACCCTGGCCGCCGCATTCGCTTGAGGCAGAGGAACACCATACGCTAACAAAACACTGACCTTTGTATTGTCCTTTCAGAGTCGTCGAGAAAGACGAGTATGGAAGCACGATACAGAGGAGTACAGGTATGAACACACGCGCAGCTGCACTGACATCAGTTGTCGATCGCCGCCGCTTTATCACGATCGCATCGGCGGGTATAGCGGCAGTAGGTCTGCACGTCCGCCCATCTTTTGCCCAGACGCCTGCCGCCAGCGATACGGCGATCGACCAGATTGTCTCTGCTGCAGATGCCTTTCTGGATACGCTTTCAGAGGAAGAGCGCAGCACCATGCTCTTCGATTGGTCGGATGATGAGCAAAAGCGCAATTGGTCGAATTTCCCGGCCGCGCTTGATCCACGCGATGGCCTGATGTGGGGCAACCTCAGTGAAGCCTCGCAGGCCGCCTGGCTCCCGGTAATGCAAACTACCTTGAGCGAGGATGGATATCGCCGCGTTACCTCCGCCTGGACCGCTGATGAAATCCTCAAGAATATGGAGGCTAATGGCGAAGTCCCTGAAGGTGGCCCCGGCGGCAGCGGTGAGAGCGATTACGGTAGCGACAATTTCTACGTGGCGTTTATCGGTGAACCCGGTACCGATAGTGCCTGGCAATGGCAGTTCACCGGTCATCACACAACCGTCAACGCCACCATTGTGAATGGCCGCATCAGCCTCACCCCAAGTTTCTTTGGTAGCCAACCCACCACATATACGGATGATGATGGCGAAGAGGTACGTCCCATTGGTGATATGAATGATGCTGCCTTTACGCTCATCAACGCGCTGGATGCCGATCAGCAGGCACAGGCAGTGGTCGGAAGCAAACGCATCGACCTTGTCTCTGGGCCGATGGTTTCCGAGGTCGTGGAGCTTGCCGCGGAAGGCGTTCTCATCGCCGATCTCACGGAAGAGCAGCAAGCCCTCGTGACCGATTTGGTCAGCAAATACACCGGTACGCTGAATGACGAGCATGCCGTCGCCCGCCTCGCCGAGGTGACGGATGTCTACGATCAGACCTACTTCGCCTGGTATGGCCCGACGGCATGGGATAGCGATGCCTACTGGCGTGTGGCCGGACCAACGATCATCGTCGAGTACTCGCCACAAGATCAGTTGACCAATGATCCTCGCGATCATGTCCACGCTATCTATCGGGATCCCGGCAACGAGTACGGTATTCGTTACCAGAACGGATAGGCCCTTCTGGAGTAGTCAGAAGCTACGTAATTACGATGAAGAGGTGGAGTCAGCCAGGCTCCACCTCTTCGGTGCATATGCCTCCCCTGAAGAGAGGTCTGGGGAATTATTCGGCCACATCGACCGCGTAGAGATCAATCACCTGATCAAGCCGCGGGTTGAATCCAATTACCCGGTTGCCAACGCCATACGTATCATGCGGCATGATGAGATAGAGCGCCGGGGGATCATCGTAGGCGACTTGTGAGGCTTGTTGATAGAAGCCAACCTGCTCCTCCTCATCCAATGTCACCACGCCCTGGTAAACCAGATCCGTGTATTCGTCGCTGAGAATGTGCCATTCGTACTTGCCTCCATGGGCAAAGAGATTGAGGTTATAGAACGGGTTTGGCGGCAGCAACAATCCTTGCTGATGTGGTCCAATCGTGAGATCGCCTTGGGCAGCAACGAATGCACCGGCTTCCAGACCTCGCTGATTCACCGTAATTCCTATCTGTTGGAGATAGGACGATACGATCTCTCCCAGCTCCTTGTGGACAGGTGAACGGTATGTGAACTGCATGGTGAAACCATCAGGGTATCCAGCCTCTGCCAGAAGGCTTTTCGCCAGATCTGGATCGTACTCGAACATGCTCAATTCAGGATTGAACCCGACCTCCTGCTCGGAGATCCACTGACCCTGCAGCGGCGATGCGTAGCCGAGATAGACCATATCCACGATCGCCTGCTTGTCCACGGCATGATTGAGAGCCTGACGCACGCGAACATCGGAGAGCTCCGGAGTCAGGCCGCTCTTCGTGTCGAAGAACATGGCGTACTTGCGCAGTCCGGGAACCGTCACCGCGGAGTTGGCGCTGCTGTTGGCCAACGTATCCAGCGCCTCGATCGGCACCGTTGTCAGGTCGATCTCCTGGGCTTCCAATGCGGCCAATCGTGCGGTGTTCTCCGGAATAATGGAGAATGTGACGGTTTTTAGGGGATGCGGCCCATTCCAGTACGCATCGTTTCTGGTCAGGCGAACATATGAGTCCGTTGCCCATTCTTCGAGTACGAAGGGGCCAGTACCGATTGGCTTCAGACCAAATTCATCCGCGCCGATCTCCTGATAATAGACAGGCGGGAAGACTGCACCACCACGAGCCAGGAAGCCGGTGAATGGTGCGAAAGCTGCAGTGAGATGAACTTGAACGGTATGATCGTCGATGATCTCCGTACTGTCATAGATGTCAGGCAACAGATAGGTCTGGTATGGGGTTGCTGCCGCAAACTCGTCAATAGAGAACTTCACCGCTGTCGCATCCAGCGGCTCTCCGTTGCTGAAGCTCACACCTTGCTTGATTCTTAGTTCTAGTGTCGTATCGTCGACCCAGGAGAACTCTTCCGCCAACCAGGGCTCGATCGAGGCCCCATCCGCTGAGAACCGTACCAACTGCTCCACAATCTGACCGCTGATGTTCTGGAACGACGCATTCGTGGAGAGCGCCAGATTGAGCGTAGTCGGATTGACTTCCTGACCGATGGTCAGGGTTTTCTCGCTCTGAAGGTTGGATTCTGGATACGGAGTTGCCTGGTAGAGGCGGTCTCGTCCCAGGGGGGTAGCTCCGGCCAGCACGTTCGTACCAGCTGTTCCCAATGCCACAGCAGTGGCGATCGAACCGCCGATAAACTGCCGTCGATTCTGACTAATGCTCATGGTGAATACTCCTGTAATGTAGCGTGTTACGAATCGGAACTCCTGAAATCACGGATAGATACACCTCCCTTGTCGTGGCGTTGGCCACCTAGGTATCTGCACGGCTACGGGGATCAAACGCGTCGCGGATAGAGTCACCAATTACGTTGAAAATCAACACCACCAGCACGATTGCCAAACCTGGCGTGAACGCTACCCACCAGGCGTTGAACATGTGGCTGCGACCGTCGCCGATCATGCCGCCCCAGGTCATCTCGGGTGGCTGTACACCCAGGCCCAGGAAGCTCACTGATGATTCAGACAGGACGATGGATGCCAGGCTGAGCGTCGAAAGAACAAGGATCGGTGAGGCAGCATTGGGCAGCAGGTGATTCCAGATGATGTGAGGTGACCGCGCACCAACCGCTCGGGATGCCTCGACGTACTCCATGCCCTGCAGCGACATGACCGTGCCGCGGATGACGCGGGTGTAACCCGCCCAGCCCGCCACGCCAAGGACGACGATCAGCGTCGATTTACTCTGCCCTATGGCTACCACCAGGGCCAACACCAGGAGCAGCGTCGGGAACGCCAACATGATGTCGATGACTCTGGAGAGGATCGTGTCGAGCCAGCCGCGGAAATAGCCGATCGCCAGGCCAGCAATCGTGCCGGTGATCGTTGCAATCAGGGTGGCCAATACGGAGATCATCAGTGTCAGGCGTGTGCCAGCGAGCACGCGGTAGAAGAGGTCTCTTCCCAATGCATCCGTTCCCAGAAGATGGAACGATCCATCGGCTGCTGTCCCAGGTGCCTGGAGACGGAGCAGAAGATTGATCTCAGATGCGCTGGTTGGCCACCACGAAGGGGGCACGAGGGCGATGAGAATCATCACAGCCAAACCGACGGTGCAAGCTCTGGTCAAGACTGAGCTACGCCAGAAGACCTGGAAGCGACGTTGCCAGATACCCCGAACTGCGCGTTGATTACTCCCTGTACTTGCGAGACTCATATGGTGAGATCCTTTCAGTACCGGATGCGTGGATCGACAAGCGCATAGGCTACATCGACCAACAGATTCAACAAAACGACGAAGACTGTAAGTATCAGCACGGTGCCCTGAACGATGGGAAAATCGCGCTGAGAGATGGCGTCGTAGGCGAATCGCCCAACACCTGGCCAGGCAAATACGGTCTCCGTGACAACAGCGCCCGAGAACAACACGCTGGATTGCAACGCAAGCAGCGTCAGCAGAGGAATGAGCACATTTCGCAGGGCGTGCTTCACGATAATGGTGCGTTCGTTCAGACCTTTGGCGCGAGCAGTGCGGATGTAGTCCAAATGCAGAACGTCCAGCATGGTGGCGCGGGTAAAGCGCACAATGACAGCGATGAGGTGAGAACTCAGCGTCAACACGGGCAGGATCAGGTGATCAATTCCGCCTCGACCACCGGTGGGGAGCCACTGAAGCTTTGCGCCGACGAAGATGATCAGCAGCAATCCCAGATAGAATCCGGGTACAGCCTGCCCGATGATTACCGTTAGACGGACGATTTGATCGAACACGGTGTTGCGGAAGACCGAGGAGAGGACGCCGATAGTCACGCCAGTGACGATTGCGAATCCGAACGCAGCCAACCCCAGTTGTAGTGTTGCCGGTAGGCGACTCATGAATAGCTCTGTTACCGGTTGGTTCGTGCGAATGGATGTGCCGAGATCACCGTGCAGAATCCCCTTGATGTATGTGAGCAGCTGCTCAAGCAGCGGTTTGTCGAGTCCGTGTTGGGCACGGAATTCGTCCACGGCACTTTGGGGTGCTGTGTCTCCCAACACGAACGACGATGGATCACCTGTCACGCGCACGAGAAAGAAAGTCACCAGAATGACGCCCAGGAGTGTTGGAATGGCTAACAGCACGCGACGAATCACGTAAGCGAGCATGGTGTCCTCCTTGGGACCACGAACTTCGCTCCCTGACCATGACAGGGATGGCCCCGCTATCCGCGGAACTCAGTTCCGCGGCGGGAATACTCCTTCGTCAATCTGGCGCTGGAGAATACCGGCTCTGGTCAACTGATCTCGAACTTCGTCTTCGCCCAGGCGGTGGGCAGGGAAGGTATCATCTTGCGCGATTCTGAGTGCGAGACGGGCACCCAATGCCGCGGATACCTGCAAGCCACGCAAATGCACCTTGTCCACGGTGTCCGCTTCGGTATGCCCCCAACCTCGGCCAACGAGTCCGCCGGATCGCTCCATGGTGATGAGTTGACTGGTTTGGATTCCACGAACCGCAAAGGGGAATTGATCGGAATGCTGACTGTAGACATCAGCGACGTCGAAGCGATAGTTCATGTCATCTTGAGCGGCTTCGAAATAGGCTTGCACATCCGGGAGGGAGAGCACTCGCAGGAACTCCGTTCCGGTCTCACCGCGGCCCGCACCATCCAGATTGAGCACGAATCGGTAGGTTTTCTGAGGAGTTTGCCCACAGTGGGTGCGGGCGTGGTAGTTGGAACCCAACAAACCAATCTCCTCGGAGCCGAAGGCGACAATTCGGATTGTGCGGCGAATCGTTCCCTTAAAAGCCGCAAGGGCGCGACCCGCTTCCATGGCGCTGAGCGTACCCGCCGCATCATCGCCAGCACCTTGAGAGACATCGTGTCCATCAAAATGAGCGCCGATAACCACAATTTCATCCGGGAACTCGCTCCCCGGAATATCTCCGATAACGTTCCGCGATGTCGATTCGAAGGTCCTGTTATCAGTTTTGATCGTGAGCGATAACGCTGACTTCTTCGCGAATCGCCGGATTGTCATACCGGCTTCGTAGCTAATGCCAATACCTGGGATAGCCGCCTCGCGAGAGGCCGCGTCGTCTCTGGTCGGATCACTACCCAGCAAGCTACCCGTAATGCGAAGTAGCCCGGGATTCTGATTCATGAAGACGCATCCAACAGCCCCATAGGCAATAGCGCGTGCGAACTTGTCATTGCGATGACTGCGGCCCTTGACGCCGGGCTTGTTGGTTTCCGCGTTGGTCAGAACGATCTTGCCTCGAACTTCCTCGCCGAGGCGCTCGAAATCCTCTTCCTCACCATCACCCACGTCGATCATCGCCGCGGTGATCGTGGCTGAGGGACAGTAGGGCAAGGCGATCGCGGAAAGTTCTCGATCGATTGGTTCGGCTATCGATAGACTGCAGGAACCCCGTCCCCAACTGGCCATCGGGAACTCTTCGATGTGAACGTTTTCAAACCCATACTCGACCATTTTGCCTTTGAGGTACTCGGCACCATGTCGTTCGCTTTCGCTACCGCCGAAGCGATGGCCAATGACATCACACAGGTGCACCAGCGTCTCGTACGATTCGCCGCTGGTCCAGATATCGCCGAGAATTTGACGATCCATTGCCTTCATATCCATGAATGTGCTCCATTTCTGGTTTGTCTGGGCTACCTACTTCCACACCTGGCCGAAGACGCGCATGAAGTTGCCGCCGAGGATCTTCTTGACATCGTCCGCGGAGAATCCGCGGCGGAGCAGGCTGTCGGTGAGGTTGATCCATTCGGGCCAATCGTTGAACCCGATCACATGCTTCTCGGTTGGACCATAACCAGCGAAGAAGGTCGGGAAGACTTGCTCAAACGAACGTCGTCCCAGCTCGGAGTAGAAGTTGTCGTGGGAGAAGTTATCGGTCCCGATCCCGACATGGTCGATGCCGATGAGTTCTGCGACATAAGCAATCTGGTCGACGAAATCGTCAATGGTCGGACGAACCCCACGCTCTTTCTCGATGAAGATCGAATGAGGACACAGACCAACGACACCACCTGTGGCGGCGGTTGCGCGAATCTGTTCATCATCGATATTGCGAGGATGTCCATTGAATGCGCGTACGCCGATGTGAGAGAAGATCACCGGATCCTTGGCGTAAGCCAGTGCATCGAGTGTGGTGCGTCGACCAACGTGCGAGAGATCCAGCACGACCCCGCACTTCTTCATGGTATCGATCACTTGTTCGCCACTACGTGTCAATCCCTGATCGTTCTTCTCCATGCAGCCAGAACCAAGAGCATTGTGCTCGTTATAGGTCAGTTGCATGATGCGCACGCCAAGTTCAGCCAGAATCCAGACGTTGCGAATGTCGTTGCCGACGCAGTTGAGCCCCTGAGTACTAAAGATGACGCCGATCTTGCCTTCCTGCTTGGCGGTGAGCAGATCTTCTGCGGTGCGAACCTGCATCATGCGGTGCGACATACTATCGACCATTAGTGCACCCTGATAGAGATGAGCAAGAGCTTCCGGCATCTCGATTGGAAACGAATCGGCGATGAGCGAGTGGCTGAAGGCCGTGACTCCGCTCTTCTGGATGTGCTCGAGCATGAGATCAGGAGTTTCCTCGGTGGGATTGATTGGTCGTTCCAGATGGCAGAAGAGTCCGTCGATGATCACGCTCTCTTCATGAACGGTGGATGTGAGGGGTTCCATGGTGTTGAGTTCCTTTCGTATAGATTCTGTGGTGCGGGTGGTGTACCCTTCGTCACCAGTTCATGTGAACACGTCTATATCTAGTTATATAGATGTCTAGAAGACCATATGACTATGCTAAGAATGGAACAAATTCTTGTCAATAGGGGTGGTGGAATATCTCCCGGTTGACATGTAACCGAGGGCCCAATCGAGGGAGGACACGCATACTGGTTTCATCGGCGCAAATGGTGAAGACTTAGTGCACGAGAACGAAATGAAGTGTGTCGGCGGCGATCACGGATTTGTCGAGGAGTAACCCGAGGTTGGTGCGAGTCTGGAGGGTAATGTGAACACGATAGATCGTAGTCTCCCAATAGCTACCTATTTCCAGATTGCTCGCGATCTGCAATCGCGAATAGGGAGTGGAGAGTGGAACGCCACAAGAAAACTGCCTTCTGAAGCGCAGCTTGCGCACGACTACGGTGTTAGTCGCATGACAGTTCGTCAGGCACTGGCCGAGCTGGATAAAGATGGGATCGTGCGCAGACGGCAAGGGGTAGGGACCTTTATTGGTGAAGCAGCTGACCGCCATGGGCGCGTGACAATGACAATGTCATCGACCATGATTGTGCGACGTGCCTTGGTGGATATGGGTTATGACCCGGAGATGCGGCTCACGCAGGCAAAGGTGATTCCGGTACCCAGTGAGGACATCGCCCGTGCCCTGCAAATCCGTGATGATGAGATGGTGGCGTTTGTTGAGCGCAGCTTCATCGTTGACGGTAAGGGGCTCGTGTTGTCCCACTCTTTTCTCCCGCATCGGCTGGTCGAGGGGATTTTGGATCGCCCGTTGGTAAACGACTCGATTCATGAGACGCTTTCGCATCGCTATGGTATTTACGTCGAGCGATCACAGCGGTGGATCGAAGCAGTCCGGGCTACCGATGACGAAGCGCAAGCCCTGAGCGTCGAGGTTGGGAGTCCTCAACTCCTCTTTACCAGTCTCTTTCTCGACACGAAATCTCAACCAGTGGAGTATGTGCGGACCGTCTGGCCAGGTGATTCCATTCGCATCTTCCTCGAGCAGCGGGTCGAGTTGAATCAGGTGTGAGAAGTATAAGGGCCACCGATGAATTTGGTGGCCCTTATATGTTGCCAGGCGTATAGAGACAGAAACTAGACTGTGGCCAGTTCCTTGTAGAATCCAGCCGCCTGCTCGTATGCATGAGCGATGCCGAGCAAGGTGCTCTCATCGAACGCTTTGGCGAAGAACTGCATTCCTACCGGGAGTCCATCGCTGAATCCGGCCGGAACACTGATGCCCGGAATACCGGCCATATTTGCAGGAATCGTAAAGACATCTGCAAGATACATCGCATAGGGATCGTCGGTACGGCTGCCCATCTCGAATGCAACTGTCGGCGAGGTGGGGGCGACAATCGCGTCCACCGTTTCAAACGCAGTATCGAAATCCTGCTTGATCAGTGTGCGTACCTTCTGTGCCTTCACATAGTAGGCATCGTAGTAGCCGGAACTGAGCGCATAGGTGCCCAGCATAATTCGGCGCTTCACTTCCGGACCAAATCCCTGACCGCGTGTGCGCATGTAGGTATCGATCAGGTCGTCGCCCTCAATGCGATTGCCGAAGCGCACGCCATCGTATCGCGCCAGATTCGCACTCGCCTCCGCCGGTGCGGTGATGTAGTAGGTCGCCAATGCATACTCGGTGTGAGGAAGCGATACCTCCACCAACTCGGCACCGAGATCCTGCAGCTGCTTCAGCGCGGCCTGCATGGCGGCATCAACGCCAGTTTCCATACCATCGACGGAATATTCCTTGGCTACACCGATCTTGATACCTTTGAGGTCACTCCCGAATTTCTCGGTGAAGCTCGGTACATCGATTGGTGCCGAGGTGCTATCCATTCGATCCTGACCCGCGATACTGCGGAGCATGATCGCCGTGTCCTCCACGGTGCGGGTGAACGGTCCGATCTGATCCAGCGAGCTGGCGAAGGGGAGCAACCCGAAGCGACTAACGCGACCGTAGGTTGGTTTCAGACCAACAATGCCGCAGAAACCGGCGGGCTGGCGGATAGAGCCACCGGTATCAGAACCGAGAGAAATCACCGCTTCCCGGGCAGCCACCGCCGCGGCAGAACCACCACTGGAACCGCCTGGTACACGATTCTCGCCCCAGGGATTCAACGTCGGGCCGAAGGCTGAGTTCTCTGTGGAAGAGCCCATCGCAAACTCATCGGTATTGGTCTTGCCCAGGAAAACCGCACCCTGTTCGCGCAACTTCGCGACCACGGTAGCATCGTAGGGGCTGACATAGCCTTCCAGAATCTTGCTGGCGGCAGTTGTCGGAGCATCGGTGGTGCAGAGGATATCCTTCAGCGCTACCGGCACACCGGTGAGATCACGCACATCATCGCCAGCTGCAATGCGGGTATCGGCCGCCGCTGCTTGCGCGAGGGCGATATCGGTCATTACATGCAGGTAGGAGTGTATCTTCGGTTCAACCGCATCTATGCGATCAAGATAGGCGTTGGTCAACTCAACCGACGATATCTCGCGCGCATCCAGCGCTCGGCGGCTTTCGGCAGCGGTCAACAGGGTCAAATCGCTCACGCCGAACCTCCCTCGTCGCCACCAAGTACGGCGGAAACAGCGAAGAATCCGTCGTAGTGGGCGGGAGCGTTTTGCAGCGCAGTCTCCTGGCTGAAACTCGGGCGTGGCTCATCGGTGCGCCAAACATTGCTTAGCGCAATCACCTGGGCGGTCGGTGGAATCGCGTCCGTATCCAACTCGTTCAATACATCAATATGTCCAAGAATCGAGGAGAGCTGCTCCTGCATATTCGCGAGCTCGGCATCGTCCATTCCCAGACGAGCGAGCTGGGCGACATGCTGAACATCCTCACGGGAAAGGCTCATGGTGTCTCCATTAACTCAGTGCACAGCGGTACCACGGTGGGCATCCCTGCGCAGATTCTACCACTGGAGGCAGACTACTCTGCGACGCGCCACTTCACCTCGCCGGCGACTGTGGTCGAGGTCGGCTGCAGATCGCGATTCCAGGTGGTGATATCGGCGCGCGCGCCGACAACCAGTCGACCGCGGCGTTCGTCGTTCAGCAATCGTGCCGGGACAGCGGTCATCATGTGGATGCCTTGAGCAGGTGTGCATTCGCTCCAATCCACCAGATTGCGCAATGCCTGATCGATAGTGAGAATGCTGCCCGCCAGCGTGCCATCCGCCAGGCGGGCACTGGTTTCGTCGACGATCACATTCATCGTCCCGAGTGGATAGGTGCCCGGACCAAGACCCGTGGCCGCCATCATATCGGAGACGATGACGATGCCGTCAAAGCCTTTGGCAGCGATGGCAAGCCGCACGGTCGCGGGATGACTGTGAATACCATCCGGTATCAATCCAGCTGTTACGCGCTCATCTACCATCGTCGCCACCATCGCGCCGGGTTCACGGTGATGGATCGCGGTCATGGCGTTGAAGAGATGCGTCGCCTTGCGCGCACCAGCGTCGATACCAGCAATGAACTCCTCATAGGTCGCATTGGTATGGCCCAGACTTACCAGAATTCCGGCATCGACCATCTGCCGAATCCGGGGCAGGTTCCCCTCCCGTTCGGGCGAGAGCGTGACCAGAGCGATCGAGTCCTGTTCCAGCCAACTTTGGAAGAGTTCTTCACTGGCGGCGAGAATGAACTCCGGCTTGTGGGCGCCCTTCTTCTCCAGGGTCAAAAACGGACCCTCCAGATGAAAGCCGAGTGGCACTGCTCCTGCATCGGGATTCCGATGTTTCCACGCCTCGCAGATCGGTGGATAGGTCTCTGCCGCAGAGGTCACCACCGTCGGTAACCACGCTGTTACGCCTGTTTCCAAAAAACGCTCGGAGATCAGATCGATGTGGGCTGGATCATCGTCGATTTGCGCACCATACGCACCATTCACCTGAAGATCAATGAGGCCGGGCGAAATCAGATCGGCATCGATCACCGTATCGGGCAGGTTTCCATCGGAGAGTAGCGTGCGTTGAATACTGGTGATAACTCCATCTTCCGCGATGATCGTAGATGGTGCGGTATGTGTGCCGACAACGGCGTGGCCGCGAAAGGCGATAGCGCTCATACTTTGCTCTCCTTGCTCGCGATCGCGCGAGCACCGGTCAAGGCAGGATCGGTCACATGCTGTACCGCGCCAATCTCCCAGTTCTCTTTCAGCCTGGCCAATACCCGCTGCTCGAACATCGGCACATGAGTGAGCATGCCGCCCACCATGGCCAGATTCAACGCCAGCCCCAGGCTGAGCTTGCGGGCAACAGCGTCTGCGTAGACCGCGAGATCATCAGCGACGTCGTTGATGATCTGGATGCTGACCGCATCGCCATGATTGGCCTCGGCAACTACCACGCGACTCAGGCGGGCGATATCGCCCTTGGTTGTCTTCACATCATAGATGCGATTGATGATGGAGTAGGGGTCGGTGAGTTCATACAGCTCTGTGAAGCGATCGACCAGCGATGTCCATGGTCCATAACCATCGATATACGCCGAATACTGATAAAGCGCCTTGCGGGCGATATCATACCCGCTCCCGTAGTCTCCGAAGATGTGGCCCCAGCCACTGGCACGGTGACGTTTCCCTTCAGGATTGCGGCCGAAGGCGATACTCCCAGTGCCGCTAACGAGCACGATCCCGACCTCCCCTGGCAGTGCTCCCATGGCGAGTTCAGCATCGTTGGTGAGCCGCAAATCCCTGGTGAGATGCTCGAGGCGTGGTTGAAGCTGGGCCTGATCCTCAGGGCGATCCGAGCCAGAGAGTCCGCACCAGAGACCAGCCAGAGGCATGGCGATGCCAGCTGTGCCACAGGTCTTCTCGACCAAATCACAGAGTACGCCGGCAGCATTAGCATGGCCGATGACGGCGGAGTTAGATGTTGTTGTCGTCGCGCGAGCAACTTCGTTACCGGTGTCATCAACTACAACGATTGCGGTCTTGGTACCGCCGCCATCGACACCGGCATAGAACATCGTGCTCATGCCATGCCCCCTTCAACGACTGTGCGGATACGTCCACCAGCTTGCGCCAGCTGCGACCTGGCTGTCTCTGGTGACACCCCCGTGAGCGACGAAACAATCGCTGCCTTAACATCGCCGCCTGCAGCTTCCAACGCCGCCCGCGCTTCTTCGGCAGTGAGATCAGTCGCTTCACTTACGATGCGCACAGCTCTCACCCGCAGCTTTTCGTTCGTTGGTTGCACATCGACCATCAAGTTGCCGAATGTCTTGCCTAACCGGATCATGGCTCCGGTACTGAGCATATTCAGCACCAGTTTCTGCGCTGTGCCCGACTTCATTCTCGTTGAACCCGTCACGACTTCTGGTCCGGATGGCACCTCAATGGGGATCTCCGCCGCTTCGCCCAGCACCGATCCAGGCGAGCTACAGATGCAAGCTGTGAGTGCACCGACTTCGCGTGCGTATGCGATCGCGCCGAGCACATATGGTGTGCGTCCGCTTGCGGCAATGCCAACAACGGTATCGTTCGCAGTGAGTCCAATCTCTTTTAGTGCCGCAGCGCCTGCCTCGGGCGAATCCTCAACGTGTTCAACAGCATGACGTAGCGCATGATCGCCACCGGCGATGATGCCGACCACCAGTTCGGGAGGAGTGTTATAGGTTGGTGGACACTCTGACGCATCCAGCACACCCAGTCGTCCACTCGTGCCCGCACCGATATAGATCAGCCGGCCACCACGTCCGATGCGCTCAACGATGCCATCAACTGCGCGCGCGATCTGCGGAATCACCGTGGCTACCGCCGGAGCTACTCTGGCATCTTCGCTATTGATCACGGTCAGCATTTCGAGCGTTGATAGTCGATCGATCTCGCTCGAATTCGGATTTCGTTGTTCGGTGGCGATGCGCGATAAATCGGGCTCACACGTACTCATTGATGCTCCCTGGCGATCGGCAAAATACATCCGCATTGGGGCGGATTTCATACCCCTATTTTCGCACGAAATACTCCTTCCGGTCGGGTATCGGCGTGGTAAGCTAGGGTTTGGTATGTCGGGAGAGGTCCTCATGCGCCTGCGCACTGCCGCTAGCTACAATCCAGTTGTGAGCAAGCGCCTGAAGAGCAGTCTGGTCCTGCTGTGTCTGGCGATCGTTTTGGCCTCGTGTGGTTCCAGTGAGGACGATGGCGGGCCACAATTCGTCAATGATCCGCGTCCGACCTCGACCGTCAGCGCTACAGCCACAACAGCTCCCACCGCCCCTCCGACAGCGACGGCTGCAGCTACGCAGTCCGCATCTCGTCTGCTCGACACGCGTAGCGCGCCGCGATTTGTCTACCTCACTATTAATGATGTGTTGACATCCTACGATACTGCGAACCGTGTCTTTACCACTCTGGATGTTTCCGAGGATATGAGTGTCGTGGATTACGCGGCATCCCCTACCGGTGATCGGGTCGGGATTCTGGCGGTCCGGAGTAACCGATTAGTGGTGCAGTTCTACGGTGCGGATGGAGCAGCGTTGAGTGATTTCATCCTGCTTTCGGTACCTCCGGTGGTACAGGTTCAGGCGACGCCAGAGAGTGCGACGCCGGTCGTGCTTATTCCGGATCGGTCCGATCAGATGCACATCGACTGGGTACCCCAGGGCAATGCTGTCATTGTTTCTGGGCCAGGTGTGAGCCAGCATGTTTCGATGAGTGGCGCTGTGATGCCCATTAGTCGCACAGGCACCAGCGGCGACGTCGTAAGGGCTATCTGGAGTCCTATGGATTCGCAGATTGCTATTCAGACGCGGACGCAG
Organism: Thermomicrobiales bacterium; assembly: GCA_020432165.1. Classification (GTDB taxonomy): domain Bacteria; phylum Chloroflexota; class Chloroflexia; order Thermomicrobiales; family UBA6265; genus UBA6265. Next base: position 78,937 of record JAGQGU010000001.1, read on the forward strand.
AACGGTGATCAGAGAGTGTATATGCTCGATATGGGTCACGATGAAGCGACTGAGCTGGATCTCTTCTCGGACGAAAGTGGTATGGTACTCAGCAATCTTCAGTGGTTACCGAGTGGCCTCGGCCTGGTGGTTGTTGCTGGCACACTCTCCGACGGTGTGGTGATGCACGGTCAACTCTATGTCTATCGCTTTGCGGATGAAGAGCCAACGATGCTCGCTACCAGTGGACAGGGAGGCCCCAACGCCACTATCACCCATGCCGCCGTCTCGCCGGATGGTCATTCCGTGGTCTACGCGGTCATGGTGAACGATGCGGGAGGTTGGTACCTGCATTCACTTTGGGTGAAGAGCATTAAGGGTGGACCAGCCGTCGAGATTCCCACAACGAGTGCTGCGCCTATCACTTCTTTGCAATGGAGCGACGAGGGCGTCATCTGGCAGCAGGCGGATGGCACGCTGATGGTGGTTGGCAAGTCACTGGAACCCCGACCGCTCGGCACCGAACCTCAGGCGACCCCGGTCTCGACGCCCCAGGCAACCCCGGTGAACGACACCCCGGTCGGATAACCCTCGGCTGAGACGTAAACACGCACAGATTCCTGTTCTGTGAAGATCGTTCTAGCTTTCTCCTTCCGGGTCGATCTCTTCGGCATCGAAGATGTTCCGAAGCGCCCGTAGCGAATCAGTCGCATCAATCTCGGGCGCGATGCTCTCGGTGGGTGTGTTCTGGGCTGGCTCTTCGGCAACTTCAGGTACCGCTGGAGCCGATGTTGTTCTTGGAGTACGGCTGCGGAAATCTTCGGTGGTGAAACACTCCAGCGTTAGCGGTGTCCCCATGACTCTGGTCAGGACATCTTCCACGATTGGACGGGTGTCGTCCGAGTTCATCTTGCCAGCGTGAAATGGGTAGGGGACGGTAAGAATGACTTTGTTCCCCTCCAGCGCCGCCGGATCCATTTCACTCATCAATGCGCCAATGCGTACATTCACCGCACTCACATCGGCGCGCACCTGACCCCAACGATTGCGCAGTGTTTCCAACCCCAAACGTCCGCCTGAGGTAGAACGTTGCGGCTGTGGTGCCGGTGCTGCTGGTTGTTCATGAGCAGGGGCCGGATCGGAGGCTGGCTGCAGCGGGCCAGGTTGTGGCCGGGGCGTTTGCTCCTGCGGTGTTGGTTGCCGACGTTCACCGCTGCGAACCCGATTGATGAGCGATCCCGATCCTGCCGGCTTCATCTCCGGTTGAGGTGATGCTGGTGCGGATGGTTGCTGGATTTGCGGAGCTGGCTGTTGGGCAGGACGAGATCCTCGTAAAGCGCCCTCGACCACCGCAATCTCCAGCGGCAACTGTGCGATGGTGGCGTGCTTCACCTTGAAGTCGATATCGCCTAGCAAGCGTGTGAGTTCGGCCAACTCACCCAGATCGAACCGTTGCGCCAGTTGCTTGCCAGTGGCATCCAGATCGCTGAGCCCGCCGGATTTCTCCAGCAGGAGCTCACGCATATAGGTCAACAACTGGCGTGCCAGTTGGCGGACATCCTCGCCGTCCGCCACGGCATCGCCAATAGCCCGCACACCCATACCCGCGTCTCGATCAGCAAGGGCGGTCGCAATCGCTTCTACACGATCATTGCGGCTGACACCGAGCACGGTCCGCAGGAGATCGACGGTCACGTGCGTTCCTGCATCATCGGCGTTTTCGCGATAGACCGCCACCTGATCGAGTAACCCCTGGGCATCGCGGAGTGAACCGGTGGCATGTCGCGCGATCATCACCTTGGCGTCGTCTTCGATCTCGATCTGCTCCGCTGCTGCAATCTTGGTCAGATTCGCGACCATTGCATCCAGGGGGATGCGACGGAAATCGAAGCGCTGACAACGGCTGACAATCGTCTGCAAGAGATCCTCCGGATCGGTTGTCGCCAAAATGAACTTCGTATGCGCAGGTGGTTCTTCCAGTGTTTTCAGGAAGGCGTTTGCTGCGGCACCGGTGATCTGGTGCGCCTCGTCGATAATGTAGAACTTCGTGCGCAACTGTGTGGGAGCGTATTTGACGCGTTCGCGGAGATCGCGAATATCGTCGATACCGCGATTACTGGCAGCATCGATCTCAATGACATCTGTGGTAGCCCCGCTATTGATAGCGACGCAACTGCGGCATACATTGCAGGGTCGGTTGTGGGGATCGGGATCCTCGCAGTTGACTGCCTTGGCAAGAATGCGGGCAGTGGTCGTTTTGCCAGTTCCACGCGGACCGCAGAAGAGGTACGCATGCGCGATTCGATCCAGCGCGATCGCATTGCGTAGCGTATTAACAACGTGATCCTGACCAAAAAGATCATCGGCATCGAACGATTGCGGTCGATATTTACGATAGAGCGCGGTGGGCGTCGCGTTTGCAACGGGAAGCGGTGGTGCGATGATTGCTGTTTCCAGTGGGATATCAGCCACACTCGTGTCTATGATTTCCGATGCTGCCCCGTCGTCCTCTATCACTACATCAAGAATGACGGGAGTCTCTTCCGTGGTGATACCTTCGTTCTGAGCAATGTCGTCAGCATCCTGTTGGTGTGATTCTTCGACACCCGGTTCGTCATCGGTTTCTTCCGCTGTCGGTTCGTCATTCTCCGGCTCTTTCGGGCCGTAGGCGCTCAAATCGAACAGCGATCCATCAAACATTGAAGCAACTCCGGGGACTGCGCCACACTTCGGTGAAGCACCGATCATGGCGGGTATGTGACAGAACCCAAGTATAGCCGTTGGTGTACAGGCCGGAGAATCAGATGGGCACGCTCTACGTCGTCGCAACACCAATCGGTAACCTGCAGGATATGACTCCCCGTGCAGTGGAAACGCTGAGGTCGGTATCGCTTATTGCGGCAGAGGATACGCGTCACAGTCGGACGCTAATGACGCATTTCGATATTTCCACGCCCATGATCAGCTACCACCATCACAATCGGAGTCAGCGTGAACAGACGCTTCTCGACGCGCTGGAGCAGGGGGATGTTGCGATCATTACCGATGCGGGTACACCAGCGATTGCGGATCCCGGACAGGAGATTGTCGCGGCCGCGCACGAGGCTGGGCACGCAGTGATACCGATTCCTGGCGCCAGTGCCGCTATTGCGGCCGTGAGTGCCAGCGGCCTGGTGAGCGGCCCCTTCATCTTCCTCGGATTCATCGATCGCAAGGGTGAAGAGCGCACCTCCATGCTTGGGCGTGCGATGTCCACCACCTGGCCGGTCGTCCTTTTCGAAAGTCCCAATCGGCTGGGAACGACATTGCAGGAACTCCTTCAGGTCTTCGGGAATCGACGCTGTGTCATTGCCCGTGAGTTGACCAAGAAGTTCGAGGAAATCACCTCTGGAGAATTATCGTTGCTTGCTACTACATATGCTGAAATAGATGTACGAGGAGAGATTGTCATCGTTGTGGGGGCGGGCGGTGAAGAGGCAGCAGTGGGTGACATCGATGATATAGCTCGCAGCCTCCTGGCTCAGGGACTCAAACCCGCCAAGGCCGCCCGCGAACTCGCCCAGATTGCCGGCATCACTGGTGATGTTGCATACGACATCATACGCAAAGTGCCGCGATAATCCATCGTCATTCCGAAGTCGTAGAAACACGTAGGGGGCGATCTCCGGAGGAGTATCGACCCTGGTGTCGCGCCCGGCACTATATGGCCCGAAATGGTCAGCTCGGGCGGATACCTTCCAGCATCCGCCCCTACGGCTATGAATTGAGCGGTTGGAATCCCAGCTTCCGGTGATGCATGCGTATGCTCTGAAGGATTCCGATGAAGGCCATACTCGTCCACAGCGAGCTCACGCCCGCGCTCACAAACGGCAGCGTGATACCGGCCACTGGCATCAATCCCACATTCATACCGATATTGAGTGTGGCCTGGAAGAAGAACATACCTGCGGCGCAGATAGCAATCATTTGGCCAAATTGATCGCGCGCGACTTCTGCAACGATCAGGCATCGCCAGATGAGAATCACCATCGCGATGATGAGTCCAGTCATGCCCACGAAGCCGAACATACCGCTGGCATGCGCGAAGATAAAGTCCGATTCTGCTACACCGAGGAGATTCAGCGTACTCTGGGTTCCGCCCCGAATACCTTCCCCGAAGATCCCACCTGCACCGATAGCCGTGCGCGCCTGAATGATCTGGTACCCGGCTCCGAGTTCATCGATGGTTGGATTGAAGCTCACGCGCAAACGTGTTTTCTGATACTCCTGCAAAACAAACTGCCAGGCAAAGAGACCGAAAAGCGGCATCATGATCACTGTCAGCCAGATCCACAATTTGCTGGTACGCATGGCCATAAGGCTGCTGAACCAAATAGCGATATAGACCATGGTCTGCCCGAGATCGGGACCGATAAGGATCAGCCCCGAGGGGAGTGCAACGATTAGCCCGGCAATGACGAAGTTGCTCAGTCTCCGCATTTCATATCCCTGGCCAGCGCAATAGGAGGCCAGGGCAAGAACCGTGGTGATCTTGGTGAACTCACTCGGTTGGATCAGTGTGAAACCGACATTGATCCAGTTCTGAGCACCACCAACTGTCACACCAAGCGGTGTCTGGACCGCGAGCAACAACAGGATACCTCCAGCATACAGAGGCCACACCACCGCTTCCAGATAGCGATAATCCACGGTAGCGAAGAAGAACATGATTCCGAGACCGATGATGCCAAAGAGGAGGTGCTTGGTGCCATCGTTGAAGAGCTCCTGGGCGGGATTCGGTAGACCTACCGCACTCCAGATGCTAATGGTGCCAAAGGCCATGAGCACGCCCATGGTCAGGAATAGCATCCAGTCAAAATCGCGCCAGCGGTCGGTGGACACGCTATACGCGGGTACATTGAGTTTGTGACGTCCGGGCATATACATGGCAGGCGAGGGATGGTCTCCGGGGTGAACGTACCTACACACTTCTCTGCTGATCGTACACCACTTGGCTGTAACAATGCCGCCACAATCAATCCGGCAAACACGGTATAATTTGATTGAACACATCCCCTATTTGTCACGGGAAGGAGTTATCAATGTTTCCAATCAACGATCTTTTTGATGCTTTTCTCGTTGGCGGATTCCTTTTCGGTGTTTTGTTCACTCTGGCCACGGTATTGCTTGGTTTTGGCGATGTCGGTGCGGATCATGGTGGTGACATCGGTCACGATGTCGGCCACGATCTTGATCATGGTGGTGAGCATGGTTTCGAACTCCTTAACGTCAGTTCAATCCTGGCGTTTATCACCTGGTTTTGCGGTGTTACCTATCTCTTGCGCAACGGCTTCGGATGGGTAGTTGGGCTCGCGCTCATCGTCGGGATCGTCTTCGGTGTGGCTGGTGCCTGGCTGATTTCCTGGTTTCTCTATTCGTTTCTACGCAAGAACAGCCCTGAACTCGATCCGCATGATTGGGATCAAATTGGTCAGATCGGTCATGTCAGTAGCACGATTCTGCCGAATGGCTATGGTGAAATCGTTTTTGAGCGACACGGCTCGCGACATGCGTTACCTGCGCGATCAAAGAATGAGATAGGGATCGGAAGAGACATCGAGGTCGTTATCTTGTCAGTGGAGAAAGGCGTCGCCATTGTGCAGCCCTGGGCTGAACTGATGGATGAAATCAGTCTCGATGATGAGGATTGAGCCAATGTCGGCTCGTAAGGAGAGGTGTTTATGGACCTAATCTCGATTCTGACCATTGTTGGTGTAATGGTCGTTGTGCTGCTGCTGTTGGCAGTTATCATCGCGCGGCTCTACCGTAAGGTTGGTCCAAACGAAGCGCTCATCGTTTACGGTTTCGGTGGTACCAAGGTTGTTAAGGGCAGCGGCAAGGTGATCTGGCCGATGATCCAGCAGAGCCGCGAGCTTAGTCTGGAGCTGATGAGCTTCGATGTCGCACCCACCCAGGATCTCTACACCAATCAGGGTGTGGCAGTGAATGTGGAGGCGGTTGCGCAGATCAAGGTGAAGTCGGATCCGGTCAGCATTCTCACTGCCTCCGAGCAGTTCCTCAGCATGAATTACGAAGCCATGCAGGGACTGATCCGGTTGGTGATGGAAGGTCATCTGCGCGGTATCGTCGGTCAGCTCACCGTTGAAGCGATTGTGAAAGAACCAGAGATGGTTGCTGATCGCATGCGTGCGAACGTGGCCGAGGATATGTCGAAGATGGGTCTCGAGGTGGTGAGCTTCACCATCCGCGAGGTCACCGATTCCAACGAGTACATCCTGAATATGGGTAAGCCGGATGTCGCGCTCGTGCGCCGCACAGCCGATATCGCCATGGCAGAGGCAGAACGCGATACTGCTATTCGCCGTGCTCAGGCGATGCGCGAGGCCAAGATCGCTGAAGCTGCGGCTGAGCAGGAGAAGGTGCTGGCGGAATCACTCAGCCAAACCAAGCAGGCCGAGGCCGTGCGTGACCTGAACCTCAAGCAGGCCGAGTACGAGCGTTCGGTGCAAGAACAGCGAGCCCAGGCCGACAAGGCTTATGAGATTGAGGCCAGCATCCAGCAGCAGAAGATTGTGCAGGAGCAGGTTCGCGTTGAGCAGGTGCGCAAGCAAGGCGAGATCGCGGTGCAAGAGGCCGAAATCCTCCGCCGTGAGAAGGAATTGATCGCCACCGTGCTTCGTGCGGCGGAAGTGGAGAAGCAGCGTATCGAAACGCTTGCGGAAGCCGATCGCCAGCGACAGGTGCTTCAGGCACAGGCGCAAGCGGAGAAGACGCGACTCGAAGGTGAGGCGCAGGCCGAGGTTGTGCGCATCACCGGTCAGGCCGAGGCTGAGATCATTCTGGCCAAGGGCAAGTCCGAGGCCGATGCCATGCAGATCAAGGCGGCTGCGTTCCAGAACTACAATCAGGCCGCGATCCTGGACAAGCTGCTTAGCCAAATGCCAGAGATGGTGCGCGCTGCGGCCGAGCCACTCAATCGGGTGGACAAGATTACGGTGGTCTCCACCGGCGGCGATGGCGATGGTGCCACCACCGGTATGAATCGCATCACTGGCGATATGACGCAGTTGGTTGCTCAGGTTCCGGCATTGCTGGAAGCACTGACTGGCGTGAATCTGCAGGAGCTGCTGAAGCACGTTCCGGGTACACAGGAGAACTACCAGCAACCGGCCAAGCGCACAGCACCTGCGCGCAAGCCTGCCGAATCGACGGACAAGGTCGATGCCGAGCCGGTTACTGAACCGGCGCAAGTGGTTGTCCCCGCCGAAGACGAGGACGTTTCGTAACTCCGGTACTCCACACTTGCCAGCATTTGGGATAATGAATGGGAGGCTACACCGCCTCCCATTCCTGTTAAGGAGAGAGTGCCACAGTATGGACAACATTCCCGGAGGCGATGCCCGGTTGGTCATCCCACAGGCGCTGGGCGAGCCCGGCAAGCGTCGCTTTCGCATCGTGGTGGTGGTGAGCGGTCTTACCTGGATTCTGTGGATGGAGAAGCAGCAGGTGCAGGCGCTTGGTCTCGCGATGGAGCAGATCCTGGAGTACATTCCCGTGCGGGAACCCGAATGGACCGTGGAAGGCGATGTGATCGACGAGGATACCGATCTGCAGTTTCGTGTCGGTCGCATCGAAATGGGATTCGACTCCAACGATCAGGTCGTGGTCATCGCCGCGCACGATATTCAGCAAGAGGAGATGGACGCGTCACCCAATCTTCGCTTCCGCATGACGTTGCCAATGGCGCGGGCATTTGCGGAAGAGACTGCTGATCTCATGAACAAGGGACGACCTATCTGCCCGATGTGTGGCATGCCTAAGGAAGACGAACATGTCTGCCCGGAGCAGAACGGTCATCTACCCTACGATCTCGACGATCCCTTTGTCGAACTAACATGACCACTTTGTTCAGGGAAGGTGGTGCACTGTGACCGACTCGGCCACCAACCAGCGCATGCGCCCGGCGCTCTATGCCTTTCTGGCGTTGCTCCTTGGATTTTCCAGTATCAGCACTGATCTTTATCTTCCCGCTATGCCGACAATGGAGCTCGAGTTCGGGGCCAACCACGGTGCGCTGGAATGGACTGTATCTGGCTATCTGCTCGGATTCAGCATCGGACAGCTCTTCTGGGGACCCTTCAGCGATCGTCGAGGGCGCAAACTCCCGTTAGCAATCGGTATCAGCATCTTCATCGTTGGATCACTCGGCTGCAGTCTCGCCGGTGGTGTAACCGTGTTGCTACTCTGCCGTATCGTCCAGGCGCTCGGCGCAAGTGCGGCGGTCGTTATCGGCCGCGCCATTGTGGCGGATCTGTATCAAGGCAGAGCCGCTGCGCAGGTTCTCTCTACTCTGACTGCAATCATGGTGATCGCACCTATGATCGGCCCAAGTCTCGGTGCCCGTATCCTGGATTGGTTTGGTTGGAACGCTATTTTCTGGTTTCTCGGTGTCGTCGGTGTGATCGCGCTCGTTCTTTTGGTGACGATTCTGCCGGAGACACATCCGTCCCAGCGCCGCGCCAATATTGATACGACCTCTTTTCGCGATATCCTGGGTAATCGCCGTCTGGTTCTTTATGGACTCATCACCGGCGCGTATACGGCTGGCGTCTTTAGTTATGTCGCTGGTTCGTCGTTCGCGTTTGTTTCCTGGTACGGACTCTCGCCAGATGCGTATGGGCTTGTCTTCGGAGCAGGTGCGCTGGGCATCATCGGTATGAATCTGCTCAATCGCCGCATGGTGGCCACACGCGGTGTCGATCACATGCTTTTCATCGGCGTGGTCATAGCGGTTGTGTTCAGTGCGCTGGCACTCGTGGCTGCGCTTGTCGGGGTGAATGCATGGCTCTTTGGAGCCCTTTTACTCGGCTACTGTCTCAGCAATGGGCTTATCTCCGCCAATGCGCTCTCTGGTGGACTCAATACGGTTGAGCATGGTCGCGGCCGCGCCTCTGCCTTTCTCGGGTTTACCCAGTATGGCGGCGGTATGGTTGGCTCGCTGATTCTGGGATTTTTGGCCAATGGCACGCTTATGCCGCTGGTAACCATGCTCTTCGCGACGAGTGTTGTTTGTGCCCTGTTTGCGAGCCGTCTTCACAGAGTGTGACCCCGTTGGTATTGTGACGGCATTGTGTACGTAATCATTTGGGAGAGTGTGCAATGTCAGTCGAAGCAATCGTCAAGGCCGCCGAGGGAAAGGGCGCCCGTATCGGCTATTTTGCGCTCATGCCGGATGGTTCCAGCAACGGACATCGGCAGGATGAGATTTTCCTCTCCGCCAGCACCATCAAGATCGCGATAATGATCGAGCTTTTCCGCCAGATTGATGCGGGCAAGCTCAGCCTGAGTGATACCTATACCTTGACCGAAGCCGACAGGGTTCCCGGTAGCGGTATTTTGCAGGAGATGCATACGGGTTTGGAGATGACCCTGCGCGATGTCTGCTACCTCATGATCAGCATCAGCGATAATTCGGCCACAAATATCCTCATCAATCACGTTGGTATGGAGAATGTGAACGCCACGATGCGGTCGATGGGTGTGCACCAGAGTGTGCTTGGGCGACCAATGCGGGGACGCCCGGCATTAGAGGGCGAGCCGGAGAACCTTGCTACACCAGCCGAGTTCGTGACGATGGTGAACGCCATTCTGGAGGGCACCGCGGCCAGTGCCAACAGCTGCATGTCCATGATGGAGATGCTGCAGCTCCAGAGCAATGATCGCCGCATCGGTCGCTTTGTGCCGGAAGGCACGGTTTGGGGCAGCAAAACCGGTAGCTTTACTACGGTGGTTAACGATGCTGGCTTCGTGGCGACTCCGGATGGACCGCTGGTTGTCGCGGTCTATACCGAGGATGTGCCCGACATGGTCGTGGGTGAGATCATCATCAGTGAGATCGTGCGGGAGTTGCTGGCGACGATCTCGTGATCCTGCCAATGTGGTAGAGGCTCTCATAGTGGCGTGATATACGCTATATTGGCGGCCAGCTACCAATTCAGATCGAAGGTGTCGGTTCGCTGTGGCTGGAAACGATGGTGAGACATGCAAGAAGTAATCGGGAGTCTCTTACCTTACGCCCTGACCATCGCCTTTGGTCCTATCCCCATTATTACCATCGCGATCATGCTGCAGACTCCCTCACCCAAGCGAACCGGTGCTAATTTCGCTGTTGGCTGGATACTGGGGTTGACGATACTGGCTGCTCTCTTGACGATGCTTTCGTCGCAAGTTCCGGCCGGTGATGCCGATCATCCGCGGCGTTGGATCGGATTGATTCAGATGGTGCTTGGCGCAGCCATGCTGGCGCTGGCGGCCAAGAAGATTCGTTCGCGGATAGGATCAGTAGAGGAAGCCGTCGTTCCCGGCTTTCTCTCGTCTCTGGCGGAGACAACACCAGGGAAGGCCGTAGTGGTCGGCGTGGTGGCCTCTGCCATCAATCCCAAGCACGTGATTCTGATACTACCGATAGGAACGCTTATTGCCCAGAACGGGCTGAGTTCGGCTCAGGCCCTGGTTTCGATCGGGCTCTTTGTTGTCCTGGCGTCGATCACTGTCGCCGGTACTGCTATCGCCTATGTGGTCTCTCCTGATCGGGTCGGAAAGATCGTTGATATCGGCTATCGCTGGATGGTACGCAACATGGCGGTCGTTTCTGCGGCAGTGTTAATTTTGATCGGTGTCAACATCCTCGGTAAGGGCATCGCCAACTGGTAGTGGAGTATCAAGCTCCGAATATCCGCGCGTAGAGATCGCGACCAAAGCTGGTGGCCAGTGGTGGATTCTCGGTCAGCTTGAAGGTGTGAGTGCCATCGTCACCACGCTCGGCGCGCAGGAGCAGAACGTTATCGCTTCCCTGCATCTCAAACCCGTGCGCCAGATCGTAGAGATGCGTCACATACACCACCTTCACCCCTGCTTCGGTCATGGCTTGCACCACTTGCCGACCGATTTCCGATCCCTCGCGCTCATTCGTGGACGCGAATGATTCGTTGCAGAGAAGCATGTTGCCAGGAGTGATCTGGTCGGCAATCTCGCTCATTCGTCGCACTTCCTCCTCGAATTTGCCGACATTCATACTCGTGTCTTCCTCCCGTTTGTAGTGGGTGAAGAGTCCAGTCACGATATTTGCGCGCAAGCTGGAGGCTGGCACGAACATACCGCACTGTGCCATCAATTGCGCCAATCCCGTACCACGGAGGAATGTCGATTTCCCGCCCTGATTCGCGCCTGTGATCATGATGAGCGACTTGCTATCAGCAGCGATATCGTTGCCCACGACCCGACTCGTTGGATCCATCTGTAATGCCAGAGAGACATCGTAGAGACCGGTTGCAGAAAAGACCAGTTGATCTGAGGAATACATATCCGGAAAGCAGACTGGCAACTCTCTGGTTGCCAGTTCGTGGTGGAGATGCAGGCAGGCGAGATAGAAGGCGCATTCCGTTCGCAGTGCATTGAAGAATGCGCGGATGTGATCGGCCGCATGTGCGACAGCATTGGCCACATCCACCACACCGCGATTGTGCATGTTATCCAGTGCCTGGAATCCGGCATCGTCGCGTGGTGCGATCTCGAATGAATAGGCATCACGGCTGAGAGCAACCGGCACCAGATCACGCCACCCGGCCGGCTTTGGCGCAAGCAGACGATAATGCATCGGCTTGCCAACCTGACCGATGGTCGCCTGCATCGTTGCTCCGCGGCGGAGCTCGAGATCATGCACGTGCGTCATGATTTCATTGAGGTAGTCCTCGCTCAACTCGGATTGCGTTGCCGCCAGAAATCGTTTGAGACCCTCCGACCGTATCTCACTGGCCGATTTCGCCATGATCTGGTGGATTTGGCGGAGAAGCGGCACATACGCCGCCAGCAGGTGAATGGAACCGGTCAGCGCCGCACCTGGATTACTGCGCATAAAGCCAAAGTAGTGTTGCCGTTGTACTTCCAGCGCTTCTACAGCAACCCGATAGATATCACGGAACAGCTCGGGAAGCTGCAGGCAGTCTTGCAGGATATGTTGCCGATAGCGAATCACATCGGGTTCGGGAGGTGCTGCCAACACAATCTGTCGAACGGTTGTATAGAAGAACCTGTCGCCAGCGGCCATCGCGTTAAAGAGCACATCGAGCTCCAAATCGGATGACATCGATTCGAGATTCGTAGGCAGCGCGCCCTGCGCGATGACATCGATAGGGAAGAGGAGATAGGGTTTCATGATGTGATCCTTGCCTTGAGGTGCTCATAGTCGATGCCGTACTTCTTGCTGATCGCTGCCGCATACGCCAATCCATCCGCCTCGCGGCGCACAATGGAGAAAGTGCGCCGCGATGGATCGTCGGGATCGACTACCGCAACCATGCTCACCGTTGCATCGTTCAGTGATGCCAATTCATCAATGAAGGTGACGTAGACGCAGAGCAGCCCTTTCTCCAGCATCCGCTGGAGAATTTCTTTCCCGAGGTAGACGGCGTCGCTCAGCATGGTCGAACTGAAGGTCTCGTTTAGGACGACAAGGCTCTCGGCAGTTGCCTCATCCAAAATCCCGTGCACGCGCATGAGATCGTTCTCCAGGCCACTACGGAGTGTGGAGACGCGTTCCTCCTGATCGAAATGGCAGAAGATCTGGTCTGGGAGGAAGAGCCGCACCAATGTTCCGGGCACGCATAGCCCCAGTGCGGCCAGATAATGCATCTGCCCGATCATGCGGGCGAAGGTTGTTTTGCCGCCCTGATTCGGTCCCGTCACCACCAGAGCGCGTTCATGCCCGGAGAGATGCACATCGTTAGTCACAACCCGCTTGCCTTCGCGCGCGAGTTTGGCGGCTAACGCGATATCGTACCCGCCGTTGATCTCCAGTCCTCGCGATAATCCCGAGATCTCGGGATAGCAGAACGTCATCCCTCGGGACCGTATCGGTGCGATATAGTCGAGATAGCTGAGGTAAAACTGCACGTCGCGCGCGAATCGGTGGATGACCGCATCCATAAATTGTGCATTGCGCTGGCAGAATGCCGCGAGTTCCGCGAACTCAACCGGAAAGAGCTGGGCGACCAACTCGACGACACGATTCTCTACATACCCGGCATCCGGTATTGGTGGATTATCGAATGCATCTCCGGTTGCATCCTCCTCCTTGAACCGGTCGAAGGTTCGCTCAACCTCCCGGGGGTAATCCTCTTCTTCCTCATACTTCCGCACCGTCACGCGGCCATTGTTGATATTGACGGTATAGGGAATAGCACCGATCATCTCGCCTACCTTCTGGCCATCGATTGCCATCGCCACAAATGACGCGGAATTCACATAGGTGGAGAGATAGTTTCGCAGACCGGTGAATGCCAGAGAATTCGGTGCTGCATCATGGAGTTGATCGGCAAGTACCTGCACGGCATCTGTGTAGATCGTCATGGCGTCGTGTAACCAACGATCGCGGCCGTGTGGGAACTCCTGCTTCAGCGCGAACGCATGATGTCTCTCGGCCACCTCCATCCGTGCCGCAAAACGATCAATGGCCGCGCGTAACTCTGATCGTTCCAGATCACGCTGAGCATCCTGGCGATAGTGGAGCGTCTCTATATCCCGGAGTGGCTGATAGAAGAAGGGGAGGAGATGGCTGGTTTCACGATCTCTGGTCAGATCTGCGACCACGAGATCGAGATTCAGATCGTGGAAACAGGCAGGCTCGCGTTCAACGTTCGGAGCGATTTCACCTGGATGGACGAAAAGCACACTCTCGAAAGGTGCTGCATCAGCCAACCCGGGAGTCGACTCGTTTGGGATTGAAACGGTGGGGGATGGTGAAGACTGCATATGACTTCCCTGACGAGCGCGTAAACGCACGGAGTAGAAGTCATCAGCCGCGGGAGCGGCGGTTCGAGGCGGCCTTCATCGCCTGCACCCATGGTACTCGTTGTCGGGTTGATGTCAAATCGGGAGTAGGGAGTCTGCGTTAAGCATCTGGAGACACTGATGGTGACGGCTGTGAGGAACTGCTTGAGTCTCTTCCCTGCTACCAGACCTCTCGTGGCTTAGCGGTGGAATGATGTCTCGCGGGCGCATACAAGATTGAATTCGACTTCAACCCGATTCATAATAAATTCGACTAAAACAGTCGGAATTATTATGAGGTGTTCTATGCCCAACTCAATATCCACAACATTGTCCCGTCGAACGCGTGTGGCAGCTTCGCTTGCGAGTGGAGCTGCGTTGGTGTCTCATCCGCACGTGTCGGCCCAGAATGCTACGCCTGCTGACGCTGGATGGAGCTACACCGACGTGTTAGGGCGGACTATCACCCTTCCCAGTGCGCCAACTTCTATTGCAGCGCAGATCGGAACAGCGGCCTCATTGTGGGATTTTGGGGTTGAGGTCTCAACTGTCTTTGGCTGGACTGCTGCAAATTATCCGGATGGAGATCATGTGGCATGGGGCAGTATCGACGTCTCCAAGGTTGAGATGGTGAGCAATGTAGACGCCTCATTCAATCTCGAGGCACTCATTCTCCAGGAGCCGGAGATCATCGTGACCTGGTGCTGGGACCGCGAGCTCGGTCTCGAAGCGTTGGCCGATGTCGATAGCAGCATCCTGGACCAGTTGCAGGAGATCGCTCCGATCATGGTGATTCGTCAGGGAGACGATAATGAGGTCGAGCTCGGTCTCCATGAAGCTTTCGCAGCTGCCCTGGGTGCGGATATCGAGAGTGTCGATCTCGAGGAAGCGCGCGAAACCTATGCCTCGCGTGTGGCAGAGGTGTCCGCTATCGCGCAGGCACGATCGGAGATCTCGGTACTATTCGGCAGCTTCGGTGAGGCCGAGGGCTTTTACGTCGCCGGACCCGATTACGTATCCGATCTTGGTCAGCTGCGCTCGTTGGGTGTGAACATTGCCAACGATGGTTCGCCCACGTCGACCTCCTACTGGGAAATGCTTAGCTACGAACAGGCGCTTCTCTATCCGAGCGATGTGATTTTCGTGGACCAGTACGGTTCTGCCAAGACACTGGAAGATCTGCGAGAGCTGACCACTATCAACATGCATCCGGCCGTGGAGGCGGGACAGGTTGGCCCGTGGAAGCGCGATCTCCCGATCAGTTATCAAGGCCTCACTGAGTTTCTGGATTCGGTTCTGGATCAGCTGCGTGTCGCCGAGAAGGTGAGCTAAGGCCGATCTGTCGGGCGGCGAAGAGTGACCGCCGCCCGGCATACTCATTGCCTTTTGTATCGAACCACCACATTAAGTTGACACCTGCCGCATACCCTCGTACCATACAGAGGCACACGCAATGGGTGTGTGCACCGTTTCACGATCGGATGATATGAAGCGCTTCCCGCTGTTCACCGTAGTAGTACTCCTTATTACTGGGCTCCTTCTTGTAGGGAGCATTTGTGGTGAGCGAGGGCAGCGAGCAGCGTAAGCTGACATACGGACGAGAAACGTACTGGCCTCCTCACTGAAGGGAGGCTTTTTTGATGCTCCGGAACAACGATGTCCACGGTGCATTCGATTTCCTCCCGCATGGGTCATCCATTGCAGGGAGCGCGGTTGAGATCAACGCTGATCGCGAACCGGAACTCGAAGAGCCAGATTGTTCATGGCCAGTATGGCCAATGCAGGAGCAGAGACATGGTTGCCACAGATCCCACAACTCAACGTACGGAAGCCAATCAGCATACCCAGCCCGAGGTGCTCACCGGTGCGCAGATCGTCTGCCGCGCTATCGAGGCCGAGGGCGTCAGCACAGTATTTGGCTATCCGGGTGGTGCTGTTATTCCGCTCTACGATGCGATTCCGGAAGCGAACCTGCACCACGTTCTGACCCGTTTTGAGCAATGGTCTGGTATGGCCGCCATCGGCTATGCTCGCGCGACCGGGAAGGTCGGCTGCTGTATCGCTACCTCTGGTCCCGGTGCGACCAATCTGGTGACGGCGTTGGCCGATGCTATGCTGGATTCCGTGCCGATTGTCGCCATTACCGGTCAGGTGATTGAGCCGTTGATCGGTCGCGATGGTTTCCAGGAAGTCGATATCACCGGCATCACCTTGCCCGTGACCAAGCACAACTACATCGTGCACGATGTGAACGAAATCGCTTCCACCATTAAGGAAGCATTCTATTTGGCACGATCCGGTCGACCTGGCCCGGTGTTGGTGGATATTCCCAAGAACATCTTCCAGGCCAAAACCGAGTACATCCCCGCCAAACTCACTCCACGCAAGAGCTATCAGCCCACCACTATTCCGAATATGCGCCAGGTGCGTCTCGCCGCCGATGCCATTGCGCAGGCCAAGCGTCCGCTCATTATGGCCGGCCACGGTGTCATTCTGAGCAACGCCGAAGACGAGTTCACGGAGTTTGTGGAGAAGACCGGTATCCCGACCATCTTCACGCTGCTTGGCCTCGGTGCCATGGACGAACTGCACCCTCTCGCTATCGGCATGATGGGTATGCACGGCCATCGCCGCGCCAACCGGGCGCTGGATGAGTGCGATCTGCTGATCAACTTTGGTGCCCGCTTCGACGATCGTGCCACCGGCAAGCTTTCCGGATTCGCGCCGAACGCCAAGGTGATTCACGTTGATATCGATCCAGCCGAGATCGGCAAGAACGTCCAGACGGCTGTGCCGGTTGTCGGTGACGTTAAGGAAGTACTGAAGCTCCTCACCCCGGAAGTGCAGGCCGGTGATCACACCTCCTGGCGCAATTGGATCGAGGGTCAGCACAATCGCGTCCTGCGTGCCGCGCTGGAGGATCGTCCGGATTGGCCAGAGCCGTACGCGATTATCAAAGAAATCGCTGATGTCACCAACCACGATGCCATCGTCACCACCGATGTTGGCCAACATCAGATGTGGGCGGCCCAGCACCTGGGCGTGAAGCATGGCAAGCGCTGGATCACCAGTGGTGGTCTGGGTACCATGGGCTTCGGTTTGCCCAGTGCCATTGGTGCGAAGATGGGTCGGCCAGACCTCGAGGTCTGGACCATCGTCGGCGATGGTGGCTTCCAGATGAGCGGCACCGAACTTGCCACCTCTGTGCAGGAGGGGCTGGATATCAATATCGCCATTATCAATAACGGCTATCTCGGTATGGTGCGGCAATGGCAGGATCTCTTCCATGCCCGCAACTACTCCGAAGTCGCGATCAGTGGACCTGACTTCGTGAAGCTCGCCGAGGCGTATGGTGCCACCGGTATCCGTGTCACTACCGATGCCGAGATTCGACCGGCAATCGAGAAGGCGCGCTCCATCAAGGGGCCGGTGCTCATCGATTTCGTGGTTGAGCCCGAGGCGAATGTCTACCCGATGGTTGCACCCGGTGCTGCTAATTCGCAGATGATCGAAGGCAATGGAGAGTAAATCGATGGAATCCCAACACACACTCGTCCTGCTGGTGGAAGATCATCCTGGTGTGCTCAACCGGGTGGTCAGCCTCATGCGCCGACGTTCCTTTAATATCGATTCGATCACGGTCGGCCACTCCGAGCAGCCGAATGTCAGTCGTATGACCATTCAGTTGCGCGGCGAAGCCGAGGATATTGAGCAGGCTGGCAAGCAGCTGTACAAGCTGCTGGAAGTCATCAAGGTCATCGATCTCCAGCCATCCGAGGCCATGATCCGCGAGCTGGTGCTCGTCAAGGTCGCTGCCAAGGGAGCGATCCGGGCGGAAGTCGTGCAGACCGCATCCATCTATGGCGCACGGGTGTTGGACGCCACGCCAAACAGTGTCATGATCGAGATGGCGGGCACCGAGGAGGAGATCGAATCCTTCCTCACCATGATGCGGGTCTACGGTATCCGCGAGATGGTGCGCAGCGGCAAGGTCGCACTCCCGCGCACGCTCAGCAAGAAGACTGATAGCCAGACACGGCACATGAATCCGCTGGCTGCCGATTAATCACGCGTTTCACTTGACCTCACGGTGGGGTCACGAACGAACCCGGTAGCACGGTGCTATCGACATGGAGGATTCCGGAACAATGGTCGCAAAGATCTATTACGAAAACGACGCCACGCTTGCTCCGCTTCAGGACAAGACGGTTGCCATCCTTGGCTACGGTGCCCAGGGGCACGCACACGCGCTCAACCTGCGCGATAGCGGTATCAGCGTTGTTGTCGGTCTCAAGGACGGCAGCAAGAGCATCGCCAAGGCCGAGGCTGAGGGTCTCAAGGTTCTGCCGGTGGCAGAGGCCGTCAAGATCGCCGATGTGGTGATGGTGCTCGTGCCGGATCATCTGCAGAAGGCGATTTACGAGAGCGAGATTGAGCCAAATCTGACCGCTGGCAAGACGCTCATGTTTGCCCATGGCTTCGCCATTCACTTCAAGGCGATTGTGCCCCCGGCCGATATCGATGTCAGCATGTGTGCCCCGAAGGCACCGGGTCAGCGTGTACGCGAACTCTTCCAGGAGGGCATCGGCGTTCCGGGTCTGGTCGCGATCGCGCAGGACGCTACCGGCAACGCCATGGAGACCGCGCTCGCCTACGCTCGCGGTATCGGTTGCCTGAACGCTGGTGTGTTGGAGACCACGTTCCGTGAAGAGACCGAGACAGATCTCTTCGGCGAGCAGGCCGTGCTTTGCGGTGGCGTCAGCGCACTGATGATGGCTGGCTTCGAGACATTGGTGGAAGCCGGTTACGAGCCAGAGAGTGCCTACTTCGAGTGCGTCCATGAGATGAAGCTCATTGTCGACCTGATCTACGAAGGTGGTATGACCCTCATGCGCCAGGTGGTCAGCGATACCGCTGAGTATGGCGACTACATCACTGGTCCGAAGATCATCACCGCCGAGACCAAGAAGGCGATGAAGCAGGTTCTGACCGATATCCAGGATGGCACCTTTGCCACCAACTGGATCGCCGAGAACGAGACCGGCCGCGAGGGCTTCCTTCAGCTTCGCGCCGATAACGAAGGTCATCAGGTGGAGCAGGTCGGTGCCGAGCTGCGCGCGATGATGCCGTTCCTGAAGAGTGGCAAGGCCGCTCGAGAGGCTGCTGCAGCCAAGCGCAATTCATAATAGGGGCGGACCTACGCGTCCGCCCGCTTGGGAGGGCGTGTGCCCTCCCGCAGAAAGGGCAAGGAAATGAGCGACGGAGAGATTAACGTATCGGCTGCTGAAGATCGCGTGATTGTGTTCGACACCACCCTTCGTGATGGCGAGCAATCCCCCGGTGCAACACTTACGGCAGAAGAGAAACTCGAAGTTGCGGATGCCCTTTTCAAGCTCCAGGTGGATGTGATCGAGGCCGGATTCCCGGCCGCCTCGCCCGGCGACTTTGAAGCCGTGCGCGAAATCGCCCGCCGCAGCGCCGGTACCGGTGTTACCATCGCCGGTCTGGCCCGTGCGGTCCCTGGCGATATCGAACGATGTGCGCAAGCGGTCTCCGAAGCGGAGAAGCCGCGCATCCACACCTTTATTGCCACCAGCGATATCCACCTGAAGTACAAGCTGCGCATGACCCGCGAGCAGGTGATTGAGCGTGTGCGCGAAAGCGTGACTCTGGCGAAGTCCTTCGTGGATGATGTCGAGTTCTCTTGCGAGGATGCTACCCGTTCCGATCGCGAGTTCATGGCGGAAGTTTTCAGTGTCGCGGTCGAGTGTGGTGCTACCACCCTCAATATCCCGGACACGAACGGCTACACCACACCGATCGAGTACATCGAGCTGATCTCCTGGCTGAAAGACAACATCCGTATGAGCGATGATGTCGTGCTCTCCGTGCACTGCCACGATGATCTCGGTATGGCTACTGCCAACACCTTGGCCGCGATTAGCGCCGGTGCGCGTCAGGTAGAGGTGACTATCAATGGTATCGGCGAGCGTGCCGGCAACACTGCTTTGGAAGAAGTGGTGATGGCGTTGGATACTCGCCCGACTGTCTACAACGGTTTGACCACACGTATCGTCAAGAATCGCCTGGTGCCAACCAGCCGCCTGTTGAGCAACCTGACCGGGTTGGCCGTGCAGGCGAACAAGGCGATTGTCGGCGCCAACGCGTTTGCTCACGAGTCCGGAATCCATCAGGATGGCGTCCTCAAGGAGCGTTCCACTTACGAGATCATGAATCCGGAAGATGTGGGTTGGACCGGGACCAGCCTGGTGCTGGGCAAGCATAGTGGCCGTGCTGGTTTCCGGGCCGCGCTGAAGGATTTGGGCATCAAGCTGGAAGATGATGCCATGCAGCATGCCTACGAGCGCTTCCTGGAACTGGCGGATCGCAAGAAGCACGTCACTGGTGCCGATATCGAGGCACTGGTTGCCGATGAGATTGTTGTCTCCGGCAGCGCTATTCATCTTGACGATTTCAGCGTCACATCCGGCAAGGGTGGCGATGCCAACGCCATGGTTGTTGTCAGCCGCGATGGTCAGCAATTCGCTGGCCGTGCCAATGGCAATGGTCCGATCGATGCTCTCCTTGGAGCCATTGATACTGCCCTCAATCTTGAAACTGAGCTTGCTTACTTCCAGGTGGAAGCCGTGACGCCGGGCGAGGATGCCCAGGGTCAGGTGCACATGCGTGTGCGTCACGATGGCCAAATGTACAGCGGCCATGGCCTGGCTACCGATACGGTGGAAGCATCGGCCAAGGCCTATTTGGCGGCAGTGAGTCACATCGTGACCAACCAGCCGGAAGTGGTGTTGGCAGCGACTTCTTCGACATCGCGATGGACCTGATATGACCACACGCGAAGATGTTATCTGGCAGAATGCCGCGGTAGCCGCCAACTACGGCGTTAGCCGCACTGCCATTCCATTTGTCGATATGCACTTCGAGGTTATGCATCGTTTGCTCGATGCCGCTGACCTCGAGGTCACCAATCTCCTTGATCTCGGGTGTGGTGACGGTATTGTCACCACTGAGGTCATGCGGAAGCAGCCGGTGCAGCAGGCGACATTGCAGGATTTCTCCGATCCATTTCTGGATGCTGCCCGCGCACGATTTGAGGGAGCTGATCTCGATATCGCCTTCGTTGCTGGCGATTTCCGGGAGAACGACTGGCACGCTGCCATCACAGCACGCGGCCCCTTTGATCTCATTGCCAGCCGCTTCGCCATCCATCACATTCCTGATGAAATGAAACGCGCGCTCTATGAGCAGGTCTTCCGGTGGTTGAAGCCGGGCGGAATGTTCATCCAGATCGAGCACGTCGCGAGCGCGACAGCACTCTACAATCGCGCGTACGATAAGTTGATGGTGGATTGCCTCTACGCAGCCCGCGGCCACGAGGCCGACTACGATGAGGTCTACGCCAGCTATCGCGATCGTGCGGATGGTGGCGCCAATATCCTGGCCCCGGTTTGGGATCAGGTGCAGTGGTTGCGCGAGATCGGCTTTGTCGATGCCGATTGTGCGTTCAAGTGTTTTGAGTTATCCGTATTTGCCGGTCGTAAACCGGCACAGGCAGAAGGAATCGTTTCGTGACCCAGCCGAAAACACTGGCCGAGAAACTTTGGGATCGGCATGTGGTACGCCACGCCGAGAATGAGCCGGATCTGCTCTATATCGATTTGCACCTGGTGCATGAGGTGACCAGTCCCCAGGCATTCGATGGTCTGCGGATGCATGGTCGTCAGGTGCGCCGACCCGATCTCACTATTGCCACAGCCGATCACAACGTGCCGACGATCGGCATCAACCTTCCCGTGGCCGATCCGATCTCTGCCAAGCAGCTGAGCAAGCTAAGCGAAAACGCCCGCGATTTCGGTATCAAGCTGCATCCCATGGGGGCACCTGGCCAGGGTATCGTGCATATCATCGGACCAGAGCAGGGTCTCACCCAGCCTGGTATGACGATCGTTTGCGGCGATAGCCACACCAGCACCCACGGCGCTTTTGGCGCGCTCGCCTTCGGTATTGGTACCAGCGAAGTGGAGCATGTGCTCGCGACACAGACCTTGCCGCAGAATCGCCCGCAAACAATGGCGATCACGGTCGATGGCACATTGCAGGAAGGCGTCACTGCCAAGGATGTGATCCTCGCTATCATCGGCAAGATCGGCACCGGCGGTGGTGTCGGCGCGATTGTTGAGTACCGGGGCGAGGTCATCCGCAATCTCTCGATGGAAGGTCGCATGACCATCTGCAATATGAGCATTGAGGGTGGCGCCAAGGCCGGTATGATCGCGCCCGATGACACTACCTACGCCTATGTCGAAGGCCGCCAGTACGCGCCCAAGGGTGCCGAGTGGGAAGCGGCATTGGACGACTGGCGCACGCTTCCGACTGATGTGGATGCCACTTACGATCGCGAAGTCATTCTGGATGGCAATCTGATTCGACCTCACGTCAGCTGGGGGACCAACCCCGGCCAGGTGACGAGCATCGATATGACTGTCCCGGATCCCGATTCCTTTGAATCCGAAGGCGATCGTGATGCGGCGGCGCGCGCGCTGAAGTACATGGATTTGATTCCGGGTACCCCAATGCGGGATATCAAGGTCGATACCATCTTCCTCGGTAGTTGCACCAATGCCCGTATTGAAGATCTCCGCAGCGCGGCCAGTATCCTGCAGGGACGCCATGTCGCCAATGGTATGCGCGCGATGGTGGTTCCTGGTTCAATGCGCGTGAAGATGCAGGCCGAACAGGAAGGTCTGGATAAGATCTTCCAGGAGGCCGGTTTCGAGTGGCGTTCGGCTGGTTGCTCCATGTGCCTTGGCATGAATCCGGACCAGCTTGCTCCTGGTGAGCGTTGCGCCAGCACCAGCAATCGCAACTTCGAAGGTCGGCAGGGCAAGGGTGGTCGCACGCACCTTGTCTCACCGCAAGTTGCCGCTGCCACTGCTGTACTCGGTCACTTCGGCACACCCGCCGATCTGAATTAGGAGCGGATTCGTATCCTATTGTCCCATCGCCATTCGGTAGCAGGGGAGCTGGTCTCCCCTTCAGAGGGCGATATGAGGGCAGATAAACTGCCCTTCTACCGATCAACACCATCAGCGCCTGCTTTAGGAGAACGCAATGGAACCAATCAAGAAAATCGAGGGACGAATCGCTCCACTCGACCGCAGTGATGTTGATACCGATCAGATTATTCCCGCCGTTTGGCTGAAGCGGGTTGAACGCACCGGCTTCGGTGAAGGGCTCTTCTCCGCCTGGCGCGAGAGCGATCCGAACTTTGTGCTGAACAAACCGGAGTTCGAGGGCACCAGGGTGCTGGTTGCTGGTCCGAATTTCGGCACCGGCTCCAGCCGCGAACACGCGGTTTGGGCGCTGATGGATTACGGTTTTCAGGCTGTGATCTCGCCGAAGTTTGGCGATATCTTCCGCAACAACGCCACCAAGGCGGGACTCGTTCCGGTGCAGGTGGATGATGCCTTCGGTGCCGAGCTTATGGAAGCCGCGTTGGAGCATCCCTTCCTGGAAGTCGTAGTCGATGTCGAGACGCGCACCGTTTTGGTGCCGCGGCTCGGTATGCAGACGACGTTCCCGCTGGACGAGTTCACCCAGCATCGTTTGTTGAACGGGTTGGATGATATCGGTATTACGCTGCAACACGCCGATGAGGTGGAAGCTTACGAGGCGCAGCGCAAGCCCTGGCTGCCCAAGGTCGATCATCCGGAGGCGAAGGTTTCATGACATCGTTCAATATTGTTCTGCTACCCGGTGACGGCGTTGGTCCCGATGTTATTGCCGAGGCTGTCCGTGTTTCTGAAGCTGCTGCAGCCAGGTTCGGCTTTACGCTGAATTTCGATACGCGTCTGATCGGTGGTTGTGCCATCGATGCATATGGCACCTCTCTGCGCGATGAAGATATCGAGGCCGCCCGTGCTGCCGATGCTGTGCTGCTCGGCGCGGTTGGTGGCCCCAAATGGGATAATCCATCCGCCAGTGTGCGCCCGGAGCAGGGATTGCTGAAGATTCGTAAGGAGCTGGGCCTTTTCGCGAATCTGCGCCCGGTTACCGCAAATGAATCGCTCCTGGCTGCCTCGCCGATTAAGGAAGAGCGTATTCGCGGTACAGATATGTTGGTGGTGCGAGAGCTCACCGGCGGTATCTACTTCGGTGATCGCAAGCGCTGGAACGATGAGCAGGGTCGCGTGGCGATGGACACGCTGATCTATCACGAGTATGAAGTACAGCGTATCGTCGAACTCGCTTTCGAGTTGGCACGTGGACGTAAAGGTCATGTCACCAGCGTCGATAAGGCCAATGTGCTCGATTCCAGCCGCATGTGGCGCGAGATCGCGACCGAGATTGGTGCTGCCAATCCGGATATCAGGCTCGATCATATGCTGGTTGACGCGATGACGATGAAGCTGGTGCAGCAGCCGAACGCCTACGATGTCATCGTTACCGAGAACATGTTTGGCGACATCCTTACTGACGAAGCCTCGGTGCTCGGTGGCAGTATCGGATTGCTGCCTTCGGCGTCCCTGGGCGCTCCCGGTGAGAATGGTCGCCGCATCGGGCTGTACGAGCCGATTCACGGCTCGGCTCCAGATATCGCGGGGCAGGGGATTGCCAATCCTGCGGGTACTATTCTTTCCGCTGCCATGATGATGCGCATGTCGCTCAACCAACCGGAGGCTGCTGCAGCTATTGAGGCTGCCGTCGATGCTGCCATCAACGCCGGCATTCGCACCGGCGATCTGGGCGGTACTGCCAGCACGAGCGAGTTCGGCGACGCCGTCGTTGCCGCCCTGTAGCACCGCATCAGGGTGGTTCTGTCTAGGCCCGGGGTTTATCCCCGGGCGCGTGGCCAGGTCTCATGGATCACTTGTAATTAGTAAGTAAGTATCTTAAAGTAACCGGGTGCACACATGGCACCTGGTTTCGTTTCTATCAAGGAATTGCTCCATGAACTCTGCTCCGCTCAATCTTGCGATCATCATCGGCTCCGTGCGCGAGGGTCGTTTCGGTCCCACCGTTGCTCGCTGGTTCGCCGGTCAGGCCGCGGCTCACGGTGGCTACAACGTCAATGTGATTGACCTCGCCGATTACGACATCCCGAGCAACATGACTCGCAATAGCGATGTCGAGCGCTTCTCTGAGCAGATCGCAGTCGCCGATGCTATCGTCGTGGTGACCCAGGAGTACAATCACAGCTTCGCTGGCCCTCTAAAGACGGCCATTGATGCGCTGAAGAAGGAATGGCATGGCAAGCCCGTCGGCTTCGTTGCCTACGGCGGTATTTCCGGTGGTTTGCGCGCCGTCGAAGCACTGCGCATCGTCTTCGCTGAGGTTCATGCCACCACCATTCGCGAATCCGTTGCCTTCCCACTGGCGTGGCAGAAGTTCGATGCTAATGGTCAGCCGGTCGAAGCCGAGATCGTGGGCACCGCCGCTAAGCTTATGCTGGATAACCTGGAGTGGTGGGGCGTTGCGCTTCGCGAAATGCGCGACCGTGCACCATACGGTCAGCCATTGAGCGCGGTTGTTGCTGATTAGGTGATCGTCGAAGGGTGATGCATCCTGGCTCCGTGTCGCTGGGTCGAGGTGTATCGCCACGTGGCGAAGCATGACGCCGACGATTGCTATCCCGCTGTTAGAGGCTCCGCACTCGTGACACGGTCCATGAATCCCGTCAGCTTGCCCAGCGGGTAGCTGCGGACCACTATCGGTTCAGCGTACGGCTCGGTAGTTAGGATCCTGAGCACATCTATCGCTTCCACCCGAAAAGATCCAAAGGTCGTATCCCGGTACGGTGTCAATATGGACACCAGGTTACCGGGATCGGCCTTTTCTGTGTACTGAGCGATCACGAACTCGGGTAGATAGGGATACCGTGTCTTCGGCGGCTGACTGACGAAGTCGACCAATACATCGTGAATGCGGCTAAACCATCCGTTGTCATGGACATCCAGAATAGCGGTATCGATATAGCTGTTTGCTCCGCCCACTTTTACATCAAAGGGGCGGAAGTCGCGCAAACTGAGCGCACACTGCTCCAGATACTCATCCAGCCAGTGATCGGTGATCTCATCCCGTCCGTTGGGATACTCGCTGAGATATCCGAGCTCCTGTACCGTGATGTTGTATGTGGTGGGTGGGACCAGGCGCACATAGTCCAACTGGTCGAGGGTATTGGTGAGGTTTGTGAGATCGTCGCCAAAACTGATCTCTGGTATGCGCGCGCAAACCAGAACGAGGTCCCCACTACGGCGATAGAAATCCTCGGTATCGTGGCGACCATCGACTACCTGGTCAATCTGGCGCAAGTTTGCCCAGATGCGACGGTAGCTTTCGTCCTGCTCGCTGGGCACATCTGGCAGCCACCACAGCGGATGCCGCCACTTCAGCACCCAGCTGGACGCGGATTTCATCCATTTGCGAAATCCGGTAGCGTCCATCTCTAGGTGATGCTTTTGATCGTGATCTGTGCCGGGCCGCCGGGAGTCTCCACCGTGAAGACATCTCCAACACGACGACCCTTCATCTGGCTTCCAATCGGCGATTCTTCCGAGATCTCGTTCTTCATTGGCTGGGCTTCTGCCGGACCAACGATCTTGTAAACCTCTTCATCGCCATCGAAATCAACGGTGACCGTGCGACCCATGCCAACGATACTGGTATCGGAATCGCCATCATCCATGATCTCGGCGTTGCGGAGTGTCTCCTCCAGCTCGGTGATGCGCTTCTCCAGCATCGCCTGATCCTGACGAGCGACATCGTAGGCGGCGTTCTCGCGAAGGTCACCATGAGAGCGGGCCTCAGCCACAGCGGCAATCACCTCAGGCCGTTTTACCTCAATCAGTTCCTGCAATTCGGCCGAGACGCGCTCAAAACCTTCTGCAGTGAATTTGACCTTCTTGTACTTGTCCAATGTTCCAACCTCTGGTCGTTCCCCCGCCGAAATCAACCAACCTGGGTACAACAACGGCGGACGCTTTGCCTATAGCTGGCACCATCGCTTTATGCAAAGACTGGTGCCAGCGAGGCTCACTACGATTTGTATCTGCAGATATTACTCGAATTCAAACGTCGCTTCTATTTCCACCGTGATTTGACCCGGGAGCGAGCCCATCCCGACGGCCGAGCGCGTATGTTTACCGGCATCGCCCAGCACTTCCACGAGGAGATCGCTGCAACCATTGATCACCTGTGGATGCTTGCCGAAGTAGGGATCGGCATTGACCATGCCCAGTACCTTCACGGTTTTGGTCACGCGATCAAGGCTCCCAAGTGCAGCCTGCACGGTCGCCAAAATCTGCAGTCCACAGCTACGAGCGGATTCGTACGCCTGTTCTGGCGTGATATCTGCACCGACTTTGCCCGTCGGATGCTCGTTACCGGGGCCAGTGCCGGCGATGAAGAGCAGATTACCTGTTGTCTGCCAACGTACATAATTTGCCGCTGGATTCACCGGCTCCGGCAGTTCGATACCCAGTTCTTTTAGTCGTGCTTCTGCGGACATGTGTACTCCTTCGGCTACTTGTAGCCCAAAACATTACCAATGCGATCAAGCGAGTGCTGCAGAAGCTCATCGCTGGTAGCAAAGCTGAGGCGGAAATGCCCGGTGCAGCTATCGCCGAAGGCGGTGCCCGGCACCACGGCGACATGCGCGTCGTCCAACAGCTTCGTGCAGAGATCTTCGATCGACATACCGGTCCCCCGACCATCAACATAGCCGTAGAATGCGCCCTCGATCGGATCGACATGTAGGCCATTGATGGCGTTGAGACCGTCTGTGATCAAAGCCCGGCGACGATCCCATGCGGCTACCATCTCGTGGATGATGTCCTGTGGGCCGCTGTAGGCCGCCACAGCACCCGCCATCGCGAAGGATGTCGCGCAGGTGACCGAGTGCGATTGCAGCAGACTGATTTTCTTGATGAAGTTTGTTGGGCCAGCAACATAGCCCAGCCGCCAACCAGTCATGGCATATGCCTTGCTGAGGCCATTGAACGTCAGGGTGCGCTCGTGCATATCTGGCAATGTGGCGATGCTGATGTGGACGTTGTCTCCGAAGATGATCTTCTCATACATCTCATCCGTGAAGACGATGATATCGTGTGCCTTGGCGAAATCAGCGATAGTCGTAAGTTCGTCGATCGTGGCCACACGTCCGGTTGGGTTATTGGGAGAGTTCAGCAGAATAATGCGCGTCTGCGGTGTGACGTACTCCTCCAGAATGTCGCGTGTGATCGCAAACTGGTTGTCCGGGCTCAGCGGTACACCGATGGCGCGGCCGCCAGCGAGTTCAACCATAGGCTTGTAACTCACCCAGGCTGGCTCCAGCAGCATCACATCTACACCCGGCTCCACAAAGGCCATAATCGCCTGAAAGATCGCGCTCTTGCCGCCCGGGGTGACGATGATATCCGTCTTCGGATTCACCGCAATTTCGTTGTCCTCATGCAGCTTTTTGGCGATCGCTTCCAGCAGCGCCGGTGTACCCGGGCTGGGAGCATAGTGAGTATCGCCAGCGTTCATCGCAGCGGCGGCGGCCTCGCGAATATGTGCGGGCGTGATGAAATCCGGATCGCCACCACCGAGATCGATGACATCGATCCCTTCCGCCCGCAATTCGCGTGCGCGTTGGCTCACCGCCAACGTCGGCGAGGGCGCCACGCCGAGCACACGGCTGGCGAATAGTTCCTGAGACTTTTGCTCTGTCATTGTGCTCACCACCATTTAACTGAACGCGACATATTGAGGACCAGATTGCGGGTATTGTACCCTGTTAACAGAGGCGCGGAATCGTAAATATTATGGCTATGCTGATCGCACGAAGCAGGAAAAATATCCTGTGCGAATCGACCAATCCGGATTGCTACCGGAACATTCGGAGGCTGAGCAGCGTTAGGTTTGCAATGGCAAATCAGTACGGATGTTGGCTGAGGAAGAGGACGAGAAATCAGCCTGGAGATAGTGAAGAGGAGAGTCTCATGCAGACAACAGGTATCGCGAAGCTTCGGCGCATGACCACGTTCCTGATGGTTGCGCTCATGCTTGCCAGCTCGATTGTTGTTCCACAACAGGCGAGTGCGGCGGAGACAATCACGAGTCAGCTTACTGGCGTCAACATCACCTACGATTCCCCTTACCAACTCCAAACCGATATGGGCTATGCGGATGATACCAGCGAGATGATCGTCTTCGCCGGGTATGGCGATGTGCTGGCAATGGGATTTCTGCCTGCATCAATAGATCTCAATGGTGCTCGCGATCTGCTTCTGGAGTCACTTTTCACGGATGTGGAAGCGATCAATACCGTTGATCGCGGCGATTACACGGGCGTCTCCTACTCACTGGATATCGTCAATTTCGATGGTTCCGAGATGGGCGTCTTCTCGCTCTTTATGAACCAGCGATCACACGGTTTCGCTGAGTTCTATTTCTATATTGCCCCACCATCAATCTTTGCCAGCGGGATGGCAACTGTGCAGAGCGCAATCGCTGTCAACGGCACAGGTATCTTCCAGGGTGTTGATTCCACTGCGATGGGCAACATGGTCACCGCGAACGTTGGCTCTACCGGCGGTACTGAGGGCACTGATCTTGGCGATATCGAGGATGATGATGTCACGCCGACAGAAGAGGTTGTTGCGGATAACGGTGATGCAGATGCCTATGTGGCAACAATTCAGGATCATCGTGATCAGTTCGCGGACTCCTGGCTCACATTCAACGGAGCGTTGAGCGATCTTGTCGACGCTGACACCGATGCGGCGAAGACTGAGGCGATTCAGAAGACCGCTACCGAGGCGCAGGCCTGGCAGGGATATCTGGCAGATGCGCAGTCACTTTCTGCACCTGCCGGGTATGAGGACGTTCAGGATGCCTATCTCAACTGGGCGGGATCAATCTCTGATCTTGGCGATATCTGGATGGGGTATCTCCAGGGTGACGGATCGACCTACGACCAGTTCACTGCTCAGCTGGAGGTGGTGAACGATTCCTCGGACAGTCTTACGGACGCTCTGGTTGCTGCCGATGGTTCAACTAAGACCACGACACCAACCGAGGAAGCGACGAAGGAAACCACCACATCAACAAGTGCTGGCGATGCGGATGAGTATCTGGCAACCATCAATGATGAACGCACGGCCTTCACTGATTCATTCGTGACGTTCGCAACCGCGCTCACCGATTTCACCAATGCAACATCTGATGCCGACAAGACTGCGGCATTGCAGACAACCGTCGATGAAGCAGCGACATGGCCGGGTTATCTGGATACCGCTCAATCTCTTACGCCTCCACAGGGCTATGAGGATGTTCACGATGCGTACCTGAACTGGGCTGGTGCCGTGGCAGATTTGGGCGATATTTGGTTCCAGATTCTCAATAGCGAAGGTGCCACTTTGGATGACTTCAGTGCTGCCTCGGCGGCGGTTGATTCAGCATCTGCGGACCTTGATGATGCCATTGCCGATGCTCAGGGGTCGGCGAACGTTGCCACCGAGGAAGCGACGCAAGAGTCCAACACTGGCTCCAGCGGCACGCGCTCCACACGGACCACCGCTACTGAAGTCGCCACCGAGGAGGCAACCACCACCACTATCGGCGGTACCCGCAGTACACGCTCCACGGGAACTGAGGAAGCCACCGAGGAGACGAATACGAGCGAGACCAAGGGTAGCTCTGGTAGAACGACCAACTCTACGTCGTCTTCTCATTCCGAATGGGAGGGACCTGCTACAGGCGTGACCATTACCTGGGATGACGAGCACTTTGTTCTGGACGAATCGATCGATCCTCAGACCAGTGATGCCTCAACCGGACGAGATTATCTTGAGCTCCTGATGGATGGCAATCCGGTGTCGGTCTATCTGGCCACCACGAACAATGGCGATGCGTCCGCTACGATACAGAACCTTGCCGGAGACCAGGAAGCTGTCAACAGCGCATTTGGTGCTGACGCCGAACTGGCCCTCACGGAGATCGATGCGGAGAGTAGTGCTGCGCTCGTGCTTGTGGATCCGGACGCCAATATCTGGATGTATGTCCAGTTCACCTGTCTCAATACAGCGTGCGATACCATGGCCGCGCTTTTCGTCACCGCAGAGGGCGCTGACCTGACCGACATACTCGATGAGATGGAGCAAGGCATCACCGTGGATGGTGAGGCCGTGCCACTGGCGATCCCGTCCTCTGACATCGATGACGCAATCCTTGAGTCTGGTAACTGACTCACGCTATGCGCTCACTCAATCGTCGTACCGCACTGACCATGCTCGTATCCACTTTGACAGCATCAAAGTGGATACGAGCGGGCGCGGTTTCTCTCTACACATCGGAGCTCACTGGTTGGTCCGTTGAGGTGCGTGGGGATCACCTTCTGCTCGATCACACGGTAGTCGAGGAATATCCTCACGGCACCGGTGAACGTTTCTATCTCTCGAGTATCAACGGATCGGGTAAAGCCGAAATCAGCTTCTTCGACGACACCGATACCCCAATCATCACTATTGATGTCCTGCTGGCGGAGTTTGAATCCCGCACCAGTCACCTTGAGGTCATCGAGCGAGGTAGTGTCGCCTCGACGACGTATGCGCTTGTCAGCTTCAGGGCGCAACAGACGGATGGCTATTACTACATTGAGGTGGCACAGGACGTTACCGGCAATGTCGATATGCTGCAGGGTTTCTCCGGTGCCAGCACCGAATTCCTGACCGAGCTTGGGTTCGCCAGGGACGATGTGACCATAGATGGTGCACCTTTTCTGGGAGCACCCGTGGTCGATCTCGCCGCCGTTGTCTCCGCCCATCAGCAGCGGCTCGCTGAGCTGGCCGCGACACCGGTGGTGAACCTCGTCGCTTTCCGTCTCTATCCTGCGGAACTCCGCGTAACATCGCCCGTTACCGTTTACGATCACTACACCAGCGATGTTTTGGAGACGGTCTACTTCCATTCGTCCTCCGGTGCAGCCAATGGACTCGTTGGCTTCCTGCGGGATGATAGCCCCACCGCCAGGGATGTCCTCACCACCATCGTGAGCAATCAACCCCAGGGAGAACAGCCCCCGGAAGAGCTTCGGCTGGATGTATCAGACGACGATTCTGCGCTCGGTCTCTACCTTGTACCCGGGAGCGCTGGCGATATGGCGATGCTCATTCGGGTTACGCGTGCTGATCCGGATTTCTGGCGTATCGAATCCATTGCTGCGCCGCCGGATGATATGGTGGGCGAGTGCGCCGAGCTCACTGCGGGAACGCAAATCGACGGTGTACCGTTATTCGATAGAGTAGATTTCGTTCAGATTCTGCAATCGCTCAGTGGTAGTTGACATCACATCGAGAACTGGAGCAACCATGAAGTCATTCATTCGTCCGTTAGCCACCGTTGTCATGGCGGCATCCCTGGCGGTTTCCGCCGGTAGCGCCTTTGCCCAGACGCAGGATTTTGAACCGGAATTCTATGAATCTCAGCTGTCCGGTTTTGAGATAAATGTGTCTGGTCCCACGTTCGAAATCACCGCCGCCGATTTGCAGCACTATTCCAACGGTGATGGTGAGGTCGTTACGATCGACTCTGAACTCTCCAGTGCCGAAGTAAGCTTCTTCGATGACGACGATACCCCGGACGAATCGATCGATGCCTACCTGGGCAGCCTGGAGCAGGTGGCCGAGAACTATGTCGTCGTTGACCGGGATACGGATGGGGATGTTTCCTATGCGCTCGCCAGCTTCGAGTATCAGGGTGTGCCGTTCATCTACTACGTTCAGGTAACCCAGGATGTGGTTGGCAATGTCGACTTCTTCGAATCCTTCCTCTCGACCACAGACAACTTCGGGAGCGAGATGGGTATTGCCCAGGATGAAATCGATATAGATGGCAGTGGTTTTGCTGAGAATGTCGATGCCGATGAGCTGGTCGATATGGCTGCCAATGGCGAGAGTTCCACCACAACCGAGGATTCTACCGCCACCGATGTCAGCGAAGAGGATGAGAGTGCGCTTGATGCTCATCTGGATGACGTCGCTAATAGTGAGACCGCCAGCGATCCGCGTGAAGGCGCTCGCCTGGGCAGCAACACCAACGCGGACGAAAGTACCCCTGTTACTGAAGAGACAGATGACGATACACCGGTTAGCGATATCGTCGGTACACTGACCGATTCGAGTTGGCAGGGACCGATCTTTGAGCATGAGATCGGTTGGGATGACAACTGGGTAGTCGATCCGTCTATCGATGGAGCCATCGTCTCTGATGAAGACGAACAGATCGAGAGCCTGCTGATTACCAGCGATTCTTACCGGACCACGCCGTTTATCTACATTGCCGTGCACGATGCTGGCGGCAATACCCCGGCAGACTATCTGGAGTATTGGTCGTCGGATGAGTATCTGCAGGAGCAAGTGCTGGGTGCGGATGGAGGCGATGCTGAAATTCTTACCACCCGCAGCCGTAGTAGCGGCGTGGCGATCGTGATCCAGTACACCGATGACAATGAGACGTACATCATGGTCCGACAGATGGTCGAACTTGAGGACGGCACACTCATGGTGCTAGTCATCGATACCTCGGTCGATGAGATCAGCCAGGTCTACAGCGACGCGCACGATGGCATCACCTTCGATGGCGATGAGCTTCCGCAGATTCTCACCCAGTCGCAGCTCGACCGCGTTCTGGGCGAATAACCTAGCTCATTTCCGAAGAGGAGTTATCTTGAATCCTGTCCATGCCCGTCTTTGTGGTATGGGCAGGATTTCGTGTGAGATGAAACCGTCTCCATCCTCACACCTCTGGATCGAGCGATGGCTCAGACGTGCCGGAAACCAGATGTAACCGCATTTGATCAGTAATCAGACGAGTGCACATGAACACCATCGGCTCGTTATGTTGATCCATGAACGCAGTGTCCAGTTTCATGATGGTTGATCTGGGCGCCACGTTGAGCAGGGCAACATCCTGGTCATTCGCCTCCGCAACCTGAATCCAGTGATCGGATGATCCTGTGGTGAGTCCGTATCGATCCAGGAGTGTTTGCCTCACCGAATTATTTATGAGACCTTTGGCTGCCAGATCGGGGAATCGCATCGGCGAGAGATGGTTCTGGATCCATGCGAATGGAGCGTGATCGACGGTGATCAGTCGTCGGATCACGACATGTCCTTCGCAGTTCTCCGTACCCAGAAACGTTCTTGCCTCATCTGGTACATCCGTGACCAAATCCAGATCCAGAGTCTCGATTTGGGAGTCATGACCCGCGTTGCGCAAACTTGCTGTGATATCCACCATCATGCCAATGGTGGGGGAGAGCGTTTCCGGTACACGTTTCACAAATGTACCGGAGGGCCGATGGCGAACAACGATGCGATCTTTCTCCAACTCGGTCAGCGCCTGGCGTACAGTTACCCGGCTGACCTCATAGGCATCCGCCAGTTCGATCTCGCTTGGCAGCCGATCACCAATACCCCATTCCTGACGTGCGATTCTCCGCTGCAAACTCAACGCAATCTGGTGATAGATCGGTAATTTCCCATTTCGATCAATGAGTGTTGACAAGGCTCGCTCTCCAAGAGTGACCAATCTGAACATGTTGCATGCATACAAGAATACTCGCCTACACCTTCAAGTGTTGTCCGATCAATTCCTGACACCGCCTATTGACAAAATTTGACCATTGAATAGTCTATTGTCTATATGTTGATACTATAGTACAAAGGATTATCGATGGAATACCGGAGTGAGGGCGAATGCTGGCTATAGGTCGGCAACAAGCAGGGGAGGTGAAACCACAGTTCGTCGCCAGGTTACGTGTGCTGGATATGTCCCATTGAACCAAAAGGAGTAGTCTCTTGTCTCTCGATCAATACATCAATCTCTCCAAAAAGACCTTTGTCGATGGTATGGCTTCATATGAGGGTCAGGTTCGTCTCTATCCCTTGGCCGATGTCAGTTCAGCATCGGTTGATGAGCTCGATGCCGAAATCGAGAAATCGCCGAACGATGCCGAGCTCTATCTCAAGAAGGGCATTGCACTCAGCCGCGAATCGCTGCATCACCAGGAGGCTATCGACGTTTTCTCCAAGGGTCTGCTGCTTGATCCGTTCAATGCCATGCTCTATCGCTGGCGTGGTCACAAGCACCTGAATGTGCGCGAGTTCAATGCTGGTCGTTCCGATCTCGAGCTCTCTTCCCGTCTCGATCCCTCGAACTGGGATACCTGGTACCACCTTGGGCTGGGCAACTACCTCTGTGGCGATTTCGAACGCGCGGAGAAGGCCTATCGCGAGTGCTGGAACATGACCGATACCGATGACAAGCGCGTCGCTATCGCCGATTGGCTCTACATGACGCTGATGCGCCTCGGTCGTAAAGATGATGCCCTGGCCGTGCTGGACTTCGTCACCCCGGAGATCGACGCCGGACCGAATGAGGCCTATTTCGCCCGTCTGTTGATGTACAAGGGCATTGGTAGCCCGGACGATCTGCTCGAAGGCGCCGACATCGCCGATGTCAACTTTGTCACGCTCGGCTATGGCCTGGGCAACCACTTCTACTGCGCCGGTGATATTGATCGCGCGGTCGCGATTTGGTCGGATGTACTGAAGGGCAGTTACTGGTCCGCATTCGGCTGCATTGCTTCTGAGGTTGAGTTGCGTCGTTTGGGACGCATGCCCGAGTAAACATTGAACTCTTCCGGAGCGTCTTCTCCGGATAAGAAGGAGTAGGGAACATGAATCGCACGTCTACAATGGATCGACGTTCTGTACTGAAGGCCGGTGCCGTTATCGGCGGTATGGCTGCCACCTTTGGCGATCCGCTGCATGCCCTTGGCTATACCGGCACCAGCCGCAAACTGGCCGCCCAGCAGGCTGGTGTGGCGAACCTCTTTATGAGCTCGTCGCCGGACACATTCCTGCCGCACTACAGCATTGGTGCCTATTCCCGTTTTATTGGCACCCTTATCTTCCCACGATTGATGCGTTACTCGGAGGAGGCCGAAGTCATTCCGTACCTCGCCGAATCCTATGAGTTGAGCGATGATGCGCTGACCTATACCTTCCACCTGACACCGGGTGCAGTCTGGAGCGATGGCACACCACTCACCGCAAACGATGTTGCCTGGACCTACACGATGGCCTTCCACGGCGATTACACCGGTACCCGGCAGGTGGAAGCCCCGGTGAAGGGCGGTGACGTCTATCGCAGTGGCGAAGCCGAGACGGTTGAAGGCATTGTGGTGGTGGATGACACCACTATTCAGTTCACCCTGGATACACCGACGTCCAGCTTCGTTGAGAATGTGGCGCAGTTCTTCTGGATTCTGCCGGCACATGCTTTCGATGGCATCGAGATCATCGACATCGCCCAGTCGGAGATGGCCCGCACTCCTACCGTTACGGCCGGTCCGCTCACGTTTGTGAAGTATGAGACCGATCAGTACGTCGAGCTGGCTGCGAATCCGGATTTCATCCTGGGTGCTCCGCAGATTCAGTCCTTCATTGTCAAGATTCTGCGCAACGATGTTGCGCTGGCGCAGTTCGAAACCGGCGAGTTGGACGCCACCACCAAGGTTGGTGTCATGCTCCCGCAGGACGTCGAGAAATTGGAGAGCCTGGGTCTCGAGGTGACACCTGTCCCCGGTAGTGCACTGCAGTCGATGGGTATCAACAATGCTCGCGAGTACTTCGCCGACAAGCGCGTGCGTCAGGCGCTGGCCCATGCCATCGATCGCCAGGCCATTATCGATGCGCTATTGATGGGATATGGTCAGATCCTGAATGCCAAGGTGCCGACCTTCAGCCCTTACTACAATCCGGAAACCGAAGGTTTGCTTCAGTACGATCCTGATCTGGCCAAGCAGCTTCTGGAAGAAGCGGGTTGGGACTTTGACCGTCAGATCTCGCTCTTCGTGCCGACCGGAAATGTCACACGCGAGCGTTCTGGTCCAATCATCCAGCAATATCTGCAGGCGGTCGGCATTAAGGTTGAGATCGAGACGATGGAGTTCGCGACCCAGTCTGAGCGCGTCGATGCCGGTGAGGCCGATCTCTGGCTCGTGGGTTCGAGCTTCGTCACCTTCGATCCGGACCAAACTTCTTCGTTCCACTCGGAGTCTCTGCCACCATCTGGCTGGAACTCCTGGCATTGGAGTAATGCCGAAGCCGATCAGGCAATGGAAGATGGACTGGCTGCAACGACCTTCGAGGAGCGAAAGGAAGCAAATGATCGTCTGCAGATGATCATGGCGGACGATGTACCGGCCGTCTTCCTCTATCACCCGGAGGACATCCACGTCATCTCCAAGCGACTCGTCAACGCCAAACCAACCAGCGTTGGCATCGAGTGGAATATTCAGGAATGGCAGCTCTCCCAGTAGAGCGCCTGGAGCATGGCCGCATGCGGCCATGCTCCTCCTTCCCGCACCAACGATCGATAGAGGCAACGAGCGTATATGGCGCGCTACATTTTACGAAGACTTTTGATAGCGATACCGACCCTGCTGGTGATCAGCATGGTTACCTTTGTGTTGATTGATTTGATGCCGGGTGATGCGGTCGATATGATGGTCGATCCGTCCGGGAGTGCACAGTCGATCGAGCGTCGTCGTGAGGCTATGGGCCTCAACGATCCGATCTATGTGCGCTATTTCTACTGGTTATCGGAAGTGGTGAAAGGCAATCTGGGTTACTCCGCAGTCAACAACTGGCCAGTAGCAGATCAGGTGCTGGAGCGAGTTGTACCTACGCTTACATTGATGGGCACAGCACTTCTGGTGAGTCTGGCATTGGCCTTTCCCATCGGCGTTGTTTCCGCGGTCAAGAGCAACTCCCGTCTGGATAATGTCCTGACTGTTCTGACCTTCTCAGGTATCTCGTTACCGACATTTTTCGTTGGCCTGGCGGGTATCTATATCTTCGCGGTGCAACTTAAATGGGTGCCGACCTCAATGATGCAGACCCCGGGAGGTGATGGATCATTTCTGGATCGCTTGCATCACCTTGTTCTCCCGGTCGCAGTCCTGGCCATCCATCAGGTGGCTCTCTATATGCGGCTTATTCGGTCGTCGGTGATTGAGTCGATGAGGAAGGATTACGTTCGTACTGCACGTGCCAAAGGTCTGAACGAACAGGCTGTGGTGCTCCGGCACGCGGTGCGTAACAGTCTTTTGCCGGTGGTGAGCGTGTTGGGGGTGCAGTTGCCGGCGCTCTTCAGTGGTGCGGTTGTCACCGAACAGATTTTTGCCTGGCCAGGTATTGGTCGTCTGCTGGTCAACTCGGTCTATGGACGCGACTATCCGGTGCTGATGGCGATCATCATGGTTACGGCTGTCCTGGTGGTTCTCAGCAATCTACTCACCGACATCCTTTATGCCGCCGTCGATCCCAGAATCCACTACTAGGAGTGACCATGGCCGTGCTATCACCAGAGACACCGACCAACTCACTCCTCGCTGCCCACAAGCCGAAGCGCTCCTCGAGCCGCGTTTGGAAGGCGTTCAAGGGAAACAAGAAGGCGTGGTTCGGTGTCGTCACCTTATTGCTCATCATATTAGCTGCGATCTTCGCGCCCGTGCTCACATCCTACCCGCCGCAACTCATCGATATGATGTCGTTTCAGGTGGGACCAAACTCCGCGCATCCGCTGGGTACCGATTCTGTCGGTCGAGACGTCTGGTCTCGACTCCTGTATGGAGCTAGAGTCTCCCTTTTGGTGAGCCTGGTGGCGGTCACGATCAATATCGTGGTGGGTTCGCTGCTGGGTGCCGTTGCGGGGTACTTCGGAGGATCCGTTGATCAGATCATCATGCGCATCAGCGATAGTATCCTGGCATTCCCGTTGCTGATTCTCGTGATTGTGGCTGTGGCTATATGGGGTTCCAGTCTGCTCAATCTGGTGATCGTGATTGGCCTCATGAGTTGGCCCTCTACCGCGCGTATCGTGCGTGGACAAGTCCTCTCGATTCGCAACGAGGATTACGTTGCGGCCGCGACAACCATTGGTGCACCCCGCAGTCGCATCATCCGTGCGCATATTTTGCCGAACACCCTGGCGCCGATCATCGTGATTGCAACCTTCGATGCTGCCTCCATCGTCTTGCTGGAAGGCTCGCTCTCGTTTCTCGGTCTGGGCGTGCAACCTCCGAATCCCAGCTGG
This sequence comes from Thermomicrobiales bacterium, assembly GCA_020432165.1. GTDB lineage: Bacteria > Chloroflexota > Chloroflexia > Thermomicrobiales > UBA6265 > UBA6265. The sequence goes on from JAGQGU010000001.1 coordinate 117,910, forward strand.
GGCAATATGCTCAGCGATGCCCAATCGCTGGTGATTCTCGAATCGATGCCGTGGCTTTGGCTCCCTCCCGGATTGGCGATAGCTCTTACCGTCCTCTCGTTGAATTTCCTGGGCGATGCCCTCAGAGAGGCATTTGATCCCACGTCACATCGCTAGAAAGGGGCGCGTTCAAGAATTTTCGTTCTATATGCTGTTTGGTTTTTATCCACGGAGTAAACAATGTCGAACAAAGTCGTTTTCACAGGTAAACCGGGCGCTGTTCTTTCCAAGGCCGTCAAGGCTGGTGGTTTTCTCTTCCTCACTGGTCATGTGGCTGGCCCCAAGGACCAGATTGATGCCACCAGCATCGATAGCCAAACCAGGGGTACGCTGGAGAGCATCTCGCGCACACTCAAGGAGTGTGGCGCCAGCATGGAGGATGTCGTGCGTGTCACGGTCTACCTCACTGACATGAATAACAAGCCCGGTATGGATGCCGCGTATCGTGAGTTCTTCCCGATCGATCCACCCGCTCGTTCCACCATCGGTGTGAAGGAACTTGGTGGTGATGAGTATTTGATCGAGGTCGATGTCATCGCTATCGCTGAATAGTTAATCCTTTAGGGTGGATCTGGCTCAGCCAGCATCCACCCGCATCCTCCGTCTTGTCCTTAACTTCCCTTCACAACACGATAATTCCGTATTAGCACTCTACCCTTGCGGAGTGCTAATTGCCGTGCTATGATTTTTGGCGTAGAGATCAGCATGTTACGTGTGCTGATTCGATGTGTGTAGTTTTACTTGGCACGGATCGTGTCAATGTATTGGAGGAAACGCAATGTCTGAGTTGAACCTCAAGCCGTTGGGTGATCGCCTGGTCATCAAGCCAGCTGGTCGCGAAGAGATGACCGCCAGCGGTATTGTCCTGCCGGACACCGCCAAGGAGAAGCCGCAGCGCGGCACTATCGTGGCTGCCGGTGAAGGCCGTCGCGATGACGATGGCAATCGCATCCCGCTGGATGTCAAGGTGGGTGACGAAGTCCTCTTCGCCAAGTACGCCGGCACCGAGTTCAAGCTGGACGATCAGGATCTCCTCATCCTCGCCGAGAAGGATGTTCTCGCCGTTATCGGCTAGTCATCGGCTGCAAAGTGGGCATGGATGCCCGTCATTCCAATGGAGTAACGAACAATGGCCAAGATTATTGAGTTCAACGAAGCGGCTCGTCAGAGCCTGAAGGAAGGCGTCGACGCTCTCGCCAACGCCGTCAAGACCACTCTCGGTCCCAAGGGCCGCAATGTGGCGATCGACAAGAAGTTCGGTGCTCCCACCGTCACCCACGATGGTGTGACTGTGGCCAAGGAGATCGAGCTCGAGGATCCATTCGCAAATATGGGTGCGCAGCTCCTGAAGGAAGCTGCCACCAAGACCAACGACGCCGCCGGCGATGGCACCACCACTGCCACCGTTCTTGCGCAGGCGATTGTGCACGAAGGTCTGCGTAACATCGCTGCCGGTGCCAATGCCATGCTGCTGAAGCAGGGCATCGATAAGGCTGCTGATGCAGTCGTCGATCACGTGCTTGGCCTTGCCACCCCGGTCGAGACCCGCCAGGAGATCTCCCAGGTTGCCGCCATCTCCGCTGCCGATCAGGAGATCGGTGATCTCATCGCTGAGGTCATGGAGAAGGTCGGTAAGGATGGTGTCATCACCATCGAAGAGTCCCGCGGCTTCGAGTTCGAGACCGAGTACACCGAGGGTATGCAGATCGATCGTGGCTATATCAGCCCGTATTTCGTTACCAGCACCGAGACCATGAGCGCTGAGTACGAAGATCCATACATTCTCATCACTGACAAGAAGATCAGCAGCATCGCTGATATCCTCCCGACCATCGAGGCCGTTGCCCGTACGGGCAAGGCGCTCGTGATCATCGCTGAGGATGTCGATGGCGAAGCTCAGGCCACGCTCGTGGTCAACAAGCTGCAAGGTCGTTTCAACAGCCTTGCCGTCAAGGCCCCTGGCTTCGGTGATCGCCGCAAGGAAATGCTGCGCGATATCGCTGCCCTCACCGGTGCCCGCGTGATCAGCGAGGAAGTCGGCCGCAAGCTCGATAGCGTCACGGTTGAGGATCTCGGTTCCGCCCGTCGCGTGGTTGCCACCAAGGACGACACCACATTCGTCGATGGTCAGGGTAGCAAGGAAGATGTGGAAGCCCGCATCGCCCAGATCCGCCAGGCCATTGAAACCACCAGCAGCGATTTCGATCGCGAGAAGCTGCAGGAGCGCCTCGCCAAGCTCGCCGGTGGTGTCGCCGTGATCAAGGTCGGTGCTGCCACTGAAACCGAGCTCAAGGAGAAGAAGCATCGCGTTGAGGATGCGCTTAGCGCCACCCGCGCTGCGGTTGAGGAAGGTATCGTTCCGGGCGGTGGCGTCACCCTGGTGCACGCAATCGGCGCTCTGGATGGTGTCCAGGCTGAGGGCGATGTCCTCACCGGTGTGAACATCCTCCGCCGTGCTCTCGAGGAGCCAATGCGCGGTATCGCCGTCAATGCTGGTCGCGATGGTGCGGTCGTTGTGGAGCGCGTGCGCGCCCTGCAGGCCGAGAAGAACGATCAGAAGATTGGCTACAACGTCATCACTGATCAGTACATCAACATGATCGAGGCCGGTATCACCGATCCGGTCAAGGTGACCCGCAGCGCTGTCGCCAATGCCTGCTCCATTGCCGGTATGATCCTCACCACCGAGGCACTCATTGCTGACAAGCCGGAGAAGGAAATGCCAATGCCGAATCCAGGCATGGGTATGGACTACTAGTCCTCCACAGCAACATCGAAGCTTTCGCTTTCGGCGGGAGTTTCCCGAACACCCCAGGCTCACCGGCCTGGGGTGTTTTGGTATATCTGGAACCGGATATCTGACATCGGCGTTACTATTGCAACGAAACACACGCCTTGAATATCGGTCAAGCAAAAGGAGAGATTGCCGTGAACACAACCAGCCGTCGCGTAATCGTGCGCGGAATGAGCGCCGCCGCTGCTGCCAGCATCCTGGCCTCCACCAGCAAGGTCTTTGCCGCCCAGGCCAATGACCGCGAGTACGTATCCGAGCTCACCAACTCCGTCGTCGAACTCACCAACGATGACTTTACGTTTGCTGAAGACTCGTTTGATGTACGTTCCTTCGATGAGTACACGCAAGAGTACCTGTCGATCAGCACCGGTCGATCCACCGTCGAGATTATGTTCGTTCAGAACGGGAATGAGCCCGCTGATTTTGTCGATGTGATCCGCCAGCGCTATCAGGAGAATTACGATACGTTTGAGGATGGCGATAGCGACGAGGTGGATGGCAGTATCTGGTTCACTGCGGCAACCCTCTTCAACGACCAGCAGATCAACATCTATGGTGAGTACCAAACCGGCGCCTACGATAGTGCCGATCTGTTGGTGCTGGTGAACGCCTGGAGCGACGAGATTGTCGATGAGATAGAAGCCGCGCAGAATGGTATTTTGGTTGGCGATGCGCCGCCGTTGCTTATGCTCGCTGGAGACGATCCTGCTGATTTGGTCTTCCCGGTCCTCGGTTCTACTTCGACGACTTCCACGGGGACCCGGAGCACGCGATCGAGCCGCACGTCGTCTACAGACGACGACGACAACACCTCCGAAACGCGTAACTCCACCAGAGGTAACGACGATACCAAGACAACATCGACCGATGCCGATTCGACGGATTATCGCGAGGCAGTAACCGCGCATCGAGAAGAGTTCCTCGATTCCTTCGCAGTCTTCGCGACTTCGCTCGCAGCCATGACCGCAGAAGACGCCACCGACGCCGATCTCACCGATGCCGTCACCACCATCGATGGGTTGGCTGCTGACTGGATCACCTATCCGGATACCTATGCCGAACTCACAGCACCATCATCCGAGCGGACGCTGAAGAAGCTCTACAAGACCTGGTGCGATGAGATCGCTACGCTTGGCGAGAGTTGGAACAATGCTCGCAACAGCACCGCCTCCGTCGAGGTCATGTTCAACCAGATTGATGTGGTTGATCAGGCCGACAAGGCACTGGCAGCGGAACTCGGCATGGCCCGTGGTGACTTCCGTCGATCCCGACAGTTGGCGTCACGGAGTCGCCAGATACGCTTGATCTAGGTTGTCTGCTATGGCCCGAGACGCACTGTCTCGGGCCGTAATATTTCCGGCGTGGGGAACTGCATCCCCTGGCCCATCGTTACCTGAACAATGCCAATACGGGCGGAAGAGAAACGCGAGGAACTGATGAACCGTTTCTGGAAATCTACAACCATCGCAGTCGCAACCACATTGTTGGTTGCCATGCCGTGGCTCTCAGCTTCGGCACAACCAGCAGCGAGTGATACCGTTTTTGTTTCGGAACTCACCGGCGAGGAAGTTAACCTCGGTAATAGTGGCGCCTTCGAGTTTATGCCAGATGTATATAGCGTCACGGAAAGCGGAGACTATGCAGAGGAATACATCTGGTACACCGGAGGCTACTCCAACTTCGAGGTGATCCTGGTGCAGGGGCCAACCGATGCCACGGAGTATATGGATATCACCGATAGCAATATGGGAACGTTCTATGACGCGTGGGACGTGATCGATAGCCAGGATGATGGCGATACCTCGTGGTTCCTCGGTGAAGCCAACTACCAGGGTACTGATCTGCTTGTGTACTTTGAGTATCAGACCGATGTCTTCGGCGATGTCGACCTTGCCTATATGCAGTTCGCAGATCCGATAGACCTGCTTAATGATATGGAACTCAGCCAGAATGAGGTTTCGATTGGTACCGAAATGCTGCCAATGGATCCAGACTGGGATGCGTTGGAATCCGCCATCGGTGGTGGTTCCACAGACGATGTTGATGCGACTGCGGAGACCGATGTCAACGCTGAAGATGCCAAACTGGACGATATTCTTGGCCAGGTACGTGGTACCAGCAATGACGAAGAGGTCGAGGCCACTGCTGAGACCGATTTGGCCGGAGAAGACTGGGAATCGATGGGCCTGGAAGGTGCCGACACGTGGGTCAGCCCGACGTTCGATTCCGAGATCACCTGGGATACGGATTCCTGGGAGTTCCCGACAGATTACGAGTATGCGATCTATCTGGGTGATGGTTGGGATTCACTGACGCTGACAACAGTTGATGGACTCGGTTACGTCTTCATCACCGTCGATCAGCAGTTCGACAACACGCCCCAGAGCATCGTTGATTACTGGCAGACGGATGAGTTCCTCGCTTCCCGCGGGCCAGATGTGGAAGTCGTCGATGTTGCCACCACCCGCGATTCCGCCAGCATCGTCTACACCAGCACCAATACAGCTGGCGAGCCGCTGATGACGATCATGGATGTGACGTTCGAGGATGACGGCACGGCCGTCTTCAGTGAGATCAGCGCTGCCCCGGAGAGACTGGACGATGTCTACCAGCAGTACATCGACGGTGTTGAGTTGAACGGCGCACCGATCAATCTCACCTGGGATGTTGAAGAGATTCAGGACATGCAGCCATAGCGTTGTTCACACAGGTATGGCTTGAAGCATAACCAAAGAGATAGTCTAAACGAAAGGACTCACAGACAAGTTCTGCGAGTCCTTTCGTTTCTGGAGTTACTCAGTTTGGCCCTGGGTACCGTGTCTCGAAATCAACGACCTTGATCCAGGTCGGTTTAATGCGTACCAGCGCCATATTGCGGTTCTCAGCGCGAACGGCCCGTTCCCAATCTGGCATTCTGTCCTCGCCCACGATTCTTCGTGATGCCTCGACATAAACCTCTGGCAAGCCCTGATCGAACTCGACGGTTGCAATCCCCCGTACCGACAGGATCAGGGGAGGGAAGTCGGTCGTGTCCACGGAGAAGGCCACCGCAGGGTTCGCGACAATCGACTTGATCTTGTACCACTCGGGTGGCGATGCGAAGACAAAGTGTGATCCATCCCAGAGATAGCTCACGGGCACGACTCTCGGTGTTCCATCCAGACCGATGTAGGCGAGCCGGGCCGGGATTGGTGCAGCCAACAGCTTCTGTACAAATGGATCTGTGTTGAGCGTATCGACAATCTCTTCGTATGTCATGATGAACCCCCTTCATTCATTGCCGAAACAATGGCGCTCCGGAACTGAATGCAGTGTGAGGGAGGGTACTAATCGGGCGCTTCTTCGATCTTGTCACCAAACATCGGCGGAATAATCTGCGGATACATGCGTCGACCGTATTGATGGATGGCGATCGCCTGTGTCGGGCACGCTCGTGCACCGGCAAAAAGCTGCTCGACAGTCGCATCGTCGGCGTTTTCGAGCACCGCCTTCCGTGTTTCCTCGTCGATTGTGTAGATACCGGGTGCGACGGTTGTGCATTTACCCATACCAATGCAGCGGTGAGGGTCGATGGTGACGGTGAGTCCGGGTTTGGATTGCATAGCTACCTCCTTCGTGGTTAGTCGTTCAGCAGCAGCGGTGCTGGCACTTCCACGAATTGCTCACCCTCTATGGTAGCGTGTGTTCTGCCATTCGTGAGTTCCTGCAGCCAGGTATCGAATGCGGAGACCTCTTCTGGCGGCATCGCCAGCACAAATGTCACATCAAGCGCATAGAGAACATCCTGCAGAGGCTCCTCGCGAGCGCGGATAGCGTTCTCGATCCGACCAGCATCATCGTAACTGGCTACGGCATGAACGATCGCCAGAGGCTTGCGTTCGACGATGCCAATGACATCAAGTGCTTCGCTAACGGCCCCGCCGTATGCGCGTATCAGCCCTCCAGCTCCCAACATGACGCCACCAAAGTAGCGCGTAACCACGGCGAGAGTATCCGTAAGGCCACGCCGACGCAGCACCTCCAGCATGGGCATGCCCGCGGTACCACTCGGTTCGCCATCGTCGCTGGAGCGTTGATTCGCTTGACCAGCACCGATGATCCAGGCGGTGCAGTTATGATTGGCGCTCCAGTGTTGCTTCCGCACGATCTCGATCTGTGCTCGCGCATCCTCTTCACTCGTTACGCGGAAGAGGTGGCAGATAAAGCGCGACTTCTTGATCTCTATTTCGTTTGTACCGTCCGCACGAACCATGCGGTAAGGTGCATCCATCTCAATATCGATTCTGGTGATGTCGGTAGTTTTCCCGCTGGTGAGGGAAGCAATGATGGTGTAGTTTACCTTGAAGGGGTGGTCGGCGCTCGGGCAAATGCTGCGCGCAGGTGAGTGGCAGGTTGATGTGAGCAATTCTTCAGTCGATATTGTCCTTATTGGCGGTGGCGTGATGAGCGCGACCCTCGCCTCCATGTTACAGATCGTGCGGCCTTCCTGGTCGATCGCGATGTACGAGCGAGCCGAGTCCGTTGCGACCGAGAGTTCCGGCGAATGGAACAACGCCGGTACCGGTCATGCGGGACTGTGTGAGCTCAACTACACACCTCCCCAGCCCGATGGATCGGTTTCCACCACCAAGGCACTTGCCGTTAATGCCCAGTTCCAGGAATCACTGGGCTATTGGTCCCATCTCGTACAAGCAGGGATTTTGCCTGAACCGGGCGCCTTTATCCGTTCAGTGCCACACATTAGCTACGTTACTGGAGATAAGGATGTGGATTTCCTCCGCGCGCGCTACGAGGCACTCCATCGTGATTTTGCCTATCGCTCCATGGTCTATAGCGAGGATCGCGATGTACTGACCGAATGGGCTCCGCTCATGTTTCAGGGGAGGTCGGGAGACGCTCCAGTTGCCATGACTCGCGCCATCGCGGGCACCGATGTGAACTTCGGTGAGTTGACGCGCCAATTGGTGACGAGCGCCGCCAACTCCGGCCTCGATCTTTTTACTCGCCACGAAGTTACTGATCTCCAGAAGACCGCTACTGGTTGGCGCGTTACAGTCAAGAATCTGACGGACGGCACTACCAGTCAGGTCGATACGCGATTTGTCTTTGTTGGCGCGGGTGGTGCTGCCATTCTTCTCCTGCAGAAATCGGGTATTGCGGAGGCCAAAGGCTACGGTGGCTTCCCCGTGAGCGGACAGTTCTTCCGTTGTACAAATCCGGAACTCATCGCCCAACATGACGCCAAGGTATACGGTCAGCCGCAGTTAAATGCACCGCCCATGAGCATGCCGCATCTGGATACTCGTGTCGTCAACGGAGAACAGGTGTTGCTCTTCGGGCCGTTTGCGGGTTTCGAGCCCCGTTTCCTCAAGGCAGGATCGCTGTTTGACCTCTTCAAGTCGATCAAACCGAACAACCTCAAAACCTATCTCAGTGTGGCCAAGGATGAGTTTGGTCTTACTACCTACCTGATCAAGCAAGTGATGCTCAGCCATACCGCCGAAATGGATGTATTGCGCGATTTCCTGCCAGAAGCGCAAGACAGCGATTGGCAACTGCACAAAGCAGGTATGCGCGTGCAGACGCTGAAGCCGGGCCCGAATGGTCGGGGCAAGCTGGAGTTTGGTACAGAAGTCGTGACAGCGGCTGATGGTTCCATTGCCGGGTTGTTGGGTGCCAGCCCAGGTGCCTCCACTGCGGTCTCTATCATGCTCCAGATCCTGGAGCGCTGTTTCCCGGATGTGGATCTGGCTGATTCTTTGGGCGATATCTTTACGCAACGTCTCACAGGTGCAGCGCCCTCTGAAAATGATCGTCTGGCACATGAAGATGTCATCCGCGATGTGTTGGGGTTGGAAGGGTACGGCAGCGCGATCTAGCATTGCGCCGTAGACCCACGCAGGCCGGAGCAACCGCATGGCTCAGTTCAAAATCTATGGGCGTGACGGATTTTTGCGCGCGCACTCTGTTGCGATTTCGAATGCGATCCACGCTGCCAGCGTCGCTGGATTGGGTTTGCCCGAGGAGAAGCGATTTCATCGCTTCATTCCCCTGGCCGATTGGCAGTTCATCGCGCCTCCTGATCGCTCTGAACGCTATCTCATCATTGAGGTGATGATGTTCACCGGTCGATCGGTCGAGACCAAGAAGGCCTTTTATCGACTGCTCTTGCAGAATCTCGACGACTACTGTGGGATAGGGGCCCAGGATGTGGAACTCACGATTACAGAGTCTCCACGCCACGATTGGCTTATCCGTGGTTTGCCAGGTGATGAACTTCCGCTGAACTACCGCATCGATCACAACGAGGACCGTAACGAGTGATCGATCGTCGCTTGCGCAATACGGCGCTCCTGGTGGCGGCCTGCTACTTCATGGAGAATCTGGATGGCACCATCGTTACTACTGCCATCCCGCAGATCAGTGCATCCCTGAACGCGACAGCAGCAACGGTCAGCCTGGTTGTCACCGCCTATTTGCTGGCGCTGGCGACCCTCATCCCACTCAGTGGCTGGCTGACGCAACGCTTCGGGAGTCGTGTCATCTTCCTCACCGCCATCATCATCTTCACATTGGCATCGCTTGGGTGTGGACTCTCCCAGAATGTGGAGACACTAATTCTAATGCGCGTGGTTCAGGGTATTGGTGGAGCAATGATGGTTCCAGTCGGACGGATGGTGGTCCTCGGTCACACCGAGAAAGAGGATCTCATTCGCATCACTGCCTATATCATCTGGCCAGCCCTGATTGCACCGGTGATTGCGCCATTGCTCGGGGGAATCATCACCGAGTACTTCTCCTGGCACTGGATGTTCCTCATCAACATCCCCATCGGTATCGCCTGTTTTGTCGCGGCCTGGATTCTCATCGACGAGCAGGACGCGCAGAAAACTGCACCACTCGATATCGTGGGTGCGATTTTGACCACGGCCAGCCTGGGGGCGATCACCTGGGGTGCACATATGATGTCTGAAGCATCCTACTCGACGAGCATTGGTGTTCTGATACTTCTCATGGGAGTAGGGTTGTTGGTGATCGCGGTGCGCCATCTCCTGCGTGTCGATACCCCGTTGCTCAATCTGCGCACCCTCAGTATCGAGACATTTCGGGTATCAACCTTCGGCTTTTTCATGTATGCGCTCATTGTCTGGAGCGTCCCTTTCATCCTGCCGCTTCTCTTTCAGGAGGTTTTCGGCTGGTCACCCGTACAATCCGGTGCAGCGGTGCTCTGGGTCTTTGCGGGCAATATCTCTATCAAACCTGCCACCACCTGGATGCTGAATCGCTTTGGTTTTCGCAATAACCTTCTCTTCGCGACGACTGGTGTCACGCTAAGTGTCGCGGCCTTCTCGATGTTGCGAGCTGATACGCCGTTCATTGTTATCGCGATACTTGCCTTCGTGAGCGGTGTCTTCCGCTCCATCGGTTTCACCGCCTACAACACCCTGGCCTTCAGCGATGTGCCCAAGGGCAGCACCACCCGCGAGGCCAGTGCGCTCTTCGCGACGGTGCAGCAGGTTGCCGGTGCAATCGGAATTGTTGTCACCATGCTCGCTATCACAGCAGGCTTCCGGTGGGGATCGTTCCTCTCGGGCGATGATCTCCAGAATGCCTATTCGTTTGCGTTCATCACCATGGCGATCATCGCGACTGTGCCGCTGATGATGGCGACGAGAATATCCCCGCAAGCCGGAGACCAACTGCGAAAACACTAATCCGGCAGGAATCGCATTCGTTCTGCGCGTGGCAGTTTGTTCACGACTAACATGTGCGCATCTTCCAGCAGACCTGTAAGCAATGATGCCTCGGCCTCAGCGATACGCGCAGTGATCCAGTGGCGCTTGTTCATGTGGTATCCCGGCGATATCCAGGTGTAATTGGCGATGAGGAACGGGATCATTTCAGGATCAGCCTTGAGCTGGATCGTTGGCGGTGTGCTCTCTGTCGCGCTCCAGGCGAACATCTTGCCGCCAATGCACCATGCCCGTAGATCGGGTGCGGATTCGAAGGGATAGCGCACTTCGCAGCCGACAAATCCACAGCAAACCGCGTCAATCTCATCCAGCGTCATCATTCGCCTCCATCATTGCTATCATGTCACAACGGAACTGAATCTGAGGGAGCGCACATGAGCAATCTGGTTACGGCAACATGGTTACAGGAACATTTGCATGACGACAACCTCGTTGTTGTCGATATTCGCGGTGCGGTCACGAACGAAGATCTCGGCGGCGGCAAGCAACGTGCCACCTATAGTGGCGATCCGGCAGCCTATGCTGCTGGCCATATTCCCGGCGCTGTCTTTATCGACTGGACGAAAGATATCGTTGATCCGCATGCCAGCGTAAAGGCGCAGATAGCATCACCAGAGGATTTTGCCGCCGCTATGATCGCGCGTGGCATCGGTGACGATACCTTCGTCGTTGTTGCTGATGGCAGTGGTGGTCACCTGGCCACGCGTCTGTGGTGGGCGCTGCAGTATATGGGTCACGAGGCCGTCGCGATTTTGGAAGGTGGCTATGCCGCCTGGAACGCTGCTGGTGGTGAGATAACGACCGATGCGACGACTGTCAGAGCTGATGCCATATTCACGTCGAATATCCAGCCGGAGCTTCGGGCTGAGTGGAACGATGTATTGCATGTGGTTCAGCATGGCGGTGCGCAGCTTGTGGATGCTCGTGATCCGCTAACTTTTTCTGGCGAAGTGCAGCGAGCCAGTCGCGGAGGGCACATCCCCGGTGCAGTCAACCTCCCCGCTGCGTCCATGATGAATACCGATGGTTCCTGGAAATCCGCCGACGAGATTAGGGCACTTGCGGTAGAGGCCGGGCTTGATCTGGAAAAGCCCATCGTTGCCTATTGCAACGGTGGCGTAACCGCCACCCAAGCCATGTTCGGCTTTCATCGCGCTGGTGCTGACAAGCTGACCAACTACGATGGTTCCTGGAACGAATGGGGCGAACGTCAGGACTTGCCGGTTGAAGCGAATCGCGACCTGTTTGGCGCTACTGATTCCACGGCATAACGATCTCGCAGCCCGGATTCATCATCGCCGTGCGTGGCTGCAATAGCATCTCCACGCTCATCCCGTCGGTCGAGGGGATGAGCGTGAAGGGATTGGCAATGTAGTTTTGCCTGGCGGTGATGTTTGTGTTGATCTCGCGCGTGGCCGCGGGCTCAAGCCTGAGAATCGATGTCAGTGTTCCGCCGCAGATACGTCCATCAGCATCCCGAACCAATCCTTGCAAGGTGAGATTCCGTTGCTGTGTATCGGTGAGGTTTGCAGCGGTGGTGAGCACTTTTGCGGCGGTGTCGCTGGTAATGGATAGCGTCGATTCCAGACTGAGAACATCTGGATCGAACTTGTCGCTGAGTTTTGTCTGCACATCGCCGCACAGCTCCCAGGTTGGTTCGCCCCAGCCACTATCCGTCATCAGTCCAGTTGGGGCTACGCCGATGATGCCCATCGACGATTGCGGATGTATCACCGGCTGCAGCGGCGTCCCCCAACCGTAGTTGCCATCGGCCGACAGATGCGGCAGGATCACGCCGACAGCCGGCGTATCCACAAACGATTCGGTGGTGTTGTGAATCTCCGCGATGAATCGGGTGACATCTTTTGTGGGGAAGAGTCGATAGTCCCGCACCTGAAGTCCATTGCCGAGATCGTACGTGGGGACAGGTGTTGTACCTTGTGCCCTCGCGGTCACGATGACGCCAGCAGTCGCGATTCCTGACAGGAGCGCCCGCCGCGACAACCGATTGTTGCACCACACCGACACGGCAGACTCCTGCATGCAGATAACTCTGATCGCAATTATGCATAGGCGTGCCGGATTGGAGTGCCTGATCGCACTACGCGGCGATTACCTGGTATTGCGGAACCGGACCTTCGCTCGTGCCCGTGCTCTTGTGCAAGAGCTCATTCCAGTGACCGCCGTACCCGAGAAGCCGCAACCCATTCAGGATAACCAGCACAGTGCTTCCTTCGTGGCCGATGACGCCAAGTGGGAGAGGGATCCCGATCAACAGGTTAAGCGTAGCCAACGTAGCGATCACACCAAGGGCGAAGGTCAGATTCATCTTGATGATTCTGCGCGTTTTGCGACTGAGACCAATGGCATAACCAACACGGGAGAGATCATCTGACATCAGCACCACATCGGCCGTTTCGAGGGCGGCATCCGTGCCCACTCCGCCCATGGCAATACCGATATCGGCGCGAGCCAGTGCCGGGGCATCATTCACGCCGTCTCCCAGCATCGCCACAATCCCCTGGCTGCGCAAGGCATCGATTTGTGTCAGTTTGTCTGCGGGTAGCAACTCGGCTCGTACCTCGTCTATACCGATCTGGTTGCCTATGGCAGTTGCAACCCGGTGGTTGTCGCCGGTCAGCATCACCGTGTGTTTGATCCCCAACTTCTTGAGCTCAGCGAGGGTGGTTTTCACATTGGGTCGGAGCACATCCGCCACGGCGATCAGTCCGATGATGACCGATGCGCGAGCGACGTAGACGATGCTCTTACCCTCATCGCTGGCTCGGTGCTCGTGGATCAGCGCCGTCTCCGAGACCGAGATAGCTGCCTCACGCATCATACGACGATTCCCAATCCAGATACGCTCACCATCAACCAGAGCGGTGATGCCATGCCCGGGATAGGCTTGCAGATCGCTTGCTGACGGAACGGACAGACCATCACGCTCTGCCGCCTGGACGATCGCACTTCCCAGAGGGTGTTCGCTAAGCCGTTCGGCCGAAGCCGCAATCGTGAGAATCTGTTGGGCGTCGTTACCGTCGAACGCGATGATATCGGAGACAACCGGCCGCCCGAAGGTCAACGTCCCGGTCTTGTCGAAGGCCACCGTATCAATCCTGCCCAGCGTATCCATCGCGCGACCGCCTTTGACAAGCACGCCACGTCGGGCGGCATTGGCAAGCGCACTCAGCGTTGCCGCAGGTGTGCTGATAACAAGCGCGCATGGACTGAGAACAACCAGGAGTGTCATACCGCGATAGAAGGCATCGCTTCCGGGAACACCGAACATCATCGGTATGAGTGTGGCCAGAGTCGAGAATACGATGACGAAGACTGCGTATTTGCCCTCGAATCCTTCTGCGAACTCTTGCAGATCGGATTGATCCTCCTGGGCATCGGCTACAAGCTTCACGATGCGCGCGATGGTGGAATCAGTAGCCAGCCGGGTCACTTCCAGCAGCAGACTGCCATTGCCATTGATGGTCCCTGCAAAGACCTCATCACCGAGCCGCTTCATGACCGGCACAGATTCGCCGGTGATGGCCGCTTGATCGATTGCAGATTCGCCTTGGGTGATCGTCGCGTCGACAGGTATCCGCTCGCCGGGTTGAACGACCACGATATCGCCGATCATGACGTCAGCGATATCTATCGAGATGTAGTCGCCATTGCAGATCACCCGGGCAGTTGGCGGGGTGAGCTCCATCAGTGCCCGAACTGCCTGTCGGGTTCGATTCATGGCGTAGAACTCGAGCGCGTTTGAGGTGGAGAAGAGACCGAGAAGGATGGCACCTTCCAGCCATTGTCCTAATATCGCCGCTCCCAATGCCGCGACAACCATCAGGAGATCAACATTCACATGCCCGTGTATGAGATCACGAATAGCCGTGCGTGTCGCTAACGTCCCTCCGAAGATATATGCAGCGATGTATGCCACGAGAGCGGCTGTCTCATAGCTATGGAGAATGTGGTTGAGGACTAGACCGGTGATGGTAAAGAGCCACGTAAGGACAGCTGCAATACCAAGGCCATGCCGGGCGATGATATCGCGGAATGGTTTCGGGGATGAGTCGACGATGCTGCTAGTGAGGGTGAGTGTATCTGTCACGAATTGGTGCTCCAACATTTCTCAAATCCGATCAGAGTAGTCGTAAATGAGAATCATTCCTATTTAGGAATAAGTATAACTCATGGACAAGAGAAAAAGGGGATAGGTGACGCGATGCAAAAGGCCACGAGGATTATCCTCGTGGCTTGGGTGGTGCCAAGGCCCGGGCTCGAACCGGGGACCGCACGATTTTCAGTCGTGAGCTCTACCAACTGAGCTACCTTGGCGGGTTTGCGATTGTGTTCCGCACCACAGTGGGTGGGCGATGAGGGACTCGAACCCCCGACATCCACGGTGTAAACGTGGCGCTCTAACCAACTGAGCTAATCGCCCGCATCCGTGGTGAACGATCAACCGGTGCCCAGGAAAGGATTTGAACCTTCACGCCCTAAACGGGCACTAGCCCCTCAAGCTAGCGCGTCTGCCGATTCCGCCACCTGGGCTGGTGACTGCTGTGCAGCGGATGGAAGTATAGGCGGCTGAAGCCCGCAGCGTCAACACATGCGCGCATTATCTGCCAATCGTGATGGAAATCACACTGTTTCGCTTTTGACACGTCTTGCCGCGCTTTTCCTGACGCGATTCCCTGCTTATATGGCTACACTGAACGCAGTTGCTGATGATTGATTCGGCGATGCGGTTCAATCCACAAATCGTCCCAATCACCAGGTGAATAGACGGTCAGATGAATGACCGAGTCGAAGGAGAATCTGGTATGGCTCTCATGGAAAATCGCCCCAAGGTCACCGTTGTTGGTACCGGTATGGTGGGTGGCACCGTTGCCCAGCTTATGGCTCAGCGAGACTACGTCGATATCGTTATGATCGATATCGTCGAAGGTCTGCCACAGGGTAAGGCACTTGATCTCCGCGAGACCGGTCCGGTTATGGGCTATGACACATACCTGCTTGGCTCGAACGACTACGCCGATGCCGCTGGCTCCGATATCGTCGTGATCACATCCGGTATCCCGCGCAAGCCAGGGATGAGCCGTGACGATCTGCTGAAGGTAAACAAGGGTATTCTCACCAGCGTTACCAGCGAGATCGCCAAGGTCGCACCGAATGCGATCCTCATCGTCGTTTCCAATCCGCTCGATGCCATGTGCCACGTCGCTTTGGATGTCAGTGGCTTCCCGCGAGAGCGTGTGCTCGGTATGGCTGGCGTGCTGGATAGTGCCCGCTTCCGCAGCTTCATCGCGGAGGAGCTGGAGGTTTCCGTGGAGGATGTCTCCGCCTTCGTGCTCGGTGGTCATGGCGATACCATGGTGCCGCTGGCTCGTTACAGCACCGTCGCTGGCATTCCGCTCCCGGATCTGATGGATGAAGAGACCATCGCCTGCCTGCAGACGCGCACAGCGAACGGTGGTGCCGAGGTTGTGGCCCTGCTCAAGACTGGCTCGGCCTACTACGCTCCCGCCGCGTCCGTCTGCGAGATGATCGATAGCATCCTGCTCGACAAGAAGCGCATTCTCCCTGTCAGCGTTCATCTTCAGGGCGAGTACGGTGTTGATAACCTCTATGTGGGCGTACCCGTCAAGCTCGGTCGCAGTGGTTTGGAGAAGGTGATCGAGATTAAGTTGACCGATGACGAGTCGGCTGCCCTGAAGAAATCGGCTGCGGCCGTTCAGGATTTGGTCGATGCGATGGCGAATCTGGAATAGCTCTCATCTACCGGTTAACCCGAAATTTCAGGAGCG
The DNA here is from genome assembly GCA_020432165.1 of Thermomicrobiales bacterium. Classification (GTDB taxonomy): domain Bacteria; phylum Chloroflexota; class Chloroflexia; order Thermomicrobiales; family UBA6265; genus UBA6265. Next base: position 134,307 of record JAGQGU010000001.1, read on the forward strand.
TGGGCGGCAAAACGTCCACGCTCTTTGCGTCTATCCGGTATGCTACCGGTGTACATCCGCAGGCAGGGGTCGCCGAAAAACGTCAGGAGAACTGGCCATCTATGAAGATGCTGAAGGGTGGACCGAGCGGTGCCGTTGGCACAGCGAAGTCGTTCATGAATGTTGTTAAGGATATTGATTTCGCCGAAACGCGGGATCGTGCCGAAGAAATGCCGCGTATTTTGATTGTCGCGGCTACCGATGATCTCGCCAGCGAAGCGGCCACGAGGCTCTTTGGTCTGGATGATCGCAATGGCGTGCGCTCGGAGGCCTGGAGCGCAGTGCAGGCTGGTTTCGATGCGAACCGTCACGATGTGGTGATCGTGTATGATCCCGAGAACTCCGGTCTCTTCGATACCGTGCGGCTCGTTGTTGGCGAGAAGCGCGATACCAGCAATGTCATCTTGCTCTCCGCGAGCATGGATGGCGATGATGCTTCCGTGAAAGCCGTGCGATTCCAGATTCTGGAGTTGCTGCCGGAGATGGCTCCGGCTTTCGGGCGATTCCATCCTCACTGGCGCAAGGCCGCGGTGAACGCAATTGTCGATCAGACCGCCCGCGCTAATGCCCAGTTTGCTCTGGTTTCGAATATACCGGGTGTCATTCCGATCTTGGGGTCATTCATCGCTGCTGGCGCTGATCTGATTGTGCTTACCAAGAATCAGGTGATGATGTGCTACAAGGTAGCGGCCGCGCATGGTGAGGATCTTGAGAACCACATGGCGCTCTTGCGCGAGCTTACTCCGGTGGTTGGCGCGGGATTCCTGTGGCGTACCGCCGCGCGCGAAGCGACATCGTTCATCCCGTTCGCAGCCGGAACGATACCGAAGGTTGGTATTGCCTACGCGGGTACACTCGCCATGGGTAAGGCGGCAGACTACTACTACCAGTACGGTGCCAAGCCGAGTCGGAAGCAGTTGGCAAGCCTGAAGGATCAGGCCATGGCTCTTGCGGAGAATCTGCCGATCGTGAAAGAGCTGGTCGACGATGACACACCGAAGGATGCTGTGATTCGCCCCCTCGCCGAGGAAACCGCCGAGATCACCATCGATTCCAAAGACTGATCATTCTCGTCTTTGTCTCATTGGACGATAATAGGTTTGTATGTCCGTAGTCCCGGGGTTTATCCCCGGGGAATGCAGATCGTCTGGCTTGGAACTTCTCTCCGGACGTAGCCCCGGGGTTTACACCCGGGGAGCAGTGATCATCCGGCCCGGAGCTTCTTTCCGGACGTAGCCCCGGGGTTTACCCCCGGGGAGCAGTGATCATCCGGCCCGGAGCTTCTTCCCGGACGTAATCCCCGGGGGCAGGGCATCAACCGAAATCGTTCATTATCGAGGCACCGCATGATTCAGAGATTGTTCCTTACTGGCATGAGTGGCGCAGGCAAAAGCACCATCGGCAAAATGGTAGCTGACGCGCTCGAATGGCGATTCGTCGATATGGACGATGTCATTGAGGAACGCAGCGGCCGTAGCATTCCTGCCATCTTCGCGGAGGATGGCGAGCCCGTCTTTCGCGCTCTGGAAGCCAATCTTCTCGCGGAACTCCTCGGCGGAAACGATGTCGTGATCGCCACCGGTGGTGGTGCAGTCTGCAACGATGTCGCCCGCGCCGCGATGAATGCCTCTGAAAGCACGTTATCCGCCTGGCTGGCGGCCGACCCGGAAGAACTCCTTGCCCGCGTGCTGGCGCATACGGATGAAGATCGCACCACACATCGCCCGATGCTGGACGCCGATGATCAACTCGCGCGCATGTCCGCGCTCATCAATGCGCGAACCGACTACTACGGGGCTGCTGATGTCACGATTCCCGTTGGCAACCGGTCCGCAGATCGCACCGCATCTGATCTCGTTGAGCTTGTGAATCTGGCGAACGGCATCCCCTCCGAGGTCGTACTTACGACCGAGAATGCAGTCTCGCGGATTCGGATCGGGCGGGGGATCGCCGATACGGTAGCCGACGTGATTGCGACCAACTGGCCGAAGGCACAGGCGGTGTGGGTCGGTGTCGATGCTGGCATGTCGGCGGTGAATCAGCCATATCTGGAATCGCTACGCTCCAGCCTGGACATCCCTGTTCACATTTACGAGATCCCACGCGGTGAAACCAGCAAGAGCCTGGAACGCTATGGAGAAATGCTTGGCTGGATGCTGACTGCTGGTGTCGAGCGCGGCGATGTTGCCATCGCTCTGGGTGGCGGTGTCGTTGGCGATCTCATCGGATTCGTTGCCGCCACGGTTCTGCGCGGAATCGGGCTGATCCAGATTCCGACCACGCTGCTCTCGATGGTGGATAGCAGTGTCGGTGGCAAAACAGGTATCAACCACGCCACTGGCAAGAACCTTATCGGTGCCTTCTATCAGCCGCCAGTCGTACTGGTTGATCCGCGTTTTCTGCAGACATTGCCGGAGCGTGAATTCCGCTCCGGTTTCGGCGAGATCGTCAAGCACGGCGTTATTCAGGCGAGCACACCCAATGGCGAGCCCGGTTTCCTGGCAGAGGTGGTACGCCTCAACGCCGCCAACCTGTTGGCGAAACGTGAACCCGCCATGAGCTGGGTCATCCGCCAGAATATCGCTCTCAAGGCGAATGTTGTTGCGGCCGATGAGCGTGAATCGGGCGTGCGTCAATATCTGAACTTTGGCCACACGATCGGGCATGGGGTTGAAGCTGCAGACTACAAGCTCCTGCACGGCGAGGCCGTGGCTGTAGGTATGTGCGCCGCCATGGCCCTGACTGTTGCGCGTGATGAGATCGATGCGACTTATCGGGATCGGCTCGTCGAGGTCATCACCACCTACGGTCTGCCGACTGTCTCGGCTACGACCCCGGAGGCCGTGTTGCAGAAGATGCGTTCGGACAAAAAGAAGCAGGCGGGCAAGCAGAATTGGGTACTGCCTGTGCGTGAGGGTGGAGTAGCTGTTACCAACACTGTGACTGACGCCCAAATAGAGATCGCCCTGCAATCCATACTCCGCGAGGAATAACGTCGCTGTGGTATCCTGATCCACGATACCGATAGCCGCCAAGGCTGTTGGGTAGTGTGCCCGCCGGGGCATGCGGCCTCCCTTCCACACCCCGTGATTCGGGTGGCCCGCTCCAATTGTCACGGACAGGAGTTCCAACTCAGTGACTCGCTCGACCAGAGTCGTAGTCAGTGCGTCAATCGCATACGACTACATCATGCATTTCGACGGCTCGTTTGCCGATCACATTCTTCAGGACAAAGCCCACACACTCTCCGTTAGCTTCTTGCTCGATTCGTTCAAGCGACAGCATGGTGGTGTGGCCGGGAATATGGTCTACAACCTCAGTCTCCTGGGCGTACCGACATCGCTGGTTGGCACCGTTGGCCAGGATTTCGGATCCTATCGCGCCAAGCTGGAAAACCTCGGTGTCGATCTCAGCCATGTGATTCAGGACGACGATGATTTCACCGCTACCGCGTTCATGAACGCGGACAATGTTGGCAATCAGATCGCTTCCTTCTATCCGGGCTCGAGTGCCGATGCGCAGAAGATCGACGTGACCGATATCGCGAGCACGGCCGCCTACGGTATCGTCAGCGCCGGTGATCCGGGCGCGATGGTGAAGCACACCGAAGAGATTGCGGCTGCGGATGGATGCGAGTTGATCTTTGATCCGGCTTTCCAGATCGTCATCCTCAGCCCCGAGCAAATCGCCCGCGGCATCGAGTTGGCCGATATCGTTATTGGCAACGACTACGAGTTTGGCATGATGACAAACAAGACCGGTTTGAGCGTGGACGATATCGCCGCCCGGCGACCGATGACGGTGATCACCTATGGCAGTCGCGGTAGCGAGATTCGTGCCAATGGCGAGAGCCATCTCATTCCGATCGCGCCGACGAAGCAGTTTGGCGATCCTACCGGCGGTGGCGATGCTTATCGCGCTGGACTCATCGCGGGCTTGTTGATCGGTGCTGATCTGCCTGTGGCCGGACGAATGGCCGCGCTCACCAGTACCCATGCGATTGAGTATCACGGTGCGCAGGAACATATTTTCACACCAGAGGGATTCGTGAAGCGGTTCGACGAATCGTTCCCGGATTACGCTGGTGCAGTTTCAGTTGAAGCGTTGGCGGGGCTCGCCGCGCAGTAAGTACGTAGGTACGTAGAATCGGAGAATCACTTCATGGCAACTTCCACAGAACGCGGTTTTGATATCAAGGATCCCAGTCTGGCTGCAGCAGGCAAGCGACGCATTGAGTGGGCCGCCCGGGAAATGCCGGTGCTCACCCAGATCAAGGAGCGCTTCGCGACTGAGCGCCCATTCGAAGGCATCAAGATCACAGCCTGCGCTCACGTCACCACCGAGACTGCCAATCTCGTCCTGGCGATGGTCGCCGGTGGTGCCGATACTGTCCTCTGCGCCAGCAATCCGCTGAGCACGCAGGATGATGTCGCCGCGGCATTGGTGGAAGAGGGCGTTCGCGTCTACGCCATCAAGGGTGAGGACGATGAGACCTATCATCGCCACATTCATACAGCGATTCAGCACGGCCCGGATATCGTTGTCGATGATGGTGCCGATGTCGTGACCATCATGCATCAGCAGTACCCAGAGCTTGCCGAGAAGGTCATCGGCGGTACCGAGGAGACCACCACCGGTGTCATCCGCGAGCGCGCGATGGAAGCCGATGGTGTGCTCAAGTTCCCCATCGTTGCGGTCAACGACGCCGATACCAAGCACTTCTTTGATAACCGCTACGGCACTGGTCAGAGTTCGCTTGATGGTGTGATTCGTGCCACCAATGTGCTGCTTGCCGGCAAGACTCTTGTTGTCGCTGGCTACGGCTGGTGCGGCAAGGGCGTGGCCATGCGCGCCAAGGGCATGGGCAGCCTCGTGATCGTGACCGAAGTCGATCCGGTGCGCGCACTTGAGGCCGCGATGGATGGTTTCCAGGTGATGACGATGGAGAAGGCGGCTCCGCTCGCTGACATCATCATCACGGCGACCGGCAACATCAATGTAGTCGATCGCGAGCACTGGGATGTGATCAAGGATGGCGCGATGGTTGCCAATGCCGGTCACTTCAACAGCGAGCTGAACCTCAAGGCCCTTGCCGAGATGGCAGGCGAGGGGCGCAAGCAGCTCCGACCCTTTGTCGAAGAGTTCCTCATCGGCGACAAGTCGGTGGTGGTGCTGGGAGAAGGCCGACTCATTAACCTCGCCTCCGCCGAGGGTCACCCGGCCAGCGTGATGGATATGAGCTTTGCCAACCAGGCGCTTGGTGCCGCGTTCATTGTGAGCGAAGGCAAGAACCTGGAGAACAAGGTCTACCGCATGCCGGAAGAGATCGACCGCGAAATTGCAGCCCTTAAGCTGCAGGCAATGGGGATCGAGATCGATCAGCTCTCTGCTGAGCAGCAGAAGTATCTGGTCTCCTGGCAGTAATCGCAATCTCGAACGAACGTAATTTATCAGCCAAAGGACACGGTCATGGCGAACACGTTTGACGCTTCAGAGCGCCTGCTCTTCACTTCGGAATCGGTTACTGAGGGACATCCGGACAAGGTCTGCGATCAGATCTCCGATGCTGTGCTCGATGCATTGCTCGAACAGGACCCCATGAGCCGGGTGGCGTGCGAAACCAGCACAACCACCGGACTCGTGATGGTTTTTGGTGAGATCACCACCGAGGGCTATGTCGACATCCAGACCATCGTTCGTGATGTCATGAACGATATCGGTTACAACCACTCCGTCGCCGGTTTCGATGCCTCCCAGGCTGGCGTTATCGTTGCGATCAAGGAGCAAAGCCCCGATATCGCTGGTGGCGTCAACGTGGCGCTGGAAGAGCGGAGCGGCACCTCTGCCGATCCGTTCGACAACACCGGTGCCGGTGATCAGGGCATGATGATCGGCTATGCCAGCAACGAGACTCCCGAACTCATGCCGCTGCCGATCAGCCTGGCGCACAAGGTTGCACGTAAACTGGCCGATGTCCGCAAGAGTGGCGAGGTCCCGTACCTCCTACCCGACGGCAAGAGCCAGGTAACGGTGGAGTACAGCCAGGGAAAGCCGATTCGTGTCGATACTGTGGTTGTTTCCACGCAGCACACGGATGATGTCACCAACGAACAGATCCAAAAGGATGTGAAGGAGAAGGTTATTCTTCCGGTCGTCCCGAATGAATTGATTGACGATCAGACCCGGTTCATCATCAATCCCTCTGGCCGATTCGTTATCGGTGGACCAATGAGCGATGCCGGTCTGACTGGCCGGAAGATCATTGTCGATACCTACGGAGGCATGGCGCGCCACGGTGGTGGCGCCTTCAGCGGTAAGGATGCGACCAAGGTCGACCGTTCGGCAGCCTACGCTGCTCGCTACGTCGCCAAGAATGTCGTTGCGGCTGGTCTGGCGGACCGCTTCGAGCTGCAGATCTCTTATGCCATTGGGATGAGCCATCCGACCTCGGTGATGTGCGAGACCTTTGGTACCGGCAAGATTGCGGATGCGAAGATTGAGGAGTTGGTGCTGAAGCACTTCGATCTGCGCCCGGCCGCGATCATCCACAATCTTGATCTGCGTCGCCCAATCTATCGTCAGACCGCTGCCTATGGTCACTTCGGTCGCGACGATCTGAACCTGCCATGGGAACAGACCGATAAGGCAGAAGCACTGCGTGCTGACGCCGGTCTCTAGGTACGACGAGAAATAATGGTATTGGGCATCACATTCGTGGTGCCCTCTTTCCAATTTTCGGTTTCGTCGTACACTAGGTCAGAAGTTTCGGGTATTGAGGGAGCGCTCCCACACATCTCTGTCGAGTTGCCATGAAGTTCGTCATCACTATCGTGCAAGCTTATGATTGCGACCGCCTCCTCCGGGCACTCACTGGTGCTGGTTTTGGCGCGACCAAAATCTCCTCCGTCGGCGGATTCCTCCGCATGGCGAACTGTACGACCATGATGGGTATGGAAGATGAGCAGCTACCGGAAGCGATTCGTATTATCGAATCGGTAGCCAAGCGACGGGTTGAGGTTAAGATGGATACCTCGGAGGCGGAGTATAGCGAGTGGGTGAGCGCTGGCTTCCATGAAGTTCAGATCGGTGGCGGCATCGTTTTTGTTCTACCGTTGCAGGAGATCTATCGTATTCATCCCGACTACATCGAACGGAAAACCAAAACACCGGCGTAATCGTACGCCGGTGTTTTGCATCAGTATCTCCTAAAGCGGATCAGCATCACCTTGCGTGCTATAGCGCACATCATCGTTCAGCATCTTCCCGAGTACAAGTTGCAGCGCCATAACGTGGCTGCATGTTTCCAGAATATGACTTTGGAAGGTGTGGCAGGAGCATTTCCAACCCTCCGGTGTCAGCGAAACATGATAGTCGTCATTATCTCCCGAGATGGTGGCGTCGAGCGTGGTGAATTTCACACGCTCCGGTTCATGAGCATAGCGATGGGCTTTCTCGATTTTGCCGATCATGCTGGAGTTCATGGCCTGTGCTCCCGATTACAAAGGCGCTTGTGCGCCGCAAATATCGTCACCAGCAGAATGCTACGGGAGACACAAAAGCCGCTCGGGGTTATTCCCCTGCGGCTCGGCAGTGTCCATATTCATAGCGATGTGCATCACGTGGTTTCATGACGACGTCACTCCCGTTAGCTCCACCACCGCCTCGTGGTCTCGCCTGCTGTTATGCATGCAGTATACCCAAGATTCACGGTTTGCAAACCGATTAAGAGGGAACGTTGCAAGATTGTTATGCGGCATGCTTTTTGGCATACAGCAAACGGGAACCATTCGGTCCCCGCTGCTCGAATTCTGGATTGAAGGAGCTACCGACTACTCTTCGGGAGCCTCTTCATCGGTGTCGATATCGCCGCTGATGAACTCATCGTCATCGTCAGACGGATCGAGATCATCGTCCATATCCTCGTCGTCATCACCGAGATCGGCCGCATCCTCATCCTCGTCACCGAAGTCGAAGTCATCACCCTCGCGCTGCGAAAGCTGTTCACGTTCACGCAGCAGATCCTGATGAGCGATATCCTGGCGTGGGAAGGTCATGATCCGTTCAGATTCCTCGGCACGCGCGGTCTCACGGATGATGAAGCGCAGGCTTCCCATGCTTTGACCGAGTGCGTAGGCGTCGAACTCATGACCGATTGCCATCAGGCGTGCCATGCGGCTACCGATGACCTGATCGACCTGACCGAGCTCAACGCCCTCCATGGTTTTGACATAGACGCGCTCGCCTTCAACCACCAGTTTGAGCTGGTCGCCAGGAGCTACTAACGCGAGAATATCGTTCTCCACAGGATGCGCGAGATCATCGATCCAGGTCTTGCCGATTTCTTCGACAAAGACATTTGCTGGCGGGATCGCCTGGGTGCGCACCACACCAGTATCTGCGGCATCGTCGGTCTTGTAGATGGTCTCCAGACGCTGCAGATTGCGGCGAGCAATCATGTTAGCGGGATCAGCCTTCAGCGCTTCCAGATAGCTTTCGCGGGCGGCACCAAGCTTGCCCAGTTCCATATAGGCGCGACCCTTGCGATTCAGCGCCTCGGCATCGCGCGGGAAACGATCAAGGTACTCCTCGTTCAGTGCGATGGCTTCTTCCCAGTTATTGGCAAGGCTGGCGTCCAGCGCGTACTGATAGAGTTGCTTCTTGGTCTTTGGCTTCTGTGCAGATGTCAACGTATATGTTCCTTTCCTCTCCGGCTACATTCCGCCGGCAATTTCTCAGATTGATGACTATCGGGGTGCCGAAACAGCTTCACCCAGCAAATACCACGGACTCGGTTGCGTGATGCGGACATCAACGAACTTGCCAAGCACATCGGTCTCGCCATTGTCGTCGAAGTGCACGAGTGTGTTGCCTCGGGTACGACCGGTCCAGCGACCCTTCTCCTTGCTTTCCACGAGCACCTCGTAGGTATCACCCTTGCGTAGATCATTCAGCTCGGTGCAGACATGCAGTTGCAGGTTCTCAAGTGCCTGGTGCCGTCGCCATTTCTCTTCGTGCGGCACATCATCGTCCCAGCGTGAACTGAGCGTGCCGGGGCGCGGCGAGTACATGGCCAGATGCACCTTGTCGCAGCGTGTCTGCTCCAACATGTCGTAGGTCTGCATGAACTGCTCTTCGGTTTCGCCCGGGAAGCCCACAATGATATCGGTGGCAACGGTTACGCCGGGCACCTTTTCGCGTGTGGTAGCAATGCGTTCCATCCACAAGTCGCGCGTGTAGGTGCGGCGCATACGTCGCAGGACTTCGTTGTCGCCCGCCTGGACCGGCAGGTTCATATGCTCACAGGCGCTGGGTAGCTCAGCAATGGCATCGAGAACATCATCACCCATGTACTTCGGATGCGATGTCAGGAAGCGCAAGCGTTCAAGACCAGGAATCTTGTCGACCGCAGTCAACAGTTTGGAGAGCGAGCTCTTCTCTTCGAGATCGTAGCCGTAGGCGTTTACGGTCTGACCAAGCAGTGTCACCTCGCGCACGCCCGAATCGACCAGGCGTTCAACCTCGGTGACGATGTCCTTGAACGGTCTGCTGGTCTCCTTGCCGCGACGGTAGGGCACAATGCAATAGCTGCATACGAAGTTGCAGCCGTAAATGATCGGCACGAATGCCGAGACACCCACCTTGTTGCCACTGAGCTGTGGTTGATAGTAGTGGGGGAGGCTGGCGAGATCGTCCTCCAGTAGTTCGAGTTCTGGCACAACGGCTACAAGCGCATCAAAATCGCTGGGATTGAAGAAGAGATCGACGTGCGGGAAGCGTTGCTTCAACTTCTCCTGCTGGCGTGTGACCATACAACCGGTGAGCACTAATGGCATTTCCGGCTTCTCGCGCTTGAGGCGCGCCAGATAATCGAGGCGACCGGCAACTTTGTCTTCGGCAGCCTGTCGCACCACGCACGAGTTGAGAATGACAATGTCCGCGTCGTTCTCGCTCTCCGCCTTGCGATAGCCCACTTCCTGCAGCATCGCTGCGACTTTCTGGCTATCGGCCTCATTCATCTGGCAACCCATGGTCCAGATGAAGAACTTCTTGCCATTGGAGGGAATGGGATGGCTGCTCATCGGTACCGGTTGTGATTGTTGGTCGTGGGGCACCAATGGAATAACGGTTCGGGTTTGCACGGAAGCCTCCGGAATGTGCACAACATGGATGCCCTGATGGAATGTGGCTCCATCAAGGCACCCTTGGTAACGACTCAGTATACGAGATTCTTCTCATCGCTGCCGAGGATGATTTTGGACCAGGGGTGCTTAACGCCCGTACGAACGCGTCGACGCTGTCGCCTCCCATGCGCTACCTTAACAGGGGGAAGACACCTCACCCGATCCCTGCGCGTTGGAATGTGTAGGGAAGCACACACATCATCTTCCCGGGAGGCTCAAGTCCGCATGACGTCTATTAAGGCGAGACTCACATCGGTAGCGTCGATTGTCGTGTTACTCTCGCTCCTGTTCACATCTATTCCTCTGAAATCATCGGTATCCGCGCAGGGCGTTGGTTGGCTTGGCGATGATTCCGTGAGCTATCTCACCTCATCTGGCATCACGGTGATGGTGCCCTCTTGGGTTCCCGGACCGGTCAATGGTGTGGCTCCGGAGATATCTGCGGGTGGCGGTAGTTATGGCATTTACTTCTACTACTCAGGCACGACTTTTCTCTACATCACGGGAGTTGCCGGTGCAGGCTTCCCGGGTGGATCCGAGGCAAACCTCAATGTGCAATTGAGTGTTAACGCCAGCGTTCAGGGGTATTCCGCGATTCAGGACATTGGTATCCCGGAAGGATCCTCAACACCTATCTACGACAAAGTCATGTGGATTCAGAACGGTGTGCTTTACACGATTATGGGTAATGGCCTCGATACTGATTCCCTGACTCTGGCGAACAGCTCCGTGGCACTCTACGCTCCCGTTGCACCGGCTCCAACCGATGTTCCGGTGGTCACGCAGCCGGAGGAAGCGTCGAGTTCTTCTTCGTCGACCTCAAGCTCTTCAGGAAGCGATACCGGTGGCACGTCTCAAACATCAACCACCTCGCAGACATCGGGTTCATCCGTCGTGCAACCAACACCAACTCCCACGCTGCTCAGCGACGGGACGGATGGAGCGGTTTATCCGAGTCCAACCGAACCAACCGATGGCACCAATGGTCCCATACCACCCGTGACCGCCAACGACGGCACCGGCGGTGCGTGGCTATCGCCGAGCGATTTCTTTCTGGAATCGGGTGCTATTGCCCGGAGGGTTGTCGAGCATAGTTTTGCTGCGTAAACAGGCAAATCCTCATCCGATAACTGGAATCCAGTAACTCGGTAAACAACGAAAGATGGAACGAAGAGATAGCCCGCAAGGCTGTCTCTTCTGGTTTTGCGTAGGCCGCGTTGCTGGTTATCCCCACCAGAGAATGTCGCGATAGGCTGCTGTTGGCGAGAGATGCTCGGGATCAGACTGTTGCTTGGGGGTGACCTCAACGGATCTGGTTACGAGGAGAAAACCATGAACGCATACACAAACTCATTTGGCAAGTTGGGAAGGCTGAGTGCATCCCACCCGTGGATTACCGTCGTCGTCTGGATCGCATTGGCGGTGGCGATCATCTTTGCAGGAGCGAACACAACGGCGTTCGACCCTGATCGCCAGTTCACTGTTGATATCGAGTCCGAGACAGCCTCAACTGTTGAAAACCAGGCATTCGGCACGGATGGCGGTGCCGATGAGATGATCGTAATCCAAAGCGATCAGTACACCGTGACCGATCCAGAGTTTCGGGCGGTGACGGATGGATTTCTCGCGAATCTCACGCCCTTTGCCGACGACATTGTCGCGATCACCTATTACTACGATGCCCCGGATGAACCGGCCATGCAGCAGCTGGTGAGTCAGGATCAGCGGACACTCCTGATCCCAATCGCGCTGCACGGGGAGTGGTCGGACTATGATGCGCGCTGGTCAGAACTCGAGCAGGTTTTTGAGGCCTCTCAAGTCGACGGGTTCTTCCTTGGCGGTATCGGAGATATTTCCTCCGGAGAGATCAGCGAGATCGTCTCCAGCGACATGGAGAGCGAAATCAAGGTTGGTATCCCGGCCGCGCTTATCGTTATGGTCGTTGTCTTCGGTGCATTGGTCGCCGCCGGACTTCCGCTTCTTCTCGGTGTGACGACGATTGGTATCGGTACGGGCATCGTGACGCTGCTCGGTTCGCGGATCTACATATCTGACATCTCCTTCACGATGGTCAGCATGATCGGTCTCGCGGTCGGAATCGACTATTCGCTGGTGTTGGTGGAGCGCTACCGTCAGGAACGGAAAAATGGTCGTATCAAACTGGATGCTGTCGAGGTTGCCTCTGCGACTGCAGGTAAAGCCGTCTTCTTCAGCGGTATGACGACGGTGATGGCCCTCTTCGGTGTCTTCTTCGTACCCATGGCGGAGTTCCAGGGTATGGGACTCGCCATGTCCATCGCGGTCGCTGTCGCAGTATGTGCAGCGTTGACGCTCTTGCCTGCATTGGTCGCGATCGTGGGCGACTGGATCAACTTCCCCCGTATTGCAACCATTCGAAAACTGCGCGCGCAGGATGCCAGCGGCCAGGAGCCGGCTCCGGTGGCGGAGAAGCATGGTGCCTGGGGCAAGCTTTCGAGCGCTGTCGTGGCACGTCCGGTCGTCAGTGCCGCGGCAGTTACGCTCTTGCTGGTATTGGCTTCGTTGCCGGCATTGACAATGGAGCTGGGGCAGGCGTCTGTCTTCAGTCTGCCGGAGAGCCGGTTCGTTAGCAGTTACGAGATCGTCTCTAACGAATTTGCGGTCGGTATGGAATCACCTATTAAGGTTGTCCTTCGGGGCAATGCTGCTACGGACGAGAATGTCGCGGCCATTCAGTCCCTGTTTGCAAATGATCAGGTATTTGGACCGACGTCAGTAATGACCAGCGATGATGGTAGCGTGATCATTATCGAGTCGCCGCTGACGGTAGAGATGAGTAGTGCATCGGCCCAGGCCGCTGTGAAAGAGCTCCGTAATGCTGATCCTGTCCAGAACGCAGGAAGCGACGCCCTCGTTGGCGGTGATCCGGCAGAGGTATACGACTTCAACCACGTGCTGAGGGATTCATTGCCAAAGGTTCTGTTCTTCGTCCTGTCGTTGAGTTTCGTTGTGATGATGCTGGCATTCCGCTCAATCACCGTGCCGCTGCTCTCAGTCGTGCTGAATCTGCTCTCGGTTGGTGCTGCCTATGGCTCGGTGGTGCTGGTCTTCCAGCACGGGTTTATGGCGGATCGGTTGGGGCTGATCCAGGTTGATACCATCGTCAACTGGCTGCCGATCATTCTCTTCTGCATCCTCTTCGGCTTGAGTATGGACTACCACGTCTTCGTTCTGAGTCGCGTTCGTGAAGTCTGGGATCGCACTCGCAATATTGATCAGTCGATTATCGAAGGCATCAATCACACGGGTCACATCATCACTGGCGCCGCTGTCATCATGATCGCTGTGTTTGGGAGCTTCGCCCTCGGTCGTGTATCCGAGATGCAGCAGATCGGGTTTGGCCTGGCTCTGGCGGTCTTTGTCGATGTGATGCTGGTGCGATCGATTCTTCTTCCCGCTGGATTGAAGTTGCTCGGGAAGTACGCCTGGTGGTGGCCGAAGTCCCTGGGTTGGGTTCCGAATCTGCAGATTGAAGGCCAAGCTGCACCCCAGCAATAGTCTGGCTATATGCAAAAGGGGATCGACCTCTCGTGAGGTCGATCCCCTTTTGTTTGCTATCTGATTGGTGATGGCGCTGTAGATGCCGGATTATCCTCGTGGGATCTCGATATTGAATCTGGCGCCGCCGCCCGGCGCATCGTCGATGAAGATATCACCGTTATGCGCCAGGACCAGCTCGCGTACGATGTAGAGACCAAGCCCCAGGCCGGGGACAGCGCTCTCATTGGCATCACGTGTGCGATAGAAGGCCGTGAAGAGCGACTCCCTATCTTCTTCGGGAATACCACTGCCTTCATCCGACACGGTGAAGCGAATCGTGTCGTCGTCTGCTGTCAGGTGAATCGTTACCTGTCCGCCCGGGGTGTATTTGATTGCGTTTCCGATCAGGTTATCGAGCACCTGCATCATGCGGTCTCGATCCAGACGGGCCGGTAGCTCCGCCAGGGAAGTATCCAACACGATCGTATGCGTGGTTTGGCTTGCGCGCCGACCATCAACCACAGCCATTGTGAGCTCCACCACATCAACATCGTCGTGGAGGACGCTGAGCCGCCCGGCGCGCATTCTGCTCACATCCAGGAGGTCATCCACGAGTCGTGTCAGTCGATCGGTTTGGAGCTCCAGGGTTTTTAGCCACTTGATGTGTTGTTCGTGTCCACCTTCACGCTTAAGATCGCGACTAATCACCTGGGCGAAGCCCCGAATTGGCGTTAAGGGCGAACGCAGTTCGTGGGAGACCACGCTAATGAACTCATCGCGCAACCGTTCGGCTTCCTTCAGAGGCGAAACATCCTGGAAGACACAGACAACCGCATCGACCTCGTTATCCTCGGTGATCAGTGGCGCGGCACTGCCAACAACGGGTACATCTCGCCCTTCGGGGGTCTGTACGATCAACTCGACACTGGTGACGGTGATGCCCTCATTCATTGATTGCACCATCGGCAGTTCGATATCCAGCTCCGGCGGATCTGGGGTGATATTGAGTTGATCGATACGGCGGGTGTTGATTTGCGCACCGGGTCGATTGAGTCCGAAGAGTGCCTGCGCCGCGGCGTTGCTGGTGATGATGGCTCCATTCGGCGGTTTGATGACCATCACCGCTTCCGGCATTGTCTGGATCACCGCCTGGAGACGTCGATGACTATCTTGCACGCGCCCGAGTTCCTCAACCTGAAGATCGGCCAGACGGGCGCTCTCCATAAAGGCAATCGTGCGATACGCGAGAGCCTGCAGCCGTGCCTGCGATGTCTGCGTGAACCGATAAGGCACATAGAGCCCGACCCAGGCTACTCCGGCAAGTGTGTTTTGGCCATCGAAGATCGGCACACCCACGACCGAACGAATATGTGGATTGGTGCTGAGCACATCCGGCACGTCATCCTTGTCGGTAACTCTGGCGATAACCACCGGTCGACGCTCGGTCGCTACCCGACCGACGAAGCCATAGTCCATCGGGACAATGCGGGCAATATCATCGCCGTCGAGCGGCTGGAGCCCTTCCTCACCGCCATAGGTTGCCGCCTGCACGAGCGCGTGGTTCGGGGCGTCCAGGAGATAGATGGCTCCCGCGCTGGCGCGATTGACACGCACCATCGCCGTCAGAATCATCTCGAGCACACCGACGAAGGCTTCGCTATCACCCGCGGGTCGCTGCGCTGCGGCGATTTCAACCGAGTAGAAGGCCGTATTGGCTGCGCGTAACGCCGATGCCTCAATCTTGGCGATGGCCACCTCATGCTTCAGGTGTTCTGTCATCGTCACCAATGCTCCTGCGGCGAGGAAATATGTCACGACAATCCAGGCCATATCGGAGTTGTGCCAGGCATCCAGCGTATTCTTCTCGCCCAGAAAGAACATATCGAGAGCAAGATAGCCGGTCAGGATTGAGGTCAGGCCGCCGACCCAGTCAGCGGCATAGGTGCTGAGGAGAATCAACGCCAGCAACACTGCAATGAGCACAGCCGTGGGAATGGCCCACGGCAACGCACTGAGAAGTGTCAGTGGCAGGAGCACAATCACAATCGCGAAAACCAGCCGCCAGGGTTCCAGCCGCACGGTGCGGAACGACGTTACGGTATCGCTGCCGATACTGGCCCAGCGCTGGACTTCGGAGACACCACGCTGCACCCCACGACCGCCCGTCGCGAATCCCGCGCCGATCCGGTTCCACGATTCTGGTGTCATGCGGGCTCGTGCCCATTGTTTGATACGACTCTCGCTCACTGTGCTCCCTGCCCGGACATACCAAAGCGCCTTGTGCGCGGCGTCCAGATGGTTGATTGGATTCCGACCGGGTTGCATACCTTACCGGGTTGGTCGGATAGTATTCTTTGGTGAAGATCGACAAGGGTGTCGCCGCGCGCATATATCAGGAGAGACAACGTCTGTGACCGATCGTGAATTCCTAACCACACCGGAGTTCCTTGCCGAACCCGTATTTGATCTCAATATAATCGGTGCCGGCCCAACCGGTCTGTTTGCGACATTCTATGCCGGTTTGCGTGGCATGAGCGTGCAGATTATCGATTCGCTGGAAGAGGCGGGCGGTCAGTGCACGGCCATGTATCCGGAAAAGTACATCTACGATGTCATCGGATACCCGCGAGTCCTCGCCAAGGACTTCGCTGCTGCCTGCCTGGAGCAGGCGATGAAGTCCGATCCCACCATTCGCCTCAGCGAGCAGGTGCAGCAGGTCTTCAAGCTGGAGGATGGCACATTCGCGTTGCAGACGAGTAAGGGATATCGCCGTAGCCGCGCGATCATCATTGCGGCCGGTGTTGGTGCTTTCGAGCCAACCCGACTCACCGCCGAAGGCGTTGAAGACCTTGAAGGCAAGGGTGTGCATTACTTCGCGAAGCATATTGAGGATTTCCGCGACAAGGCGGTCGTCATCGTTGGTGGTGGCGATAGTGCCGTCGACTGGGCGCTCACATTGGAACCGATTGCCAAGAGCGTGCGAGTGATCCATCGCAGCAAGTTCCGCGCGCATGAGAGCACGGTGGAGGATCTCGAGCGCTCGACAGTGACGCTTCATTACCCTGAGTATGAGGTTACCCATGTTCGCGCCGGTGACCACGGTCGCATTGCCAGCCTCACTTTTGCTCACAAGGATGGCACCACTCAGGATGTCGAGGTTGATGAATTGATCTGCGCGATCGGCTTCAAGGCCGATCCAGGTCCGTTGAAGAGCTGGGGTTTCGAGCTACAGCGCAACTCGATCGTGGTGAATGCGCAGACCCTGGAGACGAGTATCCCGGGCATCTTTGCCGCAGGCGATATCGCCGCCTATCCGGACAAGTTCAAGCTGATCGCGACCGGCGCGGGCGAAGCGGTTTCCGCCGTCAATCATTCGTTGACCTACATCAACCCGGATGCCCGCCTTGATGGTGGCCACAGCACCACCATCATGGAAAAGCGCGAAAAGGCTGCGACATCAGCCTAGGTTGCCCTACACGTAGCCCCGGGATTGCCCCCGGGGGGTAGAGCTACCGGTGCAGCTTGCCGCCCACACCCGTCTTGCGATTCACATCGGCCATCTTGGCTTCGGCCAGGATGGCTGCGCGGGTGCGGCCGATTTCCAGCAATCGGGCAACTTCCTCTGGGTTCGCCTTGTACTCTGCCAACTTGGCCTGAATAGGCGCCAGACTCTCGATCAGCAGGTCAGTGAGTTCAGCCTTGAAGGGACCATATCCCTTACCTGAGAAATGCTCCTCAACCTGATCGAGAGAGAGGTCGGCCAGGATGCCATAAATCTGCATCAGATTCGTGACCGCTGGTTTCTCGGGCGAAGCGGAGACGCGCGCATCGGAATCCGTAACCGCGCGCTTGATCTTGCGCTTGATCACGTCCGGGTCGTCGCTTAGCGCGATATACGCATTCGCATTCGCATCACTTTTGCTCATCTTCTTCGTCGGCTCTTGCAAGCTCATGATGCGAGCGCCGACTTCCTTGATGTCGGCTTTCGGGATCACGAACGTATCGCCGTAGCGCGTATTGAAGCGCGTAGCGATGTCCCTGGTGAGCTCGACATGCTGACGCTGGTCATCACCCACTGGCACCAGATCCGTGTCATACAGGATGATATCGGCCGCCATCAGCACAGGGTAGAAGAAGATGGCACTGTTGATCGCGGCATCATCTTTGCCCGCACTTTTGTCCTTGAACTGGGTCATGCGGCTGAGTTCACCGAACTGGGTGACATTGCTGAGTGTCCAGGCCAACTCTGCATGCTGCGGTACGTCCGACTGCACAAAGAGCGGTGCGATTTCAGGATTAAGACCAGCCGCGAACATGGTCGCCGCCAGACTGTGGATGTTCTCTCGCATCTCGTCGGGATCGGTCAGCGTACCCATCGCGTGCAAATCGACGATGCAGAAGAGATTGTCGTACTGATCTTGCTGCGCAACCCAGTTGCGAATGGCACCAAGATAGTTGCCGATGGTCGCGACACCCGACGGCTGCATTCCGCTGAAGACGCGCTTGTTGCTCGTTGAAGTAGGTTCCATGAACATTGAACGTGCTCGGTTCTTGCATAGGGCAGTTACGCTGCCTTCGTCAGATTCCGAAGGAAGGATAGCAAGAAACCGTGAAGTTGAGGGAGATTAGTCGCACTCTTCGTCGGCCAGCCACACCTTGCCGAACTCGCGCATGCTATCGATGACCGGGAGAAGCGCGTGACCCTTCTCGGTGAGTTGATACTCGACTCGCGGTGGAACTTCCGGATAGCAGGTACGTTCGATAACGGTGCTATCTTCCAATCGCTTCAGGCGTTCGCTCAGCGTCTTGGGGCTAATGCCTTTGAGGGAACGTTCGAGTTCGCTGAATCGCATCTCGCGCTTGGCGAGGTCGCGGATGATGAGTGGTGTCCACTTGTTGCTGATAAGATCAGCGGTGCGTGCGACCGGACAGCCATCCTGATTAACGCTTTGTGTTTCTGCCATTGCTCTGCCACGGATAGGGGTGAATACGTTACTTTCCATAGGATAGCAGCTTTTTCACCCCAATTGCACATAGGTTGTATGCGGTACACATTTACGGGTCCTCGTTAGGCAGGCAGTCCTTCGGGCGTATCCGCCTGCGACTTCGCCAACGTGGTGCGACCTATCATCAGCGCCTGCGTGCCGAACAGGGCCAGTGCGATCGCAAATACCAACGGATATCCTCCGAGTTTGAACCCTATATATCCGATACCCGCGCCGATAGGTCTGCCTCCGGCGGACGCGAACATGATCGCGGCGGAGACCCTGCCGAGGAGCGATGCTGGTGTAACTGTTTGCCGGATATTGATGGTCGTGATCGTCCAGACGATAGGGCCGGTGCCGATCAGGAAGAACGCCAGGAAGAGGATCAGCTGGGTCTGGACGAGCATTGTAGTGATGACAAGGCTGGCAAAAGCAAATCCACACCATGGACCGATCTGAACCAGCGTTGTCTCCCTCAACAAAGCACCTTTGCGCTTCATGAATCCGGCGCCTGCAATCATGCCCAGCCCATAGCAGGCGAACATGGCACCTATACCGATCGACGTCATATGCAGCTCAGTGTTTGCCCACGCGACGATAACCCCGAGCAACACATACCACCCCAGATTGAAGAACATGGAGACGAGGAGGATTGGTTTCAACCACGGATTTCTCCAGGTGAAACGCATACCTTCAGCAAAATCGTCCCGAATCCTGCGCTTCAGGGCTGGCTGTTCAGCAACTACTGGTAGCCGGAGTGCTGCCAGCACCGCGGTGAGTACCAGGGCTGCGGCCACTGCAAGCGCAACACTGCCACCGGCGAGGCTGACCAATACACCCGCCAGAGGAGGGCCGGCGGTTACCGCAATGCTTCTGGCCAGTTCGATAGAACTGTTCAGTTGCTGGCGAGTGGTGCCCGATGTTGCCTTGGCCACAAGTGTTGGCGCTGCGACCTGAAAAGCGACCGTTCCGGTTCCGCCGCCAATAGCGAGGAGGGAGATCAATGCCAGGGAAGGCTGTGGTTGCAGGAGTATCAGGATCAGACCAACCAGCGATACCAGGCGGATACACTCGCCGGTGAGCAGCAAACTTCGTGCTTGTATCCTGTCTGCCAGCGCCCCGAAAGGGAGGGAGAAAATCAGGAGCGGTAAGGTGGCGGCCATCGTCAGGATGCTTGTATCACCCGCATCGCCAGCAAGTTTGCTGACGTAGACGATAGGAAGTGCAACCGTTGCGATCTGATCAGCAGCATTGGCGAAGAGGTTAATCCAGCCCAGTCGTTGGATTCCGGGCAGCGCTTCGCGAGGGGTTGAGCTCATGGCAGAACCTTTCATAGAGGATTTGGTTAAGGGAGTGATCTAGCCGATCTGTTCCTGCTGAAGAATCTTGCGCTTGCGCTCGGTGCCCCAGCGATAGCCGGTGAGCGAACCGTCTTTCCCGATGACGCGATGGCAGGGGATGAGTACCGCGACATCGTTGCTGCCGCAAGCCGATGCTACAGCTCGTGAAGCTGTTGGTTGGCCGATGTGTTTCGCCAGATCGCCGTAGCTGACGGTTTTACCAAAGGGAATACTGCGAAGTGCATGCCAGACCTTGATCTGGAATGCCGTCCCTCGTACATCGAGCGGCAGGTTAAGCGCCTCGGGCGATCCGAGCGCAGCTACCGTTTGCTCAACCAGGTGAGTGAAGTCGTCGTCCGCGGGGAGCATGGTCGCATTGGCAAAATCCGCTTTGAAGGCATCGCTTAGCGTTTGCTCATCGTCGCCAAACTGGAGTCGACAAATACCCTTGTCGGTCGCTGCGATAAGCGTTTTACCCAGGAACGTATCGACAATGGTGAACCGAATAGATTCGTCCTTGCCCTTGTTGCGAAAATTCCCCGGTGTCATCCCCAACGCCGCTGGTGCATCCTGGTAGATCTGGGATTGAGTCGCGTATCCGGCCTCAAGGCCGGCTTGCAGCACGTTATCCGCCATCGGCAGTTGTGTGTGCAGTCGTTGTTCCCGTACGGAGCGCGCAAACTGCGCTGGCGAAATCCCGACGATATCGCTGAATAGACGCT
The DNA here is from genome assembly GCA_020432165.1 of Thermomicrobiales bacterium. Taxonomy (GTDB): domain Bacteria; phylum Chloroflexota; class Chloroflexia; order Thermomicrobiales; family UBA6265; genus UBA6265. The sequence continues at coordinate 155,093 of JAGQGU010000001.1, forward strand.
GGAAGTGAGATTCGCTCATTCCTGCTGTTTGGGCGAGTTGTGTCAAGGTCGGCGGCGTATCTGCCTCAAGAATATGCTGGCAAGCTGTTCCAATCATCTGCGCTTGTTCGGTCGCCACGGACTCACCCAATGGTCGGCACCGTTTACACGGCCGTAGCCCCGAGCGTAGGGCCTCACTGAGCGAATCGAAGAAGACCACATTCTTGCGCAGGGGTGTCCGCGCCGGACATCCCGGACGGCAGAAGACGCCGGTGGTGAGGACTCCCAGCCAGAACTCACCCTCGCGGCTGCGATCTCGGGCTTCTACTGCCTGCCACATTTCGGTTTCTGTCAGTGTCTGCTGCATCATTTCGGTTCCTCAAATCGTTTCCCTATTGTCGCTGCCGAACGTCGACTCTGCTAGCGATACTTTTACAGAAACCCATCGGCACGACTTCCGGATTTCTGCGATCAAATCCCGATGGCTCGTATACTTCCCGTGGCGTACTGGTTGGCGTGCAGGAGAGATCATGGTTCGGATATTGGCCTACGCGCTCGCGGCGATGGTGGCGGCACTCGCGACCTCAACAATTGCCCGCGAGTGGTTCGTTTTTGATTCATCCGAAAGCATATTGCTCTTCGGTGCGGTGATGGGTGTGATCAATAGTTGCATCCGCCCCATAGTGCGCATCATCAGCCTGCCGCTCACGTGTCTGACGTTTGGGCTCTTCTCCTTTGTCATTAATGCTGCGCTTTTCTGGCTTGGCGGCTCGCTTATTCCCGGAATTGAGCTCACCGTCGAAGGTGCCATCCTCGGATCAATCATCAGTAGCTTCGCGGCTGGCCTGATCTTCTCCGTTTTCGATGAGTAATCATCTGCTACCAACCACCACCAAACGGGCATTCGATGCGCCTTTGGTTATCGGTGTTATCAGCGATACCCACATCTACACCGGAAGTCGACGCGAGATTGCTCCCGCCCTGAAGCGACTCTTCGAGCGTGCTGGTGTTGGTCTCATGGTTCATCTCGGCGATGCCAACAGCCGCTCGGTACTGAAGGAAATTGCCGAGATCGCACCATTGATCGCTGTGGTTGGCAACAATGACGATGAGGATCTGCAGTATCTCCTCCCACAAACCACGCGCTTCACGGTGGGAGACTACAGCTTCGCGGCGATCCATGGCCACAGCGGCCGTTCCGCTCGTGATGTTGCTATCGAACGCTGGGCGGGCAAGGTTGATTGCATTCTCTTCGGTCATAGCCACAAGCCGCTGATCGAAAAGGAACAGGGAAGCATTCTCTTCAACCCCGGATCACCAACTGACCGACGCTGGTACGCACATTTCGGGGTTGGCATTATCACTGTTGACAAGACTGGCATTCACCCTGATCTTGTACTTTTTGAGGACGCGAATCATCTGGATTCTGTTTCGTTTGACACTGAAGGGGCGTAGGGATGGATGAACGTTTGACACAGGGCCGATGGTTGCGCATACCGGGGCCTACACCGCTGCATCCGAACGTGGTGAGGGCACTTGGTCATGAAATGGTGCCGCAGCGAGGCACGATCATTACGGAGATGATGGCGCGTGTTCAGCCAATCCTGCGTAAGGTTCATGGCACAGAGAGCGGTCAGGTATTGCTGTGGGCCAGCACCGGTACAGCCGGATTTGAGGCAAGCATCGTTAATATGACCAATCCCGGTGACAAGATTGTCGTGACCTGCGCCGGTGACTTCGGCAATCGCTACGCTGCTGCTGCTGAGACGCTTGGCCTCGACGTCCTCCGGGTAGAGGCTGAATGGGGGAGCGCGGTTACCCCCGAACAACTGGATGCTGCTATTCAACAGCATGGCGATGTTGTGGCTGTAATGATTACCCACAACGAGACCAGCACCGGTGTCACGCAGGATCTGGCAGCTTTGGCCGCCGTTGCCCGGCAGCATGATGCATTGATCTGTGTGGATGCCGTCTCATCGGCAGCTGCCCTGCCAATCAATATGGACGTCAACGGCCTGGATTGGGTTCTGAGTGGTGCCCAGAAGGCGTGGATGTGCCCTCCAGGTCTGATGATCTCCGCGCTTAGTGAACGTGCGATTGCGCGAAGTCATGAGACGAAGGGGTATCCACGGTTTATCTGGGATGCTCCGATGATGGTCGAGGCCAGCCGCGGGAACATTCACCCGGCCACCGCACCAGAGACCAGCCTGTTCGCCCTGGATGCAGCGCTGATGGCCATGGAAGAAGAGGGGATTGACGAGGTATTCGCCCGTCATGCCCGACTCGGCGCGCATTTCCGGGCGGGTCTGGAGAAGCTTGGTATCGAGTTCCTTGCTGAGGAGGCTCTTCGCAGCAATAGTGTGACAGCGTTCCGGGCGCCTGGTGGCAGCGCCAAGGCGTTCCAGGCCAAGGTTCGCGAGCAGTCCGGTATTGAACTCGCTGTCGGTCAGGCGCAGTGGCAGGACGTCGCTATCCGCGTCGGCACGATGGGCTGGACCTACGAGCCTGAGCTGGATGCCACGCTCGAAGCCATCGCTGCGGCGATGTAGCGCTATTCAAAATCAAGATCTTCATCAAGAGGCAGCACACTTTGGCGTGCTGCCTCTTTGCTTGCGCCGGTTATGTTCAGCAGGGTGAGCGCTAACGTGGATGTAAGCCAATATTGTACCCAAGGCAAGGAGACTATGATGAAGAACCAGTTTCGGCATCTGATGTATTGCTTGATTATCGTTGCGCTAGTGAGTGCTCCCGTTACCTTCATGCCCCGGGAGACGTTGGCGGAGACGCCAATCGCGACCGCTTGCAGCGAGTTCCAGTTGCCTCGGCTGGATCGGGAAAACGTCGCCAAACTCTATGACTCCCGCGCCGCCACCGGCAGCGAAGCGATGCCGATTGTCGAACTACTCCGGGAATACGGTGATGCCACAGAGGGTGGTGATGTGGATCGGTTGGGGACCGTTGTCACTCCCCAGTTCGACGCTGCGATGGGATTTACTTCCTGCTCTGAACGGTTCTTCGAGCCTGGTCAGAATGATGCTCCGACGATGTTACTGACACCTATGCGGGTCACCACAGATGATGATGGTAATTGGCTCGCATTCATCCAGCGCTCGTATGACGATGGATCTGAAAGCGGATATCGAGATGTGTTTATGGTTATTGCTCTGGAGCAAGAGGACGGATCCCTCCTGATTGGTTTTGCTCATCGGAATATCCAGTTTATCGATGGCACGTTTCGCGATGCTGCATCAATTTACCTGGACGGGATCGTGCCGTAGTATTGCGAATTGCCGGATTCTCGGCTAATATTCGTGCATATGTACTCCCACGTAGGGGGTCTATTGTCGTGACCGGGAGTCCGAATCCACGTTGCGACAGTGGTAGTTCTCGTTTTAGGTAGGTTTATGGACGGAACGGACGTTCAAGAGCAGGATGCGCAGAACACACCAGTGAATCTGGATGAGTTGGACGGCGCAGCACTTATGGAGGCTTTCCTCAGCGATCCATCCCACGGGTACAAAACCCTGAAGTATGGTGACGTGCTGGAAGGCACCATTATGCATGTCGATCGGGATGAGCTGCTGGTGGATATTGGATCCAAGGCAGAAGGCATTGTCCCATCGAAGGAGTATTCCAGCCTTACATCGGAAGAAAAAGAGCAGCTTGAGGTTGGCGATACCCTGCTCGTGTTCGTGGTTCAGGCCGAGAACAACGAGGGCCATCCGGTCGTTTCGATCGACCGCGCCAAGCAGGAGAAGAGCTGGCGCAAGTTGCAGGAGATCCACGAGGCCAACGATATCATCGAAGCCGAAGTGGTGAACTACAACAAGGGCGGTCTGTTGGTGAATCTGGATGGTGTGCGCGGTTTCGTGCCAGCCAGCCAGGTATCCGAGATCCGTGGTGGTGATGAGTCCAGCAAGCAGGCCGATATGGCTCGCCTGATTGGCACCAAGCTGCCGCTCAAGGTTATCGAAATCAACCGCCACCGTAATCGCCTCATTCTCTCCGAGCGCCAGGCTGTGCAGGAGCGCCGCGATGCGATGAAGGAGAACCTGATCCAGGAACTCACCGAAGGTGAAGTCCGCACAGGTACCGTCTCCTCCATCTGCGATTTCGGTGCATTCGTCGATATCGGCGGTGCTGACGGACTGGTTCACCTCTCCGAGCTGAGCTGGAGCCGCGTGCGTCATCCAAACGAACTGCTCAAGATTGGGCAGGAAGTTCAGGTCTACGTGCTTGGCATCAATCCGAATGAGAAGAAGATCGCTCTCTCCATCAAGCGTACACAGGCCGAGCCCTGGAGCCGCGTGGAGAACAGCTACGAGGTCGGTCAGCTCGTCAAGGGCACCGTTACGCAGTTGGCCAACTTCGGTGCGTTTGCTCGCATTGAGGATGGTATCGAGGGTCTGATTCACGTCTCCGAACTGGCTGACGAGCGTATTCAGCATCCGAAACAGGTCGTGCAGGAGGGCCAGGATCTCATCCTGCGCATCATCCGCATCGATCCGCAGCGTCGTCGCATGGGCCTCAGCCTTCGCCGCGCGCTCGATACACCGGATGCCGATCTGATCGAAGTCTTCGGCGAGGGCATCATCGAAGAGCGCAACGAACTGCAGCAGAAGCTGCACGATGCACTCGAGGCGGAAGGCCTGCTCGGCACCCGCCAGGATGAGCCGGAAGGCGAAGAGGGCGATGGCGACGCAGTTGCCGAAGTCAATCCGGATGCCACCGAGGTTGATATCAAGGAGGCCGGTGAGGCCCAGGTTGCTGCATTCGAAGAGCGCGCCGCTCGTGCCGAGAAGGCACCGGCCAAGCGCCAGAGCCGCAGCCGCAAGAAGACCGACGAAGAGACGGTGGATACCAACCAGACCTTCGGCGATGAAAGCGGTATGAGTGCCATGGAGCTGGCCTTCGCCAAGCTTGGCGCCGACCTGTTGGAAGAAGACGAAGAGTAGGGCGTATTGCCTCGCGATTCGAGCACATTGCACAAACCGGAGGGAGCCCTTTTAGGGGCAACCTCCGGTTTCTTGTTACCTCGGGCTATCACAAACTTGCCAGAAGGGGGTAGGATTATAGGTACCAATAGCAGACGAACGGAACGAGGTTCTCGCCAGATGCGTTGGTGATTGCAGCGCGGTACGCAAGCACGTACCCTCGAGGTTCGCTCGAGTGAGGACAGATGGGAGAGCCGGATGGCAGAGCAATTCGAGAAATTCACGGATCGCGCTCGCAAGGTCCTTACGCTCGCCCAGGAAGAAGCGACAAGGTTCAATCACAACTACATTGGAACCGAACACCTGCTTCTGGGATTGGTGCGTGAGAACGATGGCGTAGCCGCAAAAGTGTTGGCGAACATGGGCGTGCAGCTCAGCAAGGTTCGTTCAGCGGTGGAGTTTATTATCGGTCGTGGCGAGAGCATGGTCACCAGCGAGCTCGGGCTCACCCCGCGCGCGAAGAAGGTGCTGGAGCTTGCCATCGATGAAGCCCGGCGGTTGAATCATCACTACATCGGCACCGAGCACCTGCTGCTCGGACTGGTTCGTGAGGGCGAGGGTATTGCCGCTGGTGTATTGGAAAGCCTTGGTGTCAACCTGGAGCGCGTGCGCACCCAGGTGATGCAGATTGTCAGCCAGGCACCGCCACAGCCGATGAACAGCGGCACAGGCGGCCAGAAATCTGGTGCCCAGACTGGTCAGAGCAAGACCCCGTTCCTCGATACTATGGGATTCGATCTCACCGAGGCGGCTCGCACCAATCGGCTTGGCCCGTTGGTCGGACGCAGCATCGAGATCGATCGTGTTATGCAGATCCTGTCTCGCCGCACCAAGAACAATCCGGCGCTGATCGGCGAACCGGGTGTCGGGAAGACCGCCATCGTCGAAGGACTCGCCCAGCGCATCGTCAATGGCGATGTGCCAGATCAGTTGCAAGGGAAGCGACTCGTTTCGCTCGATATCGGTGCGCTTGTCGCTGGCACGAAGTATCGCGGCGAGTTTGAGGAGCGCCTCAAGAAGATTGTTGCCGAGGTCAAGGAGACCCACGCGATCCTCTTCATCGATGAACTGCACACACTCGTTGGTGCAGGAGCTGCGGAGGGGGCGGTCGATGCCGCCAATATCCTCAAGCCAGCGCTCGCCCGCGGCGAAATGCAGACCATTGGTGCGACAACGCTGGATGAATACCGCAAGTACATCGAACGTGATGCGGCGTTGGAGCGTCGTTTCCAGCCGGTGCAGGTCGATGAACCGAGCATTGAGGACACCATCGAGATTCTGCGCGGCGTACGATCCCTCTACGAGGATCATCACCGACTCAAGATTTCGGATGACGCCCTCTCGGCCGCGGCGAACCTGGCAGCACGATACGTAACCGATCGGTTTATGCCGGACAAGGCTATCGACCTGGTCGATGAGGCCTCCAGTCGTGTGCGTATGCAGCGGTCCGCCACCCCGACCGGTATCAAGGAGTCTCTGGCTGCGCTGGTTGCGCTGCAGGAAGAACTCGAGAATGCCGTGAATGCCCGTGCCTTCGAGGAGGCCGCCGAGCTTCGTGATCGGGAACGCAAGCTGCGTGATCGTATCGAGAAGCAGCAACGCGAACGCAAGGAAGCACAGGAATCGGAAGAGGTTTACGTTACCGAGGAGGATATCGCCGAAGTTGTGGCGATGTGGACCGGCATCCCGATGGTACGCATTGCTGGCCAGGAGAGTGAGCGCCTGCTCCGCATGGAAGATGAGCTTCACGAGAAGATCGTCGGCCAGAAGGAAGCCGTCACTACCATCAGCAAGGCCGTGCGTCGTGCACGCGCTGGTATCAAGGATCCACGTCGACCGATTGGCTCATTCATCTTCCTGGGCCCCACCGGTGTGGGCAAGAGCTATCTCGCTCGGGCCCTGGCTGAGTTCATCTTCGGGAGTGAGGATCACCTCATCAAGATCGATATGAGCGAGTTTATGGAGCGACACGCCGTCGCCCGTCTCGTCGGAGCCCCTCCAGGCTATGTCGGCTACGAAGAGGGCGGACAGCTGACTGAAGCCGTGCGCCGCAAGCCATACTCGGTCATCCTGCTGGATGAGATCGAGAAAGCGCACCCGGAGGCATTCAATATGCTCCTCCAGATCATGGAGGATGGGTCGCTCGCCGATGCCAAGGGCCGCCGTGTCGATTTCCGCAACACGATCATCATCATGACCAGCAATGTTGGTGCAGATGAGATCAGCAAGGATATGACACTTGGCTTCGTCAGCCGTGACGACGAGAAGGAAGAGGCGCAGCGCGAGCATACGCTCATGCACGACAAGGTTATGCAGCGACTCAAGCAAACCTTCCGTCCGGAGTTCCTCAACCGTATCGATACCACGATCGTTTTCCAGAGTCTGACCAAGCCGGAGATCCGGGAGATCGTCAATCTGGAAATGAGCCGGGTGCAGATGCAGCTTAAGGAGCACGAGATCACGCTGGATGTCACCGACGATGCCAAGGATTTAATCGGCAAGGAAGGGTACGACCATACCTATGGTGCCAGACCGCTTCGCCGTGTGATCCAGAACAAGATTGAGGATCCATTGGCCGAGGGCATGCTCCAGCAGAAGTACCTGCCGGGTAGCACCGTTCGTATCGATGCTGATGGCGATGAGATCACCCTGACTGCGGAAGAGCAGGCCTCTGCCGCCCACGAGGATCTTGTCACGGTCTAGCGATACCGAACACACGTTTCTTTCCATACGTAGCACCGGGTTTTATACCCGGTGTTGGCGTGGGGTGGTCTGATTTCGTCTTCATCCGCAGGAATTTCATGGCAAAAAAACGCACAACCTGGATTTGTCAGCAATGCGGTGCGTCCAGCCCCGCCTTCCTTGGTCGCTGCCCAGGCTGTGGAGAGTGGAACACGATGGTGGAGACACTTGATGTTAGCCCCACGCCGGCTTCATCCAGAAGCCGCGTGCGGCGGATGGATGGTGAGTCGCGCCTGACACCGCTCAATCAGATCGCACCGCAGGGTGAATCGCGCATTCCATTGGGTATCTCGGAATTCAACCGTGTTCTCGGTGGCGGCCTCGTGCCCGGTGCGCTTGTATTGGTTGGCGGTGATCCTGGTATCGGCAAATCTACCCTCATCCTGCAAGCAGCCGGGCAGCTGGCCAACGATGGCGCGCAGGTGGTGTACGTGAGTGGTGAAGAGAGTACGCAGCAAATCAAACTCCGGGCCGATCGCCTCGGTGTCGATTCCGGCAATGTGCTCCTCATGGCGGAGACCGATGTCGATACCATTCTGGGTGTGGCGGACGATGTCCGCCCGGGAATCCTCATTGTCGATTCGATCCAGACAGTGATGATCGATGAGCTTGGTTCAACGGCCGGGAGTGTCTCGCAGGTGCGCGAAAGTACTGGTCGTATCATGCAGTGGGCCAAGAGCACGGGTGTTCCGGTCTTCATCATTGGGCACGTGACCAAGGAAGGTGCCATTGCTGGCCCGCGTGTGCTCGAGCATATGGTCGATGCCGTGATCTATCTGGAGGGTGATCGCTTCCACCAGTACCGCATCATGCGTGCCGTCAAGAATCGCTTTGGTAGCACCGATGAGGTGGGCGTCTTCGAGATGGCGGGGTCGGGATTGCGCGAGGTGCGGAATCCTTCGGAAGCATTTCTCGAGGAGCGATCATCGCGAGCCCCTGGTAGCACCGTGGCCGTGACGATGGAAGGCTCTCGTCCGATCCTGGTTGAGGTGCAGGCATTGGCCACACCCACCAACTACTCCATGCCCCGCCGTAGTGCCAACGGTCTGGATGGCAATCGTCTCCAGTTGCTTGTAGCGGTGCTGCAGAAGCGGGTGGGACTCGGACTCGGCACGCAGGACGTCTACGCCAATGTCGTTGGCGGTCTCCGTATCCAGGAACCAGCCGCCGATCTGGCCGTGGCCGTCGCTATTGCCAGTAGTCTGCGCGATATCCCGGTCGATCCCGGGATCGTTTGTATCGGTGAGATCGGGCTCTCCGGAGAGCTGAGGACCGTATCGCATCTGGAGCGTCGCATTCAGGAAGCATCGCGACTCGGTTTCCGCAAGGCAATCATCCCCGCGCGATCCGGCTCGACGCCATCTTCAAGCACATTAGGCATGGAGATTATCGCCGTCCAATCCGCCGCCGAGGCTATCGACGCGGTTCGGTAAACGCTTCTGGGCTATCGGGCCAGAGTCGCTCCACCCAATGCTGCCAGGAAGACTCCTGTCCATTGGCAGAGGAACGCAGCCACGGTCAGCGAGTGGAAGATCTCGTGGAAACCAAACCATTTCGGCGAAGGATTCGGTCGCTTGAAGCCATAGACCGCAGCACCAATGCTATAGAGCACTCCACCGATCAGGACGAGTGTCATCGTGATCCAGCTGGCGCGGAAGAGATCGGTGACGAAGAGCATCGCACTCCATCCCAGGAGCAGGTAAAGCGCAACGTAGAGTGCACGCGGTGCACCGATCCAGAACACCCGGAAGAGCACGCCAGCGATTGCCCCCGTCCAAACGAGCGCCAATAGCAACTTCGATTTCTCTGGTGGTAGTAGCATCAGGCTCAGGGGTGTGTATGTTCCAGCAATGAGCAGGAAGATATTGGCATGATCGATTCTGCGGAAGATCGCCTTCACGCGTGGTTGCCACGGAATGCGATGATAGAGCGCACTCACCCCAAAGAGCAGCAACGATGTCGCCATGAAGATGGCCGCACCGGTGATCGCGGCCGCACCACGGGCAAAGACGATCAGCACCACCCCAAGGGCGATAGCGATCGGCACGGTGCCCGCATGGATCCAGCCGCGTAGTTTCGGCTTCATTTCGGTTATTGGCTGCATGATGCTGGACACAGAATCTAGTCCTTTGGCTGTTACTTCCCGCCAGCGTTATCGAGCAGAGTCGCTATACGGCCAAATCCGCGATGCTGGGCATGCTGCAATGGTGTGACGCCATCCTTGTCCGCCAGGTTCACGTCGGCCCCGGCATCAATAAGCTGCTTGGTGATATTGATATAGGGTTCAGAGCCATCGCCCAGAATGACCACTTCCAGCAAACCGCTCCAGCCAAGATTGTTGACGTGATTGACATCGACACCAGCCGCGATCAGCATGGCTACCGTTTCTGCATGTCCACGTTCGCAGGCAGGGATCAATGCGGTCCCTCCGTAGCGATTCGTGCTGGTCAGGTTCGCGCCATGCTCGAGTGTCAATTGCAGGATCTCGTTGTAGCCACGGGCCCCCGCAAGGAGATAGGGTGAATCGAGGATGTCGTCTTGCGCATTCACATCTGCGCCAGCCTCCATCAACACCCGGGCGATCTCGATATTGTTGGCAGTGACAGCAGCCAGCAACGCCGTGCGACCATCTTCATCCCGGTATTCCAGATCGACGCCATTCGCGATCATATCTCGCACACGGTCGTAATCGTTGGCAACAACCGCATCGATAAGGGGCACGTGCATGGCTTTGGCTCCGGTACGCATTCAACAAGTCATTCCGCTAAGCATACAGTCTCGATTGCCAGCGGACATTTCACCACTGATACTATGTGACATGGCAGGAAGGAGTCCCGGCATGACCAACACGCCGCTGGTGAACGATCTCATTCGGGTTTGTGGCGAGGCAGGTGTACGCCACCGTCGCGCTGATCTGCTCGTCTTCGAGGCAGACGGCTCTGCGGATGGTTCTCCGGAAAAAGTTTTGCCGCTCGCCATCTGTCTCCCCACATCTACGGAGCAGGTCGCTGGCTGCGTGAAAGTCGCACGCAAGTACGGCGTGCCGGTTATCGCTCGCGGAGCCGGTACCGGACTCAGTGGTGGTGCTGTCCCGTTGGCTGAGGGGATTATCATCTCGCTTACCCGTATGGATCGCATTCTGGATGTGAATCTGGCGGAGCGGACTGCGCTTGTCGAACCTGGCCTGATAAATCTCGATCTTTCTACTCACATCAAGGCCGATCGCTTCTTCTTCGCCCCCGATCCCAGCAGTCAGAAAGCGAGCACGATCGGCGGCAATATCGCCGAGAATGCTGGCGGTCCGCATTGTCTGAAGTACGGCGTCACCACCAACCATATTCTGGGTGTCGAGTTTGTGTTGCCTAATGGCGATGTTGTTTGGCTCGATAGTAATCAGACCGGATATGGCGGGCTCGATCTCACGGCCGCGATCGTTGGTTCCGAAGGAATGTTCGGCATTGTCACACGAGCCAAGGTGCTGCTCACACCGATTCCGGAATCTATCAGCGTCATGCTGGCGGCATTCGCCAGCATGGACGATGCTGCTCAGGCGGTTACCGAGATCATTGCCAGCGGCACGATGCCATCATCACTGGAGATCATGGATTCGCTCTCGATGCAGGCCGTCGAAGCTGCCTATCACGTTGGTTATCCCACCGAAGCAGCGGCAGTGTTGCTGGTAGAGGTGGATGGTCACCCGCTTGAAGTGGCCGAGATCAGTGCGGAGGTGGAAGCGCTTTGCCGTCGTATCGGTGTGGTGCAATATCGTCAGAGTTACGATCCGGTGGAACAGGCTGGGCTTTGGCTTGGTCGCAAGATGAGCCTGGCTGCCATGGGCAGGCTCGCACCTAACTACTACCTGCAAGATGCTGTGGTGCCACGGAGTCAGTTGGTGAAGACGCTGGATGAAGTGGCACGCCTGAGCAACGAGAGCGGATTGCTGGTCAGCAATGTCTTCCACGCCGGCGATGGGAATCTACACCCGCTCATTCTCTTTGATCGCCGGGAGACCGGTGCGGTTGAACGCGTACTTCATCTCAACCACGATCTGGTGGTGGCCTGCGTCGAACTTGGCGGTACGCTCAGTGGCGAGCATGGTATTGGCAGCGAGAAACGCGACCACATGGATCTGATCTACAACGAATCCGATCTGCGCGCAATGGCTGGTCTCAAACGCTCCTTCGATCCCGACGATGCGTTCAATCCGGGTAAAGTCCTGCCGAAAGGCATGCTTTGCGGCGAGGTGAAGGATCTGCACATGCAGCGTATGGCTCAAAAGTACGGCATTGTGGCGTTCTAGGAGGCTGCTGTGATTCCTCATCAACTGAACGTTATCGATACGATCGCCATTGAGTCCGTCGATCATCTTGCCGAAGTTGTGGCCGCTGCCTCTGCGACAAATCAGGCATTGCTTCCCATTGGGGGAGGGACCTGCCTGGCTACTGGTTGTATCACCGAGACGCCGTATCTGGCGTTGGACCTGAGCGAGCTCAGCGGTATCGATGACTATATTCCCACCGATATGACGGCCTCTTTTCAGGCAGGAACATCGCTCAAGCAGGTGCGCACAGCATTGGCAGCGAATGGGCAGGAGCTTCCGATTGATCTGGCGGAGGATGACGCTGGCACGATCGGTGGCCTGGTCGCGACCGGCTTCTCGGGTCCCCGTCGCCTGGCGCAAGGCACGCTCAAGGATCTGATCATCGGCTGCGAATACGTGCGTGGCGATGGTCTGCTGGCCAAGGCCGGCGGTATGACCGTCAAGAACGTCAGCGGTTTCGAGATCAGCCGGTTGCTTCATGGCAGTTGGGGATCGCTGGCGATACTGACGCGGGTAAATCTGAAACTGCTTCCACAACCTCGCGGTGACAGGACGATCACCTGGACCGATGAGAACTTGTCAGCAGCGATTGCGCGTCAGCAGACATTGCTACAGGCGTTACCGATGGCAGTAGCTGTCCAGTCAGTCAGAACAGCCATGGGTATTGCTACCAGTATTCGCTTCATGGGTCGCGAAGCGGCGATTGCTGATTACCTGGCGCGGGCCACGGCACTCGTCGGCGATCCGTCTGGCGATTCTGCGGATTGGGTCCTCCCTCGGGCGAATGAGGCGCAGCCTCTGATCGTCTGTACTGCTCACCTCAATGAACTTGTCACCAATGCGACTATGCTCGAACAGATGGCTGGTATCGGCGAGATTCGGGTCTCCCTGGGCACGGGCACACTCTGGGCGACAATTGATCCTGCCCAACTTGACATGGCAATGGTATCGGCCGCCGTCACGGGCCTGTGGACGATCGAGGGTGGTCCAGCCACCTGGAAGGCTGGCCTGAATGTCTGGGGGCCAGATCGCGGCGACGGTAAGGTCGCCCAATCCATCAAACAGCAGTTCGATCCGGTTGGCGTGTTGAACCGCGGTCGCCTTTTCGTCTAGTTCTGGAGGAACCTCATGGCAACGATCAGTCTCATCGATGAACTCCAGAAACCGATTCCCTTCAGCGGCCACGATATCCCCGAGGATGACTTGCTCCGTGCCTGTGTTCACTGCGGGATGTGTCTGCCAAGCTGTCCGACCTATCGAGAAACCGGCGATGAAGCGTCTTCCCCGCGTGGTCGTCTCTGGTTGATGAGTGCCGTATCGGATGGAAAGCTCAGTTTGCTGGACGAAGACTTTGGCGAGCAAATGTACCAATGCCTGAATTGTCGCGCCTGCGAAGCGGTTTGCCCGAGCGGTGTTCAGTATGGCCCGTTGGTGGAAGCAAGCCGCTCGCAGCTGGAGCAACATCGCCAGCGACCGCTCTGGCAACGCGTCTTGCGTAACACTGTCATGAGTTGGCCATTCGATGATGTCCGTCGTATGCGCGCTGGTGCCATGGTGCTGCGTCTCTATCAGCGCAGCGGAATGAGTTCGTTCCTGCGTAAGACCGGTATCCTGCGCATCATTGGTCTGGAGAATCTGGAACGCATGGTGCCGGATATCGAGGAAGCGCCGCTGACACCGGGCACAGAGACCTGGACTCCACAGAATGTGATCGGCCATGCACATGTCTTCAATGGCTGCGTCATGAGCTCAGTCTTTGGCGATGTCAATCGGGCAACCGGTCGTGTGCTTGCACACAACGGCTACGCGACCGATGTCCCGGTGGGGCAGGGGTGTTGTGGTGCGATCTACAGTCATACCGGCATGCTCGATAAGGCACGGGTGCTCGCCCGCGAGAATATCGATGCATTCGAACGTGCAGGTGAGGGAACAATTGTCGTCAACGCCGCCGGTTGTGGCAGCGCGCTGAAGGAATACCCGCACCTGCTTAAGGACGATCCCGTCTACGCTGAGCGCGCCAAAGCATTCGCTAGCCGTGTCTTCGATGTCAACGAACTGTTGGACAAACAGCCACTGGTGCCGATGAGTTCGCCTATGGCAGCCACGATCACGCTTCAGGAACCCTGCCATCTGGTGCACGCACAGCGCATTTCCGCGCAACCGCGATCGCTACTGAAGCAGGTTCCGGGATTAACGCTGATCGAAATGCACGAGAGTTCGCTCTGCTGCGGGAGTGCTGGTATCTACAACATCACCCGACCGCAGATGGCTGATGCGCTTGGCGATCGCAAGGCGAAGAACGCGATCGCGACGGGTGCCGAAGCTGTTGTCACCAGCAATCCCGGGTGTCACATGCAGCTGCGAACCTCGCTCATCCGCAATGGTTCAGAGCAACCAGTCGAGCACATCGTCTCGATTCTCGACGTGGCGTACGGTGGCAGCGCTGCCAATAGCTGGGCCATTGACGACTATGCGGCTAAACCGTCTGATCCTTCTCGGCCGCAATCGGGAATCTGATTGTGGCGTAGGTTCCCTCAGCATCCGAGGTGATCGTGAAGGTACCTCGGAGATCGCTGGTTACCAGACGATGTGTGATCTTCATACCCAGGCCCTGGCTCTGGCTGGGCTCGAAACCTTCCGGCACTTTCTCGCCATCGTTGAAGATTTCGACATTGGCGTAGCCGTTGTCCTCCCACGCCCGAATACGAATGAATCCTTCGGTGCGATCCTCAAAACCGTGACTGATCGCATTGGCCGCCAGTTCGTTGATGAGCAAACTCATAATCGTCGCCTGATTGCTGGGGATGCGGAGATCGCTGGGTGGAATATCGAACGTCACCTTCAACGTGGGTGGAATCAACGTGCTGTGGGCATCCTCGGCGACGAGACGCGCGATCTTGTCCACAGTGGCGCCCGTGAAACGACTGGGATCGCTCAGGAGATCGTGAACACCGGCAATCGCCTGGATACGACTAACGGCTTCGCGGATCTCTACCGCCCATGGGGCATTTTCCGCTGCCCGAATCTGGAGACTGAGGAGTGCTGCTACGGTCTGGAGATTGTTGCGCACGCGATGGTGCATCTCTTGCACGAGCGTGCGTTGCGTGCGCAGCGAATGCACGGCATCGCTATAGAGATTGGCATTCTCAATCGCGATGGCTGCCGAGTCGGCAAATGCTTGTAGCAAGCCGATCCGCTCCGCCGGTATCTCCAGACCAGCTTCCAAACGATAGGCGATGGCTCCCACCACCTCGCGTGCCGTCCGTAAGGGCATGCAGAAGATCTGGGCGGGTCCATCCTCGTATTGCAGATGGGCGCTGGCAGCGGCACCAGTGCGCAGCACACGCTCGATCACATCGTTGCGTTGGCGCACATCAAGCAGCATCCGCACCGAACCGATCCGACTCTCGATAATCGGTTCAGTACTGTTTGCCAGCTTGTTCGGTCGGAAGACCGCCGCGGCTTCGGCATTGGCGATAGCGATACCGTTTTGCGTAATCAGCCGCAGTACATCTTTGAGCTCCAGCGTGCTTGTGAGCGAGCGTGTGACCCGTTGCAACGTGCTCAGCTCTTCCACCTTCTGATGAAGTTGCTCATCGGTCTGCGCATAGACACGGGCATTATCGATCGCGATGGCGAGCTCACCCGCCACTGTGCGCAGGAACTCCAGTTCCTCGTGGTCCCAGGTTCGTGGTTCGATTGAGTGGATATTGAGAATACCAACCAGTCGATTCTGCGCCTGAATCATTGGCACCGAGACCTGGCTGGCGTATTGATCGTCACCGATGCCGGGGTGGGGGAGATAGCTCTCGTGGTCACGGGCGTTCGTTGCTGAAATCAGGACGCCCTCTACCGCCGCTCGGCCAACAATGCCCTCGCCCGGATGCAAGGTCACCTTACCCACAGCCTCCTGATTGAGGCCATTGGTGGCATCCAGCGTGAGCAAGCCTGTGCCCTCGTGATAGAGGAAGATGGCGCTGGCATCGGCCTTCGTCGCGTTCTTGACCGCATCCGCCACGATATCCAGCATCTCATCCGAGTGCATATTGCTGGTGGCAGCCCGGTTGATTCGATGCAGTGCCGCCAATCGCTCGTGTTGGGTATCCGGGAACGTATCGTCTTCGGCGACCAGGAAATGAGGGACGGCTCCCCGATATGCCTCGGCGACAACGGTTAGCGCGATACCGGCGGCATGCTCGCGGTCACTCGTGGCAACCGATTTGCCGAAGCGATCATAGATTGAGTTCAGGGCACCCAGCGCGACAGTGAACGCGTCAGACAGCGTGACATCGGCTGCCGAAACGCGTGCACCGAAGCGTTCGAACCCCTTGAGCACGCCATCCCCGCCCAGCATGGGGCCGGTTGCCCGTGGATCAAAGCTGGCTGCCAGTTCCGCACTGAGGCGTTCACTCAGGCTCTGCAGCGATACATTCACGGGCATGGGGATCAGTCTCCACTAAAGGTGCGAATCAAACCACCCAATTATGTGCGATAGACGGGCCTTGCGGCGACTCGGTGTGCCGGAACGGCTAAGATCGTGACTCTCACCCGGAATGCGGACGAATCCGACTTCGCGATCCAGGTATTTGAGGGCGGTAAACATCTGCTCCGCCTGTTCGATGGGACAGCGCAGATCATTCTCGTTGTGCATGATCAGCAGCGGCGTGGTGATGTTCTCCACATAGGTGAATGGACTGTACTTGAGCAGAAGCTCGGCATCCCGCCATGGCACTCCACCGAACTCAAACTCGCCGAAGTTCACGCCGATATCGCTGGTGCCAAAGAACGAATGGAAGTTGCTGACGCAGCGCTGTGTCACCGCCGCCTTGAAGCGATCATCGTGGCCAACGATCCAGTTGGTGAGGTAACCACCATACGATCCACCAGTGACACCCAGACGCGCGGCATCGATCCAGTCGACCTGCGCAATCGCCGTTTCCAGCGCCGCGAGGACGTCTGGCATATCGCTCTCGCCCCATTTTGTGCGGGTGCAGGAGCAGAAGTCGTGGCCATAGCCAGCTGACCCGCGAGGATTGCTGAAGATAACGGCGTATCCCTTGCCTGCCATCGCCTGCATTTCATGGAAGAAGTCGTACGCATACATTGCATGCGGACCGCCATGAATCTCCAGAATGGCGGGGTACTTCTTGCCATCTTCCCGGTTTGCTGGCGGTATCAACCACGCCTGAATCTCGGTGCCGTCTGGTGCCGTGGCAGTGATATCGATAGCGTCGCTCAATACGAATGCAGCGAGTGCCTCATCGTTGACGTGTGTGACCTGGATCTCGCCGTCAACGGCTTCTACGAAGAGTTCCTTTGGTCGATTGATATACCCGGCAACGAAAGCGACGCCATTGTCTGCCGCTGCGAAGCCGCCAATACGACGCTTGCCGGCAGTAAGCTGCTTCGGTTTGGCGGCGCGTGTGGTATTCACGCTGTAGACATGGGTGGTGCCTTGCTGCGATGCCAGGAAGAGGACAGCATCGCCATCCCAAATCGGGCGACCCTCACTCCCGCCATGGACATCGCTCATGCCGCTATCGCCGATGCTCACATCCCACTTTTCCGTGTGGTTCTTCACCTTGGTGCCATCGGCATTGGCGGTCCAGAGCGTGTCATTGGCGGTGTTATCCGATGCATCTCGATGACCGATCCAGGCGATCTTGCTGCCATCGGCATTCCAGGAGGGTGACCCGAAGCTGACATCGTCCTGGTCGATGGTGGTGATATCGCCTCCGCTTGCCGAAACCAACAGAATTTGGCGTGGAGAGAGATAGCGCTTGCGATCATCCCGGCGATTGCTCACAAAGGCGATGCTATCGCCACCAGGTTGCCATTGCGGATCGGTATCGAAGTACTCACCGGTGGTCAATTGGGTATGATCACCGCTGGCGATATCCACGGTGTAAATGTGGCTATAGCGCTCGCGGTAGCCGATGCCATCGAAGCGATAGCTGAGATCGCGAATGATGCGCTCATCGGCAACATCACCATTTGTCATGGGCGCTGTACCTGGCTCAGGATCATCCTGAGTGCTGAAGGTTAGTTTGGTGCCATCTCCATTCCAGCTTGCTGCACTGGCACCATAGCGAAGATTCGAGACCTGTTGGGCTTCACCGCCATCCAGCCGAATCACCCAGATCTGATTCGGATGCTTTGTCGGAGCCTTAGCCTTCTTCTTCTCATCCTTCTTGTCGTCGTCTTCCTCTTTGGCAGGCACGGTCAATGCGGGTGCGCGATTGCTGGTAAACGCGATCAAGCTGCCGTCTGGCGACCAGCGTGGATTCGCATCCCGATCGGTGCCGCTGGTGAGCTTGCGCACATTGGTGCCATCGGCATTGCCGACCCAAATCGCGCTCGTGTAGGTATCTGCATCGGCATCGATACTGGTGACAACCCAGGCGAGCTTGTTGCCGTGTGCCTGTGGATCATGCACCTGAGCAAGTTTTGGCAAGTCGTCGATGGTGATTGGTGATGGTTGTGTGCTCATACGTCCTCCTCATAGAAACGTTCTCTGCCAAGCAGCATACGGCAGGCCAGTGCCGCGCTCAATGGTTCCTTTATACTCTTGGCACTGCTGCCCGCATTTCGGGCGGCTTGGCATGCCCGTGAAGGTGACGCTGGTTGAGAGAGTATCCGCTCGATCCAATAGATGGGGGCAACCGACCTGATCCAGGTCGGCAGCGGTCGACTCCATTTGCAGCCCAGCTCGCATACAGCGTCGCAGGGGTCATTGTTTGGCTCCAGCAAACCAGGCGTAACCGTCGCGATCTTGCGCATTTCCTCGAGAGTCTCGTTCTCATCCTGCTCGGTGTCGCCATGCTGATCTCGGCGGCCGTTACCGATATGTATCTGCATCGTGGTGTGGAAAGCGGTGCCGATCAACCCTACGTGGTGCAGCCGAGTGGGCGCGAACTTTCCACCAACGTCGATATGCGCGGCCTCACTCCTGAACAGATGGAGAGCGTCGCCGGTACCTTGCAATCATCTGGATACGGATTTGTGCGTCAGGAGGTCAGTTGGGCGCAGATCGAGGCTACGCAGGGCCAGTACGACTGGACTGAGTACGATCAGATATTCCAGACCTTGAGCGACCATGGCATCGGTGTGATCGCGGTAATTGTCGATTCGCCTGCGTGGAGCTGGGCGGGTGACATTATTCCCAGCGAAGCGCAACCTCCCGCGGATCCATCTACACTCGAGGCATTCTCGCGGGATCTCACCAGTCGCTACAAGACCTCGGTTCGCTTTATTCAGGTTTGGCATCAACCGAACCTCGCCAGTCGCTGGGGCGGTGTCCCTTCCACGGGAGAAAGCTTTCGACCCTATCTCTCGGCAGCTTTCTATGGCGCACGTAGCGGCAACCCGGAGGTTCAGATTATCCTGCCGGAGTTGGCCGTTACCAGTGATGTCGATGAAGGGATGGGCGATCTAGCCTGGCTTCAGTCTGTCTACAACGCTGGTTCGCGAGATATCTTCGATATTGTTGCGATTCAGCTAGACGGTGGCCAATCGTCCCCTGATGACCGCTCGGTGAGCGCGGACAAGCAGAATTTCTCACGCGCCATCCTCTTCCGCGAACTCATGCTCAAGAATAACGACGGCGAGACACCCGTCTGGGCCACGTCTTTCGGCTGGAGTGCGGATGGTGTGCACGTTACACGGGAGCAGCAGGCAGAGTATGTCGTACGAGCGCTCTCTCGTTCCTGGAGTGAGTGGCCGTGGATGGGCCTGATGGTGCAGTGGAAGTTCACGACACTCCCGGGCGATCCCGAAGCCAGCTACGCCACAGCACCGGAGGGTCAGGCAACACCACTCTTCCGTCGGCTTAACGATCCGGAACTGATCCGTCGTTCTGATATCGCGAACACCGGCTTCACGCCGATGGATGCAGATTCCGTGCAGTACGAAGGCACCTGGGCGGATCAGCATCTGGAAGGGCGTACGTTCCGTACTACAAACCAGACGGGCGCGACGGTCACCTTTGAATTCCATGGTACCGGCCTCATCTCCTATATCCGTACTGGTCCGCAGTCTGGCGATCTGAAAATCACGCTGGATGGGGAGGCGATCGATGGTGGTGCTGAGGATGGTAACTGGAGCTATTACTATCAGTATCAGACAAACGATTATCCCCAGAGGCTCTTCTCCAATCTGGAGGAGGGGAATCATGTGGTCACGATTACGTTGGCAACACCGGGACAGCTTACACTTGGCGGTATGGTAGTGGAACGTCAGCCACCATTTATCTGGCCAATCATCATGATTACCGCCTCAGGCGTGCTAGTCCTGCTGGTCGGTATTCGGTCGTTTATCTACTTCGTGGCGATCCGGGCTGGCCACCTGACCCGCTGGGAGAATGTCACCTCACCGGAGCTACCTCGCATGCCCGATTGGATGCCGGAGCGACAACGATGATCGAAACAGGCAGCAACCGCTTCCCCATGGTCCTGGCCCTGCTATGCACGGCGTTGCTGGGAGGAATCGGCTATGCAGTCTGGCTCGGTTATGCCGAGCAAACCATTCCTGGGTTGGCAATGGTGGTGGCTGCGATCGCGTTGAGCGCGATCTCGCCAGCAGCCGGGCTCGCTGGCGTGATGATGGCGCTGCCGACCATGCAGCATATCAATCCCATGCCTCGCGGCGAGTTCAGTTTGATCGAACTCGCGATCATCACGAGCACCTTCGGTATCGGACTCAATCTTCTTCTGGTCTCATTGCGGTCGGGTTGGAGGCATCTGGGTGACCTCTTCACTCCCGCCCAGATCGTGGTGCCCGCGATCATGTTGGTTGGTGCTACCGCGATCTCGCTTCTCAATCTCGCCGATCCATCGCATATGACCGAATCGCTGCGGGAAGTGCGGTTGGTCATCATCGAACCGCTTATCTTCTTCTTTACCGCAAGACTTGTGCTACGTCGGGATCACAATCGCAATTGGGTGAGCATTGTCTTTATCCTCACCGGTGCTGCTGTCGCGGTTTACGGTGTGGCCCAGATTGTCTTTGATCTCGGTGGTGTGCAGGCTGGCGATATCACCCGTGCCACCGCGCTTTATTCGCATCCGAACAATCTCGCCATCTATCTCGAGCGTACGCTGCTCTTCACGCTGGGTGTCTGCATTATGCGACCTCGCTGGGTGCCGATGTGGATTCTGGCTTCCATACAAGCCGTAGGGCTGCTGGCTACATTCTCCCGCGGTGCCCTGGTTGGTGTGGTTGTTGGCGTGGGTGTGGTGCTGCTCTTTATCGGCGCATGGCGCTGGATCGCCGGCCTGGCCGCCGCCGCGGTGGTGATTGGGCTGATTGGCTTGCTGCTCTTCCCTGATCGTTTACTGGATGTCGGTGGTGGTGGCACCGAACCCACCCGCTTTGCGATATGGCGGTCGGCGATTGCCATGGTCAAAGAGCATCCTGTCTTCGGACTCGGGCCCGATCAGTTCCTCTATCAGTACATTCGCCGTTTTGTGGAACCGATGGGGTGGCCGGAACGGTATACATCGCATCCGCACAACATCATCCTGGATACATGGCTGCGGCTCGGAGTGCTCGGTTTGGCAACACTGGCCACGCTCATATTCGGCGTTGTCTGGTTGATTCAACGCACTACCGCGCAGATTCGTCAGGATGCCTGGGCGATCGGCGCAGTAGCAGCTCTCTTCGGCGGCTTTATTCACTCGATGGTCGATAATGGCTTCTTCCTCGCCGACCTCGCGACCATTAGCTGGTTCCTGATCGTTATCATCATCACCGTCCCCCGGGCACAAACGGCTTCGGTAACGGCTCCAGCCAAGATTGTTGATCCACCAACGACCCTTTCCGTCGGCGAGACATGGCCCACCTGGCAAGGAACCGCGGCGCGATGACCTCTCTACTCGCCCGGAAATTCTGGTTGCTGATCCTGGCAATTCTTGTCATCGGTGTAGCTGCCGGGGGTGTGCATTGGCTCATTACGGTGGCTGCGTTGGGTGTTGTGGCGTGTATCGCCCTGTTACAGCCAGCGATGGTGGCCGCCCTGGTTGTTGCCAGCATTCCCATCCAGTCGGAAGTGATGTTGCCATTCGTACGTGGTGAACTGACCGTCACCCAGCTGACCCTTTTCGGGCTGATAGCAGGTTGGGGAGTGATCTTCTGGAAACGACGTATCTGGCTCGATTCCGTGGTCGTTGGCTTCCTCTGCCTGCTGGCTGCCTACTGCTTTAGTTTTTTGGCCGTGGATACCCCTTCGCTATGGTTTGAGGAAACATATCGCTGGGCGGTTGCAGGGCTCTTCTACGTCATCTGCCGGTCGGTCATTACCAGCTGGGATGAAGTCCGCTATAGCTTGCTGGCTGTCGCGGCGGGTGTGTTGGGTGTGAGCCTTTTGAGCATTGCACAAATCGGGACTGGTGGCGGATCGGTTCGGGTTTCGGGAACATTTGGTACACCGAACACGCTCGCTGCCTATCTGGAGATGACCGTGCCAATCTTGTTGGCGGTTCTCGCGGCAGCGCGGTGGGGGAGTGGCGACAGGACGATTGGTGTCTCCGAGAAGTGGTTCATGCTCGCTGCCTCAGCGATCGGAATCCTTGTCATCGGCTTCACCCAGTCGCGGGGAGGTTGGCTCGGATTCACCGCCGCTGGTGTTGTGCTCTGGATGAACGTTCCTGGCAGAAGCAAGTTCTACATTCTTGGTACTGCCGCCGTGATCGGAGGGGTGTTTTTGCTCACACCTCCTGGCCAATCCCAGCTTGAACGGTTTCTGGAGATACGTACCGAGACAGCGACGACGGATGATAGCGAGAGTACCGACCTCGCTTCATACGATGTCGGTGCTGGTCGAGGAGCCATTTGGGCGGCCGCCCGCGCAATGATTGCCGATCACCCGGTGATTGGTCTTGGTGCTGGCGAGTTTGATGAACACTATCGGCAGTATGTTCCCAGTTGGGCAAATCGAATCCCCCGTGGACACGCGCACAACGTCTGGCTGCAGATGGGTGCTCAGGCAGGAGTGATTGGTATTGCAGGCTACAGCGTGTGGTACGCCGCCAGTATCTGGAGTCTCGTAACTGCCAGGGGGCGAACACGACCTTCGTTCGATCGCTGGATCATCATTGGTGTGATCGCTGTCTTTGCGGCCTATACCATGCACAGTTTGGTGGATTACCTGAATGTATTGAGTCTGGGGCTGCAGTTGTCAGTCCTCACCGCGATTGCCCTCAATCTGGCACCAGTCCCCCTGATGCGCTATAAAGCTGTGCGGGAGCAACGCCCGGTTATCACCTATTCGGAGCAGCGTGCGTGTCCAATCTGAATCCTGGAGCCGAATCTTCGGTCGAAGACGCATCGCTGGAGCTTGAACTGGAGCGCGAGAGCGAACCGCGTGATATCGGCAGCTCACTCCTCACACCGCGCACTGCCATCTCCTTCTTGCTGGCCCTTGTGGTCTTCTATTTCGTTATTCGTCGGACCAATCTCGATCTCGGTGAAGCCCTTCGCCAGATCAGACAGGCCAACTTCTTTTACTTCCTCGGAGCACTGGCGGCCTATTACTTCACGTTTGTGATTCGTGGATGGCGCTGGTCCAAAATGCTGGCATCGGCGGGCATTAGTGAGGAGACCGGCCACGACATGCCCGATACCGTCGGCATGTTCGAGATCTTTACGCTCTCCTGGTTTGTGAACTCGATTCTGCCGGCGCGTATGGGCGATGCCTATCGCTGTTACCTCATCAAACGTCGTGCCAATGCATCGTTTGGTATCTCCCTGGGTACGATGCTGGCTGAGCGACTTGTTGATCTTGTCGTGCTGGTTCTGATGCTTCTGGTGGCGGGTATCGCGGTGTATGGCACACATGCGCCGGATCGTGCGGAGAACGCATTCCTCGTCGGTGGAGTCGTAGTAGTTATTGGCGTGACCGGTGTGGTGGTGCTGTGGCTGTTGCGCAATCGCATCGAAGGTTTCCTGCCTGCCAAGATCGCCCGTGTGTATGCCCGTGTCCGCAATGGGCTCTTCGACTCTCTGGCTCAACCTCGTACCCCGGTACTCGTATCTGTTGGCATCTGGCTCTGTGATGGACTCCGTGTCTTTCTGGTGGCATGGGCGCTCGGGCAGCACATCTCCTATCAGGCCGCCATTATGGTGGCACTCCTGAGTGCGCTGGTGAGCACGGTACCGATTACCCCGGCAGGACTGGGATTCGTGGAGGGCATCATGATCTACGCCCTGACCACTATCGGTGTCCCCAACAGCACAGCTGGCGCTATTGCATTGCTGGATCGGGTGGTGACCTATGGCTCGCTCCTGATCGTTGGTGGCATCATGTATCTTTGGGTGTTGCGCAAGGACTTGAGGGCGATTGATGCGCGTCCTGATTGAAGCCAGCGCCGCCTGTAACCAGCACGCTGGCATCGGACGGTATAGTCGCAGTATTCTCCAGCGACTGATTCCCCTGGCTCCTGCTGATCAGTTCACACTCTTGCGTGCACCCGAGGACCCTGCGATCAATCGGTTCGATTGCTCCTCGTGGCCGAATGCACGCTTGCGGACACTGCCCTTCAATCGTCGCAATGCCGACCGACTGTGGTTTCGCATGTGTGCTCCGATAGATGCCCGCATTTTTGCCGGGCCTGCAGATGTTGTCTATTCCCCGGATTTCACCGCTCCGCCAATGTGGCGTGTCCCGCGCATGATCACGATTCATGATCTGGCCTTTCTCACCCGACCTCAGCACACCACCGATGCCTTGCGTCGCTATCTGGAAGCCGTCGTCCCTCGGCAGATTGCCGGTGCTGATTTGATTGCGGTCGTCTCGTACGCCACGGGCCATGATGTGCAGCGGTACTATGGCGTCTCTCCCGATCGTATCGTGGTCGCGCGTAATGCCGTGGATGATGCCTTCTACAACGCCCATCCACCCACAGAACAGGATCGCATCCGACTGGGATTGCCACCTCGCTATCTGGTGATGCTGGGAACCATTGAACCGCGGAAGAATCATCTGACCGCCCTGGCTGCGCTTGAGGTTGCGGGAGTAGGAGTGCATACGCCGCTCGTCATTGTCGGACGTCCCGGCTGGGGGCATGAGACAGCGATGGCGAAGATCGCCGAACTGGCCGCCAAAGGCATGGTGATTCACCTGGACAACGTGGCAGATCCGGATATTCCCATGATTCTGGCTGGTGCGCAGGGTATGGTCTATCCCAGCTGGACCGAGGGATTTGGACTTCCGGTGGTAGAGGCGCTCGCGACCGGGATTCCGGTAGTGACCAGCAACGATGCCGCATTGCGCGAAGCCGGAGGAGCGTTTGCCGAATACGTTGATCCGGAGGATGTCGATGCGCTGGCATCTATACTGCAATCATTCGCGGAGACGGACAACGATCCCGTTGCCGCGGCTGCTCGCATCGAATGGACAAGGCAGTTTTCATGGGACTTCTCGACATCTATGGTCTACGACGCACTCCGAAAGATGAGCAGGTAGACGAAGAGACAGATGAAGAGAAACTGGAGCCCCTACCGAAGATCGGGATGGATGAGCTTTGGCCGCCTTCTCCTCGGGTGAAGTTGCTCTATATCGGCCTGGGATTTGGCCTCTTCAACTTCATCCTTCTGGCAATATGGGTCTATGTGATGGTTGCTCTCCGTTAGGTATCGAAGCGGATCATCTCCACCAGCGTCTTGTTCCGGTAGACGATATCGGGCCGGGTTGTGAAGCCAATCTTCTCCCAGAACTCGTTACCCATCTCGTTGCGGGCAAAGACAACCAGAGCAACCTTGGTAATCCCCTCGGCTTCGAGTGCCTGCAGCGCTCTATCGACCAGCACGCGACCTATGCCTTTCCGCTGATGATCCACCGACACCGTCAGGTGGTAGATATAGCCGCGCCGACCATCATGCCCGGCCATAACGCAGCCCGCCAACTCGCCATTCTCTTCCGCCAGAAAGCATGTTTCGGGATTGCGACACAGATAGCGCTCGATTCCTTCTCGACTATCGTCAATATTGTTCAGACCAACCCCCGGCACGCTTTGCCATAGGGTATAGATGGCATCGTAGTCATCCATCGTGAGAACACGAATTTGCATGATTGGCCTCCAGGACCTGATATAAGATGCGACTTCGTGCAAAACGCACGATTTTTCGGGTACGAGATCGACAACATGCCCAATGTTCCACCGAAATCGACTCGCATACAATGCCGTTAACGAGTCCAGATGATAGGAGGAAGAAGTGGTTACCAGAGACGACGACCTGTTCGCCCAGGTGTTGCACCATCGTATACGTGATCTGCAGCCGGGGGATCCGATTCCGGCTTCGATTGATCTTGCCAGTACCTACCTGTTGCCTGGCACACCTTCGACCCACCATCAATATGGTCGCTGGACCAATCCGGTCTGGGATGAGTTGGAAGCGGCGCTCGGGTTGCTGGAGAATGCCGAGGTTGTTATCTTCCCATCGGGAATGGCCGCGATTGCTTCGGTGCTATTGACGCATCTGCACACCGGTGATCGCTTCCTCCTCCCGAGCGACGGCTATTACACCACCCGTATTCTCGCCGAGAAGTACCTGGTTCCGAACGGTGTGGAGATCGAACTCTGTGCCACCCGCGACTATGCTGCGCGGGACTTCGCTGGATTCCGCCTTGTCTGGATCGAGACCCCATCCAATCCCGGACTTGATCTTTGCGATCTCCAGGATGTGGTTGCTCGTGCTCATGCGGCCGGAGCGATCGTGGTGGCCGATAACACAACGCTCACACCGTTGGGGCAGCGTCCGCTTGATCTCGGTGCTGATGTCATCATCTCCGCCGATACCAAGGCGATTGGTGGTCACTCCGATGTCGTCTTTGGCCATGTCGCTTCGCGGAATGCCGAGATCATGACTGCGGTACGGGATTGGCGCAAGTTTGTGGGCGCCATCCCCGGGCCGTTCGAGAGCTGGCTGATCCTGAGGAGCCTGGAGAGCTTCGAGGTACGGTTCGACCGCATGTGTACATCGGCACTCGTGATTGCCGAACGTTTGGAGCAGCATCCGGCGGTGGCAGCGGTGAAGTATCCTGGCCTGGCAAGCCACACTGACCATGAGCTTGCTCAACGGCAGATGACGCGATTTGGGAGCGTTATCGGTGTGACCTTTGCCGATGCGGCAACCGCTGAACGGTTCATCAATGACACACCCTATATCGTGCCCAGTACCAGCTTTGGTGGCACGCATACATCTGCTGAACGCCGCGCTCGCTGGGGTGATGCCGTTGCTGATGGCTACGTTCGCCTCTCCATAGGCTGCGAACCAACTGAGGCACTCTGGTCCGCGATGAAGGGTGTGTTGGATTCGCTTGCGTAGTTGACTGGAAGAAAAAGCAAATGGCCCGAGTCAATCGACTCGGGCCGTTCTGTTGGGCGGAAGTGACGGGATTCGAACCCGCGATCTCAGCCTTGACAGGGCTGCATGTTAGGCCACTACACCACACCTCCAACAGCCCGGTAAATATAGCAAAGCGAGATAGGGGCGTCAAGGATATTTGTGGATGAACTTTCACCCATGCCCCGCAAACGCCTGGAGCAACGTCGGCAGGTCTTCGAAGACGAAATCTGGCAGAATCTCACTCTCCGCCACCATCTGCCGTGTGGTTAATCCGGTAAGGACCAGTGCCGTCATCATGCCTGCGCGTTGCGCCGAGAGCACATCGGTATCGAGTCGATCACCAACCATTACAGCCTCACCGATGTGGCAGCCGAGCTGCTCTGCCGCCTTTGTCATCATCAGTGGTTCCGGTTTGCCGACGATCAGTGGCTGCACCCGACTTGCGACGGCAATACCGGCGATACAGGCGCCGGCGCCTGGCTGATAGCCGTGCTCGGTGGGCAGACGATCGTCCGCATTGGTCGCGATGAAGCGCGCCCCATGCCCGATCGCGGAGACAGCTCGGGTCATCTTCTGATAGGTAAAGTCGAAATCGAGCCCAGCCACCACCACATTGGCACTCGCGGGATCATCGTCCTCAGCAACGATCTGGAAATCTGTACCGGTCTGCAGAATGGAGGCAATCGAGGGCTGACCGACGCACAGAATCCGCGCATTGTCTGGAATCGATTCATCGTCGCGCAGCAGATCACGCGTGACGGTTGTGGATGTCTGAATCTGATCTGCACTTACTGTCACTCCCATCGCTGCCAAACGCTCGACAAAGTCCTGCTGGGTGGCAGTGGAGTTGTTCGTCCCTAGTACGAATGGGACATCGCGCAACCGGAGCATATCAAAGAGATCGTTCACGCCGGGTAGAAGCCGCGATCCGAGATAGATGACGCCATCCATATCGAAGACGAATCCCTTTGCGGCCCGCAACCGGTCGTAATGATGCGTGATCGCTTCCTTCTTCCCAGAATCCGACATTTAGGCGAAACTCCTTATACGCGCATTTGCGATTTACCTCTCAGCAACTATAGGAGGATTCGTCCCATGGATGCCAAGCGTACCCTGTCCGATCTCGAAGATGCCGTATTGAGTCTGATCTCCGAGGATGAGATCGTTGCCTTCCACCGGGGATTGGTGCAGATTCCTTCTGTCAATCCCCCCGGTGATTGTGTCGATAACATCGCCTTTGTGCAGAAGCCGCTGGAGGAAGCCGGTTTCTCCATCGACTACATCTTCGATGATCCAACCCAGCCGAATATCGCCGCCAGCTACGGACCGACCGGTGGTAAGAAACTGCTCGTAAACGCCCACGTCGATGTGGTGCCGATCGGCGAGCGTTCCGCCTGGAAGCATGAGCCTTTCGGTGCGGAAGTGGAGGATGGCAAGATCTACGGACGTGGTGCTGGCGACGACAAGGCCAGTGTGACCGCGCAGGTAATCGCCTCGCTTGCGTTGCAGCGGAGCGGTATCCCTCTGAAGGGGCAGCTTATCTACACTTGCGTTTCCGATGAGGAGAATGGTGGTGTGCACGGGGCCTCTCTCGTCGCTGAGAAGTACCCAGATCCAGATTGGGCCATCGTTGGCGAACAGACATTGAATCGCGTCGCGGTCGGTGAAAAAGGTGGCGCGGGTGTTCAATTTGTTGTCCACGGAAAAACCGCCCACGGTGCGCTTCCCTGGGAAGGTGCCAACGCCATTGAGGGCGCAGCCGAGATCATCGTGGCGCTTCGTCGCGAGTACTGGCCCAAGCTGAAGGATCGCGTTCACTGGGCTTTCAAGCCATCCAGTGCTTCTGTCAACATGATTAGTGGTGGTGTGAAAGCAAACGTTGTGCCGGATCGCGCGACGCTGCTCATCGACCGTCGCATTGTTCCTGGCGAGAAGCCGGACGATGTCCGCAATGAGATGTTCGAGATCGCCAAGCAGGCGATTCAGAACGTTCCTGGTTGCACCGTGGAGATGGAAATTGGTTTCCCGGGTAAGGAGGCTAACGCCAATGCCGTTACCGATCCGTTGGTGGTGGCGATGTTGGGAGCCAACGAGAAGCTGGGTTTGAACACCGAGCCAACCGGCTTCAGTATGGGCACCGATGGTCGTTTCTGGAACGCCAAGGGTGTTCCCACCATCATCTACGGACCTGGCGATCCGAGCCTGGCCCATATTCCGGATGAGTGGGTTGGGATCGACGAAATGGTCGATGCTGCCCGTGCGTATGCTGTCGCAATGGTTCGCCTGCTTGGCGATTACGAGGGGAACAACAACTAATGACCGATCTCAATGCGGTTTACACCTACGTCGATGAGCATGCCGAGGAGTACATCGCCCAGCTGCAGAAGATGCTGAATCAACCCAGCATCGCTGCCCAGGGCGTTGGTATGACCGAGATGGCTGCGATGGTGCAGCAGGATATGGATGCGCTCGGGTTTGAGACTGAACAGTACGATACCCGCGGCGGCTTCCCGGTGGTTTATGGCGAGAAAGCGGGCAAGGCTGACAAGACGTTGGTCTTCTACGATCACTACGATGTTCAGCCCGCAGATCCTCTTGATCTCTGGACCTCCGATCCGTGGAGCGGCGAGATTCGGGATGGCAAAATCTGGGCGCGCGGTGTTGCCGATAACAAAGGCAATATCGCGGCTCGTTTTGCGGCGATTGATGCCTGGCAGAAGATCGTTGGCGAGCTTCCTCTCAATCTTAAGTTCATCATTGAGGGTGAGGAAGAGATTGGCTCAATGCATCTCCAGAACTTCATCGATGACCACAACGATCTCTGCCAGGCCGATGCCTGCATTTGGGAGTTTGGTGGTCGCGATATCGATGATCGCCCCCAGATTCACCTCGGTCTGAAGGGTATCTGCTACGTCGAGTTGCGTGTCTCCGGTGCTCGCCGGGATTGGCACTCTTCGCAGGCAACCTCGATCCCCAATCCTGCCTGGCGGTTGGTTTGGGCACTCTCCACGCTGAAGGGGCCGGACGATCGCATCCTTATCCCAGGCTTCTATGACAAGGTGAAAGCTGCCACCGAGGCGGAGCTTCAGGCGCTGGAGAATCTCCCGGATACCGAACAGATTCTGCTTGATGATGCCCAGATCCCTGGCTTCATCAATGGCCTTACCGGCATGGAGCTCAAACTCAAGGATTACTTCGAGCCGACCTGCACGATCTCGGGACTGCTCAGTGGCTACACCGAGAAGGGTCAGAAGACGGTTCTGCCAAGCAAGGCGATGGCCAAGATCGATATGCGGCTGGTAGCCGATCAGGATCCTCACGAGATCTATGCGCTCTTGCGGAAGCACCTCAATGACAACGGTTTTACGGATATCGAGAGCGAGCTGGTTGGTGCCGGTTATCCATCGCGCACCAGCCTGGATGCACCGATCGCGCGCGTGGTCGCGGAGACTTATGAAGAGGTTTTCGGCCAGGAGCCAGTGATCTATCCAACCAGCTCTGGTTCCGGACCGTGGTATCAACTCTGTGATGCTTTCGGGATTGATGCTGCGACTGCCGGTGTCGGCAATGGCTATAGCCAGGCGCACGCACCCGACGAGAACATCAACGTGGAGGACTACATCCTCGGTATCAAGCACATCGTGGCGATCATGGATCGTTTCGCACAGAGCGAGGGCTGATTGTCGTGACAGATGACGTAAAGGCGATCAAGACAGCTCTGGCATATGCCAGCAAATGGCTCGCATTCCAACACCAATACAATCCCTATGTGGGTGCGCAGGTCGCGGTGCGGGTGGATGGCGAACTCCTTATGAACGAGGCGTTCGGAATGGCCGATATCGAGAACGATATCGCGCTCACTACCGACCATCTCTTCCGTATCGCTTCACATTCCAAGACCTTCACCGGCATTGCTATCATGCAGCTTGTCGAGGCAGGCAAGTTGCGTCTGGACGATACTGTTGGCCAACACATCCCGGAACTTGCCGGGAGTGGCATTGCCGATGTTACCGTGAGGCAGCTGGCAAGCCATATGGGAGGCGTTATTCGCGATGGCGATAATGCAGACTGGTGGGAGCTTGGCAAGCCATTTCCGAATCGGAAAGAACTCCTCACCCTTGCCAGAAAACACGGCAAGGTTCTGGAGAGCAATGTCGAGTTCAAGTACAGCAATATTGGCTTCTCGCTTCTCGGTGTAATCATCGAACATGCTTCCGGTATGCCATACCGCGATTACGTAACAGCAAACATTGTTGATAAATTGGGGCTTAAGGACACTGGTCCCGATCTTAACATGGATCGCATAGATGACTATGCAGTTGGTTACTCCAGTCGCGTGCACGGCCCGAAACGCATCCCGATCGACCACATCGATACATTCGAGGAGAGTTCGGCGACCGGATTTTATGCGACAGCGTCCGATCTGACGGGCTATTTCCAGGCTCATATTTCAGGCGACACACGACTGATTACTGACGCCAGCAAACGAACCATGCAACAGAAGATCGGGGAGTCCACCGAGATCAGCTGGTACGGTATCGGACTGGTTATTGAAAAGCTTGGCGATCGTACCTATATCGGTCACTCCGGCGGCTACCCGGGGCACATCACCATGAGCAAGACCGATGTTGGTCGAAAACTTAGTGTGAGCGTTCTGACAAACACGAACGATGGTCCGGCCGCCGTTCTCTGCGCGGGTATCCTGGCCTTGATCGAACTGGCGGTCTCCCCGAAGGCCCCTGTCAGCCAGCCAGGTAAGCCGAGAGATCTCAAGAAGTTTGAGGGTCGTTTCGCGACCCTTTGGGGCCTAACGGACATCGTCAATCTGGGTGGTCGCCTCTATGCGCTCGCGCCAACGCTGGATGATCCGGCCGGTATGGCAGTGGAATTGGAAGTGACGGGCGAGAATACGCTTAAGCGCGTGGGCGGACCCAAGGGCGGTTCGCGCGGTGAAGAGATCGTCTATCATTTTGACGCAAAGGGTAAGGTGAGCAAGATCGAAGGTGGGCACACGATGTTGCCAGTCGATCAGTTCACGCTTCCGGAAAGGGTGACGCGCCCAACCAGGAAGTAGGGGGCAGTATGGCCAGGGATCCTGAGTCGAATCAACCAGAACACTCCGAGATCAAAGGATTCTCCCGGCCGGACCCACGCACTGTCTCGTCAATCTATATAGCGCTCATGCTCGTTGTTCTGAGTGTGGGCGCTATTTGGGTTATGGTCCAGGCCAAATCCATTCTCGTGCTCTTCTTCGTGGCACTACTCATCGCCTGCAGTCTCGATAGTCCCGTAAAGCGGCTGGAAAAGTGGGGAACGCCACGGGCGGCGGCAATCCTCTTGCTCTTCTCCCTGGTGGGTGCATTTGCTGTCGGAGCAATCTGGTACGCGGTGCCGCCTCTTATTGGCCAACTCTCAGAGACTGTTGATTCTCTGCCGGATCGGGCCAGGCAGTTTCAGCAACTTCGGGAGCGTATCGACTCTCTGAAGACCGACTATCCGATGCTGGAAGATGTGGAGGATCAGGCAATCAGTTCGCTGAGCGGATTCGTCACCTCACTCTCACAGTGGGTCGTGGGTGTACCCGCCCTGATTACACTCGCGATCTTCGTCGTCACCAGCCTGTTCACGCTTTCCTTCCTCATGCTGATGTCATGGTCCAGTATTAAGGTGTCATTCTTTCGGCTTGTCCATCCAAATCATCGCGCGGTGGTAGAGCGGGTCATTACCTCGTCGGGAGAGCGACTGGGTGCCTATGTACGTGCCAAGTTCATCATCTGCACGGTGGTGGGCGTCTGGATGTACATCGTGATGATTCTTCTGGGCTCGCAGATCGCCCTGCTGATAGCGATAGTCGCAGCCATGTTCGAGATTATTCCGCGCATCGGTCCACTCATCGCTCGCATGCTTATCGTGGTGGCAGTGCTGCCGTTGGGGTGGAAAGCGGTTCTTATCGCATTTGCGCTTCACATGGTGATCGACAACATCAAGGGTTCATGGCTGTCCCCATTGATCGAAGGACACCAAGTAGAGGTGCACCCGCTGACAGCATTTGCCGCGGTCATGATTGGCGCAGTCATCATGGGCTGGATGGGCGCACTTATCGCTGTGCCGACTGCGGCTGTGGTGCAAGTGATCTTTGAAGAAGTGATTGTTCCGTGGCGATTGCGCCAACTGAATCTGGCCGACTCAGTGCCGGATTTGGAGCGACGCGATCCGATGGAAGATCCGGGTGAACCGTCCTAGGCTATTGCATCACGGTCGCCACTCAAATACCTGCACCGATGTCCCCTGGCGCACTTCAATCTCGTCCGTCGGAGTGAATCCCTGACTCACGTAATAGGCGACAAGTCGCTTGTCTCCACCCGACCAGCAGTCGACCCGCATCAATCCAATACCCTCCTCAATAGTTCGCGCGCGGGCGCGTTGTATGAGTTGATGGCCGATTCCTTCGCCGCGGTGGGCTGGTGATGCGATCAGGAGTTTGAGGTAACGTTCGGGTTCGTCGACTGGTGGTACATACGGCATGGGATGATCGGTGAGCACACTGGCGCCAACGACCTTACTCTCAACCTCCGCGACGGTAAACTCGCCTCTGGTGAGAATATCGGCAACAAACTCAGTCCTTTGAGGATTGGTGGAAAACGGTTCGCTGCCCCACTGCGCTGAACGACCACGTGCAACGAGCCATTCGATGTTGTCATCGAAGAGCCTCAGTACGTCAGCGAGATCGTCAGGTGTACCGGGACGGAAGTTGAGCATCGTTCCACTCACAATTCTGTGCGACGCGAATGCAAAGAGCCGATCGCCCTTGCGATCGGCTCCATCATGTTGCGTTATCCGATCACCGCTCGCGGCTGCACCAGATCGAGACTCTTCGTCTCAATCACCGGCCGGATCATCTCTTCAAAGGCACTGACCGTCATTGCGCCAAGATCGTCTCCTGTGCGCAAGCGGACAGCCACACTGTCAGCCTCGGCTTCGCGTGCACCGATGACGAGCATGTACGGGATCTTCTGCAGCTGCGCCTGTCGAATCTTGGCCTGCATGCGACCACTGCCCGAGCTCAGCTCGGCGCGGATGCCCGCATCTTTCAGGCGCTGCTCAACCTGCTTCGCAAACGGAATCTGATCATCCGTCACCGTGATGATGCTTGCCTGTACCGGTGCCAACCACGCCGGGAATGCGCCCGCGTAATGCTCGATCAGTCCACCGACAAAGCGCTCCATCGAACCCAGCAGTGTGCGGTGAATCATGGCGGCACGGTGCCTGCCTCCGTCCTCAGCCACATAGTTCACATCGAACCGCTCGGGCAGGTTGAAGTCCACCTGAATCGTTGGACCCGTCCACGCGCGACCGAGGGCATCCAGCCATTTGATATCGATCTTGGGGCCATAGAAGGCACCCTCGCCAGCATCAATCTTGTACTTCATCCCACGGCTCTCGAGCGCTTGCCGCAGCGTTTCTGTGGCTTCATCCCAGATCTCGTCCGAGCCGATTGCTTTCGCCGGCTTCGTGCAGAGGTAGACCTCCAACCCGTATCCGAAGACGTCTGCCATGTGGAGCGCCAGATCAATTACACCACCGACTTCGCCCGCTACCTGCTCGTGCGTGCAGAAGATGTGACTATCGTCCTGCGTGAAGCCGCGTACGCGCAGCATCCCATGCAATGTGCCGGAGCGCTCAAACCGGTAGACCGTGCCCAGTTCGGCGAGACGAATCGGCAACTCGCGATAGCTGTGGATGCCATTGTTGTAGATGGCGATATGGCCCGGGCAGTTCATCGGTTTGAGGTAGTAATCCACCTCTTCGATGCTCATTGGGCTGTACATATTTTCGCCGTACGTTTCCAGGTGGCCGCTCGTCTTGTAGATCTTCTCGCTGGCGATGTGTGGTGTGTAAACGAGATCGTACCCGCGCTTGAGTTGCTCCTGCTGCTCGAACTGTTCAATCAGGTAGCGGATGAGCGCACCCTTGGGGTGCCACAGGATGAGGCCTGGCCCAATCTCCTCGTTCACCGAGAAGAGATCGAGTTCCTTGCCCAACTTCCGATGATCGCGCTTGGCAGCTTCCTCCAGCTTGTGCAGGTAATCGTCCAGCTCTTCCTTGCTGTTGAACGCTGTGCCATAGATGCGTTGCAGCATTGGTCGATTCTCATCGCCACGCCAGTAGGCACCGGCAACCGATTGCAGCTTGAATGGACCGATCTCCTTCGTACTCTCCACGTGCGGACCGCGGCAGAGATCGAGGAAATCGCCTTGCTGGTATGTGCTTATCACTTCGCCTTCCGGGAAGTTCGCAATCAGTTCCAGCTTGTACGGATTGTTCTTGAAAATCTCCATCGCTTCCTCGCGGGAGACTTCCTTGCGTTCAAAGACTTCGTTCTTGTTTTTGTGCTTGATCATGCGCTTTTCGATCTCTTTGAGATCGTCAGGCGTGAGCGCCCGCGGCAGATCGAAGTCGTAATAGAAGCCATTCTCGATCGCTGGTCCGATACCGAATTTGGCTTCCGGGAATACTTCCTGCACAGCTTCTGCCATCAGGTGGGCTGTGGAGTGACGCATGCGCGCCAACTCGTATGCTGCGCGATCCTCGGGATCGACAGCAATATCCATATGTTCTACATCTTGCTCCTGGGCAACCATGAGTGTGGCTCCTTTCGCTGAAGCGCTGTTGCGAAAACGAAAACGACCCGATGTCCGCAAAGGGACGCCGGGCCAGACGTGGTTCCACCCTCATTCCGAAGTACGTAGATGAGTACTTCGCTTGATTGCGCCTGATATCGGAGGCTTCCGGAATCGGTTGAGGCCTGTTGCCGTTCACCGTTCTGCTCACAGATGGTAGCCACGTGCTTGTTTACGAGCCGATTTTCACCGTTCTCGGCCTCTCTGAACGCAACACAACACCGGCGTTGTTCTGATCAACGCACATCTTCAGTTGGGTAGAGAGTAGGGTGGTAAAGCCCGAATGTCAAGCCTGATTGTGCGTGTCGGATTGTTCATCCGGATTCGGCAGATCGTCCAGCGGTACATCGGCACCAACCATCAGATCGCTGCCAGCCTCCTTTGATCTAGAGGGCGCTTTACCCGGAAGAACAGCATTCTTGAGGGAATGGCCTGCTGCCGAGAAACCCGCACCGAGAGATTCCATCGACGCATCGCCGCCAAGATCACGCCAGCGACTTGCAGCCATGGTACCCACCATCACAGCGCCGCCGATCCCGGTTAAAAGCGCGCTGCTTTTCCTGCCGCTGAAAGAAACCGAGTCGGTGGCAGTGGTGGTTGCATTCTCGGTTGTTACGCGCTCCGGCACCGTCAGCGGCTTGTCGACTTCCTGTACCACCGATTCTCCGGAGGTCGCGTTACCGATGATAGAAGCGGAGCCCGTTCCGGCCTGCAAGAAGACGGCAGTATCCGGATTTGTCCAGGTGACGAACTCGCCGGTGAATGCTTTCGTTCCCAGCGCATCCTGCTGCTCAAATCCGTAATCCAGCAGCACCAGGTTGTCGTTGTACCAGTCGTCGGGGGCGATGCCATCCAGAGTCACAGCGATGATGCGAGTATCCTCGCGTTGAGCTATCTGCACCAGGCAGTAGCCAGCATCGTCATCGTAACCGGTTTTGCCGCCGATCACGCTTGGCGCAGAAGTCAGCACTTTGTTGGTATTCGTGACCGTGTAGCCATTGCTGGTGGTGAAACTCTTGGTGCCCATTACCTGCAATACAAAGTCGTTATGGCTGGCGTAGGCCATGAAGGCGGCGACATCGGCAGCGGAAGAGTAGTGACCATCGACACCCCAGCCATCTGGGTTGAGGAGATGGGTATTTTGTAATCCCATGTCTTGCACGCGTTGGTTAACCAGATCCATAAAGCGCTGCACCGCGGTATCGGCATCGTCGCCTTCTTCCGCACCGAGAGCGCGTGCGATAGCCTGAGCAGCGTCGTTGCCACTCGGGAGCAGCATGCCGAAGATCAACTCTTCCAGCGTGAAAGACTCGCCCGGGCCAAATCCCATCACCGTTGCTTCGGAAGAGACCATATCGTCCTCTGTGGTAACGATGATGGTATCCAGCGGTGCCAGATTCACTGCCTCCATGGCAGTAAAGATCTTGGTAAGACTGGCGATGGCCACTTGCTCGTTGGCATCGCGCTGGGCGAAGATCGCGCCGGTTTCGGCATTTGTCGCAATATAGCGAGTGGAGTTGATCTGAAGCTCTTCAGCTTCTTGAGCAGCG
Source organism: Thermomicrobiales bacterium (assembly GCA_020432165.1). Taxonomy (GTDB): domain Bacteria; phylum Chloroflexota; class Chloroflexia; order Thermomicrobiales; family UBA6265; genus UBA6265. The sequence goes on from JAGQGU010000001.1 coordinate 192,702, forward strand.
CCTGACTCGATCGTGCTGCCAAGCAACACACCGACTCCCGTTGCCATCAGTTGTCGACGTGTCAGCATGTGCGTGATCCGGGCGAAGCGATCGGCCAATCCGCCCAAATGATACAAGAGAATATCGATATCTGTCTGCAATGTACGTTCTATGCCGATATCGCGATATGGTGAAAAACAGATGAAGCCACCCATTGGGTGGCTTCTGTGAGGGTGGGAGATACTGGACTCGAACCAGTGACCTCCACGATGTCAACGTGGCGCTCTAACCAGCTGAGCTAATCCCCCTCAGCCCCGAAAGTATATGCGCTGAGATTCTGCTATGCAAGCGACGAGGAGAGTTCTCGCCCGCATTCCACCAGATCATCAACGGTACTCACTATCCGACCGCCGCTGGCGTGAATGAAGTACTCGATCTGCAGATTGACGGTAGAACCGAGATTGTCGCCCGCCAATCGAAAATCGGTGCGGATTCCATACACCTTTTTGCCTGTGCCAAACGCATAGCCGATTTCGGCGGCGGTACCGGAATCGACATCGACGCCGTCCAACACCGCAAACACAGCATCGCTACGATCGATCATTTCGGTGTTGCTGCGACCAATCTCAAAATTGATTGCTTCCAGTTTCGCAATGCGTTCAGCGTAGGAGTCGATCGTCGAACAGGCGAGGATTGCCTCTGAGAACTCCGTCTTGTCCCAGGGATTCTCCACCGCCACAATCGGTTCAAGCGCTGCCACAAGATCGCCCATAAACGCCATTGTCGATGTGGCGAATCCGAGCGGAGAGGCGAGATAGATTCGTTTCATTGTTGTTCCGTTCTGTATACTCGCGGCATGAAGGTTGACCGTTCCAAACCAGTCCCATCCCGATCAGATGCCTACCGTCGAGCAGCGAACTATGCGTTGGTAGCCACCGTTGTTCTGCTGATGCTGCTCAAGTTCTTCACAGCCATCACACTGTTCCCCGCGTTACTTGCCGCCATGTGCATTTTCGTGATCGTATTCGGTTTCAAGCTCCGCATGACTCCGTTTGCCTGATCGTTCAGTTGCATGAACTCCGACGTACGCCCGCACTTTATGTGCGGGTAACAGCACGGGCCTACGGCCAGTGTGGGAACCTAATGTCCCAACTTTCTCACTGAATTGCTGCGGTCGTGCCAGATTGCCTCCCACGATCCCACCTCGGTAAGCAGGCCACCCGCTTCGGCCCAAAGCGGCTGCATGTTCGCGTTCTTTACCTTCCACACACCCGTGATCTGGCTGATGACCAGTTTGCTATCGCCGCGAATGATGAGATGTGCTTTGGTCGCATCGACACGCGGATTTTCCACAATCGCCTTGAGCGCGCGGATCAGGCTGATGTATTCCGCCTGATTGTTCGTCATGTTATCGCCGTACTGCATCTCGATCTTGCGGTCGTATAACTCGCCATTGCGCTCAATGTCGTAGCTGCCATAGGCCTTGCCAGGATTGCCCTTGCTACCCCCATCGAAGACGATCTCAAACGTGTCAACCATTGCTCACTCAGTTACTCAACAAAACAGAGGGGCCACCTGGCCCCTCTGCAATCATGCCATGTTTGCAGGGACGATTACTCGTCTTTCTTATACTCCGCCACAATCTTCTCCACCATATGGTGTGGTACGGATTGATAGTGGCTGAACTCGGCCTCATAGGTACCGCGTCCCTGCGTCATCGATCGTAGATCGGTGGCGTAGCGCTGAATCTCACCACCAGGTATCTGCGCCTCAATCACAGTCGTGCCATCATCCCGCGTATCCATACCGGTGACCTGGCCGCGACGCGTATTGAGATCGCTCATGACATCGCCCATGAACTGCTCGGTGATGATCACCCTCACATCCATGATCGGTTCAAGCAGTGTCGGCTGCCCCGCCAAAATACCCTTCTTGAAAGCCTCTTTGGCGGCGATGCGGAAGGCCATTTCGTTCGAATCCACATCGTGATAACTGCCATCGTAGAGCGTGGCCTTCACGTTTACGACCGGGAAGCCTGCCACCGGACCTTCCGCCAACGCATCGCGAATACCCTTCTCAACCGCCGGGAAGAAGTTCTTGGGTACCGCTCCACCGACCACGCGATCGGCGAAGATGAAGTCTCCGTCTGCCAGCGGCTCGAGCTCCAGGTGCACATGACCGTATTGGCCTGCGCCGCCTGTCTGCTTCTTGTGCTTGTATTCGCTCTTAACCTGTGCCTGAATCGTTTCGCGGTAGGGGACGCGCGGTGTACCGAGTGTGACCTCGATATTGCTGCGACGTTTCATTCGCTCCACCGCGATTTGCACGTGCGGTTCGCCCATACCGGAAACCAGGACATCGCCGGTATCAGGATCGCGACTGATCTTCAGGCTGGGATCCTCGTCCTGCATGCGCTGCAGAGCCTGGCTGAGCTTGTCGAGATCGTTCTGTGACGCCGGGTGAATAGAGGCGGTGAAGGCACTGTGCGGGAAACGGATCCCATCCAGCGTAACCTTCTTGCCATTGGTAAGCGTATCGCCCGTATCAACGGATTCCAGCTTGCTGACACCACCGATATCACCAGCAGTAACGCTGTCTGTGCTCAGATGATCCTTGCCGCGATTGAAGAAGAGTTGGCCTACGCGCTCTTCCTTGCCCTTATTGGCATTGAAGAGTGTGCTGCTGGATTTTAGCGTGCCGCTGTAGACACGGAACCAGGTCACCTTGCCGACGTGTGGATCGGCCTGTGTCTTGAACGCCAGGGCGACGAAATCGCCATTCGGATCGGCGATGATCTCCATCGGTTCGCCGTCAACGTCCGCGATCTCCTTGTGTTCCGCTGCCGATGGGAGGACATCGATAATCGTTTGCATCAGCGGTTGCACGCCCAGGTTCTCACTGGCCGCGCCGAGGACCATCGGTACCACCGAACCATCCTCAAAGCACTTGTGCAGCTCGCTATGCAGTTCCTCGTCGCTGATCTCCTCACCTTCGAGATAGCGCATCGTCAACTCTTCGTTATGCTCGGCAATAGCTTCCACCAGTGTCTGACGGTAGAACTCAACATCGTCTGCCAGCTCCGCCGGAATCTCGGTCTCCTCATAGGTGCCATTGCCATCTTTGGTGAAGACCAGCGCCTTCTTGGCGAGGAGATCGACGATACCGCGGAAGTTCTCTTCCTGACCGATCGGGAACTGCAATGGTGCTACGCGCTTGCCGAAGGCAGCGATCATGGCTTCCAGAGCCCCTCGGAAATCCGCATGCTCGCGGTCCATCTTGTTGACAAAGAGGAGTCGCGGCAATCCGAGCGACTCGGCGTTGTGCCAGACCTGTTCGGTTCCGACTTCCACACCGGCGCTGGCATCCACCACGATAATCGCGGCTTCCACCACACGCATGGCACTGCGCACATCACCACCGAAATCCGCGAAATCGGGGGTATCAATCACATTGATCTTGCAGTCGTTGTATTCGATGGGGATAACCGAGTGGGTGAGCGAGATGTGTCGCTTGATCTCTTCCGGATCGGTGTCAGATGCAGTCGTGCCAAGCGAAACACGTCCGCGTCGGGAGGTAGCGCCGCTATCGAAGAGCATGGCTTCGACCAACGTTGTGCGCCCGGCGCCCCCGTGCGAGAAGACACCGACGTTGAAAACTCTTTCGGCAGGGTACTGGTTCATCACGCGCATCCCTTCGGCTTTGATGTGCCCCCGGAGATCGTCGACGACACATCGCGAATCACAACAGATTTGACTTGTGGAAAGTATACCGAACAATTCGCACAAAGCTGTCGGGATTACTCCGGTGTTGCGCCTTTGACACGTTCCCACACCAGACGGAGGCCATTAATGGTGAGATCGGGGTCGTAATGATCGATCATGGCGGAGTTCTTGGCGAAGAGCTCCGCATAGCCACCCGTTACCACGACGGTCGGTGTACCCTGCAGCTCGGCCGCAAGCCGCACGATCATGCCTTCTACCAACGAGATGTACCCCAGAACCAGACCGCTCTGAATCGCCGTGATGGTGTTTGTGCCAATGGCTGCGGGGGGTGGCACGAGGTCGACCGAGAAGAGCTTGGCCGCGCGCGATGTCATCGCTTCCAACGCAATCACCAGCCCTGGCGCCAGGGCACCACCGAGGTAATGTCCCCGGTGATCGACGATATCAAAATTCACCGCTGTGCCGAAATCGATGCTGATGACGGGCGCACCATAGGCGTCCAGCGCTGCGAGTGAATTGACGATTCGATCGGCGCCGACTTCGGCGGGGTTGTCCGCATCGATCGGTAGACCCAGATCGAGTGCCGCGCTGACGATGACGGGTTCGATACGCAGTCGATGCTTCGCCAGTACCCCCAGCCAACGTGTCACCGAGGGCACCACACTGCTGAGCACGAAGCCATCGATCTGTTGCAGGCTCACACCCTGCATCGTCAGTACTGGCTCCAGAATGGCGTACCATTCATCCGGCATGCGATCATGTTGCGTAGCCGTGCGCGCTGTCGCGATCGGATGCGGATCGCCGTGGTGATAGACGCCAAACGTGGAATTCGTATTCCCGACATCGGCCACGAGTAACATCCGCCAATCCCTCCTCATTCGCGCTGATCTTCTGGAGTCAGTATGAACCGCCAACACACCCACCGCCAGCAGCAGTGGTACATTGCGCGATCAATTTTGCTCTGCCTCATCCTGCTTGTCGCTGGCTTCTTCGGCGGCATGATGGTGCAACGCTTGCGCGCCGATAACTCCACCTCCACCTTTGCCGATCTCGATGCTGTCTATAAGGTCATTGAGGAGAACTACTACTACCTTCCCACCGATGAGGCCGGGCAGGAGCAGATGACCTCCGATATGGAGTCTGGTGCGATCGACGGTGCGCTGGAAACACTTGATGATGCCTACACCCGCTATTTGGATGTGGACGAATCCCAGACCTCTCAGGAGAGTCTACAGGGTACGTATGGTGGTATCGGTGTCGATATCGTGCTGGATGGCGATGTCGCCTTCGTGAGCGCGGTCGTGCCCGAATCGCCGGCGGATAAGGCGGGCATCCAGCGCGGCGATGTGATTGAGCAGGTCGATGGCGCGCGCGTGCAGACAACAGACATTGATGAAGCGACGCAGTTACTGCGCGGGGAGATCGGTGATCCTGTCACGATCACTACCATCAGACCCACTACGGGCGAAGCGCAGACACTGGAACTTACCTTTGAGGAGATTGTGGTCCCGCAGGTGACACTTGCCTTTGTTGAGGGCACTTCATATGCCTGGCTGCGAATCACGCTCTTCGGTGATGCCACGGTTCCGGATCTGGACAACGCCATTGCCGAGATTCGTGCGCATGGTTCCACGGGCATCATTCTCGATCTTCGCGGTAATGGTGGCGGTTGGGTCGATGCCGCTCGGGCGACCCTCGGACGTTTCCTCGATCCCTCGGTAGGTCCAGCCATGTACGAGGATCAATCGTCTGCCGATGGCGATCTCATCGCCATGCCGATCGAGACGGGCGATAGCGTCGAGATTCTCGACCTACCGATGGTGGTACTCATCGACGGCGGTACTGCCAGCGCTGCGGAGATTGTGGCCGGAGCACTCAAGGACTATGGACGCGCTACCGTGATTGGTCAGAACAGTTTTGGTAAGGGTTCGGTACAACGAATCTACGAGTTCTCCGATGGCTCCACCATGCGTGTCACAGTGGCGGAATGGTTTACGCCCAGCAAGTCCCGCATTCAAAGCGAAGGGATCCGGCCGGATATCGAGGTGGATGCTGGCGGTGATACGGATGCGAGCGATCCGATGCTGGAGGCAGCTATCATTCATCTGGATGCCCGTCTCGCACCAGCCGCAACTCCTGCGGCAAGTCCAGCCGCCAACGTTAACAAAATCACTCCCGGCATTTAACACAACCCTTACGCTGGCTTAACCTGGCGTCTCTATCATCCGGATGTACGTGAATGGAGAAGCGAGATGCACTCGCTCCACACGCACATCGCGGAGGATGACTCGTTGGTAGTGAAGCAGGGCAAACCGCTTGTTCTTCTTGTTGAGGATGACCCCACGCTGCGCAGCACGTTGGGCTTCAATCTGACCCGAGAAGGGTATTCGGTGATTTCTGCGGAGGACGGGCTGGTAGCCCTCGCCGCCATTGAGGAGCATGGAAGTGATCTCAGTCTGATCATTCTGGATGTCATGTTGCCCGGAATGAACGGTCTGCAGGTCTTACGGCGCGTCCGTCAATCGCTCAATACGCCCGTGCTGATGCTTTCCGCCCGTGGTGAGGAGAACGATCGGATCGATGGCCTCGAGCTTGGTGCCGATGATTATGTGGTGAAGCCGTTCGCATTGCGCGAGCTGCTTGCCCGTGTCCGCACCCATGTTCGTCGTCACAACAATCCGGAGCTACGCCTACCTTCTGTGCTGGTTCGTGGTTCGTTGCGTATAGAGACCGATCAACGTTTGGTAACGGTCTCCGATCGCGAGCTGGAACTTCGTCCCAAAGAGTTCGGATTGCTGGCCACAATCGCTCTTGAACCGGGGCGAGTCTTTAGCCGCGAGGAACTGCTGGGAACCGTATGGGGCCACGATGTGGTGGTCGATGCGCGGACGGTGGATGTCCATATCAGTTGGCTACGCAACAAGCTGGCAAACGCCGGTATGCAGGGCGAGGTTATCCGCACGGTCTATGGTTCAGGGTATCGCTTTGTCGGTTCGGCAGATGAATCCGAATCGCAGCGTCTCCCCTCGACAACCCACGAAGTCGATTCACGTATTAGCGTCTCTGGATAGTGGGACCGGCACAGCCGGTTTTTGGAAGTCAACGAATCTAGTCGGATGCTCAGCACATGCTGGCATCACATCGGATCTTGAGGAGTCTTTGCACATGGAACTCATGAACATCAAGCTCAATCGTCGTTCACTGGCAGCCATCACGGCTGGTACGGTTGCTCTCGCTCCATTCGGTCGTATCTTTGCCCAGGATGAAAACGTTGTCACCTATGAGGCACCTGAGAACGTAGGCGATCTCTCCGGATCGTTTGAGTCCGATGGTTCCTCCACACTCGGTCCGCTGACCGAGGCTGCGATCGAAGAGTTCGCGGCGATCGCGCCAAATGTCCGCATCACCAATGGCATTTCCGGTACTGGTGGTGGTTTCGAGCGCTTCACCAAGGGTGAGATCGCCATTGCCAACGCTTCTCGACCAATCAAGGATTCTGAGGCGGAAGCAGCTGCCGCAGCCGGTATTGCCTGGTACCAATTCGATGTCGCGTATGACGGTATCACGGTCGTTGTTAGTGCCGAGAACGATTTCATCACCGATCTCACCGTCGAGGAACTTGCCAATATTTGGGCCTCCGATGGTGGTGTTACCACCTGGGCGGATGTCCGCGCCGAGTGGCCGGCGGAGAATATCGAGCTTTACGGACCGGGCACTGCATCCGGCACCTTCGATTTCTTCAACGAAGCCATCCTCGGTGAGCGCGAGGTTCGCACCGACTACACGCCCAGTGAGGATGACAATGTACTGGTGCAGGGAGTAGCCGGCAGTGCCAATGCGCTCGGTTACTTCGGATTCTCCTACTACGAAGAGAATCAGGACATCCTCAAGGCCGTCGCTGTCGACAATGGCGCCGGTGCTGTTGCGCCGAGCGTTGAGACGATCTCCGATGGCACCTATGCACCACTCGGTCGCACGCTCTTCATCTACGTTTCGGCCAGCGAGCTCCAGGGTCGAGCAGAGGTTGCCGAGTTCGTGAAGTTCTACGCGGCTACCGCCGATGAACTCGCACCATCGGTTGGCTACATCTCGCTGCACGCCGACGATCAGCAGTCCACCTGGGACAAGGTTGTTGGAGCCATTGATGGTTCGGTAGCGCCGGATTCCGATTCCTTCGGCACACCAGAGGCGAGCCCTGCCGCCTAGTTTTTATAGCGGAGCACTCGGCATGGTCCGGGTGCTCCGGATTTGTTTGTTCGCTCCCCATCAGGAGGGCATGCGTGTCCAGCACCGTGGCACCACTTCGGCCGGATGATCGGCCACCACTGAATCTCACCGGTAAGAAAAGTCGGCAAAGATCAGAGGAAGTTATCAAATATGCGTTGATTGCCTGCGCGCTCGTCACACTTCTGACGACGGTGGGCATCATTGGCGTCTTGCTCTTTGAGGCAGCCAAATTCTTCGCTGAAGTGCCGATCTGGGACTTTCTCAGCGGTACTACCTGGACACCACTCTTCGCCGGCTCTCAGCAGGAGTTCGGTGTGCTCCCGTTGGTTATGGGCACGCTCATGACCAGTCTGGTTGCGGCGTGTATCTCCCTGCCACTCGGGCTCGCAGCCGCTATCTATTTGAGTGAGTTTGCCAGCGAACGCGCTCGATCTATCCTCAAGCCGGTTCTGGAAGTGCTAGCCGGTGTACCGACGATCGTTTATGGCTTCTTCGCGCTCACATTCATCACGCCAGTCATTCTCGAGCCACTCTTTCCCAATATCGGCACATTCAACGGACTCAGCGCTGGTATCGCCATCGGTATCATGGCCATGCCGACTGTCGCCTCGCTCTCTGAAGATGCGCTACGAGCTGTGCCGCGTAGCCTGCGTGAGGCCGCATACGGGCTCGGTGCCACCAAGTTCGAAGCTACCGCGCGGGTGGTTGTTCCCGCGGCGATCTCCGGTATCGTCGCCTCATTCATCCTGGCCATCAGCCGTGCCATCGGCGAGACGATGATCGTTGCAGTCGCTGCTGGTCAGAGTCCGGCTGGACAATCTGGTGCGAGTAACAGCGTCTTCGATCTCATGAACAGCATGCAAACCATGACCGGGTTCATCGCCTACACCTTCAGCAGCGATGTCGCCCGCGATTCGGTCGCATTCTATTCGCTCTTAGGGGTTGGTCTACTGCTCTTCATCATGACATTTGGCATGAATCTGGCCAGTCAATGGGTCACACGCAAGTATCGGGAGGAGTACGAATGAGTCTGGATGCGAAATCCACCGGTCTCGCCACCTCCGTCTATTCGCCACGGATCGGCACTCGCCAGTTCATCGGCAAGGTATGGCGCTGGATCTTCTTTGGTTCCACTGCTTTGGCGATCGTTCTGCTTGGCTTGCTGCTCTGGTCGATTATCGAACCTGGCTGGAGTTGGCTGAGTTGGAACCTCATTGCCAATCCTCCTTCCCGTATTGCTGAGAAGGCAGGTATGAATCCGGCTATCTGGGGTTCACTCTGGATCGTGCTGGGTTCGGGCATCGGCGCGTTTGTGGTGGGGTTGGGTACAGCCATTTATCTGGAGGAGTACGCAGCCAAGGGTAGGTTCAACGACTTTATCCAGACCAATATCGCCAACCTCGCCGGTGTGCCGAGTATCGTCTACGGTCTGTTGGGTCTTCTGGTCTTCGTCGATCTGCTGCATATGGGACGCTCACTCATCGCAGGCTGTCTCACTATGGCGTTGCTGATTCTGCCGGTAGTGGTAATCAGTTCGCGGGAGGCGATTCGCGCAGTACCGAGCAGTTTGCGCGAGGCGAGCTATGGGCTGGGTGCCACCCGTTGGCAAACGATTTGGCATCATGTTCTCCCCGCCGCCTTCCCAGGTGTGCTCACCGGCATCATTCTCGCCATGAGCCGCGCCATCGGTGAAACTGCTCCACTGCTCGTTGTGGGTGGAGCCAGTCAGGTGTTGTGGAAGCCGGATGGTCTCTTCTCCACGTTCATGGTCATGCCGCTGCAGATCTATAACTGGACCGGTCGACCACAAGAAGAGTTTGAGCACCTCGCCGCTGCCGCCATCATCGTGCTCATGATCATCCTTCTCCTCATGAACTCCGTCGCAATCGGCCTTCGTCAGCACTTCAGCAAGAAAGCAAGGTGGTAATCCATGTCCGACACACTCACCATGACCATGAATCCAACGGAAAGCTCTACACATCTGGAATCCAACCACGACGCGGTCGTCAAGATTCCAGGAATCAGCGCCCAGGCTTTTCAGCAGGTGCAGAAGTCGACCACGAAGAAGAACAGTGTGCTCGAGCTTAAGGATTTGAACGTCCACTATGGCAATTTTCATGCCGTGAACAACGTAAATCTGTCCATTCCCGAGAAATCCATCACCGCTTTTATCGGACCCTCCGGTTGTGGCAAGAGTACGGTGCTGCGCTGCATCAACCGCATGAACGATCTCATCCCCTCAGCCCGGGTCGATGGCGAGATTCTCTATCATGGCCAGGATGTGAATGCGCGTGGTGTCGATCCGGTGGAAGTTCGCCGCCGTATCGGTATGGTTTTTCAGCGTCCGAATCCCTTCCCCAAGAGCATTTACGAGAATGTTGCCTGGGGAGCGCGTATCAATGGTTATAAGGGCAACTTCGATGAACTGGTCGAGGCGAGCCTCGTTCGCGCAGCTCTCTGGGACGAAGTGAAGGACAAGCTGAAGGAGAGCGGCCTGGGCCTCTCTGGCGGACAGCAACAGCGACTCTGCATCGCCCGTGCGCTTGCCACCAATCCGGATGTGATTCTGCTGGATGAGCCCGCCTCGGCGCTGGATCCTATTTCCACGTTGAAGATCGAGGATCTGCTGCGCGAACTGGAATCCGAATACACCATCGTCATCGTCACCCACAATATGCAGCAGGCTGCCCGCGTAAGTGACCAAACGGTCTTCTACTCCCTGAACGAGAACCGCCAGGGTATTCTTGTTGAGTCCGGTCCCACCCAGAAAATGTTCACCCGCCCGGACGATCCGCGCACAGAGGGATACATCTCGGGTCGCTTCGGATAAAGCGCCGTTCGATTGACGATTTCCGTTGTGGCATTTGAATGGATTCCTGGTGCCCTGTCAGGGATGCCAGCGCGAACATCCGCAGAACTTCGGATGGGTAGCGCAAACGTGCGCGTGCGTGTATTGTCTCAACATCATTAGCAGGGTAGGGGTGGAATATGTCGGTACGATCGAACTTTGACCAACAATTGCAGGGGCTCAGCGATCAGGTTGTTACCATGGCCAGCATGGTTGACAAGGCTATCTCGCGATCACTGGAAGCATTGCGGCTGCAGAATGTTGCGCTCGCCGACGAAGTGCAACGCAGTGACAACGCTATCAATCAACTGCACCGGGCCGGAGAAGAGCGTGCTGTCGTTCTCATCGCTCTACAGGGACCGGTCGGTAGTGACGTCCGCCGGGTTGCCAGCGCGATCAGCATCTTCTCGAATCTGGAGCGTATGGGTGACTATGCAGCGGGAATCGCCCGCATCGTGGTCGAGGGTTCGGGCGACAGTTTGCTGAAGCCATTGGTGGATATCCCCAACATGGGAGTGATTGCCAGGGATATGCTGGATGCTGCGATCCAGGCCTATGTGAACAATGATGTCGAGGCTGCCCGCGCCGTGGCCGCCCGCGACGATGAGCTGGACGACCTCTACGACGCGATCGTCACCGAGCTGATGGATTACATGGTGAATGACCCCTCGACGGTCGCACGAGCTACGCACCTGCTTTGGGTCGCGCACAATCTGGAACGCATCGGTGATCGGGTGACGAATATCTGCGAACGTGTTGTCTATATCGTGACCGGTGATTACGAGGAGCTTGATGGTCCTCATATCGGCAGGATTGACTAGTTTCGCGTTGGATCGTCGGACATTGGCATATCCGGGTTATTGGCGCGCCATTCCTCGAAAACGCGGTGCAGCTCCGGGACAAGCTCATCCAACTCGATCGGAGCGTGGAGCATACGCTCAATGCCCATCTTGCGCTGCATATCCGGCGCTATTTCTATCGGCCTTTCCGAGATCACGACAACAGGGGCGGAGGTGCGTGCCGCCTGTTCTTGTACGCGGCTGGAGTTCCCTCGTAACCGCAGCATCAGTTCTTCGGCGTTGAAGCTCCGTAGTCCGTAATCCATGATGATCAGATCGAACTGGCGGAGGCGAAAAACCTCCAGCACCTGGAGTCCACTCGAGATCACCGTCGTCCAAAATCCGCCAAGCGGTAGACCTTCGTTGAGGAAGGTCGCTAGCTCGGGATCATCGGCAACGATCAGTACATGTGGTCGCTCGTAGTGCTTGCGCGCCTGCAGGAGGGGACGATCGCTCATGACTTGTTCTGTCTGCTTCCGAATTGCTGCATGATCGCGTTGGTAAGAATCGGTTCACTTGCCAGCATTTGAGTGCGAAAATGCGGTCGGAACGCGAAGGCAGTGAAGTGACCTACTCCAAGGGCCAGCTGCGCGACGGCACAAAGACCGGCCAGATGTTCCTCGCCTTCGATCAGTCCACTCACAACCGTGCCCTTCCGGGCGAATGTTGCCGCTGCAATCTGATGTCCGGAATCGCGCAGTTCGAACCCGTGCGCACCGATATGCATGGCCGCAAAGGGTTCCTCGATACCGAGCGTCAGATCATCGCCAGCGGATGGCACGATCCGCACTGCAGCACCGCTGCTACTGAATGTGTGGGGTTTCAGCTTTGCCAGCGGCATCGCCAGATCGAGATTGAGCGGCTTCTTCAGCGCAGTAACTGCATCCTCGAATGCGATGATGTGTCCGCCCTGATGCAGCCACGTTCGTAATATGCTGCCGACACGCTCACTGATTCCACGGGTATAGCGTTGCGGATACATCTGCCGATTCTTGGCAGCGTAGATATCGGTGGAAGCATGGGGAAAGAGAAGCGTGTCCAGATCGTCCAGCGCGCCGTGAATGACCTCTTCGCTGGTAACGACCTGATAGTCGAACCCGGCCCGCTCCAGCCACAACTTGAGCCACCCGAAATCACTTGAGGATGTGTGCTCGGGATCATAGAGACCGATGCGGGGAGGCACGATCTCAATCGTGTTCCGCGCTGTATTGTCGATGACCCAGGTGCGTACGTGCATATTGGCAGCGTGCGCCATCACGTCCCACATCGTGCCATCGGTAATTAGCCAGGTACCAGCGGGGACGATGCGATTCTGCGAGAAAATGGATTTGGTGCTGCGAACTACTTTACTGCCTGTTCTTAGCGCATGGTTCACCAGCCGAATCGAAGACGAACTGCGTGGATCAATTGCCAGCCAGGCATGCGGCCGTATCTCTGCCGCTGTTGCCGGTTGGAACGGTGTCAAATCTTCCCCGGTTAGCTCACGCACACCCTCCAGCATCGATGCATCGTGATACCGAACCTCCACACCCATATGTACTGGCAGGCAGTGACTTGTGACATCGTATGGTTTGTTGCCCGGTGGATAGGTGACCAGGTTGAGCAGTGCATTTGCATAGCTGCCAAAGGGCTGCTGCAGCGAAATGACAAAACTGCCATCCTGGATCAGCGGGTCATCCTGAGCAATATCAATCCGTACATCACCGCGCTGGAGTATCTCGATCAATTCCCGGGCCGCGGCAGGATCCAACTGCTGCCGTAGCGGTGGGATCACCCAGCTACCGCGATCATGCGTGTGAACCTGATCACTCAGCATACGCCACTGATCGGTGATCCAGCGATCAGCGTGGTCCGCCACCTCCTGCAGTACCGTATCGATGGTCTGCCGGTGCAGGTGGATGATGTCCGCCAGGTGCCATGTGCCACCGTGGAAGGGCAGGGGCATATGGACGCTCGGGAATGATGCCGGTGTATCGCTAAAGTGGTTGATCTCGCTTTCATCGATATGGATCGGGCTCGCGATGCCGCAACTCGCTGCCTCCGCGAGAATGCGCACGCCGCCGTGATAGTGCATATAGGCGCGGGTGGGGGAATAGCAATCGAACATGACCCCGCTACAGACACCGCGATTTCCGGCGCGCATATGATCAGCGGAAATTTTGCTGCCCAACTCCCCGGCCAGCTGATAGATCAGAGGATGGACGTGGAGTTCGGCTGGGTCAATATAGGGCGGGATCACATAGCGCGGAGATTTCTGCCCCATCTGGTGGAGATCGATGACCACATGCGGATGCCAGATGCGATGTATCTCATCCACCACCACCTGTGTTTCCTGCAGATGTTGCTGATACCAGTCACGATTGTTATCGTGGCCAGCATATTGATGATAGAGAGCAGGAGGCGCAGTTCCTTCCGCTGGCGTGCCCAGTGTCTGCCGGTACCAATCGTGTACCAGCGCCATCCCATCGGGATTGAGCGTCGGCACAATCAACACGATGATCTTTTCGAGTAGGTCGTGATAGCGTTCGGATTGTGCCAGATCCAGAATGAACTCGGGCATCATCTGCACGCCACCAACCTCGGTGGCGTGGATACCGGCCGTGATCAGCACAACCGGTTTTCCACCCGCCAACATGGCGTGACTGCTGGACACATCGCGGTACAATTCGGGAGATGCCAGTAGAGCCTGGCGCGCGATCACACCGTCAATATTGGCCAGCGTATCGGGTGAACTGGCGATAATCATACGGAGCTCGGCACCATCAGTGCTGGTGCCAACGATCTGGCTGCTGAGATAGTCACTCGCTTCCGGAACGGTATCTATCCAGGCACACATGGGTTCCCAGTCGATGAGGACACGGTCATCGCCGGGAATGGCATCGAAAACTGTCTCGAGGTTGGCATAATCGCGAAGATTGATAAGCATGATCTACCTTGTACCCGATACGCCAACGCGCATTCACTCGAAAGCATAAATGGAAACAACCAATACGCGTAGCAACTGGATATTTGAGGAAGACGATGGTGCGCCTACGCCGCCAGCCGTAGTGAGATTGATGCTGCAGTACGGCGAACGCCTTCACTTGCAGCAGGCACGGTTACAGATCACGACAAGTCGACGTGTCTTTGGTCGGTGGCTGGGCAGACGTATTCCTTCCAGCTATGGCGGTGCGTACGTTTACCTGACGCACGCCAAAACGCATGCGATTCTCATCAATCTGGAGAGGATCGATCACAAGCAGGAGCGCGCACTGGAGGTGGTGATCGCTGAAGAGCTGATCCATATGCGCGACTGGCTGGATGGGGATCGTCGTCGCCACGCCAAGCATGGCCACGATCGCATTGCGTATCGGGTGGCGGAGTATACCGGTGCCACGCTTGAGGAAGTTCGAAGTGCCCTCGTCCCGGTGCAGCAACGCGAATATCGCTACATTTACGCCTGCCCGCAATGTGGGAAGACGATCCGACGGAAGCGGACTGGTCGTTGGGCGTGCCGGAGTTGCTATGATCGCACAGGCCATCATTACCAGTTACAGGTTATTCAGGAAATCACACCATCGTCATCCGATTTACAATAGTTAGAGATATTGCCTCCGTGAAGGGATGATCGTGAAGTTCTTCAAGCTCCTCTGGGCCGCGCTGAAAGATATCTATCACCAGTTCGCCTATTTTGTCGCACTCTCTATGGTCTTCTGCTTCCTGATGCTGCCCACTGCATTCGTTTACTTCACCTTTACGTGGGCGATTTTTACGCTTCCTATCTTCCTGATCGGAAGCATTCTGGTTCCACCGACGATCACCATGCTTTACACCCTTGTCGACCCCAGAATGCAGTTGACTCATCCCGAAGTGCGCGAGCTTCCGGGTATGTGGCTGCGTTCGTTTAAGCGAAGTTGGCTGATAGCACTCTATACGATCTTGCCGTTGATCATCATCGGCTGGAATATCGCATACTTCTCGGGCTCGGATCATGCACTACAGATACTGGTGCCACTCTGGGTGGTGATGTGGATCTTCATCTACGTCTTTACCCACTATTGCTTTTGCCTGAGTGGAACCCTGGAGAGCGGTCCTCGGAATGCCTTCCGCGGCGGGATGTTCGTGATGGTGAAATATCCGTTCCGTGCGGTCTTCCTTTCGCTGGGAATGATCGTGCTCGGATACGCTTTTACCATCACGCTGTTGCCAATGCTGGTTTTCGGTCCAACGTTCTTTGCTGCTGTCGTCACCAGATTCGTCTTTGACGCGCTGGAAGTCTATGTGGACGATCCGGAGCTCCCCACTGATGAGCGTGCCTGGGAGCGTGAGCGTGGACTTAACGAGGAGAAGCCACTCATTCAGCGTATGTTCCGCAAGGATGCCCGGCAGTAGCGGATATTACACCGCTCGCACACGGACGGCCTGGACCTGTTCTGCGGAGATCGCGACGGTTTGATTGTCGACGAGGGTCAATAGCATGCTGCCATTCTCGCCATCAATCGCATGAATGATGGCTCCTGGTAGCACACCTGTTGCTACCAGACTGCGCACCGTCTCGGCGTTACGATCGCTGACCCGCGTTACCACCACAGGCGCGTTTGCCTCCGCCAGCGGCATATCATCCAACTCAGGTATGGTCAGATCAGGAGCCGGGATCGGATCTCCATGAGGATCAAACTCCGGGAAGCCCAGCATTGCCGCGATCTTGGTTTCGAGTTCCTCGGAAACGTGGTGCTCCAGCACATCGGCCTCTGCATGCACAGCATCCAGATCCATCCCCAGCGTCTGCGCCAAAAAGAGCTCGAGCAAGCGATGATGTCGGATCACTTCCAGAGCCACCGCCGTGCCGGTGGGAGTTAGCCGCACACCCTTGTAGGGTTCCAGCACCAGCAGGTTCAGATCGTGCAATCGCTTCTGCATATTGGTGATGCTGGCGCCGCTATAGCCCAACTCATCCGCCAATTGCTGATTGGTCACGGGATCGCCATCTATCTGCAGACGATAGATCGCCTTCAGGTAGTCCTCCATACTGGAGGTTATGCGGGGATCGCTGGTGGGGGACGGTTGCTGATCCATCGGCTAGAAATCGAATGGCAAATCAGGCATTTGCATCATGCCACGACGACCTTTTTTGCCCTTCTTTCCTTTGCCACTTTTACCCATACGCCCGAACTGGCCCATCATCTCCTGCATCTGTTTGAACTGCTGCAGCATACGACCGACTTCCTGGCGTTCCACACCGGCCCCGGCAGCAATACGACGTCGGCGCGAGTGACTGATCTTCTCCGGATTGCGGCGCTCCCATGGCGTCATGCTATAGATGATGGCCTCGATCTGCTTATAGGCATCATCGCTGATCTGGGCGTTTGCCTGTCGCATCTGCTGACCGATACCCGGGATCATCTCGATCAGTTGGCTAAGCGGCCCCATCTTCTTGATTGATTGCAGTTGATTCAGGAAGTCCTCCAGATCGAACTGCCCCTTCATCATCCGCTCTTGCAGGCGTTCGGCATCCTCTTCGGTTGTCTGCTCCTGGGCGCGCTCGATCAGGCTGAGGACATCGCCCATGCCGAGAATGCGGCCCGCGAGACGATCCGGATAGAAGGGTTCCAGCGCGTCCATCTTCTCGCCGGTACCGATGAATTTGATCGGTACACCGGTGACCGAACGAATGCTGAGTGCGGCACCACCGCGAGCATCGCCATCCATCTTGGTAAGGATGAGGCCAGTTACTCCAAGGCGATCGTGGAAGGTCTCCGCGACTCCCACCGCTTCCTGACCGGTCATGGCGTCTGCCACCAGCAGGATCTCGGTTGGGTTCACATTGCCCTTGATATCGACGAGTTCCTGCATCAACGGCTCGTCGATCTGCAAGCGGCCCGCGGTATCGATGATGATTGGATTCAAACCGCGCTGTTCGGCGAACTTGAGCGCATTCTTCGTGATATTGACCGGAGTGTTGTCCGTGCCTTCATCGTAGACAGGGATATCGACCTGCTTGCCGAGTGTTTGCAACTGCTTCACAGCAGCCGGGCGTTGCACATCGGCCGCAACCAGCAACGGATTACGTCCCTGCTTGCGCAGATGCAGAGCGATTTTGGCGGCATGAGTCGTCTTGCCGGCACCTTGCAGACCGACCATCATCAAGATTTGGGGACCCTTGGTCGGGTAGGTGAGTGGTACCTGCTCCTCACCCAGGATGCGCTGTAGCTCCTCGTTGACGATGGCGATAACGCTCTGCCCCGGTGTGAGGCTTGCCATGACCTCTTCACCCTGGGCACGTTCCTTCACCGCGGTAACAAAGTCTTTGGTGACCTTGAAGTTGACATCGGCTTCCAGCAGTGCGCGACGCACATCGCGCATGGCATCGTCGATATCCTTCTCGGTCAGGCGGGCACTGCGGCCAAGCTTGCCAAAGGTCTGGTTCAGGCGATCAGAGAGTGTCTCAAACATGGGTTAGAATCCTTCGCCTTCGCCGAAGAAGAGGGAATCGACATAGGTGTCGGGTCGGAACTCCGCCATATCGCTGCTCTTCTCGCCAGTGCCGATGTAGGTGATGGGTGTGCCAAGCTCCTTGGCGACGCTGAACGCGATACCGCCGCGCGCCGTGCCATCGAGCTTGCTGATGAAGATGTCGCTGACATCCGCGCTCTTGGTGAACTCGGCCGCCTGGATCAATCCGTTCTGACCGGTGGTGGCATCGATCACCAGCACGACTTCCTGTGGTGCCTCGGGCACCGTCTTCTGGATGATCTTCTTGATTTTGTTCAGCTCAGCCATCAGGTTGTACTTGGTGTGGAGTCGACCGGCTGTATCGATGATGAGCACATCCACATTGCGGTTGTGTGCTGCCTGCATCGCATCGAAGACGACAGCACCAGGATCGGCATTGGGTTGATGGGCGATCACCGGTACGTTCAGCCGCTCACCCCAGATCTTGAGTTGATCGATGGCGGCTGCGCGGAAGGTATCGCCGGCGGCGAGCATTACGGTACGTCCAAACTGCTGATGGTACTGCACCAGCTTGGCGATACCGGTTGTCTTGCCGGTGCCATTCACACCGACGACCAGCACCACCCAGGGTACGCCGCGCTGCAGAATCTTCACCTTGCGATTTCGGGTCGCCAATTCCAGCAATTGGGTCATTTCCAGCCGTAGCACTTCGCGAGCATCGGCCGGATTGACGATGCGTTCGTCTTCGACTTTCTGTCGCAGTTCAGCGACGAGTTGCTGACTGACATCCCAGCCCACATCGGCCTGGATCAGCAGCATCTCCAGGTCTTCATAGAGTTCTTCGTCCATCTCATGGCGGTCGAAGAGTTTCGTGATCTCGCTAAATACGCCACGCCGTGTCTTCTCCAGACCTTTCTCGATCTGGACATCAGGTTCGGCATTACGGCGGAACAATTTACGGAACAATTACGCGTCTCCTGAATCGTGGCCATTGGTAACGCGAAGGCAACACAAAACTGCCCAATTGGGCCACGTTCTGGGGACAAGTATACCGTGACGGCGGAGCTGCTCGTTCCTTATCTATCCCCGGTGGTGTGCCGCCCGGGAGATTCCCCGAATCCGGTCTCGGTGGTACGATCTGCACACGACCTGATGGTTTGGGAGTGACTACATGCAGCGCAACAACGACCTCTGGCTGGGCGTCTATCTACCCACGATGCTGCTCGCCCTTGGTCAAGGTGCGCTTTTGGCAACCCTGCCGCTCTACGCCAGCGAACTTGGCTTCGGCTACACCATGATCTCGGTTATCAGCGCTGCCGCCGGTATTGGCACGCTGGTCACGGATGTCCCCGCTGGCATGGCTATCCATCGGCTCGGTATGCGGCGTTGCATGTATTTTGGTACCGCTCTGGTCGCCTTCAGTACCTTCCCTCTGGCGCTCGATCTTGGCGCTGGTGCCATCGTTGCTCTGCGTATTTCCGCTGGAGTTGGTACAGCCCTTTGGGGTCTTAGCCGCCACACCTACATCGCCACTGCTGTCCCCATCGCAAGTCGAGGTCAGGCCATCTCCACATTCGGTGGGGTCAATCGCATTGGTATCTTTGGTGGTCCGGCACTCGGTGGCCTCATTGGCACCATCTGGGGTATGCAGGCCAGCTTTATTTTGACCGGTGTGATGGCATTGCTGGCGTTGATCACGGTAGTGATAGCGTTGCCCAAGACCTCGGACACGGCACCCCAGCCGCGCGGTGAATCGCGCGAACGGTGGCAACTCGTGCGCCACACGATCAAATCCAACGCCGGTGATCTTACCGCCGCTGGCGTCGCACAACTTTTCGCCCAGATGATTCGGCAGGGACGTCAACTGTTGATTCCACTGATTGGAGCAAATCTGGTTGGCCTCAGCGCCGCTCAGGTTGGCCTTGTCATGACGATCTCATCCGTTGTGGATATGAGCATGTTCATTCCGGCAGGCTACCTCATGGATCGATTCGGACGTAAGTTCGCCACTGTCCCATGCTTTGCCATCATGGGAATCGGATTGGCGATGCTACCCTTCGCTACCAGTTTCGCCACGATGACTGCCATTGGCGTGGTGATCGGACTCGGTAATGGTCTTGGTTCCGGTTCGATGATGACGCTCGGTGCCGATCTCGCACCTGAGGGTGCTACCGGGGAGTTTCTCGGCATCTGGCGCCTGATCGGCGATGTTGGTATGGTCATGGGACCGTTACTTGTCGGCGTGATCGCTGCCAATCTTGATCTCACCATGTCCGCCATCGTCCTGGGCTGTGCAGGACTCATATCCAGCTTGATGTTCCTCTTCCTCGTCAAGGAGACACGAATTACACCGGAACCCGTTGTCGTCGCGAAAACCACAGGAGATTAGTCACTATGCCACTCGTAGCCGCTTCGATTCTTCCGCATGGATTCCCCCTTATCCCCGCGCTGGATAATGGATTGGAGGACATTGCCAAACTGCGCGCCGGTATGGAGATTGTGGGTAAGCAATTCGCCGATGCTGGTGTCGACACAATTGTGCTGGTGGGTCCGCACGGTACACGCGTTGATGGCGCTATGGCCCTCGTCCGTACCGGTCGTGCAGCCGGTACGCTCGCTCATGGCGGCAAGCGTGTCGAGATGAATGTGCCCATCGACCACGCCTTTGTGGATGAGATTGCCGCAGCCACGGAAGCGGCTGGTATCCCGGTTGCTCTCGTCGGTTACGGCGGAAACCGTATGGATCAGGCGGTTATGCCGATGGATTGGGGCGCAATGGGACCGCTCTGGTTCCTCGGTCACGACCAGGACCGTTCCGACCTCGGCAATCCACTCGCAGGCACACCGGATGGTGAGGACGGACCGCCGGTTGTGCTGATCACACCGAGTCGGATGCTGAGTCGAGATACGCAGATCGCCTTCGGACGGGCACTTGGCACACTCTTTGCGCAGTCAGATCGTCGTATTGGGTTCGTGGCGTCCTGCGATTGGAGCCACGTCCACAGCGAATCCGGTCCTTACGGCGCTCACCCAATCGCACGGCAGATGGACGATACGATTCTGGCGGCGATCCGCGCCAACGATTTACGCAGTCTGCAGTATTTGCCGCAGCCCGATGTTGAAGCAGCGGCGATTGATGGCATGTGGCAGTGCCTGATTCTGTCAGGTATCCAACAGATCACTCTGCTATCGAGCACGCTTCTCGCCTACGGTATCGATGGCTACTACAGCATGATTGTCGCCAGTTTCATGCCGGAGTAGTGTATGACGGAGCCATACTCCCACAAGATCAAGGAGATGGACGCCAGCGAGCGCCCGCGAGAGCGTCTGGAGCACTACGGTGCGGGAGTTCTCTCTTCGGCGGAACTCGTCGCGATCATCCTGAACACAGGCGTTCAGGGCGAATCAGTGCTGCCGCTCAGCCAACGGATTCTCAATGAGAATGGTGGCCTCACCGGACTCATGCGCATGGAGCACGCCGAACTGGCGCAGATAAAGGGAATTGGGAAAGCCAAAGCCGCCAAACTCAAGGCTGCGCTGGAGATGGGACGTCGACTCACAACCATCCTGGATGACGACAAGCCGCGCGCAGCCAGTCCGGAGGATATCGTTCGCCTGCTTGGCGTCGAGATGGGAGCTCTCGAGCGGGAGGAGTTGCGTGTAGTGCTGCTGGATACTAAGCACCATATCACCAGCGTTGTCACGGTGGCGCAAGGTGCAGTCAACTCCGCCAACGTGCGTATGGCCGAACTTTTCGCTCCCGCTGTAAGACGGATGAGTCCATACATCATTCTGGTACACAACCATCCCAGTGGCGATCCCTCGCCATCCTCGGCCGATATCGTATTCACGCGCGATGCGGGCCGGGCCGGGAAGCTGCTGGATATCGGTGTGCTGGATCACATTATTCTCGGACAAGGTCGACACACTTCTATGAAGCGGCTTGGTTTGGGATTTGATGAAGGAGATTTGCGATGAGTCTGGATGTATCCCGATTTGGTTTTGGCATTGTCGGTGCGACTCCGCACGATCTCGTTCGGGAACTCGCACCGATGGTGGAGCAGGCGGGCTTCAATACACTTTGGTTCAATCACACCACGCAAGCCAACGCGTATGAAGCTATTGCGGTGGCCGCACAGGTGACAACGACGATCCGGCTCGCCACCGGTGTCACCAATCTGGATGGGGTAATGCCGACTCGCGAGATCATCGCCAATGTCCGTGATCTCGATTTGCCTCTCGATCGACTCATCATCGGTATCGGGGCGAACCAGCCCCCGAGTCCATTGCGTTCTGTCTCCGAGGCGATTGGCGTGCTGAAAGATGAGTTGCCATCGGTACCCGTGGTGGTTGGCGCGCTGGGACCGAAGATGCGTGCACTCGGTGTGCAGCAATCGCAGGGTGTTCTGCTCAACTGGCTCACACCCGCTGGCGCGGAACTCGCGATGGTTGATCGCGCGCAGGACGCTCCGAATACTGATGCCCAGGTGGCACTCTATATTCGTTGCTCGCTCGGCGCCGAAGGTCGCATCGCCATGCAGCGTGAAGCGCACCGTTACCAGAATATCGCCAGTTATAAGGCGAACTTTGGGCGACTGGGCTTCAGTGCGATGGATGCTGCTGTCTGCGCCGACACATCTACGCAGATTCGCGAGGGGCTGGCTCAATACCAAAGTGTTGTTGACCAGCCTGTGTTGAGAGCGATCGTCGGGAACGAAACGATTGCCGACTATGCCTCGCTGGTGGATGCGTGCAGGAATTGATCGAGCTCGATGGCGGTCTCCAGTTTTTGCAGACTCGGTGGCCACTCATGCGGTCCGTTGTGCAGGCAGTCGCAGAAGAGTGTCGCCTCGCCGAAGTGATCGACAGCCAGATGCCGTAAAGTCGTCATGCCATTGCGGCTGACAACCGGTTCCCGTTCGACTGCGCTGGCGGAGTGGAGCACGCAATAAACATCGATCGGCACGGTAGGTGCTTCGATCTCTCCTGGGCGAATCCAGGGTTTGGCAGGTGACACGGCGGGTTGTGGTGGCTCGGGAGTTGAGAGCGGAATCTCTTCGGCGATGACTGGTTCGACTGCCGTTTCCGCTACCGATTGAGCGTGTGGACGACTCTTGTGTCGTCGCGGGCGACGCCGATTCCTCGATTCGGTACGTTCATTCTGTACATCTGACATGGTCACAGTTTACTCTTGACTTGGCACGTGTTGGCAGCCGCCTACGTTTGTGTGCGCCAATCGTTGCCCGAATACTGCACTGTTAGAGGAAGCATACATGCCCAAGCAAGTAGGAATTGATCTCGGAACCGCCAATGTGCTCGTTTTTGTGCGCGGTCGTGGTGTCGTGATCAACGAGCCGTCCGTCGTTGCGATCTCCGCCAAGGATGGCAAGGTGAAAGCCGTCGGGCTCGAGGCCCGCGATATGCTTGGGCGCGAACCACGTGAGACGATCGAAGTTGTTCGCCCGATGCGCGATGGTGTGATCGCCGATTACGTGGTCACCCAGAAGATGTTGGAGTACTTCATCGGTAAGGCCGTGGGGCGGTTCTCGCTTATCCGGCCCGATGTGATGATCTGCGTGCCCGCTGGTGTGACCGGTGTGGAACGCCGTGCTGTGCGCGAGAGCGCGCTCAATGCTGGCGCCCGCCGTGCTTACCTGATTTCCGAACCACTTGCTGCCGCAATTGGTGCGCGCGTCCCTGTGGCAGACCCCAGTGGCAACATGATCATCGATATCGGTGGCGGTACCACCGAGGTGGCAGTGATTAGTTTGAACGGTATCGTCGTGGCGCGATCTTTGCGGGTCGGTGGCAGCAAGTTCGACGATGCGATCAGCAACTACATCAAGCGCAAATACAATCTTCGCGTTGGTGAGCGCACCGCGGAAGAGGTGAAGATCGCCATCGGCTCCGCCATGCCGCTGGAAGAAGATCACATCATGGAAGTGCGTGGTCGTGATGAAGTCGCCGGTCTGCCGCGTACCATCCAGATTCGGGCCAGTGAGATCACTGATGCTATCACCGAGCCACTGGAGGCCATCATCGGTGCCGTGCGCGCAGTGCTGGAGGAGACTCCGCCGGAACTCTCATCGGACATTATTGACAAGGGCATGATTCTAACCGGTGGCGGTGCACTCTTACGCCAGCTACCAGAGTTGCTTACGGAAGTAACCGGCGTGCCGTGTTATGTTGCAGACGATCCGCTTTCGGCGGTGGCGATAGGCACCGGATTGGCGCTGGAACATATGGATATTCTGCGCGACAGTCTGGAAGATCGCTGAACATCGTAAACTGTTCACATACAGCACCGGCAGGAGGAGGGGAACGCATGAATTGGTTCGCATCGAGATCGATACACCACGTCGTCGGCGTTGCCGCTCTGAGCGTTTGCCTGATGCTCGCCGCATGCGGCGGTAGCGATTCTTCTGATCCCACGCCAACCGCTACTACGGCTTCCCAAAATGCAGTGGAAACCCAGGCGCCGCAACCAACGCTTCCTCCCGTAACCACACCAGAGGTGGTTGCGACCGATGCTGTGACACCAACCAGCGTGGTTTCTACCTCCGTTGCTACACCGACCGGAACCGAATCGACGGTTGCGACTCCGGTGGGGGTCAGCGCGGCATCGCCTGTTGCTGAATCCACAGAGACACCAGATACCGAAGGATCTACGGTTGCTACGCCAATGGTGCAGGGAGTCACTTCGGATAACCCCGGCGACGGTACCGGTGGGTCCGGCATGACCGAGCGCGACCAAAGCGATGATGAGGAAGCCACCGCAGTTGCTGCTACCCCCGCGGCCTCTCCAGTCGCGCAACTCAGTGTCGAAGGTTGCGAGGTCCCGGACGTTCCCATCTACAGTGGCACGAACACGGAAGTGACATTGACTTCCGATGTGAACTTCCGCTCCGGCCCTGGCACCGACTGCGATCCGTTGAGCGATGAACCGCTCGGTGAAGGGCAGACCGTGACAGTTACGGGCGGCCCGGTGACGCAGGCGGCCGATGGCAGTGAATGGATTGAGGTTGAGGTGAATGGCCAGAAGGGTTGGATCAGCACCGAATTCGTCGAGCCTGCCGAGTAAACTACCCACATACGAATAGTCTCGTCATTGAAAGGCGATATCCATGCAGTTTCCTCGCGAATCTGGCATTCTGCTGCATCCAACATCACTTCCCGGTGACTTTGGTATTGGTGATTTTGGCGGGAGCGCCTATCGCTTTGTCGATTGGTTGGAGGCCTCCGGTCAGCGACTTTGGCAGGTAATGCCGCTCGGACCGGTTGGATATGGTGATTCGCCATATTCCGCGACCAGCGCCTTCGCCGGCAATCCTCTGCTTGTATCGCTCTCTGTTCTGATCGGCGATGGTTTGCTGACAGATGCCGACTTGGTGGATGCTTCCGACTTCCCGGAGGCGCGGGTCGATTGGGAGTTGGTGCGACCATGGCGCTGGAATAAGTTACGTCTTGCCTACGACCGCCTCCATGACAATCCCATGCTCATGGCGGAGTTTGTCCGCTTCCTTGATGTGGCACCCCAGTGGTTGCACGATTACACCCTCTTCGTCAGCCTGAAGGATCACTTTGGCGGCGGCTGGTGGCTGGATTGGCCAGCGGACATTCGTGCACACGAAGGTGCGGCCATTGAGCATTGGACCGTTGAACTCGCACCTGAGATTCGTTTCCAAAGCTTTGTCCAGTTTCTCTTCCAGCGGCAGTGGCATACGCTGCGCACCTATGCCAATCAGCGTGGTATCCGCCTGATCGGTGATATTCCGATCTTCGTCGCGTTAGACAGCGCCGATGTCTGGGCGAATCAGCATCAGTTCAACTTTGATGCTAACGGTCAGCCCACCTGGGTCGCCGGTGTGCCGCCGGACTACTTTAGCCCTACCGGGCAGCGCTGGGGAAACCCAACCTATAACTGGCCAGTGATGCAGTCTGATGGATTCAGTTGGTGGGTAGAGCGATTCCGTGCGGTGCGTGATCTGGTTGATATCATCCGCATCGATCACTTCCGTGGTTTCGCTGCCGCCTGGCATGTTCCGGGTACCGACGACACCGCCGCCAATGGCCATTGGGAACTGGCACCGGGCGCTGAAGTCTTCGCTGCTGCGCGGCGCGCGATCGGCGAATTCCCTGTAATTGTCGAGGATTTGGGGCTAATCACGGCCGATGTCGTGACGTTGCGCGAGATTCTCGGTTTCCCGGGCATGAATGTGTTGCATTTCGCATTTGATGGCGATCCATCCAACAGTTATCTACCACACAATCAGCTGCGGCATTCCGTCACCTATACCGCCACGCACGATAACCAGACAACGATTGGTTGGTGGGAATCGCAAGGGGACGATGCGCAGGAGCGAGTGCGCCACTATCTTGGACACCCGGTAGCTGATCCGGCCTGGGATCTGCTGCGCGTCGCATTGAGCAGCGTTAGCAACACCGCGATCATTCCGATGCAGGACGTACTCCGCCTTGGTGACGAGGCGCGCATGAACACTCCCGCCACGACCTGGGGAAACTGGGGCTGGATGATGACCCCTGCCCAACTCGATTTCGGATTGGCCCAAGGGTTGCGCGATCTTACCAGCACCTATGGCCGCATCTCGGACGATTACCCACCCCGTACCGTGAGTGAATTTGACTATTCCTCGCCGTTCAGTGGTATCACCGCCACCAGATCCTGGTGATGGTGATGTCGTTCGGAATCTGGGCCATTCACCTGTAAACTAGGGACAGAATCAGTCGGGAAGGGGGGCTTCCCGATTTCTGCACGAGTCCAAACACCGCTGTTGGGCAGACTGGAGCGAGTAATGCCACAGGCCAATGGTGCATTCACATTTGTGTTGCACAGTCATCTTCCATATGCACGTCAGGCGGGAATGTGGCCACACGGAGAAGAATGGGTTCACGAGGCCATTGCTGAGACGTATGTGCCTTTGTGGAATGCGCTCTACGACCTGGCGGAGCAGGGGATCGACTACAAAATCACGGTCAGTATCACTCCCATTCTGGGTGAGCAACTTGCTGATCCGTTGATCGTCGATCACTTCATCACCTATGCCGAAGAGCGTGCTGCCTGGGCTGCAGCCGATATCGAACGCTTCCGCAAGGATGGCGACCCAGAGATGGAAGCATTGGCAATCCATTTCCACCATTGGTATAGCCGCA
Organism: Thermomicrobiales bacterium; assembly: GCA_020432165.1. Classification (GTDB taxonomy): domain Bacteria; phylum Chloroflexota; class Chloroflexia; order Thermomicrobiales; family UBA6265; genus UBA6265. Next base: position 219,920 of record JAGQGU010000001.1, read on the forward strand.
TCCTTACCAGCTTCCGGGATCGCTTCAACTGTGATCTTCTTGGTTCGCTCAAGCGTCTGCAGGATGCTGGTCTCGTCGAGATTTCGACCTCTGCTGCCACCCACGGTTACCTGCCCTTGCTCGCTCGTGATTCCTCCATCTTTGGCCAGATTCAGACCGGTGTCAGCTCCTACGAGCGTCACTTCGGCCGTCGGCCCAAGGCCATCTGGTTGCCGGAATGTGCCTATCGTCCGGCATATGTGGAAGAGGATGGCGTCAAGCGTCCTGGTTTGGAAACCTACCTCGGTGAGCAAGGCATTCGTGTCTTCTTCAGCGAAACGCACACCGTCGAAGGTGGACGTCCCGTCGGCAAGGCTGCCGGAGATAGCATCGGCATTTATGGTGCCGTGCCCCGTCGCCAGTTGATTGCTCAACCGCATGACGAGCAAACCGAACCGGGCACCACCTTCAAGAGCTACTGGGTTGGTGATGAGCCGGGCCGCGTCGCTGTACTGGGTCGCAACAACCGTACTGGTCAGCAGGTTTGGAGCGGTCAGTTCGGATACCCGGGCGATGAGTGGTATCGCGAATTCCATCGCAAGGATGGCGTCAGCGGTATGCAGTACTGGCGTATCGGTATGCCCGGCACCGATCTCGGAGCCAAGCCCCCCTACGATCCGGCGACGGCATCCGAGCGTGTGAAAGCGCACGCTGCGCACTTTGTTGGTCTGGTCAGTGATCTCCTGCGGGAGAACCGTGAGACGACCGGCGAGTACGGCATTATCGCCAGTAATTACGATACCGAGCTTTTCGGACACTGGTGGTTCGAGGGTGTTGATTGGTTGAAGGAAGTGCTGATCGGACTCGCGGCCGACGATACCGTCGATCTCACCACAGCGTCAGCCTGGGTGGAAGAGCACGGTGGCGATAGCGTCATGGTGCTACCGGAGTCCAGTTGGGGAATGGGTGGCAATCACTACACCTGGATGAACGATCAGACCAGCTGGATGTGGCCGGTTATCCACGCCGCCGAGAATCGCATGGAAGCGTTGATTGCAGCATATCCCGATGCCGATGGCGATCTGGAGCGCGTATTGGCGCAGGCGGCGCGCGAGTTGCTCCTTCTGGAGAGCTCCGACTGGCCGTTCCTGGTCACCACTGGTCAGGCGAACGAATACGCCATTCAGCGCTTCAATGAGCATGTTGAACGCTTCAATCAGATGGCCGACCTCGCCGAGGCAGGTGCTGACCTGGACGAAGTTACAGCCATGAACCTGGATGCATTGGAGGATCAGGACAATCCCTTCCCGGCAATCGATTATCGTGTCTTCGCGGCCCGGCAGGGGCATGCCGAGGTACTCCTCGAAGCCGACTAGAGCATTCTTCACAGAACTTGATCATCGATCTCAGGGAGTTTGCGTCTCTGTCGGTAGTGGCGACCTTCATGGTCGCCCGAGAAGGCACGTTGGGTGCTGATCATCCGCCACCAAGGTGACCACGAGGGTCACCACTACCGATGGCGTGGGCGGCTCTTTTGCTCAGTGACTATGAAGATTGCTGTAATATGCATGGTGATAGGGCGGATCGCAAGATCCGCCCTTTTCTGTGCCCAGACTCCATTGCAAAACATATCGTAATACGATAGAGTATGCTGCGATGAGAGAAGAGACCACTGCACCAAACTACACAGCCCTCGCCGACTTTCGCACCGAACTGCGGAGGTTTCTGGCGACAAGCGCAGATGCAGCCAGGTCGGCCGGTATTGACCCGACCCAACATCAGTTATTGCTGGTGGTGAAAGGCATGGAGCCGATGCAGGTCACGATTGGTGATCTGGCGGATCGCCTGATGATCAAGCATCACAGTGCGGTCGAGCTCGTGAATCGCTGCGAGCAGAATGGCTGGATCGAACGTCATCGGGATGATGTCGATCGCCGTGTCGTGCATGTGCGTCTGACGGCACAGGGGGAGACCATCCTCTCGGATCTCTCGACGCTGCATATGCGAGAGCTGCAATCCTCAGGGCCACGATTGATCAAGGCGCTTACGGCAATTCTCAAAGACAACGCAATCTCGGGTAAGGGAGACCAATGACGGAAGCACACGGACTATCCGGAGAGGGTGATTTCTCAGCAACGCGGCGCATGCTGGTGCTTGCTGGCTTCGCTGTGGTCATCGGTTCGCTCGGGGCGGTATTGGCGTGGGCGCTGCTACGACTCATCAATTTCTTCACGAATCTCTTCTACTTTCATCAATTCTCGTTTGCCAAAGCTTCACCGGCGGATAACCACCTGGGCATCTGGGCGCTCTTTGTACCTGTTCTGGGTGGCCTCATTCTTGGTCTGATGGCGCGATTTGGCAGCGAACGTATTCGCGGTCACGGTATCCCGGAAGCGATCGAGGCGATCATGCTCAATGGCAGTCGCATGTCGTTTCGTGTGGCAGGTCTCAAGCCGCTCTCGTCTGCCATTAGCATCGGTTCGGGTGGTCCGTTCGGCGCAGAAGGTCCCATCATTATGACCGGCGGCGCGGCGGGATCATTGCTGGCGCAGTTTTTCCATTTCTCCAATGCAGAACGCAAAACCCTCATGATTGCCGGCGCGGCTGCCGGTATGTCGGCGGTCTTTGCCACACCAGTGGCAGCACTGGCGTTGGCCGTGGAACTCCTGCTCTTCGAAATGAAGCCGCGGTCGCTCTTTCCCGTCGCAGTCGCATCGATCACCGCCGCGATCCTGCGCACATCGCTTCTCGGTCATGGTCCAATCTTCCCGGTTGGTCAGTTTCATTTGAGCATGAACTGGCAGTTGGCGCTCTTCTGCATCCTCTCTGGTGTTCTTGCCGGCTGTCTCGCCTGGGTGATTACCAATATGGTCTACCTGGCGGAGGATTCATTCCTGAAGCTACCTGTGCACTGGATGTGGTGGCCTGCCATCGGTGGTATCGCCGTCGGCATCGGTGGACTCATCTTCCCGCAAGCCCTCGGTGTGGGCTACGACGTGATTGAGGAGTTGCTTACCACTCACGCCTCCATGCAGCTCATCCTCGGTGTGTTGGTGGTGAAGTCAGTCATCTGGGCTATCCCGCTTGGTGCGGGCACCAGTGGTGGTGTGTTGGCCCCGATGCTGATGATGGGTGCCGCGCTTGGTGCACTGGAGGGTCGAGTCTTTCCGGATCATGGCACGGGATTCTGGGCACTCATCGGTATGTGCGCGATTCTGGCTGGTACCATGCGTGTACCGTTCACCGCGCTCTTCTTCGCGATTGAACTCACGCATGATATGTCGCTACTCTTGCCACTGATGATTGCCGCAGTGATCGCCTATGGCACCACGGTCCTGATCCTGCCGCGGAGCGTTCTCACCGAGAAAATCAGCCGACGTGGCTATCACATCACCCGCGAATACTCGATCGATCCTTTGGAGGTATTGATGGTGCGGGATGTCATGCGTACAGATATCGCCGCCTTCCCGATCTCCATGCCGCTATCCGACGTGCAGCTGATTGCACGAGAATCGTCGCAGCGAAAGGGCCAGCACCTCTATCCTGTGCTTGCCGATGCTGGTGCCATGGTGGGTGTCGTCACCAGACGTACGCTTTGGTCGGCGCTGGATGACCCCAACTTTGCTTCGGCGGAGCGTCCGTTGGAGACACTCTCGCTGAAGTCACCTCAGGTTGTTGGCGATCGCGATACGTTGCGCTCAGTGTTGAATCGCATGGCTGAATCCGGTTTGATGGCTTACCCGGTGGTAGATTCCGGAACCGGTGAACTGAAAGGGCTTATCGGCTTGCGTGATATGGTTACCGCCGAGGAGAAGACATTGAACGAAGAACGCACCCGCGAGCGCTGGCTGCGAGTGCGTCTCTTTGGGCGATCATCACAAGAAGTTGTCAATACCTGACAGCTACGCCTCCGGGGTGGATTCCGCTGGCATGGCTTCGCGATCCACCGTCACCTCGGCGTCAATGCGCACGGGTGTTGATCCACTCCACGGCCCCTGACGGGTGCCCTGCAACCAATCTTTCTGGACATAGGCCGGATTCCAGAAACCGATGGGAATCAACACCGCGTTCTTCAGTAGCAATGTCTCCGCTTCGGCGTAGAGGGCATTGCGCTTTTCTTCGTCCAGCTCAGTCGTGGCTGCGGTGATCTTTTCATCGAATGTGGCGGCATCGGCACCCGGTGTGTAATCACCGGAGTCCTCCAGCGATGGTTCCCAGTTGAACCAACCCGCGTTGTAGTCGCTATCCTGGGCTGCGATGGCGAGGAGCGATGGCACATCCGTATCGATCTGCCACTGCACCAGTTGCATCTGCAGACCGCCAGCATCCTGCCGCGCTGCGGTGATTTGTTCGGCGGTTAGTGCAGTATCGTGGGTGATGGTAAGTCCGGTTGCGTCCTGGAGCATCGTGACAAGCTGTGCCATCCGATCCATCGCATCGGAAGCCTCGGTTGCCGGTTGATAGAGCATAAGCTCGTATTCGCTCGACTCAGGATCAAGTTCGGCATCGGCCAGCAGAGCAGCGACATCATCATCGAAGGCATCGGTTGGAGCCTCATAGTTGGCGATGCTGGCCAATACGGGTGGGGTGAAGCTGTTCGCAGCCACGTAGGTATCGAGTTGAATATCGGCTGCCCACTGCTCACGGTTGATTGCTGCCGCGAACGCCCGCCGTACACGGACATCGTTGAACGGAGTTTGATGGAAGTCGAGCGCGAGTGCGTAGACCGAACTTTGGGTATCGAACTGATGTAGAGATTCCCGCAGGGCATCATCCTCTGCCAGTGTGCTGAGAATCCCGATCGGTAGATCGGCAACTGCTACGGCATCATCCTGGAACCACTGCAAGATCTCGGCATCAGTGCCGCCCGTCGGAGCAATGCGCCACTCGATCTCGCCGATGTCAGCCGATTTCTCGCTCCAGTGGTAGGGATTCGGCGTCATGCGAATGGTGCTATCGGTAAATTCCGTGATTCGCCATGGACCGGATGCGGCGTCTACCAACTCCACCGGATCGTCCGTCGCACCATACTTGGGGTGCACGACCGCATACCCGAATGTGGCGAGATAGCTGGGGAAATGGGCGAGGGGAGCTGTGAGGGTGATCTCCAGTGTGCGTTCATCAGGAGCGGTCACGCTGAGGGCCAGGTTCTCACCGGCAGCCCGCTCTGCCGCGCCACCAATGGGTGCGAAGTAACGGTACATCGGAGTCAGTGCTGTGCTATCCAATGCCCTATGCCAGCTATCGATGAAGTGCTCCGCGGTGATGATCGTGCCATCAGCGAAGGCGATCCCGTCGCGCAGTGTCGCGGTCCACACCGAGCCATCCTCGTTTGGTTCCACACTTTCGGCGAGATCCGCTTCCACGGCGCCATTCTCGTCAAAGCGGAGAAGTCCGCTCCAGGCATATGGCAGCATGACCCAGAAAGGTCCCCAGTTGACGGAGCGGTGAGGATCCACCGTTACTGGCTGTCCATAGGCATTGAATGGCAGGTGCAATGTGATATCGGCTGTTTCCGGGATAGCTGGCGGGGTGGATGTACCCTGCCCCAATGCCCGGATCGGCACCGCACTCACAGCCAATCCAGCCGTGAGCGCGGACATCCGGAGGAAATCGCGACGGTTCTGCGACATACGCACAAGACGGTGGAACTCGGTGTGGGCTCGCATGGAATCTCCTCTACCGCGGATACTGTTCGTCTATGTATTCAAACGTCGCGCTACACCGTTTGGTTACACGCTATCCCAGATTGTATCCATAGTCGCGTGTGCCTGCCTCGCGCAGGAACTGCGCCAGCAGATCGATACAGGCCTGGATATCGCTCTTGGCGCACATTTCGTTGACGGAATGCACATAGCGGCTGGGGATCGAAATGGTGCAGGTGATAGAACCCTCGCCTGCGCGCTGGAAGGCACCAGCATCGGTACCGCCGCGCGGTAGAACTTCCAGCTGGTATGGGATATCGTTCTGCTCCGCAATCTCCTGCAGATGCGCAATCAACTTGCGGTTTGGCAGTTGCGATCCATCAAACACCTTGATCGCAGCTCCGGCTCCGAGTTTCGTGACGGCGCCATCGGGTGTCATGCCCGGGATATCCCCCGCGATGGTGGTGTCGATCGCAATCGTGATCTCTGGTTGCACACCAAATGCTGCGGTGGTGGCACCTCGGAGTCCCACTTCTTCCTGGACTGTTGCTACTGGATAGACATCGGCGGCGACATCCCCCGCAGCACGAATGGCTTCCAGCATGACGTAGCAGCCGAGCCGGTCATCCAGGCTCTTGCTCACTACCATATCGCCGATTTCTTCAAACTCCCGTCGGAGCGTGATCATATCGCCGATTTGTACCTTATCCTTGACCACCTCACCCTTGAGACCGAGATCGACGAAGAGGTCTTCCAGCGTGAGGTCCTTCTTCTCACCTGCGCCGAGCAGATGGATCGGTTTGGTACCGGGCATGAGGGTACCGGGAAGCACGCCATCGTTTCGGGTATAGACGGAGACTCTTTGTGCCACCAACGTGCGCGGATCGAATCCACCTACCGGCTGAAGGCGGATATAGCCGCTCTCCTCGATAAAGCGCACAATGAACCCGATTTCATCCATATGTGCTGTAACAACAACCTTGGGACCGCCGCTGCCGGGAATGCGGGCGATGATATTGCCGAGAGCATCGGCGCGGATATCCTGCGCCAGTGTGTTGAGTTCGGAGACGATGACAGCTCGCGGTTCATCCTCACAACCGGGAATACCGTTGGCCTGGGTTAGTTGACGCATCAGCTCGAGATTCATGGAACCGCAACTCCTCTATTCAGAAAGTACTTCGGGGGCATGGTACCGCATGTACCACACCCCCGGAAGTCATCGTTACTCGATTTGCTCTCGGTTATTGGCCGATGAGCAGGATTGAGCTAACCCAAACAGCATCGTCATCGACCCAGGTCACCGAACCAGCGGCCGGGATGTGAACTACATCCACGAAGCTTTCAGGTGTTGCTTCAACAGGCGTGGATTCGGCGAAGTAGTCCTCGCAGGCAGTGCCATCGAAGTCGTAATCGAGATTCCACAGTGTGCTGGAATCCGCATCGTACGCATCCTGTGCTTCCTGCTGCGTGGCGTAGTCACCACACGCCGGATCGTTATCCAGAGTGGAGAAGGAACTGTTCAGGCTCGTAACCAGTGCGTCCAGCAATGGCAGGACCTGTCCCTCGATGTTCACATAGCTGATTGCGACGACATTGTCACTCGGCAAGGCCGCGAGAACCGCCTGATAGTTGGCATCGTCGGCCAGCTTGTCGCTATCGCCGGCGAGATAGTCATCGATGGCACCATTGACGCTGATCACCAGCTGATCATTGACCACGCCATACTCAATCACTACCGGAACTCCACTGGTGCTTTCCGTACTCAGGGTGACAGTCTGCAACGTGCCGCCATCAACCTCACGGACACCTGTTTCGTAGCTGCCATCGTTCATTTGCTGCACAAGTGCCGCAATGGTATCGGTGGTGTTCTGCAAGGTGGCTGGATCAGAGCTGTCGCTCACGAAGAGCACCTGCGGATTCATCTGGAAGGTTTCAGGATCGAATCCCTGGATGGAGGCAGCGACTGCCCATTCGCCATCCAGCTTCTGGAGCAGATCGGTATTCGGATTGAATCCGAGCTGAGACTCGAGCATCGCCCATGATTCATCGACGGTCGGTGTTGCTTCATCCTGCACACCGTCGCCATCCGCGTCAGACAAGGCGGCCTGTACCAGGCTATCAAGCAACTCGCCTACGCCACTCCCATAGATATCGTTGGCATTCTCGAAGAGCAGAATGTCTGCCGGGAATGCACTGGCCATGCTCGGAGTGAAGTCACCGGCTGCAGGCAGTGTTGAGGCATCGGTAGGAACGAAGACACTATCAGCATGGAATCCCGCGTCGGAAGCATAGACCGAGAAACCGGCGTGACCGCCACTATTCTCCAGACCAGCCAGTTCGTCAGCGAACTCAGGATCGCTGGCCGCTGCAGTCAGCATGGCATCGATATTGATGTAACCGAAGATCAGATTGTCAGCACCGAGCTTGTCTGCAACCTTGCCGAATCCTTCTTCGCTGCCCAGGCTGTCCGCATCGCCGTTGATCGTATCGATAATCGGCTCAAGGTCGGTGGGGGACAGCGAGAGGAGCACGATTCCATTGACTTCAGCCGTGGCGGAGTTGGCAGATGGATTGTCGGTGCTCTCAAAGTAGGTGATGGTTACGCCGTTGTAGTCGCTGGTTTGCACCTCAGCACCGTTGGTGTCAGCGTCGCTGCTCACCATATCCAGGAACTGCTGGGCAATTGCTTCTGGATCGTCCGGCTGGATCATGAGGGCGAAGCCCTCGGGCACGGCGGGTGTTTCACCACCCTCCATTTCGGAGGAGAGGGCCATGGCATCGCTCGTGGCAGCCGAAATATCTGTCGAGGAGTACTGGATCAGCGAATCGGCATCGGTAAAGACCATGGCGGCAGTACCGGAGATATTCATCTGCTCAGCAGTTTGGCCAAGTTCGTCAACCGAGGCACCGGTCTCTTCTTCAGCGACCTGGCTCAAGCCGGCACGGTCGAGAAGTTCAAACGTCTTCGTCCATTGATCGGAGGCTTGATCGAGCTCGACCTCCATGTAGATAACGGTGCCTGCGGGTGCGGCCGATGCCAGACTGTGGTCATCGCCCTGGGCACTCACGCGCACTGCCGCTGCCAATGCACTCGAAAGGAGCATGAGCACCATTGTTAACGTGAGCAAGATACGAGATCGAGACGGCGCGGGAAGCGCGCGCGCATGAGCGTTCATACCGACTCCTTTAGCAAACTCGCGAGATGCATCCACTGCCTCGCGATGTGAATCGACATGCCAGTGCCATCGAAAGGGATCGAACACAGCATTTCCAATCGGGAACCGTTCCAGGGAGCGGTTTCGCTATTCGTTGGACGTGCGCTTGTCGAACATTGTTCCCAGCGAGAAAACGATCGGGAAGAGTGCGGCAACGATCAAAATCACAGCCACAATGGCACCAAAGGTGAGTGCCGCACCGATCAAGCCAAGCAGAAAGTCCATGTTCGTCAACCCTGTTCATCAGGCCATCTGGCCCCGAAATTCATTCGGGTTCACCCCGAGTATACGTATGCATTCCGCCGTGGATGTCACGGAAAAGCGTCGAAGGTGCGACGGATTGATTGCTCCCCGTCGCACCTCCTATTATGCCGCCTAGGCGACTTCCTGTGCGTTACTGTACAGCCCGGTGAAGGTGAATCCTTGATCATTTGCATCAATCTTCACATCTTCACCATCGTGAATCTCACCAGCCAACAGCTTGCGCGCCAGTGGATCCAGAATCTGCTTCTGAATGACCCGCTTCAACGGTCTGGCGCCATACGCCGGATCGTATCCGAGTGTCGCCAGTAACTCTCTGGCGGCCGGTGTGATCTGCAGCGAGATGCCCCGGTCACCCAGTCGCTTGCTCACTGCGTTCAGCTGCACCTGGACGATATCGGCGATCTGCTCGCGTGAGAGCCTCCGGAAGATGATCGTCTCATCCACACGGTTAAGGAACTCTGGACGGAAACTGCTGCGAAGTTCATCCATCACTTCACTTTCGATCTCCGCATCGCGACCACTGCCGAGATTCACGATGAGGTGGCTGCCGATATTGCTGGTCATGATGATGACCGTGTTCTTGAAGTCGACCGTGCGACCCTGTCCATCGGTCACCCGACCATCGTCAAGCACCTGGAGGAGCACATTGAAGACATCCGGATGAGCCTTCTCGATCTCATCGAAGAGGATCACCGCATATGGTCGTCGTCGCACCGCTTCTGTGAGTTGACCACCTTCGTCATACCCGACGTACCCTGGAGGAGCACCGATGAGCCTGCTCACACTGTGCTTCTCCATATACTCGCTCATATCGATGCGGATCATCGCCTGCTCGGAGTCGAACATGAACTCCGCCAGTGCGCGCGCCAGTTCCGTCTTGCCGACACCGGTTGGACCGAGGAAGATGAAACTCCCCAGCGGTCGATTCGGATCCTGCAATCCGGCCCGTGCTCGTCGAATCGCATCGCTGACGGCAGCGATCGCCTGTTCCTGGCCGACCACCCGCACGTGCAGACGATCTTCCATCTTCAGCAGCTTCTCGACCTCACCCTCCATGAGCTTGCTCACGGGAACGCCGGTCCAGCGGCTGACAACCTCGGCGATATCCTCGCTATCGACCTCTTCCTTGAGCATCTTGCCAGCACTCTGCAGGCGGGCGAGATTGCTCTCCTCGTTGGTTACCTGATTCTCGAGATCTTTCAACTTGCCGTATTGGAGTTCAGCGGCGGTGTTGTAGTCGTAGTTGCGTTGGGCCGCTTCAATCTCGGTGCGGGTATGGTCCATGGCATCACGAAGTTCCGAGATGTGATGGATCGATTCGCGTTCCTGATCCCATCGGCTTCGCAGGGCATCGCGCTCTTCCTTGAGGCTTGCCAGTTCATGCTCTAGATTGCCGAGTCGTTCCTTGCTTGCGTTGTCGGTCTCCTTGCGCAGCGCCTCGCGTTCGATCTCGAGCTGCATGATGCGACGCTCTGCCTCGTCCAGCTCCACGGGCATGGAGGTGATCTCCATCCGGAGCTTGCTGGCGGCTTCATCGACGAGATCGATGGCCTTGTCTGGCAGGAAGCGATCGGCGATATAGCGATCACTGAGTGTCGCCGCGGCAACCAGGGCGCTGTCCAGGATCTTGACTTTGTGGTGGACCTCATAGCGTTCACGCAGACCGCGCAGGATGCTGATCGTATCCTCAACTGTTGGTTCGCCGACGAAGACTGGCTGGAATCGTCGTTCCAGAGCAGCGTCCTTCTCGATGTACTTGCGATATTCGTTCAGGGTTGTGGCGCCAATGGCATGGAGTTCGCCACGAGCGAGCATAGGCTTGAGCATATTGCTCGCATCCATAGAACCCTCAGCAGCACCCGCACCGACGACTGTGTGAAGCTCGTCAATGAAGAGGATGATTTGGCCATCGGAAGCAGTCACTTCGCCGAGAACAGCTTTCAAACGTTCTTCGAACTCGCCCCGGAACTTGGCCCCGGCAACCAGCGCTCCCAAATCAAGCGAGATGATGCGCTTGTCCTTGAGATCCTCCGGAACATCGCCGCGGATAATGCGTAGCGCCAAACCTTCTACGATTGCGGTCTTGCCGACACCGGGTTCGCCGATAAGCACAGGATTGTTCTTGGTGCGGCGACTCAACACCTGGATCACGCGACGAATTTCCTCGTCGCGGCCGATAACGGGATCAAGCTTGCCAGCGCGAGCGGCTTCGGTCAGATCGCGACCGTACTTCTCCAGCGCCTGATATTTGCCCTCCGGATTGGCATCGGTCACCTTCTGGTTCCCGCGAATCTCGGTAAGTGCGCTCATCACCCGGTCACGATCAACACCGAAGCGGCGCAGGAGCGATTCCGCGGGTGATCGTTCCACACTCATGATGCCGAGCAACAGATGCTCGGTGCTGATGTACTCGTCGCCGAAACTGCGAGCTTCGGTCTCGGCGTCATTCAGTGCCTTGCGTAATCCCTGGCTGACGATTGCGTCGGAGCTGATTTGCAGCTTTGGTGCTCGGTCCACGAGCGCGCTTGTCTCGCGAGCAAGCTGCATGGGATCGAGTCCAAGTCTCTGCAGAATCTGGGGTACGATTCCGTCCGCCTGCTCGGTCAACGCCAGTAGCAGTGTCTCTGGCTCGTATTGAGCCAGCTTTTTCTCTTCGGTAATCTTTTGGCCTGCGACGATAGCCTCGCGCGCCTTGTCTGTATAGTTCTGATTCTGTGCCATATATTCTCTTCCTGCGGTAAAGCTATTTCAGGATGCCTGCATTCAAATAGTTACTGTCGCGTTTGCTTGCGCACTTCTTCCTGATCGATATGACCAAGCATGGCGAGCATATTGCTGAGTTCTCTGTGGATCTTGCGCGTTTCTTCGTCTTCGGTATCGAGCTTGTCCCGCAGCTTCAGAAGCTCACGCGTGAGATCAAGTGCCATCTGCACGCCTGCCAGGTTCATGCTGCGTTCCTCCACCAGGTATTTCACCTGCCGGAGTCGTTCGATATCCTGATCGGAATAAAGTCGCAAATTGCCTGATGTTCGGGAGGGCGCGATCAGCCCTTCGCGTTCATACTTACGGAGTGTCTGCGGATGCATCTCGACGAGACGCGCGGCGACACTTATGACAAAAAGTGGTTCGGAAAATCGTTGTGCCACGGATAACACCTCCAGTCTGTGCACATGATTGAATCATACACGTTGATACAGATCGTGTCAACTTTGGAGAGAAGGAGACGTCAATGGCTGCACGTATCTATGGACATCGAGGCGCGCCAGCGGAACTGCCGGAGAACACACTGCCAGGATTCGCCCGGGCAAAGGATCTGGGAGTCTACGGTATTGAGCTGGATGTGCATCTGAGCAAGGACGGCGTGGCGGTGGTTTGTCACGACGAAACGCTCGATCGCACCACCAATGCGTCCGGCCCGATTTCGGATTACACCGTCGCTGAGCTCCGTAATGTTGATGCCGGCCAGGGCAATCATGTGCCCACGCTTGCGGAAGTGCTGACCCTGGTGGGCGACAGCATGATGGTGGATATCGAAGTCAAGGCGAATGCCGCCGGTGTTGCCGTGCTGGAAGAGGTCCAGAAGGTTCCCGGTTTGCGCTGGCTGGTGAGCAGTTTTGATTGGGATGTTCTGCGTTATGTCCGCAGTCAGGATGCGAATGCCGATCTGTGGGTGCTCACGCCAGGAGCCAGCGATGATGCGATCGCTGCCTACCACGAGGTGAATGCTGGTGCCCTGGCGATTTGGGATAAGGGTATCGATGCCGATATTGCCAGCTATCTCGCCGAGCAGAACATCCCCTGGTGGCCGTGGACGGTGAACGATCCTGCCCGTGCGAAGGAATTGGTGGATATGGGTGCCATCGGCATCTGCACCGATAACCCGGCGATGGTGCTGCCAGAGTAATGTTGCGTGCTACACTCCTTGCAGGAACGAACGCAATTGGCTGCCACACAAGGATGACAGCAGAAAGGGTGATGACCAGGTGAGTTTCCGTGGCTAACGCGATCACCATTGGTCGATTAATCCTGCTGTTCATCGTGGTTGCGATGATCTACTTCGGCAATGTGCAGGTGATCACACTTTGCATGTTGCTGTTGTTGGTTGTTATCGCCGCAGACGGTGTTGACGGCTGGGTTGCGCGCAAGCGCAACGAGACTTCTACCTTTGGTGCGGTCTTCGATATCGCTGGCGATCGTATCGTCGAGAACACTCTCTGGATCGTCTTCTCCGATCTCGGATTGATTCCGGTCTGGGTGCCGATTTTGGTCATCAGCCGTGGATTTATTGTCGATGGCCTGCGTGCACTCTCCATGCAGGAGGGTATGACCGCCTTTGGCGAGAAGAATATGATGCGGTCTCCGTTGACTACCTGGCTGACAGCTGGCCGTTTCATGCGTGGCTTCTTTGGCTACGCCAAGGCGCTGGCATTTGTCTTCCTGTGTGGCCTGGAGGCCTGGGAACATCACGATACAACCGATACATTCCTGGGTAGCCTTTACGGTATGGATTGGTTCCGGTATTTGGGATGGAGTCTGGTTTGGCTGGCGGTAGCGCTGACGGTGATTCGCGGTATACCGGTGATCATCGATGGACTCGCCTATGTGCGAGAACTGGACGCGCGCAAGCGACGTGAAGCAAGCTAGTTCCGGTAACCTAATGTGAAGTTAAGGTCGCCGCCCGGCTCGTCCGGGCGGTGCCATATCAGTAGTGAGGGAAGCTTCGTGGGTAGCAACCAAAAGAAGACACCCACATTCCGCCGCGAAGAACGCAGCGAATTTCGCACGCAGCTTTCGGAGTTGATTGCGCGCGTGCTCTCCTGGATCGTGCTTTTGATCCCCTGGCCATTGCGTGATGCTATCGCGAACGCAATGGGTGCTATTTCGTACCGCTCTTCCACCGGGTATCGCAGCAATGTCGAGGCGAACGTCTCCACTGTGCTCGGCGCCGAGGTCAGTGATGCCGAGGTGGAGTGGATCACGCAGCATATCTTCCGTACCAATGCTCGCAACTTCTCGGATTTGCTGACACTCACCTGGCGATCACCGGCCTGGCTATCACGGGCGACGCGGATCGCCAGCGGCAGTTTTGAGATGATCGATACTGAACGTGCCCGGGGTAAGGGTGTCATTTTCGTCTCCGCCCACCTCGGTTGCTTTGATTTCATTGGGCAGAGCTTCCAGGCGCGCGGATACCCCCTCACAGTCGTTACCGGTCGCACCACTTCGCGCTTCGTCTTCGATGGTGTTACCTGGCTACGCGGCCGTCGGGGTGCACGCATGGTCGAACCGACTCCGGCCGGGATTCGCCATGTAATCAAGGCGCTTCGTAATAACGAATGCGCGGTGATTGTTGCCGATCGCGATTTCTTCGAGAACGGGCACCAGGTTGATTTCTTTGGTCATCCCACCACCTTGCCCCCGGGAGCGATACGAATCGCTCGTGACACCGGTGCACCCATCATTCCGCTTTACACGCAACGGGGCAAAGGGAATCTGCACAATATTCACATCTTGCCTCCGATTTACGTGGAGAAGACAAAAGATGTGGACGCCGATATTGAGCGGGGGATGGAGCAGCTACTTCCTGTTTTGGAGGAGGGGATTGCTACGTCGTTGGATCAGTGGGTGATGTTCCAACGGGTGTGGCCCGAGATGCCGCCGGAATCGATTCGCATCTTTCCGACCGGTTCTCCGTTGGAGAGTCCGCTGCTGGAGCGGGAAGCCCAGGCACTGCCGGAGAAACGGACCGGTGACGATGGGACACCTCCACGACGCCCCGGATCAGAGACCTCCTGACGGAGAACGGAACGATTTCGGTCCAAGACCCAAATCCCGGACCGATTCGCTAACTCCGCAATTGAATCGGTTATCGATAATTGGTGAACTGTAAGGCTACCGGGTAATCTTCCCCCTTGAGGTGATTGATCACCGCCTGGAGATCATCCCGACTCTTCGCCTGCACGCGAATGGCGTCGCCCTGAATCTGGGCGTTCACCTTCTTGAAGTTGTCGCGAATTTCCTTGCTGATTTTCTTGGCGATCTCGTCATTGATGCCTTCACGCAGCTTCACAACCTGTCGCTTGCGTGCGCCGCTGGCGTCCTCTTCTGCCTGATAGTCCAGAATCTTGAGGCTCAGCTTACGGCTGATCATTTTGCTTTCCAGCACATCCCGCACTGCACCGAGCGAGTAGTCACTTTCGGTGTTGATGGTGATGCTGTTGTCATCGAGCGTGATTTCGGTTTTCGTATCCTTGAGATCGTAACGGGTGCGAACTTCGCGCTCTGTTTGATCGACGGCGTTCTTGAGCTCCTGGCGATCAAATTTGGAAACAACATCAAACGAACTATTGGCTGCCACAAACATCCTCCGGGTACTGGTATGCACATTTCCACCCGAGTGTACCAAAATGGTGAGAACGCGCGGCCAGAGGCTGCGATCGCAGGACTAGGGAATGATTGAACGACTTCAGCTCTTTCCGTTGCAATACAAGCTGATCATCGCCAATGTCGTCATCGTGATCATCGGTGCCGCGGGCGGCACCTGGCTGGTTGCCAAGCTCGCATCGGGTAACGACGGGCTCCGGCTCGTATTACTGGCGATGGGATTTGCGCTGGTGGGTGGCTGGATGAGCACGCTGGCCAACATTTGGGTGGTACGTAAAACACTCAAGCCGCTGGATGATATCGCCGCTACCGCTGATCGTGTGCGCCACGGCGACTATACCGCTCGCACCGGAGCTGATCCTTTCCGGGATCCACAGCTGGAGCAGATCGTTGTCTCGTTCAATGGTGCGCTGGATCAGGTGGAAAGTGACCGTGATCGCATTAAGGATCTGGTGAACCGGGTCATTGCCGCCCAGGAAGATGAGCGCAAACGCATCGCCCGTGAACTTCACGACGATACCAGCCAGGTGCTCTTTGCCCAGCTTCTGCGCGTGAGCGCAATGAAGAACTCGGAGAACGAAGAAATCCGTGCTGTGGCAGGTCAACTCGAGGATATGTTCGCCGAGTCCATGGAGGCCGTGCGCCGGCTTGGGCACGAGTTGCGTCCGCCGAGTCTTGACGATTTGGGGTTGCGCGAGGCGACGGGTGCCCTGGTGCAACGCATGCGAGATCGCAGCGGTATCGACATCACTTACGATGCTTCCGAGTTGCGGGAGCGTACCGACGAAGCCATCGAATTGGTGCTCTACCGTGTGGCCCAGGAGGCGTTGACGAATATGTGGAAGCACGCCCATGCAACCGCAGCGAACGTTACCCTGGCACTTGTGGACGATGGCATCGAACTGGTGGTTGAGGACAACGGTCGTGGTTTCAATCCGCACGGAGAGAATCGTAGCGACGGCAAAGGTCTTGGACTCGGTGTTTTTGGTATGCAAGAGCGGGTTGACCTTGTGGGTGGTACTCTTGAGATTGAGGGTGATCGCAACCCGGGCACGCGTGTGCGTGCGTGGATTCCGCTTACAGGCGATTCTGGCGCCTGACGCACAGTGATTTGTGGGGGACGTATGGAACAGGGTCCTATTCGGGTTGTACTTGCCGATGATCACGGTGTGGTCCGTGCTGGCCTGCGAGCATTGCTGGAGAGTCAGCCAGATATTACTGTGGTTGGCGAGGCAGAGGATGGCCCAGGTGCCGTGCGTGCCGTCAGTGAGCTTCACCCAAACGTGGTGGTGACGGATCTCTCTATGCCCGGTGGTGGGATGGAGGTCGTTCGCGAACTCACCGCCCTCGGCGATTCGACCAAGGTACTTGTTCTTACTGTCCATGCTGAGGAGCGCTACCTGCTGCCGGTGCTACAGGCGGGCGGACTTGGGTACGTGCGTAAATCGAGTGCTCACACCGATCTGTTGAATGCCATTCGCACTGTGGCCAAGGGTGAAGTCTTCCTTGATCCTGCTGCAACCAAGACACTGCTACGCGGTTATCTTGGGCGAAGCACCGATGGCGAAGACCTGGACATTGTCGAGGTTCTCTCGGAGCGTGAGCGCGAAGTGGTGAAGCTCACCGCCGAGGGCTACACCGCCCAGCAGAGTGCTGAGTTCCTGAGTCTCTCGCCAAAGACGGTGGAGACCTATCGACATCGTGCCATGCAGAAATTGGGACTCACCAATCGCGCCGAATTGGTGCGATATGCACTTCGGGCAGGACTCCTCACCGAGGAGGTAATGTAGGACACTGTATGCAGTTTGGAAAAGTGTCAAACTTTTCCCTACATGGCAAAACGTAGTCACGCAACATTCCCTGTCAATTGTTGAAAGCGTGCAGCCGTACAATTGGCATCAGCGAATAATGATCTGATGCACAACATTGTGCGTATATCTCACGAACGGATAGGGATCATGGCCACTACAATGACGCGAGCTTCAGTACATCCCAAATGGTTGGTCTTCGATGACTCCTGGCAGGCGCCCCACGAAGGGCAAGCCAATATTGATTCGGTACGGTATCACGCTTTCATGCAGCTTATCCGTACGGCGGGTGCACTTGATCGCGCCGCAACCGATGCGTTGGTTGACCTGGACCTCACCGCCGGTGCCTATGGTGCGCTGGTAGAACTCGCCGAGGTAGGTGATATCGGCATCGCTCCTTCCGAGTTGGCGCGTCGTCTCGCAGTGGCACGTCGAACTGCAACGCTTTATGTCGACATTCTGGCCAAACACGGTTGGGCCACCCGTGAAGCGCATCCTGAAGATCGCCGTATGGTCCTGGCGCGTCTGACTCCGGCTGGTGAGGAATTGCTTGAACGTGTTGGTCATGCCTATCAGCATCGCCTCAGCATGCTTCTGGGTGAGATGAGCTCCTATCAGGCTGAGATGCTGCAGGATTTGCTCTCCATCATCCCCACCGATCGTGATCCTATCGGCGAACACTAGATCAAACACGAAGGGTGGATTTGGCTAGGCCAAATCCACCCGCAACGATTCATCGATAACGCCGGGCAGAGATGTCCGGCGTTTCTCCTTGTCGCGCTACAAGTACTCTTGTCCGTCCAACTCCGTGCTGGGGAGGAAGATCATCACCGTCCGTGAGGGAACCGGAATGGTATCTCCGGCCTTCGCCTTGAGCGATACCCGGCCATCGTCACTGTCTGTGCTAAGCAAAGCTACCCAGTGACTCAGTTCCTCTCCGCGCTCGACGAGTGGCAGTGTGAACTCCGTCTCCTCTTCACCGGCGTGAAAAATAAGCAGGACAGAGGCTGGTTCGATAGGATCGCCATCGTCATCGATCTCATGAATGGCCCCGCCATCCAGACGCATGCCGAGTGTGCGTAGCTCCGGATTCGTCCAGTCACCGACCGTCATTTCATATCCATCCGGATGCAGCCAGGTAACATCCTTCATGTCTCCCTGTGCCTGCGGCATCCCCTGGAAGAAATAGCGACGTCGTAATGCTGGATTGTCCTTACGGATATCGATTGCGAGCTGCGTGAAGGCGATCAGCTCCTTGTCCGCATCGGTCAGATTCCAGTCATACCAACTGATGGCATTGTCCTGGGCATAAGCGTTGTTATTGCCCTGCTGAGTGCGGCCGAGCTCATCGCCGCCGCAGATCATGGGCGTGCCCTGGCTAAAGAGCAGGGTTGCCAGCATGTTCCGCTTCTGGCGTTCGCGCAGTGCCAGGATCTTCGGATCATCGGTTACGCCTTCAACACCGTAATTGGCGCCGATATTGTGATTGTGACCATCCTGATTACCCTCGCCATTGGCATCATTATGCTTTTGGGTATAGCTGACCAGATCGTTCAGGCTAAAGCCATCGTGGGCCGCGATGAAGTTCAGACTGGCCATTGGTTTGCGGCCGCTGAGCTGGAAGATATCGCTGGATCCCGTGAGTCGATAACCCATCGCGGGCAGGATCGGGCGCGAGGTCTGCCAAAAGGTGCGGACATCGTCTCGATATTTGTCGTTCCACTCGGCCCAGATAACCGGGAAGTTGCCCAGTTGATAACCACCCGGACCGGTGTCCCATGGTTCGGCGATGAGCTTCACATCACTCAGTACCGGATCGCAATAGATAGCATCGAAGAAACCGCCGTGGCGATCAAAATCCGGATACTCACGCCCGAGAGTCACCGCGAGATCGAAGCGGAAGCCATCCACGTGCATCTCTTGCACCCAGTAGCGCAGCGAATCCAGCACCAGCCGCATAACCTGCGGATGCCCGACATTCACCGTGTTACCAGTTCCCGTGAAGTTCTCGTTCTGGCGTAGGTTGTTCGGATCGAGCTTGTAATAGGTGCGGTTATCCAGACCGCGGAAGGAGAGCACTGGCCCCTTCTCACTTCCCTCACACGTATGATTGAAGACCACATCCAGAATCACTTCCAGACCGGCCTCGTGAAGCGCCTTCACCATGTCGCGGAACTCGTTGATCTCTGCCCCGGGTGTTTTGTTCGCGGCGTAGCGGGCAGCTGGTGCAAAGTAACCAAGCGTGCTGTAGCCCCAGTAATTCACCTTGCCCTGATCGGTGAGGAATTCATCGTTAACAAACGCGTGTACCGGGAGAAGTTCAACTGCGCTGACACCGAGACTCTTGAGGTACTCGATGGCTTTTGGGTGCGCCAGGCCGGCATAGGTCCCACGCAACTCCGCCGGGATATCCGGATTCTGCTCCGTGAATCCCTTGACGTGGATCTCGTAAATGATCGTTTCATCCCATGGGATATTCAGTTGCTTGTCATCGCCCCAGTCATAACCATCCGCCACGATCATGCCCTTGGGCACGAAGGCGTCGTTCGGCAGATCGCTCATCACCAGATCATTGCCGGGCGTATGGGCGAATGAGGCATCGCCCCAAACGGGTTCTCCAACAACAGCTCTGGCATAAGGATCAAGAAGGAGCTTGTTCTCGTTGAAGCGCAGCCCGTTCTGCGGATCCCACGCGCCATGCGCGCGGAGTCCGTACTTCGTGCCTTCACCCACACCGGGAATGAATCCGTGAAAGACACGTTCGGTGCGCTCCGGCAGGGTGAAGACCTGGGTTGGTTTCTCGTCGTCCTCGGCGAAGAGACAGATATCAATCTGGGTGGCATTTGCGGAATACACCGCGAAGTTGGTGCCGCCATCGACGATGGTGGCACCAAGAGGTCGCGCGCTTCCGGGACGAATCTTCTGCGTCTCGTTGCCTACGGAAATCGTCTGTGCCTGCGGCTCAGTGGTAATCATCGCTTTGCGTCGACCTCGACCTATGCCGGGGCAGATTCGCTGTCCAGCAATGTCACCTGGATCAGCTCATAGGAATCACCATCGCCGGTGATCTGCTGCTGCGCGATCTCAGCTGCGGCTGCGGCAGTTTCAGCTTCTACCTCAAGGGTGCCTTCTTCGCCATTGAGCAAATATCGTACTTCGTAGTTCATTGTTGCTTCCAATCTTTCCATCAACTTCCCGCCAGCGATTCAAGGTCGTGTTGGGAGGCGGTGAACTCATCTGCCGCTGCGCCAAACTCTGTTACCAGATCACTCATTCCTGAGAAGTTGAATGTGCGTAGCGCTGTCCGCGCTGCATCAAAGGCGGAGGTTACAGTGTCCGATGCCGCCAAAATGCGTGCATGTACATCAGCGAAGCGATTCGGTACACCGTGATCTTCGCCATAGGCACGGATTTCGCCAGTAAGGGTCTCTATCACCGTGCCAGCGCGCGTCAGCGCCAGAATATCTCGACTCTTGCCTTCTACCATCTCACGAGTGGCAGAAACTTCCTCGACCAGTGCATCCAGGCGAGGGGCAACGTACTCATAGTACGCCTGCTCGTCAACTGTTAAGCCCGTTCCGCTTGCATCCACAGGCTGCAGATCAACATGCTGGTACGCCATATTCGCCGTGATCAGGCCCCCAATGAGCAGCATGGCGAGGAGGATAAGAGCAACTGGCGAGCGGAAGAATCGGGTCATTATAGCAATCACTCCGTATGGGCATTGTGGGATGTTGATCAGGTGTACGATCACATCCCGAATGCAATTGTACTCGTAGAGATCAACCACTTCTTGCGATAATCAGCATAGCGATGTTAGATATTGCCGCCACAGGCGGGTACGCATGAACGAGGAATCCATGAATCTCGATCTCCAGTCCTATGCCGAAGCTCCGAGTGGCGTGCTTATAGAGAACGTCCAACCAACGGTTGACTGTGGCCGCTACGCGCTCAAGCGCGAAGTGGGCGATACGGTCGATGTCACCGCCGATATCTTTCGCGAGGGGCATGACCTTATCGCTGCGGTGATCCAGTACCGGCAGCGAGGTCAGTGCGAATGGAGCGAAGCTCCGCTGGTACTGGTGGATAACGATGGTTGGGCGGGATCATTCACCGTCGATATCGTCGGCGCTGCCGAATATCGCATCTTGGCTTGGCCAGATCATTTTGAGAGCTGGCGACATGAACTCGAGAAAAAGGTCGATGCTGGTCTGGACGTCTCCAGTGAACTGCTTGAAGGGCGTAACTTCGTCGAGGAGAGCTTTGCCCGTGCCAGCGATGAGGATCGCGAATGGATGCAAAGCATTCTCGATGCCGCCGAGACTGCAGTCGCTCAGACGACCGCTGCCGAAATTATGCTGCAGGATGATCTCGCTTCTTTGATGTACCGCAGCGCTGCTCGCGATCACGCCGCGATTGCCGGACCGTATCCGATCTATGTCGATCGGGTGCGGGCGCGCTTCGCGGCCTGGTACAGCATGTTTCCCCGGAGCGCAGGTTCAGTCGAAGGCCAGAGTGGCACCTTCAAGGATGTAGAGAAGCAACTTCCACGCATTCAGGGAATGGGCTTCAATGTCCTGTACTTCACGCCGATTCACCCTATCAGCGAGCAAAAGCGTAAGGGCCGCAACAACAGCCTTGTCAGCGAACCAGGCGATCCGGGGGTGCCGTACGCCATTGGTAACAAACACGGTGGCCACGATGCGATTCACCCGGATCTGGGAACCTGGGACGATTTCGATGAGCTTGTCGCCAGAGCTGCCGAGCATGGTATGGAGATCGCCATGGATCTGGCGGTGCAAGGCTCACCGGAGCATCCCTGGCTGACCGAACATCCGGAGTGGTTCTTTATTCGACCTGACGGCACGATTAAGTACGGCGAGAATCCTCCAAAAAAATACGAGGATATGTATCCCGTCAATTTCAACCAGGCACACTGGCGGGAGTTGTATGAGGAGATCTATCGCATTCTCATGGTCTGGGTTGGGCATGGTGTTAAAACGATTCGCGTCGACAATCCCCACACCAAACCGACCTCCTTCTGGGAGTGGCTGATCGCCAAGGTTCATGAAACCGATCCGGATGTGATCTTCTTGAGCGAAGCCTTCACCAAACCCAAGGTGATGAAGGCGCTGGCCAAAGCGGGATTTGCCCAGAGTTACACCTATTTCACCTGGCGCAACTACAAGCACGAGATTGTTGAGTACGCGGAAGAACTGACACAGACCGAGATGAAAGACTTCTTCCGGGGCAATTTCTTCACGAATACGCACGATATCAATCCGAGCATTCTCCAGATCGGAGGCACGCCAGCGTTCAAGTACCGTGTCGTCCTCGCCAGCACGCTCTCCAGCGTTTATGGCATTTACAGTGGTTTTGAGCTTTGCGAAGGCACACCGGTGCCCGGCAAGGAGGAATACCTCAACTCGGAGAAATACGAGTACAAGGTGTGGGATTGGGATCGCGAAGGCAACATCACGCCCTATATCAGTCGACTTAATGCCATCCGCAATGCTCACGCTGCGCTGCAGGAATACGATAATCTCAGCTTCTTCGAAGTGCAGAACGACAACATCCTCGGCTATGTCAAACGCACGCCAGACAATGGCGATATCGTGGTGGTGCTGTGTAATATCAATCCGTTCGAGACACACGAAGCCTGGTTCCAGCTGCCAATTGCTGACTGGGGGATTGCGCCAGATCACCAGTATCTTGCGGTCGATGAGTTGAACGACAACGCGGTTCACAGCTGGACCGGAGCGTGGCAGCATCTTCGCCTTGATCCACAGGTGAATCCCGCGATGATCCTGCACATTCGACCCTGGCAGCACGTTGAATACGTGGATATCGTTCTGTAACCAAAGATGTGGCGACATCAGGCCTGGTACCCGATGGATCAGCCATGAATTGGCGGTATATTGACATCAACACAACGCCTCTGCAGCGAGCAGGGGAGGGTGCATTGCGCACGCAAGGAAAGAGGAGTCGCCACATGTTGAGCCGCGATGATATGTGGTTCAAGGACGCCGTTATCTATCAGGTGATGGTGAAGAGTTTTTTCGACTCGTCGAATGATGGCTTTGGCGACTTCGTCGGCCTCACCGAGAAGCTGGACTACATCCGTGATCTCGGTGTCGACTGCATCTGGCTCACACCTATCTACCCGAGCCCCCTGCGTGATGATGGCTACGATATCTCCGATTTCACCAGCATCTTCCCGGATTACGGCACGGTCAACGATTTCCAGGCATTCACGGACGCTGCTCACGAGCGCGGTATCCGGGTTATTGCCGATTTGGTTATGAACCATACCAGCGATCAGCATGCCTGGTTCCAGGAAGCGCGCTCCGATCCCAACTCACCCAAACGCGACTACTATGTCTGGACAGATGATCCCTCCGAGTACGATGGTGTGCGCATCATCTTCACGGATACCGAAACCAGCAACTGGACCTACGATAACGTCGCTGGTCAGTACTTCTGGCATCGCTTCTTCAGCCACCAGCCGGATCTGAATTACGACAATCCCGCCGTGCATGAGGAGATGTTCAACGTCACCCGCTTCTGGATGAATCTTGGCCTCGACGGCTTCCGCTGCGATGCGGTGCCGTATCTTTACGAGCGCGAAGGCACCATCTGCGAGAATCTGCCGGAGACGCACCAGTTCCTCCGCGATCTGCGCAAGATGGTCGATACCGAGTATCCGGGCGCGATCCTGCTTGCCGAGGCGAACCAGTGGCCGGCTGATGTGGTGGAGTACTTTGGCACCGATGAGGCGCCGGAGTTCCAGATGGCATTCCACTTCCCTCTGATGCCCCGCATGTACATGGCGGTGCGACAGGAGAGCCGTACACCGATCGTCGAAATTATGGCGAACACGCCGGAGATTTCCGAGAAGAATCAGTGGGCCATCTTCCTGCGTAATCACGATGAACTCACGCTGGAAATGGTGACCGACGAAGAGCGGGACTATATGTACCGGGAATACGCCAAGGATCCGCGCATGCGGATCAATGTTGGTATTCGCCGTCGCCTCGCGCCCCTGCTGGATAACGGACGTCGTCAAACTGAGTTGCTGAACTCGCTGCTGTTGAGTATGCCGGGATCCCCCGTGATCTATTACGGCGACGAGATCGGCATGGGCGATAACATCTACCTTGGTGATCGCAACGGTGTACGCACGCCAATGCAATGGAACGGTGATCGCAATGCCGGCTTCAGCCGTGCAGATCCAGCAAAGCTCGTCTTCCCGGTTATCACCGATCCTGTGTATGGGTATCAGGGTGTCAATGTGGAGGCGCAGGAGCGCGTACCCACCAGCTTGCTGAACTGGATGAAGCGGATGCTGGCGGTACGTCGCCGACACAAGGCATTCGGTCGTGGCTCTCTCCGCTTCCTGCACCCGGAGAATCAGAAGATTCTGGTTTATCTGCGTGAGTATCAGGACGAGATCCTGCTCTGTGCAGTCAACCTCAGTCGCTTCGTGCAGGCCGCGGAAATCGATCTTTCCGAGTTCGAGGGGTATCAGCCCGTCGAATTGATCGGCGAGACGCGCTTCCCAACCATTGGTGAGTTGCCATATTTCATGACCTTTGGCGCTCACAACTTCTATTGGTTCCGTTTGGAGAAGCCGGTGGAACAAGGATAAGCATGGAATCGCTGGCCCAACAATTTCTGGATCATCTCGAATGGCTGGTCTCACGTCGCTGGTTTGGTGACAAGGCGAGACCTGTTACCGACCTGAGCGTTGATATCGCCGATTTCGTGATGTGCGGGAAAGTGCCAGTGATTCTGGCGATTGTCCGTTGCGAATTTGAGTGGGGTCCAGCCAGCGCCTACTTCGTGCCGATTCTCGCGACTCCGGGACCATTACCAGAGCGAGACGCCACCGCCAATCCCGCCTTCCTTGAATGGCTGGTCAGCGGCTTCGCGCACGAGCGCGAGGTTGGAGGACGATGGCGGTGGCGTCGCATTGGAGACGATTTTCCGGAGACCGAGGGACTGGACTACAGTCGGGCCAAGGCGATTGCGTCTGAGCAGAGCAATACCAGCATCGTTTTCGATAGCGCATTCATCGGCAAAGTCTTCCGTAAGGTCCAACCTGGACTAAACCCTGATCTCGAGATCGCAGAACACATCATGCGCGGTGGTACCTTCCACCATGTGCCCGAACTCTACGGCGTGATCGAGCTCTGGCAGGACGGTGCGCGGACGGATATTTTGGCCGTTCAGCAGTTTGTGGCCAACATCGGCGATGGCTGGAGCTGGATGCTCCATGAACTCGCCCAGCCTGAACGCCGCGATGCGCTGGTGCACGATGTGGCGCTTCTTGGCACACGCACGGCGGAAATGCACCTGGCCTTGAGCGCAGATCTCGGTGACGATGCCTTTGCTCCTGAAACGGTTGGATGTGATCAGGCTGAGGCGATCATCCAGCGCGTGATTGCCGAGATGGAAGGCTCTGTCGAGGGACTCTCCCACGTGCTTGGTCCGGAGCGGGTTGAACGACTCCACAAGGGGCTGGGCGCCATGATGGGCGACGCCTGGAGTATGGTTGGCACGGCGCTTATCCGTGTGCATGGTGATTACCACCTGGGGCAAACCCTGCGCACACAACATGACGATTTCGCCATCATCGATTTCGAGGGTGAACCCAGCCGTAGCATGGACGAACGGCGGCAGAAATTGCCGGCCTTGAAGGATGTTGCCGGCATGCTGCGTTCACTCGATTACGCTGCCGCCACGCTCACGCAACAGTATCCGGAGCAAAAGCAGGAATTGGCGGATTGGGTCGAAACCGCCAGCGACGCATTTGTTGCCGCCTACAGGCAGGCGATCACAGCGACCACCGTACCGTTGGTGCCGACAGATGATGCTGCATTTGCCAGCGTGCTGAATCTCATGATCGCTGAAAAGGCGCTTTACGAGACACGGTACGAGATGAACAACCGACCGGACTGGCTTGGTATTCCACTCGGAGCACTGCTGCGACTCGTTGGAATAGAGGAGGGCTGATGGGTTCGCTTGTCCTCGATTTTCTGCTGGTCATCATCTTCCTGATGATGGTTCCCATCGGGTTTTATCGAGGTGGCCTGCGCGAACTCTGCACAGCGGCCGGACTGCTTCTCGGTATCCTTATGGCGCAGGCATGGGGTAGCGACTGGAGTAGCCTTTTTACCCGGATGTTTGGCTGGACTCCCGGTGCTGCCGAATTCTTGATGAGTGTACTCATTGTGGTGGCGATCACCGCGCTCATTGGCTACGGTGGCAGCGCCGCCTTCAGCTATCGACCAGGACCCGGCGGTCGCCTCTATGGCGCGTTTCTGGCGCTTTTCAATGCGATGATTCTGGCTGGGTACCTTATCAATCTCTATGGGGAGACGATCGTTCCGGGCGGCCAGACCAAGCCAGTCACCTCTGGCATTGTCGCCCGAACATTGAGTGAGGATTTCGGCACGATTCTCCTGATTGCTACCCTTGGCGTCGCCTGCAGCACTATTTTCGGAATGTTTGTGCGCGATCGGGCCAGCGAAATCCCGGTGTATCAGGCACCCCCACCGGCGCTCTATCAGCAGAATCAGGCGACGCGGCCATATCAACCCGAAACCGTAGAGCCTGCCCCGCGCGAGCCTGTGCGTATTCGGGAGGTGAATGAGTGGCAGAGCGATGCTGAGCCACAGCGGGCCAATCCGGCGACCTACGGTTCCGGCTGGCGACAGACCTGGCCAGATGCCACACCTGCACAGCAACGCAATACCAGAACAGCGGGGACACCCAGCACTCGAGCCACACCGCCTGCGGAACCGAAGCCGGATTCTTCCTCTCGCAAGGTCCTGGCTGACTGGATGAAGGATCAGGACGAAAGCTGATCCTTTGGCACGCTGATAGCTTCGTCGCCTGGGGTGATGGTCGTCACTGCTGTTGGAAAGATTTGCAGGTAAGGCCCCTCGAGATTGACTGGAACATCGGCGGCACCAACGATTAGCGCAGCCCCGGTGTTCGATACATCCTCGGCTGCTAACTCTCCCGGGACAACCAACGCATGCACCTGCGATTGATGTCGTTGTCGGAGTGCTTCAATCCCGCTCAGGATCAGCGTAGTGGTGTCTTCGATCTCCCAGGCGATGACGAATGTGGGTGACTCTACGACGGGACCGGAAGCCTCAACCGTAACTTTCCCGGCACCGACTGCAAGTTCCGTGTAGTCGGTGATGACTTGTACGTTGCCTCCGAGTGGTGGCAGCGAAGCATCTTTCTGCATCGATATCATCAGCGCCTCTCCGACGCCCTCACGTACGGTTCTGGGCAACAAATTCGCGTAGGAACCGATCACCATGTCGATGCGAGCGCGACCGAGTGTTCGCAAGATAGGCAGATGACTCCAGAGATCGCTATCGATGGTGCCAGACAGGATAAGCACACGCTCGCGCCCGGTGTCGAGCAGCGTCAGGATGCCATCGTCGTTGCCGATCAGGCGAATGCTTGCGGCTAGTCGGTTGGCGGTGTGCGCCCACAATCCTAGCCCGACACCAGTCGGTATCGAGATGCCGCCGATGACCAGATTGCGACGGCTAATCACCTGAGGTCCTCCGGTGTGGGCACGGTGGCGAGAAACGGGGCTACGTGGATCGCCGTTGAGTCGTCCACGAGCATCCTGGCTCGAGAGGCGATACTTCGTGCAGTTTTTTCCTCGCTTGCGAGCGCATAGAGCGTCGGGCCGGCACCTGAGAGCGCCACCTCAATCCCCGCATCTCCAAGTGTCTCGCGTAGTTGCGCGACGCCGGGCATGAGTGCATTCACGGCACGATCGAAGCTGTTTGCCAGCAGGTTTATCTCTGGAAGTTCATCCTTCTCCAGCCGCGCCACAACTTCATCCATTTGACCAGGAGTGCCATAATCCTCAGGCGTGAGTGCTCCATACAGCCGTGATGTCTTGGCGGCCATATCAACTGTTGGTGTGATCAAAACCGACCATCCCTTGGGAACTGGAGCGACATCAAGATCGGTACCTATACCTCGGGCGCGATTGGCAGGGGAGGACGACAGAAAGAATGGGCAGTCTGCCCCAATGCTGGCGGCGAGCGATGGTGTGTTGGTATGTCGAACCTGGAAGAGATGCTCCAGGGCGATCAGTGTTGCGGCGGCATCGGTGCTGCCACCTCCAAGCCCACCCGGCGAAGGAATATGCTTGGTTACCTGAATGTTGACTCCACGATTGGTTCTGGTTTCAGTGAGCCAGAGCTGAGTCGCCTTGTAGATGAGATTCTGTTCCATCGGTACATCATCCATCCCCACGATGGTGATGCCCGGCTCTGGTGTCTCGGCAAAGACCAATTCGTCGTAGAGGCCAACCATCGCCATCACGCTATCGATCTCGTGATAGCCGTCGTCACGTTTGCCCAGAATGGCCAAACCAAGATTGATTTTGGCCGGGGCAAGCAGACGCACGCGGCTCATGGGAGCGCCTCGGCGATCCGAATCCACTCCGCCACGCCAAGCGTTTGTGGTCGCCGTGTTGCATCAATATCAACACCATGCAGGATCATGTCGATATCTGCCTTGGGGATGCCGAGACCCATGCTCAGTCCGTTGCCAAGCGTCTTCCGTTTTCGCTGAAATGCCATGGTGGCTAGGGCAAACATGCGCTCTCGTGATTCGTGCGAACCGGGCAAACCTGGTCGTGTAACCAGCCTCACCACCGCGGATTCGATCTTGGGAGGAGGCAGAAAGACCTCTTTCGGAACGATCAATACGATCTCAGCTTCCGTATAGAGGTCAGTGGCCAGGCTGAGTAGACTCATATCACCGGGATCGGCGGTCATGCGTTCCGCTACTTCCTTCTGCACCATCACAGTCATGGATGTCGGCGGCTGGGAGGACTCCATCAGGTTACGCAAAATCACTGAGGCGACCGAGTAGGGGAGATTCGCGACCACCTGGTAGTCGCGGCCGCCAGTTATTGCCGCTGGATCGAGATAACGTGCATCCTGCTCTACCAGCGTAAAGGTGTCGATGCCCGCCAAATCCTTGCGCAATAATACCGCCAGCTCACGATCAAGCTCGACACCGATGACTTCTGCCCCGGCTGTGAGGAGTTGCCGCGTGAGGATGCCCATGCCGGGACCGATCTCGATCACGAGATCGCCCGGCACCACCCCCGCCGCCTCCACGATCTCCTCGACCACGCGAGTTTCGGTGAGGAAGTTCTGCCCCATCGACTTCGTTGGTTTGACACCGCTCTTCGTCAGAAGTCGTTTCCACTCTTCGCTGGTTCGTTGCAGATTCTTCATTGGGGAGCTATCCAGTTGACCGCGCCAGCCGCGACTGCGAGCTTCAGAGGTTGGGTGTTCAAACGTTCGCCATCGGCATCGAACCAGGTTGTCGAGGTGGGCTGCAATGTCACCTCTTCACCGCGCCAACGATGCAACGCCTTGTGATCGAATGGCTTGCCAGATTTCAGTTTCGGCAGTTGCAGCGCCAGATCGCCCAGGTGTGCATTGGCTGCGATTACGATATCGAGCAAACCATCGTGCTGATCAGCTTCTGGCGCGATGTAAATACCTCCTCCCATCGCGCGACCATTGCAGACTGAGAGGAGGAGGGCATTGTTGATGGCGATCACATCGCCATCGATACACATCCTCACTGCGAACTCACGTGGCGGTACAATCGCGCGACCGGCTCCAAGCACATAGCTCAAAGAGCCAAGCCAGCGAGGCATGCCATTTGCCAGATGAGCTGCATGTGCAGCCAGACCGATGTTGGCGACATTGATCGCATACCGGGTTGTGCCCGAGGCGAGTTCGATGCGCACAAGATCGGTCGGTACTGCTTCTGCAGCTTCAAACACCCCGTCTCCCAAGGCCTCCGCCTTCCACGATGTGAGTGCGCGCGCAGTATCTTTGCCTCGGCCCGTTGGCACGAACGCAATCGGCAGTTGCGGATGATCACTGGTCATGACGCCATTGACCACGCCATTAAGGGTGCCATCACCACCAATAGCGATAACACGATCGAAGTCGTGTGCCTCCCGTCGAATCGCAGCCTCGAAATCGGGTTCGGCGACCCGGTCGAAAACCTCAATCGTGTGATTGTGCGATGCCAACGCAGAGGTGACCTGCCCAAGCGATGTCGTCGCTGCCCGTCGCCCTGAACCCGGGTTGAACACAATCGCAATGCGCATCTTGTCTCCTGCTCGCCAATCCTTCAGGGTATTCTACATTCTGGTCCGCTTTGGAGACCGTACGATGGAGATGACACATGACACTGGAATTCCGCGATTCCGCAGCCTGCAAAGAGGCGGGCATCACTTATCACATGGCGCTCGCGTCCGAGTGGGAAGCGCAGCGAGGCGAGCATACCTATACACCTTCGGCGTTCGCTGCCGATGGGTTCATCCACTGCACGAATGGACTCGATCTACTGGAGTGGGTCGGCAATCAGTTCTATACCAACTCGCCGGATGAGCGCACGGTGCTGGTGGTGAAGACGGATGCAATCACGAGCGATGTTCGCTATGACGATCCGGACGAGCATTTTCCGCATATCTACGGCCCCATCAATACCGCTGCAGTGATCGGCGAACTCAAGGTTATTCGTGGTGAGGATGGTGCGTTTACGCATATTGGTAGCTAGATAGTCAATGATGATCAGATACTGGCATTCTGCGCTTCCATCTATCGCAGGAATCCGAAGAAAGTGAAACTGTTACACGGCTTGTGAATGCTGTAACATAGTCGGGCATGGTCACACGCCATGCCGAACACCTTTGGCAACGAGGCCGGAGGGACCGTGCGCATACCCTCTGTGACCAACTGTTGGTACACTTGACTCCAGTCACAGGTGGGTGAGTCGCCTCACTAAAAGGCTCACAGATACCGTGGCAATTGCTATCTCTCCCCGCACGAGCAAGGCGACATTTGTGTCCCGCTTGCCGAGGTTTTTCCGTATGATGGTGGATCACATCGACGAAGCCGCCAACGAGTTCATTTGGAAGAAGGGCAGCAGTCTGATCTGCCTCAGTAGATCCGGCGAGTCCTGGACGGTTGAGTATCAAACCAGTGGTCGCTTGCTCGGCGCCCGGCGCAGTCAATATCAGGCTACGCATCGTCAAGCCAAGTTGGCCGCCTGGGATGTTATGGCACGCGTTATCAATGCGTGCCACGATGAAGATGAAGGCCTGCAAGTGGCGCTGCGTGCCGCCCAGTGGATGCGACGCTCAGAAGCCGGTGCCTGAACTACCCGAAGTTGAAACTGCTCGCAGAATCACGGAATCGACGCTGGTCGGCAAGACGCTGACCGGCGTCGAGCTGCGTCTGCCCAAAGTGCTGCGGGATTCCCCGATCGACTCCGTTGAACCGCTTATAGGCGCTACCGTGATGGGTGCGCGACGTCGCGCCAAAATCATGATCATCGATTGGAGTAACGACCTCTCGATGATGGTGCACTTCAAGTTGGCCGGACAATGGGCCGTGATTTCGCCGAACGGAGAGCGTGCCGTCGCCGGACATCCGGTTCCGCATCCATACGGGGAATACCCGCACAAGTCCACTCACGCCACGCTAACCTTTGAAGATGGCACGATCGTTCAGTATTCCGATATCCGCCAGTTCGGCTGGTGGAGGATTCTGCCGACAGAGGATGTAGCTGCCGCTATCGATGAGTTCGGATATGGACCGGAAGCCACCGAGCCACTGGATATCGCCTTATTAGCCCCGGTGATGATGCGACGTGGTATCCCGATTAAGACGCTCCTGCTCGATCAGACGTATATCGCTGGCCTCGGCAATATCTACGTGGATGAAGTGCTCTGGCGGGCGCGAGTGCACCCGGCAACGCATGCCAACAAACTGAGCGCGATTAAGCGGAACACGATTCTGCGGGAGATTCCTCCAGTGATTGCGGAAGGTATTCGTCAGGGCGGTGCCAAGATCGTGCACAACATCGCCCATCCCGTCGATGGCTTTCCCGCTGTTCACGGACGCGCCGGGGAACCTTGTCTCCGCTGCGGTACCGAGATCGTAAAACTGCGCGTTGGGCAACGTGGTACCTATATCTGCCCGAAGTGTCAGAAGCTGACCTGATCATAACCAGTTGCCCTTTGGTGTCATTCGCCGTACCATACAAGCACATAACCTTCGGGGTTTGGTGAGATCGTCGAGCGATGGCGGTCAAGTCCTGACCGGCGGTACAGCCCGCAAGCGCACGTGATACACAAGCGCACGATCCGGTGAGACTCCGGAGCCGACGGTAAAGTCCGGATGGGAGAAGGTCACACGCACACATCTGGTGTTCTACCGGATGTGGCATGCGTTCCCCTCCGCAATTGTCCCCCGATGGCTATCTGGCCCTCGGGTTTTTGTTTGCCCGGGATTCGATCTCTGCCGGATGCCTCGGGAAGACAGCGGATACTGATTGCCACGTGCAATCGGCCTGCCGCTGCACCACCGGATCATCCACCTGGAACCGATGCTGCGAATCATCGCCACCCGCATAGTTCAGATTATCGTCACCCTCTGGTTGGCGAGTACGTTGGTGTTCGTGATGATTCATCTTTCCGGCGATCCCACCCAGGGATTCCTTCCGCCAGGTGTCTCTCCGGAGCTTCGCGAGCAGATGCGGCAGAAACTGGGTCTGGATGATCCAATGTTGCAGCAATACCTGCGCTTCATTGGCCGCGGCTTCACTGGCGATTTCGGCGACAGCTGGCGCGATGGCCGACCCGCGCTGGAGAGCGTCCTCAATCGGCTGCCAGCTACGCTCCAACTCACTGGCGCGGCACTCCTGCTTGCGGTTGTCACCGGGTTCGGATTCGCCCTGCTCATGCAGCGACCCTCCCGATTCCGGCAGGTGCTGGCGTTACTGCCTTCGTTCGGACAAGCCGTGCCTACCTTCTGGCTCGGGGCGATGCTGATGATGATCTTCGCTGTGCGGGCTGGTTGGCTGCCCAGTTCTGGTAATCACTCCGCGGCGGCGATCATTCTGCCCGCATTGACATTGGCGTTGCATCCGGCGAGTACAATCGCCAGACTCTTTGCCACCAGCATGGAGGATGTCACCCACGCGGATTACGTCCGCACGGCTCGCAGTAAGGGGCTCAGCCAGCGTGCCGTTACCACGCATCACATCGCTCCGAACGCGCTTTTGCCGACAGTTGCCTATATCGGTCTCCAGGCCGGATTCCTCATCGGTGGAGCTGTTGTGGTCGAATCCCTTTTTGCCTGGCCGGGTGTCGGACGCCTTGCCCTACAATCGGCCGTTCAGCGCGATCTGCCGGTGGTTCACGCCTTTGTCGCAGTGACCGCACTGGGTGTCATTGGTATCAACCTGCTCGTCGATCTCATCCAGGTCGTGATCGATCCACGGTTGCGCTCCCACACCATTCAGGCGGTAGCCAATGGTTGATTACCGCGCCGCCCGGGCTGAGACCGTGTACAAAACCCGTCGCCACGGAGGGAATGTCGCGTGATGACACTCTCCTCGCATTCATCATCACCTGGTGTCTCTCGTGATATTACCCAGCCTGACAGGCGGGAGGATCGGCGTGCGCTTGTAAATGTCGTCATCCCATGGCGGCTCGTTCCGCTCGTCCTTCTGCTAACTGCGGTGAGCGTTCTTCCTGCCATTTTGTCGTCCCCGACTACCCAATCTCTGGCAGATCGGCTGACACCACCTTTCGGATTTGGCGGCACTGGACTCGGTACCGATGGTCTCGGTCGCGATCTTCTCGCGCGTATCATCACGGGCACGCGCAACTCCCTGGCGATCAGCATCGTCGCTGCTACCGGAGCGTCGCTGCTCGGTATTACGGCCGGGGTGTTGGCGGGCATGCTGGGCGGTTGGGCGGACCGTATTGTTGAATTGCTGGTAGAGTCCGTGCTCGCCATCCCCTTCATCACGGTCGGACTCATGGTGACCGCCACCATCGGTCAGAGCACTACCTCCATGCTCCTCCTGTTGATTGGAACTGGCTGGATCACGCATGCCCAAATCTTGAGAGCGCAGGCACGCATGGTCTCGCAGGCAGAGTACGTTATCGCTGCTTCTGCCATGGGGGCCAGCAAAGCGCACATCGCCCGGCGGCATCTTGTCCCGAACCTTCTGCCGATCAGTATCGTCGTCTACTTCCAGCAGATCGGTTCCATGCTCCTCTGGAGCGCTTCACTCACCTGGCTTGGTATCGGTGCGCCAATCGAACAGATCTCGCTCGGTGGCATTGTCCGTGACGGTCAGGATCTGCTTTACAACGGCTGGTGGGTCAGCCTCTTTGCCGGCCTTGCCATTATCTATGTGGTTACTTCACTCAATCTTGCAGCCGATTGGTTGCGTATCGTTATCGATCCTGTACAGAAAGGACATCGCCCGCTATGAGCACCCGCCGATCTTTCGTGGCCTCCAGTCTCGCTGTTGCGGCAGTACCATTGGCTACCCGCGCCCAGTCGGCAACCCCAGCTGCCGATCTTCTGCCGGAGATTGTGATCGATCTCTCTGGAGAACCAGATAACCTCACACCAGCGCTCAGTTATTCCACGCGTGACTGGAGCGTAATGCACTCCATCTACGACTCGCTGGTCGATTTCGCCCCGGATGGTCAGATCCTGCCTCAGGCAGCCGAGGTATTCGAGAGCGACGATGCCATCACCTTCCGCGTCAGATTGCGGGCAGGCATGATCTTTCACGATGGCAGTCCTGTTACGACCGCCGCGATCACGCGCAATGTTGAGCACATCAAGAGCGCTGATTCCCAGATCTCCGATCTGTATCAGGTCATCACCGAGGTGCGCCAGATTGACGATCTCAACGCCGAGATCGTTTGTGTAGAGCCGTCTCCCTGGTTACCGAGCCAGTTAGTCGTTTGGGGCGTGCTGCTTCCGGAGGGATTCACGGATGAGTCTCTGGCGAGTGCGCCGATCGGTTCTGGCCCATACATCCTTGAGAGTTGGGAGCAGGGGAGTGCGATCACACTGGTGCGTAACCCGGATTATCATCTCGGTAGTCCCAAGGGAGATCCGTTGGCGGAACGTGTGACCTACCGCTTTGTACCGGAGGCCGCCACCCGTGTCGCTGATCTTACAACCGGTTTGGCCCACCTCATCGATGCGGTACCCAAGGATCAGCTGGGTGCTGTGGCCGATGGTGGTAATGTCGCAGTAAGCTCTCCTGTTTTGGCGACTGCATTTATCCGTATCGCTACCGATGCGGCTCCGTTCGACGAGCCGCGGGTGTGCCAGGCCGTGAATCACGCTGTCGATGTGCAGGCCATAGCCGATGCCCTGGTCTCAACTGAAGCCAAACGCCTCGCCAGTGTATTCCCGGACGCGCGTGGACTCGGTTTCGATGCATCGCTATCACCTTTTGCCTACGATCCGGAGAAGGCGAAGGAGCTTTTGGCTGAGGCCGGTTATGCGGATGGATTCGTGACCGAGGCACAGATTACTGCCACGTCTCGCACGGATGTGTTGGAGGCGGTGGCCGAGCAACTCGCGGCGGTTGGTATCAAGGTGAACATCGTCACCAGCGAACTTGCCACCTTCAATCAGGATTGGTCGAATACTGATGCTCCGGCGCTACGATATGCCAGCTGGCGCCCAATGTACGACCCGTTCACATTCGTGAATCTGTTGGTCAATTCGGAAGGATATCTCAGTCGATACAGCAACCCGACTGCCGACGAACTGATCCGCTCGGCGGCTATCGAACCCGCTACCGAGAGTCGTGATGCGATCTATCAAGAGCTTGGTCGTACGCTGCAGGATCAACCAGGATTCATCTATCTCTGGAATCTGGTGACGAATGTTGGCGTATCCAGTCAGATCGAGGGATGGAGCCCGCGCGGTGATGACTATGTGCTGGCGCTGAGGAGGACACAATAATGCTCAATAGACGTTCATTTCTAACTGCCGCCGGTCTCGCCGGTCTGGCTGCTCCCCGCGTGCTTCCAGCGTTGGCACAAGCTACACCGGAAGTGATGGCTGTCGATCGCGTTGTTTTTGATCTGCCTGAGGAGCCAACCACTATTCACCCCGCCAAGGCATATTCGGATCAGGAGTGGAGCATCGTGCACAGCGTCTACGATGCCCTCATCGGCTTCGATGCCGATGGACAGCTCCGACCAGTTGCTGCCGAACGCTTTGAGTTGATCGATGATGTTACCTGGGAGGTCTCGCTCCGCTCCGGATTGACCTTCCACGATGGCGCGACCGTCACCTCCGCCGCGATCGCGC
Organism: Thermomicrobiales bacterium; assembly: GCA_020432165.1. Taxonomy (GTDB): domain Bacteria; phylum Chloroflexota; class Chloroflexia; order Thermomicrobiales; family UBA6265; genus UBA6265. The sequence goes on from JAGQGU010000001.1 coordinate 256,438, forward strand.
GCGGATTCGATCTCGTCTCTGGCAGTGACTCGCTCGTTGCTGACATTTTCGGAGTTATTGCCGATGTCACTGTCGTCGACGAACTCACCGCTCGTATCACTGTGGCGGCACCGAGCCCATGGCTGCCTGCGCAGATGGCAACCTGGCATGTGCTGATACCGGAATCCTTCGATGAGAATGCCCCGGTAGGGAGCGGCCCCTTCCGCTACGGTAATTGGGATAAGGGTGAGCAACTTACCCTGGAGCGTTTCGCGGACTATCATCCTGCCGCAGCCAAGGGATCTCCCATTGCTGACGAGGTCGTATATCGCTTTGTACCGGAGGCGACCACGCGTGCCGCTGATGTGATCTCTGGTGGTGCGGATATCGCCACATTTATGCCGTTGGACACCGTTGCCAGCCTCTCCGATGCGGGTGTCCAGGTCAATCACAGCCCGGTGGCGGGATCGTGGTTCATTCGCATCGCCACGGATACCTCACCGTTCGATGACGTGCGTGTGCGCACTGCACTCAATCTGGCGCTCGATCTCGATGCCTTCCCAGGGGCGCTGATCAATGAGGGCAGCGTCCGGCTTGCCTCGGTGCAACCTGGACCGGAGTCGATGGGATTCGACCCCGATCTCGCCCCGTTTGCCTATGACCCGGATCAGGCGAAGGCGCTGCTGACTGAGGCGGGAGCCGAGAATGTGACCGTCAAACTGGAGATCACCACTGATTCGTATGTGCCCGTGTGCGAAGCAATCGTCGCCCAGTGGGCGGAGGTTGGCATTACTGCGGAGATTGTTGTGAGCGATAAGGGGACATTCAATGCTGGTTGGACAGATTCCGCGGCACCCGCGCTGCGTATGGCCAGCTGGAGTCCGCTTTTCGATCCCTCTACGCTCCTGGGGTTCGTATGGAGCACAGGCGGACTCCTGAGTCGCTATAGCAATAGCGATGCTGATGCGCTCATCAATGCTGCTGCCGTTGAGACGGATCCGGAGGTTCGTACGGAAGACTACCGTCAACTGGCCAACGTTTTGCACGACGATGCTGCTGCGGTCTTCCTGTGGAATCTGGTGCAGGTGAGTGGTGTCTCAGAGAAGGCTTCGGCCTGGACACCGCGCCCTGATCAATGGATGCTCGCACTCGCGCGGTAATCAACCACGTATGGGCGGATCTGGCGGGGTGAACACCGCTGGGGACGTCATTCCGAACCCTGAGCGTAGCGATGGGGAGGAATCAACCGAACGATTGGTGGTCTTGCTACCGACGGCTGTGCCGCCGGTCCGGGCGGATTTGGCGTAGCCAGTATCCGCCCCTACGTGCACGATAGCTAATTGATCTGTCGGTCTAGAAGACAAATCGGCCGGCGATGAGGAAAAGCGCCAGCAGAAACAGCGGCACCGTGGCCAGCAACACCAGATCCAGGAAGATCAGTGCGCCACTAATCACCAGCAATATCAATGCGATAACCAGGAAATTGCGTTGCAGCATGGTCATCGGCAGCTTGCCATTGGCGCGTGCCCAGGGATCCGGCGCTGGTCGCACCGCGTCGCCAGCCAATATCTGCCGTCGATAGGGTCTCTGACTGGTGGGATTCTTTGGACGTTGATTCATGACGCTAGTCTACCGCGAATCGGATGATTCCGTGCTGCCAAGCTTGTCCCACACCTGAACACCCACGATCTTGATCAGTCCGGTGATCAGCAGAAAGATGCCCGGAACGACCCAGATGCGATCGCTCGCGAACATCCAGGCAATCGCGATCCAGATTAGCGCCAGCACCACGATAGCGATGCTGAGCAATCGTAGATGCAGCATGGATACACTGGAGAAGAGGAATTGCATGATTAGTCCTTGTGCGCTACAGCGATGATGCGCTCTGATTCAGCGTCCCACGGATCGAGCTCATAGTTGCCATACCAATCCACGTAGCTGAATCCAGCGACCTCGAGCATCAATGCCAACTCGCTCTGATACACATAGCGGAGTTCAAAACGGGTGCGCACGCGCTGCACCGTGCCGTCGGCTTGCACCGAATCGTACCAGAGCAACGTGTCCATCGTCTGCGGGGCGTTGCCCGGGCGACGATGCCCCCATTTATCCACCGTGGAACCATCTGCTCGCACCCAACTCCCTTCGAGATGGGTTGTATTGAGCAAGTGATTCAGCTGGCTCAGGCTTGGATTGAGGGTATCGATAACCAGCCGACCTCCGGATGCCAATAGCTCCCAGGAGCCCTGGATGGCCATGCGTTGCGCTTCGGGTGTTGTCAGGTGCATAAGGCTGTTGAGGGAGGCGATAACCAGGCCATACGGGCCACACGGGCCACACGGGCCACCCTCGACACGCGCAAGTTCAGTCATATCCCCCTGGATCACATGCGCCGAGATCTGTTCGTGCGAATCGATGATTCGTTGTCGTGCCACAGAGAGCATTGGCTCCGAGCTATCGATACCCACCACAGAGTGGCCTGCCTCGGCCAGCGGAAGCAGCACGCGTCCCGTGCCACAACCGAGTTCCAGGATGGGGCCATCTCCCAGATCGGCGAGTTCCAGAAGAAGCTCGACATCCTCAGCAAAGTCGGCGTGCTCCAGATCATAGAGTTCCACGATCTCAGCGTAGACATCGTTAGCGGACATGAATCTTCCTCGCTACATCAACCAGACGAACGCAGCCCAGGTCGCGGGTGGAGCCAGCACCATCATGGCGCACGCCCACCAAAGTAGTCCCTTGAAGACACGATCCGAGCGATGCTCATCCGTGTTCGCTACGACGAGCGCGCCAGCGGTACTGAATGGACTCGTATCCACCACCACAGCGGATAGTCCCAGTGCGATAGTAAAGCCGAGCACCCCGATCTCACCACCCTGCAGCAGCGGCACCGCCAGTGGTACTAGCACCACAAACATGGCATTTGTGCTCGCGAACGCAGAAACGATAGCGGCGATGTAGAGCAATAACAGCGCTGCCACCATCGGAGTTCCTACACCGGCGACCTGATGTGCGAGATCGGTGATTGTGCCAGTGGAATCTAGCATGTTCACATAGGTGACGATACCGCCGATAAGCAGGATGACACCCCAACCAATCTGCTGGAGACCTGCCTTGGCATCGTCCGGGCGAAACGCTGCCATGAAGACTGCACCGATCATAGCGAGGAAACCGACATCCAGATCGAAGACGAGCGCACCCACCACGACAGCCAGCAGCACGATGACGGTCATGTACTGCACCCGCGTCCACTCCGGATCCGCGACGATCGCTTCGTCATTACCAGCTTGCGTGGGCGATCGCTTCAGGAGCTTGAGTCCGTCAAAGATGAAGAAGGCGATGAGATTCACGACGAGACTGCCGATAAAGGTCCAGATGAAGACTGGAATTGGTGCTGCCGCGAATCCCCATTGCCGCAACGTACCTTCGATAATGGTGTAGTACACAGCAACAGGAGAAAATCCTCCTGCATTGGTACCGTTGATGATGCTCAATCCCATCAGGAGAGGATTGATCTTGTGCTTTTGTGCCAGACTCATGCCAATGGGCACGAGAATGCCATAGGCTGCGATAGTGAGCGCACCGCTCGCCGAGATAGCCGCACCAAGCAGGAAGAAGACCCACGGAATCAGAACTACTCGACCGCGAACCGAGCGGACCATGGTGCGCACAATCTGATCGACCGTTCCATTTACCCGACCGATGCCGAAGATATAGGTAACACCGAGCAGTGTGATGACCAGATTTCCAGGGAAGCCATCCGAGATCGCCTTGGCATCCAGATCGAAGTAGAAGACTCCGAAGAGGTAAGCGATCGCGAGCGCTACCGCGCCCATATTCAGATTTCGCCAGAACGCCAGCAGGAAGATGGCTATCAGGCCGCTCAGGCCGATGATCTGATCCACAGGAACCTCTCTATCGCCACTAACACAGCAATGATGCTGCGATTCACATACATTATGCGATTGAATCTATCGCTTCTCCGGCAGGAAAACTGCGCGGAAATCGCAGCCTTGTCAGGCAATCCGCGCATACATGTGAATTGCGGGAACGGCATTGTAGTATTGCGCGTATGGCAAAGAAGCAAGGCACCAAAACAGACGAACAGAGCAACAAGGATCGTGTGGTCACCCAGAACCGACGCGCTTTTCACGATTACTTCATTGAGGAGCAGTTGGAGACCGGTATCGCGCTCACTGGTACCGAAATCAAGTCTGTGCGCGAAGGCAAGGTAACCATCACCGAAGCCTACGTTCGCATTCAACACGGCGAGCTCTGGCTGGTTGGCTGCCACATAACCCCATACACGCACGGAAGCTGGACAAATCACGATCCCGATCGCCCCCGCAAGCTTCTGGCACATGGTCGTGAGATCGAACAATTGCGTCGGGCTATTGAACAGAAGGGGCTCACCATCGTGCCGTTGCGCATCCGTTTGAAGAACGGTCGCGCCAAGGTTGATATTGGTGTTGCTCGCGGTAAAAAGCTCTATGACAAGCGTCAGGCCAGTGCTGAGCGCGACGCAAAACGCTCAATGGACCGCGCCCGCGCTGACGAGCGCTAACTCCCGATAGAATCAAGGGAACTGATCATCGCTGATACCTGTAGTGGATAGCAGGAGGCGAGAGCGTGGCGTCTGCATCCGATGACGAGCTGATCGCACGTGCGCAGAGCGGTGATACCGCTGCGTATGGTGATCTCGTGCGCCGATATCAGGATCTCGCATTTCGCACAGCCTGGGTCATTTTGCGCCACGAACAGGATGCCCAGGATGCGACCCAGACTGCATTCCTGAAAGCCTGGCAGGCGCTGGACCGATTCCGATCAGGCGAACCATTTCGACCGTGGTTGCTACGGATCGTCGCCAATGAGGCCAAGAATCGCCGTGAAAGTCGGTGGAGGTGGTTCCAGACACATCTCTTCTCCGAGCGTCAGCCGGAGATTACTGACGACTACGGTCTGGAGGCGCTGGTTGCTCGCACGGAGACCAGTGCCGAGCTTCTCAAAGCAATCTCGCAGCTTCCCATACACGATCAGCAGATTCTGCTGCTGCGCTACGCCCTTGACCTTGCCGAGAGCGAGATTGCCACAACTCTTGGCATTCCTCGGGGCACAGTGAAGTCCCGACTTCACCGCGCGCTTAACAGACTACGTGAGGTGGTGACGAATGATGAATGATGAGCTCGAGCTGCGGCTGCACGCCCTTGCCGAAGATATGGTTTTCCCCCCGACACCAGATTTGGGTGTTCATACGGCGCGTCAACCTCGCCGTCGCACGATCTTGCTGTACGGGATGGCGACACTCTGCCTGATTTTGGTAATCGTTGCCACCCCACCAGCGCGCGCAGCGATCCAGCAGCTCTTCGATGCTGCTGGTATCGATATCCGTATCTCCGACTCACAGAACTCGGAGCGCACGTTAGCGTTACTCGACGATTCACTCTTCGGATATCCCGTTTCGTTCGATGAAGCTCGAGAGGCATTTGGTCAACCCCTGCTGGTGCCATCGACGGTTCTGTCCACCGAACCCGACCAGATATACCTCTATCAGACGGGTGACTTGATAAGTGTCACATTTGCCTGGGCTGCCGAAGATGATCTGCCCGCGCTCGATGGCTCGAATATCGCCGCCATTTTTACCCAGACAGTATCGTCATCCGACCAGCCCTATCTGGTAAAGAGCATCATTCCGCACACCAATACGAAATATGTCGAAATCGAGAGAGGTTCTGCCTGGTGGATCGAAGGGGGAGAGCTAGGGACTGATAAAAGTGAAGATACTCGCTCCAGTGCTCACGTCCTCATCTGGCTGAGTGCTGACGGGTATCATGCCTATCGTCTCGAATCCATGCTTGATCAACAAACGTCGATTCGAATTGCGAATAGCCTCGTTGAATGGAACCCTGATGTGTCGGCGCCTGTAGTGGGGAATAACCGAACAAAGGCGAGCAGAGGAGGACTTCTATGAACAGACGCAAAGCCCTGGCGGCTATCGCTGCAACACCGTTGGCACTCAGAGCGACACAGACTCGAGCGGGCGGAATGGCCGTGGTCTATCTCATAGGCGATTTGCCCAGAGCCATTTCTGGTAAGCCATTTCGGTTGCGATTCGCCAATCTTGCCCACGATACGATTGATCACATGTGGAATTCGTTTGAAGCAACCATCACGCTTATTCCCAAGGATGGCGGTGAGCCACTCTCCTTTCCAGTGGCTGCACCATCCACGTCCATGGATGATTTGGGTGCGTATGAGACCGAGATTACTGTGCCCGAGGCCGGACGATACAAGTGGAGTATCAAAGTTGGACCATGGGAACCCACCTACTTTCCAACGCTGGTTGTTGAGTCTCCACCATCAGCTGCAAATCCCCCGGCTGATGCCACCTATATCGCCATTGATACGGAAGGATTTACTCCTTCAGAGGCAGATATTTCCGTCGATACGACGGTGATTTGGCACAACGAGGATGCATCAACGGCGCACCAGGTTACGTGGACCAGTCTTGATCTTGAGGACTCCGCTCTGATCCCGACGGGTGGTGAGTTTCAGTATACCTTTGACGAGCCGGGCGAGTATGGCTACTTCTGTGGTCCACACCCCAGTATGGTCGGGAAGATCATCGTGAGCGAATCTGCATAACGAATCCGTCGAGCAAGTAGAATAGGCTGAGTAGTCGGCAATTTCCGACTCACTTCTTTACGCTCTGGCTGGAGCGTAGACCTGTGAGGTCTGCTGAATGATTCGGCCAATCCACATTGCCCGTTTGCTGGGTGTGGATATTAGCATTGACGTGACCTTCATCCCGTTGATCGTGTTCGCGTGGTTCCATTGGGGCTATCACGGCAGTATTCCCGCGTTCCTGTGGGGCTGCCTGCTCATCGTTCTCGTATTTGCTTCCGTGCTGGCGCAGGAGCTTGCTCACGCAATGATGGCGCGGGAACATGGCGTGCAGGTGATGGATGTGAGCATCTCACCGTTCGCCGGTGTTGCGCGCATCGAACAAGCTTCCACCTCTCCCAAGGCGGAGATATCCATTGCTCTTGCTGGCCCGGCAGCCAACTTCGCTATCTTCGTCACATTGCTGCCGATTATGCTGCTGATCGCCGTCATCGGAGGGTCCGATTCCCTTGTTGATGCTGGTAGCGGTTTTCGGAATCTTGGTCCTGCTTCGATCGTTGCGGCGGTAGCAGTCTTCAATCTGGGACTCGCTGTCTTCAATCTCATCCCCGCATTCCCACTCGATGGCGGCCGAGTCCTGCGCGCGTACCTGTCTGAACGCATGACCCGCCACCGTGCCACGGTCATTGCCAGCAGGATCGGTATCGGTATCGCGATTGTGCTGATTGTGATTGGTGTGATCCAACGCGATTGGTTCCTGCCGGTATTAGGCGGGTTTATTTTCTGGGCGGGATATTCCGAGGCGAGGGTAGGACGCATCGAGGATCAGATGCAACGACTGCAGGTCGGTTCCTATGCGCTGTGGGATGGCGGTGGCATCTCGCCGGAGGTACCGCTGAGTTATGCAACCCGTGGTGGTCCACGCGATTTGGTGGTAACCCAACGTGGGCGGGTAGTGGGTATGCTCTGGTACACCCAGGTACTCGAGCATCTCGAGGGCGGGGTCGGTGGCCGCATTGTGGCGGATATCATGGAAGATCCCGCCTATATTGCCGACGTGTCAGAGTCGTTATGGGATGTGCAGCGACGTATGAACGAGGTGCACACCCGAGCGATTCCGGTGACGGAGAAGGGACTATACCGCGGTATTTTCTCCGCAGATCGCTTCCTCAATCTCTACCGCCAGATTGCTCCAGGCCTGCAGGATCGCGATTGGGAGATCGACGAAGAGTGGCGTGAAGCCGTTCTGGCCAATTTCCAGCGCTGGACTCGGAGAAAGTAATCCGCCTATTGACAATTGTTCTCAACTAGCTATAGTTGTTACTATGAGTAAGATCATCGTGGCAGGATTGCAGGCATGAAGGTTTCAACGCGAGGCGAATACGGAGTTCGGGCCATGGTGTCGCTGGCTCATCACTATGGCGAGGGACCTATGTCCATCGCAGAGATCGCCCGCCAGACCAATATCCCACCAGCCTATCTGGAGCAGCTCATTGCGCCCCTGCGCAGAGCCGATCTTGTCATCAGCAAGCGTGGTGCCCACGGTGGCTACATTCTTAGCCGCGAACCCGAGAACATCAAGGTTGGTGAAGTCTATCGTGTGATGGAAGGTCCCGTCGCACCGATGGAATGTGTCTCCGAAGATCTTGCCGATCAGAACTGCCCGCTTATTGAGAACTGCGAGACTCGCCCCATGTGGCTCAAGCTGCGTGATGCCATGGCCCAGGCGCTGGATAGCACGACGCTCGCCGATCTTGCCAGCAAGCCAGAGCCCGGGCCGGTCACCGAGAGTGGCGAGTACGTCACTCCGATTGAGCCAGCCGTTCGGTAATTCCCAATGACCTACGGTCGTGAATCTGTTTATCTAGACCATGCGGCCACCACACCGGTAGATCCGGCTGTGGTGAACGTGATGCTGCCGTATTTCACACAGGAGTTTGGTAACCCCAGTAGTATCTACCGGTCCGGACAGGATGCCCATGCTGCCCTGGACCGGGCAAGAACGCAGATTGCAACGGTCCTTGGTAGTCGCACGTCGGAGATCATCTTCACCAGTGGTGCCACGGAGAGCATCAATCTTGCGCTCCGGGGAGCGGCCTGGGCTGCCAGATTGCGTGCACCCGACGCCTCAACTCCACATATCGTCTCGAGTGCAGTCGAGCATCACGCGGTGCTGCACACGCTCGACGCATTGGCGCGGCAAGGCTTCGCCATCACATTGGTGCCGGTGGACGAGACAGGACGTGTTGATTCTGCCGATGTGATCGCTGCGATTCGACCAGAGACCTGTCTGGTAAGCGTCATGCTGGCGAATAACGAGGTTGGAACGATCCAACCTGTTGCTGAGATTGGTGCCGAGGTGCGCGCGCGCGGCATTCCCATGCACACCGACGCCGTACAGGCGGCAGGATCGCTACCGCTCAACGTCAATGCACTCAATGTGGATCTTCTCTCACTCTCGGCCCATAAGTTCTACGGCCCTAAAGGTGTCGGGCTGCTCTATGTGCGCAAAGGCTCGCAGCTGGAGTGGACGCAGGAGGGTGGGGGACAGGAATCTGGTCGCCGTGGCGGCACCGAGAATACCGCCTACATCGCAGGGCTTGGCGAAGCTCTCGCCCGGGCAGAACAGGGCCGAGAGAACTACGTGACCCATACAGCCGGGCTTCGTGACTACCTCTGGCGGGCTATCCGAGATCGCGTCGACGACGTTTCTCTGAATGGACCAGAACCGGGACCGCATCGTCTGTCGAATAACCTCAATATCACCATTGATGGCGTGCAGGGCGAAACTGTGCTGCTCAGCCTGGATATCATGGGCATTGAGGCATCCGCTGGTAGCGCCTGTACAACGGGCAACTCCGAGCCGAGTCATGTGCTCCTCGCCATGGGGTTGAGTGAAGAAGATGCTCGTGCCAGCCTGCGGCTGACGGTTGGGCGCGGCAACAGCATCGACGAGATGGATCGCGCCGCCGACGCGCTGGCAGAGGTTGTCGATCGTATTCGTATGCTCGCTGGACGCTAGCGGTTCACTCTAGTGATCCTGAATGGTTGCCTCAGGCAATGTGAGCAACGCCCTGGTAATACTGCTGTGATGGCAATATTCGGGATGCCCATCCTCAACCGTCCAGCAATCGCTCAGCACACAGGCGACAAAAACCGCCCGCCACAGCTTTACTCGCTCAATCCCCAGGATCTCCGCAAAGATATCGAACCGTCTATCGAATAGCTCGGGCAGGTCATCGCGTTTGTCCACTTCGAGCGGGTTGTAGAACCACGGTCCGATCTCGAAGATCAATGGCGCCACAACACCCTTCGGATCAATAAGCATCCAGCCGTGCTGACCCTGGATGATATTGCCGTGATGGAAGTCGCCATGTAGCAGCCGAGGTTCATCTGGCAAGTGCAGCAACCATTCGGCGTGACGTAACGCCAATTCGATTTGCCGCGAAGGTAACGGCCCCGAATCACCATGAATACTCTTGTATTCGAACAGCGATTTGAGCCATCTCCGCAGATCCGGAAACGATGCATCGGCCGGCGTTGGCAGATTGGTTTCCAGGATCAGATTGACGGCAATGCGTGTGGCAACATCGTCGGCGATCGCATTGTTCTGCGCCATGTGTTGCAGGGTGATACCGGGTTGCACTCGCTCCATGAGTAGCCAGGCGGCAGTTGTATCGCCGTCGAACACCTGAGGATAGCCGTGTCCACTCACATACATCACCATGGAGAACTCGCTGGCAATCTCTTCATGTGGAGGTGCGAGTTTCAGAGCGACGGGACCGTGGATTGACGAATCGCCAAAGAGCACCAGATTCATGCTCAGATCGGGAAGCTCAGAGCTCAGCTCTATGTTGTGATCGTGGCAAATTGACGCGACGAGATCGGGAAGCCGCTCCAGCCACCGTAGACCGACCTCTGGTTCACCCCACAGGAACTGGCTCGCAGTCTCTCCAGAAATCGTGGGGCCATTGATCAGGACGATATCGGGTGTCATCATGCTTCGTCGGCAGTCTCTGTCGCCATAGCCGATGCCTGGGCTGCAGCCAGCATTTCGTGGCCGTCCTTACCGTTGATGATCCCGATCGGTGGCAGATCATCCAGCGATTGCAGCCCAAAATGGCTCAGAAAGATCGCTGTGGTACCGTACTGGATCGGATTACCAACCGTCGCCAACCGTGCGACCGGCTCAATCATCCCTCGCGCATGGAGTGTCGCCAGCACACCGGAGCTATCGACACCGCGCACCGCTTCGATCTCGCTACGTGTCACCGGTTGCTGATACGCCACCAGAGCGAGTGTCTCCAGCGATGCTGAACTGAGCTTTGCCTCGCGATCCAGACCCAGGAACATACGTACACGGTCGGCATAACGAGGGTGCGTCACCAATGAAAGGCGACGACCGTGTCGCTGGATCAGCCAGCCCCGATCTGTCTGTTGCTCGAGCCAGGCGAGTCCCTCTTCGATCTCTTTTACCGAGATCTCGGTTCCGACGGCGATTTCATCGATCGTTGGTGGTTCGGTGCTGACCAGCAGAATTGCCTCGATCAGCGCACCTGTCTCTTCTGTTGTGTAGTCAACCGGCATCCACTCAGCGGGTAATCCTGACTGTTCCGGGTTAGTTGACAAAGTCGCTCTCCATATCCAGCAACGCATCAGGATCCATGCCCTCGCCGCTGCGAAGGTCGATCCCACCGAAAAGCTCGTTTTGCTCTACATCAATAATGCGTCGGCGTACCAGCACGAGAACGGCCAGGAAGGCGGTGGCGCGATCGGTGCGGGTGGTGGCATCCGCGGTGACTTGTGCAAAGCTTACCTGGCCTTTGCCGTTTACAGCCGCCAGTATGCGATCAGTCATCTCACGGATACTGACGATCTTGCGTGCGCGAATCGCCTGAATGGTCTTCGGTACCACACTCAAACGACGACGAATGGCCGCCAGGAGCACTTTGGGCTCATACGTAGCCAGTCTGGTCTCCTTGCTCGCCTGCACCCGCACAACTGGCCCGGTGCCTGTGTGTGCATAGGAACTGAATCCTTCGCCAAGTCGCTCGTTCAGTTGCGCAGTAGCCTTCTTGAGTTGCTGATAGGCGCGCAGTTGCTCCACCAGGTCATCGGGATCGGGGGACTCCTCCTCGTCTGTCACCGGTGGTTTGGGCAGCAGCCATCGGCTCTTCAATACCGTGAGGCGTGTGCCGACACTTGTGAACTCGGCGATGATGTGCGGTCCGCGTTCATCCAGATTGGCCACATGATCGAGAAATTGATCGGTGACTGCCACGAGGCTGACTTCGCTGATATCGAGCTTCTGGCGCTCGATCAGATGCAGGAGGAGATCGAGTGGCCCTTCGAATGAAGGGAGTCGTGTCTGATAAGCGTGGAGCGAAAGTTCGCCGAGATTGCTCGCCATCATCGGAACCCCGGTGTGTTGTCGGCTTGGTGGAGGAGGGCCATTTGGGTATCCGCAGGATCGCCAGGTTGTTCATGGCAGCGAATCAGAGTGATGACACGGGCGTTGTATCCAGCTTGCTCAGCCGCCAAGGCCCCGCGTTCGGCATGATTCGCCAATCGATGCAGACCTCGGCACCACCCAGGAGCCGTTTCTCGTTGGGCGAATTGACGATACGGCCCACGCGCGATCTTCGGCAGCAGGACGTGCAATGTTCTGTCCAGCATGGTGATTCGACATTTGGCGCACGCCTTGCCGACGTCGTGAATCAGCCCGGCTGTGATCGTGTCATCGTCCGCACCCAGGTCCACTAAGCGCTTGTAGACGAATAACAGATGCTGCTGATCGCCGATCGGCAGAATGCGGAACTGATGCAACATCGGTTCTGTCAGTCTCCGCAGCGCATCCTCCGGTATGGTCGGAGGTTCGGCATGCGCCGCATCTGCATAGTCGCACACCTGATGGAGTCGATAAGTCAGGGCGCTCATATCAGACCTGCGTAAACGACATGCTGGAGCGCGGTTATGACCGGGCTGGTCATAGCGCTAATGATGGATGTCCCGCCAACACGATTCCCCATGAACATGAAGAGAATGAGCACCATAAAGCCATACTGCTCCAGTGGTTGGAGTGCTTTTGTCCAGAAGCTCGGTAGTATGCCGGTGAGAATGCGATACCCGTCCAGTGGCGGTATCGGAATGAGATTGAAGGCGGCCAGCAGCAGGTTCACATAGATGAAGGTCTGCAACGCCAGGAGCACATCCCAGTTTGTGCTGCCATTTCGCCAGAGAATCTGAAAGGGTACGGCTGCCACCATCGCCTGCAGGATGTTGCTGATCGGCCCTGCCGCGGCCACCAGCAGCATGCCTTCCTTCCGGTGTGTGCTCCAGTAACCTCGGAAGTTTCCTGGCTGCACAGGAACCGGTTTCCCCCAACCAATGAAGGGATACCCCATGGCGATCATGACCATACCGAAGAAGCCGATCGGATCGAAATGCATGATCGGATTGATAGTGATGCGTCCGAGTCGTTTGGCTGTGTCATCGCCCAGGCGGTGCGCGGTGTAGGCGTGCATGAACTCGTGGATCGTGATGGCGATCACGAACGACACCAGCGTGTAAACGATCTCTTGTGTCGAACGATTCGTCATGAGCCCATCCAACTAAAACAGAAACGCGGGGAGCATCCGCTCACTACGGAACTGGTAGCGGGGCAGTTGATCTGCCCCAAGGGGAGACGAGCTCCCCTGCTACCGATCTCCCGTAAGACAACCCATAGTGAATCTACCAAAACAGAAACGCGGGGAGCATTCGCTCACCCGCGCTTAAGTGTACGTCAGAGACGAATTCTAGGTGGTGCTGCCTGGATAAAGGTGGCAAGCCACAAAGTGACCGCCGCCCTGATCGACAAACGCCGGATCCTGCTGCTTGCAGACATCCATCAC
>JAGQGU010000001.1:269993-347742 GCA_020432165.1 Thermomicrobiales bacterium
GTGAGGATGATGCGCTCGCGCTTGCGCTCAATGACCGGATCCGGAATCGGCACCGCGCTCAGAAGCGCCTTGGTGTATGGATGTAGCGGATCATCATAGAGGGCATTGCGATCGGCCATCTCCACGATCTTGCCGAGGTACATCACGGCTACGCGATCGGAGATATGGCGCACTACCGAAAGGTCGTGGGCGATGAAGAGATAGGTAAGACCCAGCTTGTCCTGCAGGTCTTCCAGCAGGTTCACCACCTGCGCCTGGATCGACACGTCCAACGCCGAGACCGGCTCGTCGCAGACGATGAAGTCAGGATTTGCAGCAAGCGCGCGCGCGATACCAATGCGCTGGCGCTGACCGCCGGAGAACTCGTGTGGATAGCGGTTTGCGAAGTAGGGGTTCAAACCTACTGTCTGCAGAAGCTCCTGCACGCGCTGGGTGCGCTCGTTCTTCGGTACCAGCTTGTGAATCTGCATCGGTTCGGAAACGATATTGCCGACCGTCATACGTGGATTTAGGGATGCGTAGGGATCCTGGAAGACCATCTGCAGGTGACGGCGCATCCTGCGCATATCGCCACCATCCAGCTTGGTCAGGTCCTTCCCATCGAAGACCACTTCGCCACTGGTTGGCTTGTAGAGCTGCAGGATCGCGCGACCCGTGGTCGACTTACCGCAACCGGACTCACCCACGAGACCAAGCGTCTCGCCGCGATTCACGTGGAAGCTAACGCCATCCACGGCCTGTACCGCACCCACCTGGCGCTGGAAGATGATGCCCTCAGTCAACGGGAAGTGCATCACCAGGTTCTTGACATCCAGCAACGGCGCGCTGTTGGCGGGCGCTGCGGTTTGTGGCTGTTCTGTCACAGCAGACATGGTTACTCCTCCGAACGACTAGCCTTCGCCCATCTGCACGTTGCTAACTCCGAGATCCGGAGCGTCCGGATCGACATCAGATGTCGCGTCGGATGGCTGCGGATGGCCGAACTTGGCCGCGATCACATCCTGATCGTCGTCCTTGCTGACTTCTTTGTAGAACCAGCAGGCGCTCAGGTGACCGGGTGAAACTTCCATGAGTGGCGGATTCTTCTGCTCGCACTGCTCGCGCGCATAGTTGCATCGCGGTACGAACGGGCACATATCCGGCAGATCAATAAGATCAGGTGGAAGACCACGAATCGGCTGAAGTTTCTCCTTGGTTCGCGCATCAAGACGCGGAATGGACTTCATCAGACCGATTGTGTACGGGTGGCGAGGATTCGCGAAGATCTCCTCGGTGGTAGCGGTTTCCACGATGTGACCAGCGTACATAACCTGCACGCGATCGGCCATACCGGCCACCACACCCATGGAGTGGGTGATCATCATCACGCCGGCACCGGTCTCGCTCTGGAGGTTTCGCATCAGGTCCAGAATCTGGGCCTGAATCGTCACATCAAGTGCGGTGGTCGGCTCGTCAGCGATGAGAAGCTTCGGATTACAAGAAAGCGCCATAGCGATCATCACGCGCTGGCGCATACCGCCGGAAAACTGGTGTGGGTATTGATCCACACGAGCTTCTGCGTTCGGGATACCTACCATCTTCAGGAGTTCAATGGCCCGATTCTTGGCCTGCTCCTTGTTCATCTTCATGTGCAGCATCAGCGATTCACTGATCTGCCGATTGATGGTAAGAACCGGATTGAGCGATGTCATCGGATCCTGGAAGATCATCGCGATATCGTTACCGCGAATATTCCGGACCTGCTCATCGCTCATCTTCAGGACGTCCTTGCCCTGGAAGATAACCTCGCCCTGCACAATCTTGCCGGGAGGGCTGGGGATGAGGCGCATCAACGAGAGACCGGTAATGCTCTTACCAGATCCCGATTCGCCCACCACTCCCAGTGTTTCGCCAGGCTTGATGTAGAACGACACATTATCGACAGCTCTCACCACGCCATCCTGAGTGAAGAACTGCGTTTGCAGGTTCTTTACCTCAAGTAACGGAGCGTCGCTCTGGGCCGCCGAATTGGCAGAAGTAGTGGTCTGTGGCTCAGCCGCCATCCTTGCTCCTCTCCCCCTAAACACGAACAAATAACTGAGCGGTTTACGAATGAACCCGGGTACACAACATACGTTCGTCCCGATTGGTTGCGAAAAACATAAACGATTCCGCAACAATCGTCACTACGTTGCGTGCCCCTTCGCACTTGAATGTGGGCGCCTCGGCCTTTCACAATCTGTAAGCACAGTACCACAGCACCGTTGTTGAGACAATAACCACGTGCATCTTTGTCACATTCGTTACAAATTGGCGGCGTGCTCTTTGGTGACTGCCAGGTAATTCACCGCTGCATTGGCGAGCAAGGATGTTGCTGCCGCCACAATCAGATCGAATCCGCGATCAAGCGCGCTGGCGGCCAATGCCGGGGTATACGCCACTGTGCCAGTGCGAACACCGACAGCCTTGCACCTGGCTATCACCTCGTCAGCGACCTTTGTGACATCGGGATGATTCGGCTGACCCGGGAGACCAAGTGATTGGGCCAGATCGCTCGGCCCAACGAAGAGCACATCGAGCCCGGGGAGTTGCAGCATGTCGTCCAGCTCGTTCAGCGTATCGATATGCTCGAACTGAATCATGTTCAGCACCCGATCATTGAGCGGTGTCACGAACGTATCCAACGGGCCGCGCATACCAAAATCGAAGGTGCGGCCACCGGCCAGCCCGCGATTGCCTTCTGTGAAGAACTTGGTGCCCGCGATCGCGCGTTTGGCTTCTTCCACAGTGTTCACCTGTGGAGTCATGATCCCGGTCGCGCCGGCATCCAGGAACTTGAGCACTTCCTGCTTGTTTTGCAGGCCCACACGCACAAAGGGCTCGATCCCCCGAGCCTCGCAAGCGAGCATCAGGCGATAGGCGGTTTCCGCCGTCAGCGGTCCATGCTCGTTATCGAGGAGCACGAAGTCGAATCCCGCCAGGGCGATAAGCTCGACCACTTCAGGAGAACTGAGTGGATCGAAACAGCCGAAGACTTTCTCGCCGCGCGCGAGTTTCTCTTTCACCGGGTTTGTGCGTACCATTAGTTCACCTTTCACATGATCAGATCGAAGGTCGACCCAGTATAGAAGGAAGCGTGCATGAGCGAAAGCGTTCAGCCAAATCAAGCCGGCAAGCTACCCGAGCGCGCCTGGTGGCTGGCGATGAAGCAGGTGCCGCATATCGGACCGGGTCGGTTTCGTGTATTGCTGGAACACTTCGGTAGCATCGAAATGGCCTGGCACGCTCCTGCCCACCAGCTACACGCCTTACTTGATGCCCGTTCGATTGACGAGCTTCTGCCATTGCGGGAACGACTCAATGTCGCCGAACTTTACGAGCGCTCAACCCGCAATGGTGTCAGCGTCTTTTGCTGGGAAGATGAGGAATACCCGACGCTCTTGCGCGAGATTCCCGCGCCACCTCCATTGATCTATTGTCGGGGCAAACTGCAACAGACGGATGATGTCGCCGTGGCAATCGTCGGTACGCGCCGGGCAACTGCCTATGGTCGCGAGCAAGCCTGGCGAATGGCGTACGATCTCGCGCAGGCTGGTGTCACCATTGTCTCCGGGCTTGCGCTTGGTGTGGACGGTGTTGCTCATCGGGCGGCACTGGAAGCCGGGGGACGCACCATCGCTGTCCTCGGGAGTGGGATTGATGTGATCTATCCCGGTTCACATCGCGATCTCGCCACGCGCATCGCCGAACAGGGAGCGGTTGTTACGGATTATCCGCCCGGCACCAAACCAGATCGCTTCAACTTCCCGCCACGTAATCGCATCATTAGCGGACTTTCGCTCGGAGTCGTGGTCATCGAGGCACCGGATCGATCGGGTGCGCTTCTCACCGTCAACTTTGCCGCGGAGCAGGGCAGGGATGCTTTCGCCGTACCAGGTCCAGTTGGTGCACCCGCCAGCGAAGGATGCCTGCGGATCATCCGCGAAGGCGCGACCATGGTTCGGGATGCTGCAGATGTGCTGGAGGATCTCCACATTCGTCGCAATACTGTCGCCTCTGAACCCGTGCAAACGACACTGCCAATCAGCGATGCGGATCGTCATTTGCTTGCTGTCTTGACATCGCAGCCTCAGCATATCGATGACATTGCCGAGAAGATGGCGCGTTCAGTACCTGAGGTATCCGGCCATCTGATGATGCTGGAATTGCAGGGAATGGCGAAGTCCACTGGTGCGGGATATTACATCCGCACTTGACATATCCGGAGTTCGCATTTCACTATCAATTTGACAGCATCGGCTACGCTACGAAACGGATGGCACTGCATCGTTGACTGACTGTGATTAACGATGCTTCATAATGCATTGAATCATGGGATAACGTTATTTATGGCAACAGCAGCATCAGGCAAAGCGACGAAGAAGCCCGCGGCAAAGAAAACCGCAGCCAAGACCCCCAGCGCCGGTCGAGGCAAATTGGTGATTGTGGAATCTCCCGCCAAGGCCAAGACGATCGGCAAGTATCTTGGTCGCGGCTACACCGTTAAGGCGAGCATGGGTCATGTGCGCGATCTTCCCAAGAGCACGATGGGTGTCAATGTTGATGCCGATTTCGAGCCGAAGTATCTGGTACCGCGTGACAAGAGCAAGCTCGTTAAGGAACTGAAGAGTAGCGTCGCTGCCCATAAGGAAATTTACCTCGCAACCGACCCTGACCGCGAGGGCGAGGCTATCGCGTGGCACCTGGTGGCAGCAACTGATGCCGAGAGCAAGCCCGTACACCGCGTGGTCTTCCACGAGATCACACCCGGTGCCGTGACAGCTGCGATGGAGCATCCGCGCGAGATTGATATGGATCTTGTGGATGCCCAGCAGGCGCGTCGTATTCTCGACCGTCTCGTTGGCTACAGCGTCAGCCCGTTGCTCTGGAAGAAGGTGAAGCGCGGACTGAGTGCTGGCCGTGTGCAATCGGCAGCTATGCGCATTGTGGTCGATCGTGAACGCGAGATTGAGGCTTTCCAGCCGGTCGAATACTGGAGCCTGGACGCTGATCTCGCCAAGATCACCGATGGCAAGTCCACCAAACGCGATCAGTTCCGTGCTGCCATTCATCGTGTGCATGACAAGAAGGCGGAACTGGCCACCGGCGAGGAAGCATCGGTCATTGTCGATGCGCTTGATGGTGCCTATTGGCAGGTGCAATCCGTGCAACGACGACAAACCCGTCGTCGTCCGCAGGCTCCGTTCACCACCAGCACACTGCAGCAGGAAGCCTCGCGCAAGTTGGGTTATTCCGTGCGCCGAACTATGCAGATAGCGCAGGAACTCTATGAGGGTGTCGATCTCGGTGCGGAAGGAACGCAAGGCCTTATCACCTATATGCGTACCGATAGCACCAATATCAGCACGCAGGTACAGCACGAAACGCGTGATGTGATTGCGGCCACCTTCGGCGCTGATTATGTGCCGGAGAAGTTGCCCTTCTATAAGAGTCGGGCCAAGGGCGCTCAGGAGGCGCACGAGGCGATTCGACCCACCAACCCCGCCCGCGATCCGCAGTCGGTGAAGTCGATCCTTAGTGCCCCGCAGTTCAAGCTCTACAACCTTGTTTGGCAGCGCTACATGGCCAGTCAAATGGCTCCCGCGTTGCTGGATAGCACCCGGGCTGACATCGGTGCGGGTAAAGAGGTCGAGGTGAAGGCGGGGAATGCACCATTCATCTTCCGTGCTACCGGTAGCATCGTCACCTTCCAGGGATGGATGGCGGTCTACCAGACCGGTCGCGATGAGGGTGATACAGACGAACTGGATAAGGGGGCATTGCCCGAGCTGGCAGAGGGTGAGCCTCTGAACCTGTTGAAGCTTCTGCCGGAGCAGCACTTCACCCAGCCACCACCTCGCTACACCGAGGCCACACTGGTGAAGGCATTGGAAGAGCAGGGGATCGGGCGACCATCCACCTATGTGCCTACGATCGCGACCCTCCAGGCGCGAAACTATGTCACGCTGGAAGAGAAGAAGCTTGTTCCAACCGAACTTGGCTTTGTGGTGAACGATCTGCTTGTTGAGCACTTCCCGGATATCTTCGATATCAACTTCACCAGCCAGATGGAAGCGGAACTCGACGATATCGCCAGTGGAGAACGCGAGTGGGTGCCCACCCTGCAGGAGTTCTATCAGCCCTTCACGGCCACATTGAAGAACGCCGAACAGACGATGGAGAAGGTGAAGATCCGCGACGAGCCGACCGACGAGGTTTGCGAGAAGTGCGGTAAGCCGATGGTGATCAAGCTCGGCAAATACGGCAAGTTCCTGGCCTGTAGTGGCTTCCCGGAATGTCGTAACTCCAAGCCGCTGCTGACCCGTATTGGTGTGGAGTGCCCGACCTGCCATCAGGGCGAGATCGTGGAGCGCCGTTCCAAGCGCGGTCGCAAGTTCTATGGCTGCGAACGCTATCCGGATTGCGACTTTGTCAGCTGGAACAAACCGATCGTTGAGCCTTGCCCGAACTGTGGTGGTGTGCTTGGTGAGATCGGTCGCGGCGGTGAACGTGTCAAGTGCAACAGCTGCGGTTGGCAAGGCGAGAAGAGTATGGTTATGTCCGAGGCCGCTGCCACCGCGGAGGCCTAGACACCCAACAATCGGGTCCTGGATCGGATCATCCACCAGTTATCCATCGCCCGGTTTTCCCCACAGGAATCCGGGCGATTTTGGCGTACACTTCCAGTGGTTATCGTGTGTTGTGCACGAGACATTCACTTGTATACAATTTCGATCTCAGGCTGGACTCGAAAGGGCACACATGGCACTCCCGCACGTACTTGGTGTTGATCTTGGTGGAACCAATATCCGCGTGGCGGTGCTGGATGCCGATGGCACGATCGATTTCACTGCGCGTACGCAAACGCACTCCGAGCAAGGTCCCGATGCCGTGATCGCGCGCATCGCCGATCTCATCGCCAAGGTCGCTGCCGATGCCAATATTGGTGCTGATATTCCGGTCGGTGTCGCTTCGCCTGGCCCCCTTAATCCACGCACTGGTGTGGTGCACTACACCCCAAACCTGCCTGGCTGGCGTGATGTGCCACTGGTGCAGAAGCTGCAGAAGTTGACGGGTCGTCGCGTTGCTCTGGCGAACGACGGCAACTGCGCTGCACTTGGCGAGGTGCGTTTTGGTTCGGCCAAGGGCTGCGCCAATCTCGTCTATCTGGCCCTCGGTACGGGCATCGGTGGTGGTGTCGTCACTGAGGGCGTGCTCATTGATGGCAAGAACGGGCTTGGCGCGGAAATCGGGCACACGCTCGTTTCGCTGGATGGGCCCCGCTGCAGTTGTGGAGCTATTGGTTGCCTGGAAGCGTTTGCTTCCGGTTGGGCGATCCAGGCCGAGGCGATGAAAGTGGCGACCACAGCCGATGGCGATCGCCTGAAAGAGCTTGCAGGCGAGGGGCCGATTCACGCGGGTATCGTCGCCCGGGCCGCCGCGGAAGGGAATGCAGCGGCGATTGCTATTTTGGAGCGCGCCGGGCGTGCACTTGGGGCATCGATTGGTTCATTCATCAATATCTTCGATCCGGAGATGATCGTGATCGGTGGTGGTGTCGCTACGCTTGGTGAAGCATTGATGGGCACCGCCCGCAAGACGATTCCCCAATACTCATTCGTGGATATGCGCAAGGACGTGCCGGTGGTCTACTCGTCGCTCGGTGGAGAGACGGGCCTTTATGGTGCTGGTGCACTGGCGTTCATGACGTTCGATAAGGCGTAAACACCCAATCGACTTTGCAGCGAACGATCCCGGATGTACGATGACGCTAATTGACGTTCTCGTGCTATCAGGGAGATTACTATGACTGCGCATCCGGAATATCTGTGGCGAAACGGCGAACTCGTGAAGTGGGAGGACGCCACCATCCATCTCACCGATCTGGCCTGGGGTGCTGTCGGTGCGGTTTTTGAAGGTATTCGCGCATACACCACGGCAGATGGTCAGGGATTGAACGTATTTCGCTTGCCGGAACATATGCAGCGATTGCGAGATTCCTCGCGTCTTGTTCGTCTGCCGTTGTCCTATAGCGTGGATGACCTGATTGGCTTCACCATTGAGCTCCTGCGTGCCAACAATGTTCACGAGGACACCTACATCTTTCCCCTGGTGCACATTGGTGGCGATCACGCCCAGCGCAACGATCCCCGATCGTTAGTGGCGGCCATGTATATGCGTCACAATCCCAGCGTCACACATCTTTGCACGGGTCTCGCTCACCATGCCCGCGTGAGTTCGTGGACGCGTATCAGCGATAACGTGATGCCGCCGCGTATCAAGAACATCTCCAACTATCGCAATGGTCAGCTCGCGAATTACGAGGCCAAACTCGACGGGTACGACTCGGCGATTCTGCTCGGCCCGCAGGGGAAAGTTTCCGAAGCACCTGGTGCCTGCCTGATGATGGTCCGTCACGGCAAACTCATCACGCCGGACACCACTAGTGGCATTCTCGATAGCATCACCCGCAACGCGGTCATCACACTTGCCACCGATCTCGGTATCGAAGTGGTTGAGCGAACCGTCGATCGCACAGAACTCTATTTGGCGGATGAGGTCTTCCTCTGCGGCACCGCCGCCGAGATCACCTCCATCACCCAGATCGATCACTTTGCCATCGGTAGCGGCGAAATGGGACCAGTTACCAGCCAGTTGGAGAGCCTGCTACTCAGCATCTTCCGCGGTGAGAATGCCGACTATGCCCACTGGCTGACGCCGGTTTACTAGCCACCCGGAACCAGCGGCGCGTTGCCAACGTATACTTTGCGAACGCACGGGCTCGGAGCTGCGCTCCATTGCGAAGTCGATCAGGACATCGCGCCGATCTGGAGGACTCATGAAGAACTCAGTACTTTCAGGCAGTACGCTGAAGAGAGTTGGACTCAGCGCATCGCTGGTTGGCACCCTCATGTTGGGTGCGGGGCTGGATCGTATCCTCGTTGGAGTTGGTGAAGCAAGTGATCGCTTCTCGGACGCCAGCAACTACAGCATCATCGGTGAAACGTATGATGCCATTCGCGAAAACTATGTGCTTCAGGACGATTTCACGGACGAGCAACTCGTTTGGGGTGCCGCCAGCGGCATGATCGATGCCCTTGGCGATACCGGGCATAGCACGTTCATGAATCCTGATGAGACGCAGGCATTCAATGAGAGCTCCGCCGGTGAATTTGTTGGTATCGGTATCAACTACGACGCCAGCGGTGATCTCCCAATCGTGAACTACCCGATCAAGAACTCGCCCGCTGAGGCGGCTGGCGTTCTGCCCGGCGACACGTTGATCTCGGTCAATGGTGTTGACCTGCGCGATCCGGAAGTCGATCAAGCTGAGGTACTGGATACCATTCGGGGTGAAGCAGGTACCACAGTAACACTGCAGTTCATTCACGCTGGTGAAACCGAACCGTATGAAGTGACAATTACGCGCGCGCCCATCACGGTTGATCCGGTACAGGTTGCGATGCTGCCGGGTAATGTGCTTTGGTTACGACTCGAGCAATTCTCCGATGGTGCCAGCGATCGCATCGTGGCCGGTTTGGAGTGGGGCAAGGAGCAGGGTGCGACGAGCGTCGTTCTCGATCTTCGCGGGAACCCGGGTGGCTACATTGTTGAAGCCATGGCTATCGCCGGTCAGTTCCTGCCCGCGGGAACACCACTCTATCAGGAGATGGACAATACTGGTGCCAAGCGTGTGGTCTCTACTACCACCACCGATGGCGCATATCTGGATGGTCCGCTCGTGGTGTTGATCGATGGCAATAGTGCCTCTGCCTCAGAGTTGACATCATCGGCATTGAAGGAAACAGGACGGGCCACACTCATCGGTGAGACAACGTTTGGCACCGGTACCGTGCTCCTTCCCTTCGACCTGAGCGATGGGTCGACCGCACTGCTTGGTGTGGAGCTCTTCCTTACGGGCCAGGGCAACGACATCTATCACGTTGGTGTGGAGCCGAACGAGGAAGTGGCATTCTCGGATAACCCGAATGATCGTCCGAGTATTCCGCGGACACTGGGCATTGATGAAGGTTCAATGACGCAGGCCGATTTCGATGCACTGGCCGATCCTCAACTCCACGCTGCTGTTGAGTTGCTTACCCAGTAATCCTTCATGAAGCCGTTCCGGATGCTATTATCACAATGCATCCGGAGCGGCTTTCCGTTAATGAAACACCGGTGTGAGTACCCTCCTTTGGGCACACGAGCGTGTTGTGTGTCGAGCAAACGTCGCCCTGGCTCCTGGGGGAGCCTGACGAGGTGCAGATGATTTCCGTCGAGAATATGCCCGAGCCTCTCGCCCGCTTATGGGAGTTCGCGCACCGCTTTCAGAAGTTCCTTGTTGTCGGTGCGATTGGTTTCGCGACGAACCAGGGATTTCTCTGGCTCTTTCACGAGCAATTCGGGTTGGCTGTTCGATCAGCCTCTCCCATCGCCATTCTTATCTCCATGGCGGTCACGTACTATCTCAATGAAATCTGGACCTGGCACGATCGGGGTGGGCCGAACTGGTTGCGACGGGCGCAATCGTACGTGCCGATCAATCTGGGTGGCCTCGCGATTAACTGGACGGTTCTTAACCTGCTTCACGATCGTTGGGATGTTCACTATCTGTGGGCAAATGTCGCCGGTGCAGCGCTGGCGGCCATCTGGAATTTTGGTCTCAATAACGCGATCACCTGGCGCAAGTAGCAGCAGCGCTGGCCACGCGCTATCATGAGCGCTGGCAGTAGGTGGTATAACCAACAAGGGAATACCCCGTATTCTGCGTCTTTGGCCGATATTCATTCGACGCACCATCGCCACCACGCACGAGAGGACAGCACACGACATGGTTGATGCACAGAACGCATCCGCAAACGGCACACCAGGCAAGACAATAGTGATGGGCGCTGGACCCGCTGGTCTGTGCTCTGCCTATGTACTCAGCAAGGCTGGCGCACCGGTAACAGTGGTGGAATCCGCCCCCTTCGTTGGTGGTCTGGCCCGTACGATCAAGCGCGAGACGGAGTTCGGCGAGTTCAAGTTCGATATTGGTGGCCACCGGTGGTTCACCAAGAACGACGAACTGAACGCGCTCTTTGAGGAGGTCGTTGCCGACGAACTCCTCTGGGTGAACCGCATTAGTCGCATTTACTTCGATGGCAAGTTCATCGATTATCCACTGAAGTTTAAGAGTGCGCTGACATCGCTCAACCCCATCACAGGCGCCCGTGCCGTTGCCGATTTTGGTATCAGCATGGCCAAGCGTCGTTTTACCGACGAAGACGAATTGGTTTCCATGGAGGATCGATACGTCGATCAATACGGTCGCACCCTCTATGGACTTTTCTTCAAGAACTACTCGGAGAAGCTGTGGGGTCGCCCGTGCAGTGATATGAGTGGCGACTGGGTGAAGCAGCGCACCAAGGACATGAACCTGTGGACTGCGATCAAGGATGCGATCGTCCCCAGCAAGGGTGACGTTGTGAGCCTGATCGATGAGTTCATGTATCCGCGTGACGGTTTTGGTCGTTTCAGCGAGCGCATGGCCGATGCTGTGGAAGCTGCTGGTAACGAGGTACTACTGAAGCATCCGGTCAAGAAGATCGTGCTGGATGGTAACCGCGTAAAGGGCCTGCTGGTGCAAACAGAGCAGGGCGAGGAACTGATGGAGGCGGAGAACTTTATTTCCTCCATTCCCCTGACAGTGCTCTGCAAGATCACGGATCCGCCGGCACCGCAGGATGTGCTTGATGCCGCAGATTTCCTCGATTTCCGCGATATCATCACCGTCAATATGATGTTCAAGAAGAAGCAGGTCACCACCGATACCTGGCTCTATGTGCATGACAAGAATATTCTCTTCGGACGATTCCACGAGCCGAAGAATTGGAGTCCTGCCATGGTGCCTTCGGATGAGTACACATCCCTGGTGGTCGAATACTTCTGCACCAAGGGTGATCATATCTGGAACATGACCGACGAGCAGTTGGTCAACCAGACGGTGAAGCACCTGGTGGAAGATCTCCACTTTGTTAAGCCAGAAGAGGTCATTGGCGGGTTCACTCTGCGCGCGACCAAGGCGTATCCGGTCTACAACATCGGCTATGAGGAACCACTCGGCAAGATGAAGGATTACATCAAGTCGATTGAGAACCTCCAGTACATTGGTCGTGGTGGCTCCTTCCGCTACAACAACACCGATCACAGTATCGAGACCGGTATGCTGGCTGCCAAGAACATCCTTGGTGCCCACTATGATCTGGAAGATGTGAACGCCGATCAGGAATACCACGAGATGAAGAAGAGTGTGACCCCGGCTCAGGTGGGCTAACGCTCATGGATACCTCGAATCCGACTGTGGAGACCACACAGACATCGGTGCATCCCATGCGCCTCATTGTTTTCGCGGTCATGGCAGTCGGATTCTTTGTCTGGGTCGCCTTCGGCACGATTCAGGCCCGTGTTTGGGTGCAGGGTCAGCTCAATCTGCTGGACCGCAGAATCGCGGCGATGTGGCAGTATCTGGGCAACAATCTTCCGCAAACGCCTGCTCCTGCGCTCTTTGAAATGATCTATTGGCTCTCGATCTCCTTCGTTGTGGTAGGGACAATTATCGGACTGTGGCTCTTCCTCGGCACGCCGGACGATGATCCTCACGATGAATCGTGGGAAGCCATACACGCCGCTCACCTCGCCGATGACGCCCAGTAAATCCAACGATATCGAACGCTACGTCCGCGTGGGTTGGGGCGTGGCGCTGATTGTGCTCTGCCTCGTTGTCTTGCGCAGAATCGGTGCCTTCGATCTGACAGCCACGCTTTCTTCCGGCCGAACCGTTATCGATACATACGGCACGGTCGATCATCCCTTCCATGCTGCCCGCGCGGCCGAACTTCTGGAATCGCTGAAGAATGGCGAGATTCTGCGGTGGATGGGTAGCCACCAGGGCGGATATCCGGTGGAGTTCTACCCGCTTGGTGTCGCCTGGCTGGATGTAGCCGCCTGGGCGGCGCTCCTTGGCCATTTTTCCATCCTCGCGATCCACAAGCTGGTTGTTGGACTGATCTTCATCCTCCCGGCATTGGCGTATTGGTTACTGGTGCGGGGTGATCGCATTCATCCCTCTGCCGCCTTCCTGGCCATGTCGATCCACGTTGCCGTTCCCGGATTCTGGCTGAATGGTGGTTACGAGGAACTGGTCGGCTGGGGACTCGTCACCAATGTCGCGGGCGCGAGCTTCGCGGTTATCAGTACTGTTTTGCTGGCTCGGTATGTGCTATACAGCGATCATCGTTGTGGTATAGGTGCCGTTTGCACGATTGCGCTCGGCACCGTTTGCAATCCGAGATCGCTTTTTGGTGTGGCCATCGCCGCGCTTCTTGTCGCCTTTTGGCAGCTCATCACTGATACGGAATCGGATTGGCGGCAACGCCTCCGTGGTGCTGTTCTTCCCGTCGCAACCGTAGGGGGTCTTGCCTTCCTCATCGCGGCACCGGTGGTGGTGCCGCTCATGCGCTATAGCGATCAGTATTTCTTTCTTCACTACCAATTCTACGATCCGCTCAGCATGTTTTGGGATGCGCTGGTAACAGCACTGACCACACCCATCTTATGGATTGCGATAGTCAGTGGTGTCGGAATGGTGATGCTCCTGCGAGTGACGACGCTTCGGGTTACACAGGTGTTGGCACTGGTTGCTGGAGCATATTCCCTCTTCACGATCTGGGTGGCAACGACTGACAATCCTCCACCGTTGGTGGAACAGCTTGAGGCACCACGCCTGATGCCATTCCAGCGCCAGATCATGATCGCCCTGGCGGCTATGGGGCTTGTGGTGACCCTTCAGTGGCTTCTGAAGAACGTAGCCAACATCTGGCGGGAAGCTATCATCGCAATCCTCGTCCTTGGTGTTAGCGTTGTCGGTATTCGCCATGCCTCTGACCCGAATCGGGATGTTGCCGCCAACGAGGTAGCGATGTACCAGGTTAGCACCGTTGGTGATCAACGCTTTGCGGATCTTGAAGATGCCGTTCGCGCTGCCAACGATGCCCGTCCTGAAGGCTCGGCTATCTTCGTGGTTGGTAATCAACAGGATTGGTGGCACGAGCAGCTCTGGGCACCCGGAATCGAGCAGGGCACCTACTATTACGACGATTGGCTCTGGTACTGGCACGATGACCAATCTGGCCCCTACGACCCCTCCAGTGGCTACTACATGCCCAATCCGACCTATGCATTTACCAACGAGTACTTCCAGACGCATGGTATCGGTGTGGTGATGGTGAGCGACATGTGGGTTTCCAGTGGACCTTCACCGCGGAATGCCGCCGCTGAGAATGAACTATTGGTGTACGTTGGCACCTGGGGAAGCTGGGATGTCTACACCGTGGTCGATCCTGGCAGCACGGTCACACGCGGCGATGATACCCCTGTCTCGGTATCTGTCGAGAACGAGCGCATAGAAGCCACGTTTGCGGATGGCAGCGGCGAGATCATCGTCCGGCAGAATTGGTTCCCGCGTTGGCAGGCCACGGTGAATGAGAAAACCGTCGAGATCACGCGTACGGATGATGGTTACATGAGTATTGCCGTCCCCGACGGTGCGGTAGATTTGGTGCTCACGTATGAGGTGACGGCGGTGGATTGGGCAGCGCGTGCCGCCAGCGTGCTCGGTGTGGCTGGTACACTTCTCTTCGCCGCTCGCGGTCGAAGTCTACGACCCAGTTCCTCCGAGGAGATGCCCCGTGTCGCACCAACCATCATCAACTGATCTTTGGCTGATGAACGACGCCTTTCCGCAGGGACGACTTCTCGAGAGTTACTACGATCGTGATGTTACCCGCCTGAGCGATCGTGGACTTGCCAGCAATATGATTGGCGACCGCTGGAGCGATATCTGTGCCGAGGTTGTGGAGTCTTGGCCTGGTTCCGCGATTACTCTGCCGGACGGAATCACCGTACAGGTTGAGTCGGTGTATCGCCTCGATGCGATCCCGCAGCTCGCACGCATTGCCTCCAAACGTGGTTTGCAGAATCCCGACTTTATCCTTTCCGGTACCGAGAACGGTGAGACGATACTGGCAGCTATTGATGCCAAGTTCTCGATTGATACTGCCAAGAACTCACAGGTCGCAGCCGACACGCTCACGGCGCTGTTGGAAGTAGGGGAGCTTATTACCGATTTGCTTCCGGGTATCGATTTGCAGGTACGCGTGCTGGATGGGTACTTTCTCTCGCCGGAATCCCCACTGACGGATTACGTGCTCAATCTCCGCCGCGGTCGGCTGGCTGCGCGGGTTCGACGTGATCGGGTGATACTCCTACCGCTCACGCCTGTGCAGTTCATCAAGCCACTCCAGGGTTCTCGCCTGATCGGTACCGTGGCGACAATCGACGGATTGCGTCAGGAGATTCGCAGTAACCTTCTGTTGGCCATGTACTACTTCCGCCTTGTGCGTGCCTGTTTCGGCGCATATATCGAGTCGAAGACACCGCTGCTTGGTGCAATGGGCACACCTATGGTTAACGAACCGGATATAGAGCAGATCACGATCGAGATGGCGCGAGGTATCCAGAGTTCGTGGCAGCTTGTCCTCTCCTGGGATGAGCGTGCCGAGCATGTGCGCCGACAACGTGACGCCGTCAACGTGGCGACGAATCTGCCAATGCGCAGCCACGAACTGCGTGATCGTGTGGTTGCGGAGGCTGAATTACGCGGTATCGACGCGCCGAGCATCAACAGTGTCCGACGCGCCTTCGGATCCTGGTACCGACAACAGTTTGATGATGCTATCGGTACGATTCCCGCTCCGGTGGATGACTTGCCAGGCCTGCTGGAGCGTATTCACACCGTCGCGGCCACACTGACACCCGAAGTCCAACCTGCGCTGGAGCGAGTGCTGGACGCAGCGTTCGCGCAAAAGGCAAGTGAGTTGAACGCAGAATAACTCAGCAGGTGTTACTTGATGAGATAGGCGAAGATACCCACCCACACGACAAACTGCACAGCCAGGCTTCCGCCCAACAGGAAGCGGGGGAGGAAATGACCCCAACGGGCGAGGAACCAGGCAATAACACCGCTGATGAGCGTGATCATGCCCGCGATGAGCGGCATGCGCCAGACCGCACTACTATCCTCAGCGACCTGCACTCCGCCATTGGCATTGATATGTGTGGGGATAACCGCATCGAGCCCGTCTCGCTTGAGTGCGACGACAATGATCATCACAATTACGCTCAACAGACCGGCTCCGAACATCGAAAGTGACATTCGATCCTTCACCAGTGGTGCTTCGGCAATCATTGGTGGCAGCGCGAAGCCTGTCCCACCTCGGTTCTGGCGTGGTCTGCGTTCTTGCGGACGCCGTCGCTGCGGTCGTTCCTGAATCTCTTCATCGTCCACGTAGGGATCGTCGTAGAGATCGTCTTCGTATTCCACTACCGGTTGGCGGCGGCTGGTTTGTCGGCGGGTCGGTGCTACAGGTGCGGGTTCGTATTCATCCTCGTATCCGTAGCCGTCGTCTTCATACTCCTGCCAGTCCTGATCGTCATCGGCATAGGTGCCGTAATCATCCTGATACTCAGGCTCAAACTGCTGAGGTGCTGCAGGCATCTGGCCGGTACTCTGACTACGGCCATAAGGATCGAAGCGGGGTTGTTTGGCTGGCTGACCGGACATATAACGATCCAGCTCATCGGCATCCAGACCAAAGCCACCAGTCTGTCGACTCTGACTGCTGCTGGAGGGTCGATTGTATCGGCTGGAGCCATCTCGAGATGTCACGATAGCTGCTTCCTTCCTCGGTCGGCTACGTCGCTTCCTTAGACAATCATACCGGATATCAACAAGGGAGATATCCGGTATGACTGAAAAACGTTACGCAGGGGTGGACGCTGGTGATGCTTCCGGGCTCGCGACCGGTGATGCTTCTGGCGTCGCCGATGTCGGGATAGCCGGGCCTTGCACCGGTGTCGCACTCAGATCCGGTGCGGATACAGGTGTGGCAGTGATCGGTGTTGGTGCATCAGCGGGTGCCGCGAAGGCAGTAGCCGTCGGCTCCGGTGTCGGATTGTAGTAGTCCGACTTGATCTCGCTCTTGGCGCGTTGCTCGTCCAGCATGGCGGTCTTGGCAGCGGCCACGGCGTTGTCGTACTGGGTATCGGTTAACGGACGGTCATCGTCCTTGTCCGTCACCATCACGATATGCCAACCGTAACCTGACTGAATCGGCTCCGAAACGGTGTCCGGTGTCATCGTAAAGACAACCGCGTCGACTTCAGTCGGCAATTCGCCTTCGGTCACCCAACCGAGCTGACCACCATTTGCCGATGTGGTGCTATCGATGGAGTAGATAGCGGCAGCATCCTCGAAGGTGATCTCACCACTTGTGATCTTGCCGTAGACCTCATTGGCGAGTTCTTCGGTGCTCACAAGAATGTGGCTGACTTCCACCTGCGGGGCACTCTGCGCCACGCTGGCGGTGATCTTGGCATCTACTTCTGCACGTGCGACTTGCGGCTTCGCGAAGAGATTCAGGTATTCCGCCTCGGAGAGGCCAACATCAGGGAGAATCTCTTTGACGAAGGTTTGATAGTCGGTTTGCGCTGTCGCTTCGATCTCCACCATATTGGGTGTTGCTTCAACAACTGGCGTTGCACCCGGTGTGCCCTCGGCCACAGGGGTTGCCATAGGTGTGCCCAGTGCCTCTGCTGTCTGCGCTGCGGCAGTCTGGTCGGCTTCGGCGGTTTGCGTCGCCCATTCGGCCCGCTCCGGAATCAGTGTGGGCGAGGGGATAGCTGTTGCCACCGGTGAATCGAGCGGCGCGAAGTTGTTCAGCGCATACTGCTGCAGCACCGGCATACTCATGTCTACGCCCTGCTCTTCAGCGGCCTGAACATAGAGCATATCTTCGATCATCTGCGTTAACGTGGCTTCACTCACATCCGTGGAGCCTTCCACGTCCTTGCGAGCCGCATCAAGCTGGGCAGAGTAGAGGAGGAACTGGCTCTGCTCCGAGCCGGTGTACTGGAGGGCGAGTTCCTCATAGACGCGGGCCTGGTTATACAGAGAAATGTTCTGGTATTTCCAGTAGTCGCGACGGGTGATCTCCTGACCGTTAACGGTGGCGATCACCTGGTTCGGCATAATGCGGTATTGCCACAATGCTCCGATACCGAGCGAGAGGATGATCAGACCAGCAGCAATCCCGAGGCCGATGTAGAGCCATCGCTGGTATTGAGCTTCCTTCTGCTGCTGGGTCATGTATTTCTTCTGACCCGAGCCGGTGCTTCCGCGCTTCGGGCGCGTTGCATTGCTGCTGGATGCCTGATTTCGACTGGAGCCGCGGGGGGCGTTTCCACTCGATTGCTGCGAAGTTTTCTTGTTCTCGTCAGTCATGTGCGTCCTCGTGTGGCGACATTGCTCGGGTAGCGTGTGTGGCTGATAGCAGAAAAGCGCGCATCACGGGGCGAGATGGTTCCCGTAAGCGCGCCATTCTGACGGACGATAGCTACGAACTATCCGCGCGGGGCGCTGCTGGTGAAAGGCAGCAACGCAATGTAACGGGCGCGCTTGATAGCAACGGTTACGGAGCGCTGGTGGCGCGCGCAGGTGCCCAGCTTGCGGCGGGGCTCGATCTTGCCGCGCTCGCCGACATGACGGCGAAGGCGGGCGAGATCCTTGTAATCAACGTGGCGGATGTTGTCTGCACAATACTGGCAGACCTTGCGGCGACCGCCGAAACTGCGGCTGCTGCTGGAGCCACCGCTGCGGCGAGCGCCACCACGGGCACCGCCCTGTGCGCCGCCAAAACGGCTTGGTCGAGATTCAGTATTCTGGGAGTCTGTCATTTCTTGCTTTCCTGTTTCTGTGCTGAGATCTAGAACGGCACATCATTCATATCGCTCGGATCACCCGAGCCGAACTGATCATCGTTGTATTGGCTGCCAGAGTACTGGCTGCCGCCCTGCGAGGGATCGAAGTCGCCATCATTCCGACGATTCTGGAAGTTGCCACCACCCTGGCCGCCCTGCTGGTTTTGTTGGTTGTTACCAATGAACTGCCAGTCAGACAGGCGTACATCCAGGGAGGTTCGCTGCTGGCCGTCATTACCTGTGTACTGACGCGCCTCCATCTGGCCCTCTACATAAAGCTGACGACCCTTGGCGATATAGCCCTTCTGGACCATATTCGCCAGCCGTTCAGCCTGTTCGCCGAAGGCGCTCACCCGGAACCAGGTCGTAGCCCGCTCACCACCACCGCTGCGGAAGAACCCTTGCGCAGCCATGGAGAACGAAACGACCAACTGGCCCGACTGAAGATAGCGGGATTCCGGATCTTGACCCAGATTTCCTACGATTGCGACTTTGGCGAAACTCATGTGGGGCTCCTTCCGCTTCGGTTACTCCGCCGGAGCTTCCTCTGCTTCCTCGACTTCTTCATCTGCCACGGCTTCTTCGGCCTCGGCGATGACTTCCTCGGTTGCTTCCTCTACAGCCTCGACTTCGTCAGCGGCTTCCTCGGCGATATCCTCGGACTCGTCGAGGGCTTCAGCGACTTCCTCGCCTTCAACTGTCTGCTCGCCCATGTTCTCGTCATAGCTCAGCAACAGGTAGCGGATGACATTGGTATCCAGCTTCAGCTCACGCTCGATATCGCTCAGCGTGCTCGGCAATGTGGTGAAGTAGGCCAGCACATAGTAGCCATCACGATAGTCCACACCCTCATGGCGAATGGTGTAGGCCAGGCGACGGCGGCCCCACGGGGAATCGGTGCTCAGGCTATCGATGGTGCCGTTCTGCTCGGAGATATACCCGACCAGAGCTTCCACCGCCGCCTGTGTTTCCGCCTCTGGCTGATCTGGCAGAAGAATCGCCATCAGTTCGTAGGCGCGGGGCTGAATGTATTGAGACTTATCCAAAAGGTTTCCTTCCTTTGGGTTTCTACCGGCAACATTTGCCGACAGAGAAAGGTATGGCGGTGTTGCCGCACACACAGAACACAACAGGAACCCATGCAAAGCAGGGTCCCGACGGATCAGTATACCGCCTTCTGGTTGTGCTTATCCACTATTGAGGAGCTACTTCTCCAGCGTCAATCCGACCAGTGCCCCCAGCTCACGAAGCTGCTCTTGCGCGGCCCGGACATCTGCGCCCGGATTCTGGAGAATTTCTTCGGCCAGTTCATCCAGGGCAGCTACCGCGCTGATCGTATCAAGGTCATTATCCATGGCTGCCAGGAAGCGCTCGCGATAGGGATCGGCATCCAGAGCCTCGCCATTGCCGGTCGGCTGATGCGCCGCTTCGGCCAGGGCCACAGCGGTGGCTGCGTACCGGGGCGTTTCGGCATCGAACCACTCCCAACGGTCGCGATAGTGGTGGGCCAGCAGCGCCAGTCGAATCGCATCTGCCGAGTAATCGCCCAACAAATCACGAATGTAGACGAGGTTGCCGAGCGACTTGCTCATCTTCTCGCCCTCGTAATCCACCATCGCCACATGCATCCAGTACTTGACGTAGGGGGCTTCACCGGTGGCGTTCTCCGCCTGGGCGATCTCGCACTCGTGATGAGGGAAGATCAGATCGTGACCACCGCCATGGATCGCGAAGGTATCTCCCAGATATTTCTGAGCCATCGCGGTGCATTCGATGTGCCAGCCAGGTCGACCTTCACCCCACGGCGTCTCCCAGGTTGGTTCGCCCGGCTTGGCCGCCTGCCAAAGCACGAAATCCAGCGGATCCTGCTTGTTGGGATCGTTGGGGAAGTTGCCCCGCTCATTCGCTGTCGGTAGCCATTCAGCCTGAGGCAGGTGACTGAGCTTGCCGAATCCCTCGCTCTTGGCGACGGAGAAGTAAACACTGCCATCTACTTCGTAGGCGAAGCCCTTATCCAGCAATGCCTGAATCAACTCCAGCATTTCCGGGATGTGCGCAGTCGCCGCCACATAGTGATCGAACGGGATCGCGTGCATCTGCTTCATATCGTCCAGATACTGGTTCGTTTCCTGATCACCCAACTCGCGCCAGGTCATGCCGCGTTCTTTGGATTTGCGAATGATGTCGTCATCGATATCGGTCACATTCTGGACGTAGGTGACATCGTATCCGTGATAGCGGAGGTAACGCACCAGGACATCGAAGGTGAGAAAAGTGAATGCATGCCCGATATGAGTAGTGTCGTACGGTGTCACACCACAAACGTAGACACCTACCTTGTTGTCATCAACGACGAATTCCTCGATCTGTTGCGATTGGGAATTGTAGAGACGCATGCTGCGTTGCTCCTTGGTAGTGGCCATAAACCGGCCTGGCATCGATTACTACACGAAATACTGTAACTTCACGAAATGCAGTGTACCAGTATTCTGGCACCTGAAAAGGCTCTCGTAACCACCCATCGCTGGTATGCTCTCCCTTGATGATGTTGCAAGGAGATTGCATGAATCCATTCGCCAAAATCCGCTCGGCCTCCATCATGACACTGGCACTATGGGTATGCCTTGCCGTACCCGTGTTTGCGCAGAGTTCTACACCCGAAGCAGGCCTTACCTCGGATGCCAACGCCCACTGCATCGAATCACGTCTACGCGTTGGTGACCTGAAATCTATCGACAATACGATCGAGCCTGGGGTGAAGCGTGCAACTGAGGAAGCCACGCAATGGCAGAGCGATGCTCGTCTCTACACCCTTCGACTTGGCTGTTCGTTGCTGGTGACCGGTGTAAAGTGGGAAGGCGTCTTCTTCTCTGAATCTGCCCAGGCGTTCTATGAAACGGACACCGGCAAGGTCGAGCCAGTGGAAGTGGAGCCAAAACTGATTCCGACGCTGGAGCCATCGGAGTTCAAGATGTCGCTCGTCTACGAAGCACTCATCGCCTACGGATTTACCGATGATCTGCTTCTAACCCCGGCCGGTGGCGTGACCATCAAGACAAATACCAACCAGCTTCCTTTCGGTCCACCCAGCACCAGTAAGGATACGGTTTACGCTCATGTGGCTGTGGAACAGCAGGATGTGATCGTGGACGTCTGGATCTCGATGGCGGATTATTCGGTTCACACCTATCGGGTTGGGGATTAGCGGGGAGCGATCATGAGTTCATTGGCTACACGTGTGTGCGAGATTCTCCGAAAGAGCCCCTCGGGCCTCTTCAGTGATTTTGATGGAGTCCTGAGCGAGATCGCTCCGACTCCCGCCGCTGCCTTTGCCCATCCCGGAGTGGCAGACACCTTTCATCGTATCGCCGAAGATGTGGACGTGGCAGGAATCATCACCGGTCGTGCCGTCGATGACGTCAACCGGATGTTCCCGATCGACACGCTCACCGTTGTCGGGAATCATGGTCTGGAATGGTGGGAGCAGGGAAGTCGTCACGATCATCCTGCGGGTGTGGAAGCGGTGCAAGCCATTGCGACGGTAATGGCTGAAACCGAGAAGCAACTTTCCGCCCAGATGGATACCACCGGCATGATTTGGGAGAACAAGCGACTTAGCAGCACCGTTCATTTCCGCAATGTGGATGACCCCGCCGCCGTGGAGTCCGCACTATT
The DNA here is from genome assembly GCA_020432165.1 of Thermomicrobiales bacterium. GTDB lineage: Bacteria > Chloroflexota > Chloroflexia > Thermomicrobiales > UBA6265 > UBA6265. The sequence continues at coordinate 292,545 of JAGQGU010000001.1, forward strand.
GCCTATCGTGCAACCTCTGGCGGATGCGCATAATCTCCGCTGTACCTTCGGGAAAATGATCATTGAGTTCCGCCCTCAGGCACATGTCACCAAGGGCACTGCATTGGCGCAATTGGTAGAACAGCACGGTCTGAGAGCCGTCATTTTCGCGGGCGATGATGTGACCGATGTCGATGGCTTTCGGACATTGCACGAGTTGCGAGCGCAGGGAGTAAAGACATTGGCTATTGGCGTGGTCACGCCCGATGCCCACCCGGATGTTGCCGCCTACGCTGACGTCACCGTCGGATCCGTTGCGGAATTCGCAACCATGCTGGCTGAGGTGGCTGATTGCCTGGAGCGACCGCGATGATTCGTCGGACTGTCATATCCATCCTTGCCGCTCTCATGATCTGCACACCGCTTGCTGTTGCTGCGGAAGCGACTCTGCCGCCATGGCGACGTGATCTCCCCGATGGTCGTGAGCAAGCGACGATTGTTGTCGGCGAGACGGAAGTCACCGTGGATCTTGCGCTCACATCGTCCCAGCAGTCGCTCGGACTTGGCTATCGCAATGGCCTGGATGAAGATCACGGAATGCTTTTCGTCTTCGATAACTATCGATCTCGCACATTCTGGATGAAGGGCATGCGCTTTTGCCTCGATATCATCTGGATTCGCGACGATGTGATTGTCGGCGCGGCTGAGTCGGTCTGTCCTGATCCCGATGGAACCATTGATGCCGATCGTGCCACCTTTGAGTCAGTCGAATCTGTGAACTACGTGTTGGAGATGGATGCTGGTTGGCTGGATTCTCACGGCTACGGACCAGGCACGCATGTCGATTTCAGCCAACTGCCCGAGTTTGGCAACTAATCTGCTGACCTCATCCCGACCGGATGCTATCCTCGCCCTAATCCTGTCTCTGCCGCCCGTAGCGCCTTCTCCAGACGCGCCTGCCGCATGCTCATCGTGACATCGCCACGTGTTCGTTCCAGCACCGCCCGAAACTGATCGGTGGTGCGTCGGAGTCCACCTGTGATCGAATCCGGGAAATCCACCGTCACGAGCAGATCGTAAATCTGTTCCATCAGCGCCAGCAGTCGCTCGGCCTCATCCGTATGATCGTGGCGGAGCGCATCCAGCGTGTCTCGTCGTAGCTCGCTGCCTGCCTCGGCGAGTCCATTCAGCCAGGCCGCATCCTCGACGCCAATCTCGCCAGCTGCAGGGATTTCGGAACCCGCCAACAGGCTGGCGGTGATCGCTGCCTCGGCATATTCCTTCATCGCATCCTGCACGTAGCCCGCCCAATAGACCGAAGGATAGTCGGCGGTCACCGTCGCAACCTCCGTCAGCAGTTCGCGAGCTTCAGCAAGGAGAAGAGTGGCGTCCTCGCCTCGATGCAACGCGCGGATTGCGTTGGCGCTGAGACGCACAATCGTGCGCGTGGTGTTCACCGCCGTATCACGCGCATTGCTCATCGCCGCCATTCGCGCGATCGTTTCAGTCATTAGGTCGTTCAGATTGGGCATCTTCGCCTCCTCGAAATCCGGATTCTGCTGCAGCAAGCATAGTTCAGCAAAGAGTGGATGATTTTTGTTGACGTTGCACTGCAAATGCACCTATACTGCTTTTGCTCCGAACGGGTACATCCGGTACGAGCAGGCGGGAGATATCTTTCGCACACCCATGGGGCCGTAGCTCAGCTGGGAGAGCACCACACTGGCAGTGTGGGGGTCAGGGGTTCGAGTCCCCTCGGCTCCACCATAAACAGCGTCGTATAAATCGACGCTGTTTTTTGTTTTTCTCGTCTGGCGCGTTTCAGTATCTGCTTGGGTAGGTTCCGATGATACGATTCGTTATCATCCTGGTGACCGAACTCCCGAGGAGACTACACGCATATGTCGTCGAGTAGCACTATCCACATGTCGCACGGGAGTTTCACCCGCAAGGGATGGCTCCTTTTTGCCGTGATGGCAGTGGTATGGGGTATGCCATACCTGTTTATCAAGGAAGCGGTTGCCTCCTACCCACCTGTCGCTGTGGTAGCCGGTCGCACGCTTATTGGAGGTGTGGTACTGCTGCCCTTCGCCATTCGTGCGGGGGCACTGAGACCGGCCTTACAGGTTTGGCCCTGGGTGCTCCTCTTCGGTACGATCGAGATGGCCGGGCCATTTCTATTGCTCAGCCACGCGGAAACGCAGTTGCCCTCCGGGCTAACCGGGTTACTGGTGGCAACCGTGCCGTTGTTTGCTACTCTGATCGCGCTATTACGTGGCGATCGATCTGCTCTCACGTCGCTACGGTTGGTTGGGTTGGCAATGGGGTTCACCGGAGTTGCTATCGTGGTGATTGGCCCAGGTCTCGTCACGCACGATACCGGCAGCATTGTCGCCATCGTCGAGGTGCTGTTCACGGCGGTACTCTACGCAATAGCACCTTTCGTTATCGCAGCGAAACTTTCGCATGTGCCCTCGCTCGGGACAATCACCTTTGCCCTCTTCGCCATTGGCCTGGCGTACTTGCCCGCCGCGCTATTGGTCACCGACGGCAGCCCCACGTTCCGCGCGACTGCATCCCTGGTACTGCTCGGCGTGATCTGTACCGCTCTGGCATTCGTAGTCTTCTTCGCGCTGATTCGAGAGGTCGGGCCAGTACGTGCTCCTCTCTTTACCTATGTGAATCCATTTGTTGCCATGATCCTTGGGGTCATGCTGCTCTCTGAGCCGGTCACGCCGGGGTTGCTGATCGGATTCCCAATCGTGTTGATTGGTTGTTGGCTGGCGGCCACTGGTGGGCGGCTACGCTCTGCGGAGTAAGGGCCGGACTTACCGACGTTTACATGCCTGCGGTATGATACCGCCGTGAACAGCGTCAACAAAACGGAGAACCGACAATGTGCAACGGTAATCACTTGAGGATTCTCTTGCTCGGCGGTACGGGCTTTCTCGGGCGAGCGATCACGGCTGCGGCTGTCACCCGCGGGCATGAGATCACATGCCTCGCGCGAGGAAACGGCGAGATCCTGGACGGCACGGTCTTCGTTCAGGCTGACCGTGACGATGACAACACCTTGGCGGCTGTTTCAGATCAGAGTTGGGACGCGGTCATTGATTTGACGCGTCATCCGGTGCACGCCAGGCGAGCAGTTCGAGACCTCAGCGCGCAGCATTGGGTCTACGTCTCTACAAGTAGCGTGTATATCAGGGGCGACGTTCTTGAACAAGACGAGACAGGCCCTGTGGTGGACGCCCTCGATAGTGACTTCCTGACCGATATGTCTCTCTACGGCGCGGCGAAAGTCGCCTGCGAAAACGTCTATCGCGAACATCGCGCATCGCACACCATCATTCGATCCGGTCTCATCGGCGGCAACGGGGATCATACAGGCAGAACAGGTTACTACCCGTGGCGGTTCGCTCATGCTTCCGGTGAAGACGTGCTGGTGCCGGATCCTACCTTTCCGGTTGCGATGATCGACGTTGAAGACCTGGCCGCATGGATTATCGCGTGTGCTGAACAGCAGCACTACGGCACATTTAACGCCACAGGGAACACCACAACACTGTCCGAAGTGCTTGACCTCTCGCAGAAGATCACCGGGTCTGGCGCAGTGCCATATGTCGTTAGTAATGAGGTTCTCGATGCACATGGCATCGGATCCTGGATGGGACCGAAGTCGCTTCCGCTGTGGGTCAACGATCCCAGATTCCGTTACGTGGCAACGCTCGATACCACCGCAGCTCGCAAACATGGGTTGACCTTACGCCCGTTGCGCGATACGCTCGCTGCCGCTCTGGAGTATGAAGAACACCGCCAGCAACCCAGGCTGGCGGGTCTTAGCGACGAGGAAGAAGAGCAGCTGCGTCAAGGCATATAACCACTCCCTCCCGAAGAACATGTGCATGGAAGGCTCCGGTTTGTGTTTGGTACCTGCCTTTCCCGAGAGCGGCTCACCATAGCAATTGTGGATCGGACTCAATATCGGTGGCCGCCTGATCAGGAATGCGGGTGAGGAGCCTCATCAATTCGGGTCAAACACCATCTCCCGGGTTTCGCATGGTGCGAGTCCAAACCCTCCAAGATAGTGGAGCGAAACCAGCATGCCTCGCTCAAGATCCTGCATATAGACGAAGAACGAGCCATCGTTTTGGACGTTCGAGTACGCTGTTCGTTGGTCTTCTACAGGCTCGTCTTCGTAACGGGCGACAAGGAGGATGGTGCCATGGTCGGCAAGACTGCCATCGCCGCGTCTGACCGTACCGAGAACACCAGGTTCAGCATAGAAGGCGATATCACGAATTTCGGTGCCCCGGCCCGAACGAATCTCGAGTGAGGCTCCACCCGTGCAGGATGCCGAGCACACACCATGAACCCGTCCCGAAACATCAAGCACATTGCTCATCTCCCACATCGCCGATCGATTGGCGTCTATGAAGGTTGCCCAAACGGGATCGCCATCCAGACACTCTGTCATGACCTGAATCTCGCGAGTTTGCTGGGCTGGAAGCCGAACCCAACTATGCTCCACATACGTACGGTAAAACGGTGTTGATTGGCGCACCGCGGGGAAGATGACCGCGGTATCGTCGGTTGGGTTCTCCAGCTTGATGGTGAAGCGCTTGCGTGCTGACGGCGAGCCACTTTCCGACCAGAACTTGTCATAGTTGGACTGCGCGAAGTTGTCGCGATCACTGTGCTCATGGATGGCGGGGTCAGTGGCGTCCTCGTAAAGAGGGATATCGACGGTGATGCAATAGTGACCGCTGCTCGGTGCAACCCACGGCTTTTCGAGTTCCAGTTTGCCGACGTCGTTTGGCTTGATGGTGACCGCCTTCGACTTCCCCAGAGGTTCCAGCGTCGCGGGAGGGGAATCCGCCGCATTCGTCGTCAGGTTCTTGATGGAGAAATAGGCCACGACATCTTTGGCTTCAAGTCCACCGTGATTCTTCACAGTGGCATAGACACGGTTCGGGTTTCCACCCCAGGGTACATTTAGCCACGCGTTGTCAGCATCGCTCTTCGCGTTTTCGATGAGGATGTCCGGACTCTGCCATTGCTTGTCACCATTTGGCCAGGGACGAATGGATAGTTCGGGCGTAACCTGGGAGTTGTAACGAATCTGCAGATCGGCGCGGTCATCGTAGACAGCCTGAACCGTCGCCACAAAGTCTTTCGGCGCGCCCTCCGTAAAGTCGGGTTCCTTATAGTTCTGGCCTACGCCAAGGAAAGCACCCTGTGTGAGCTTGCCATCAGAGTCGTCGATGCCATCGTGATCGTCACCAAGGCGCATCACCATCGGGCGTACGTCGTAGTTTTGAGCACCTTCGGGCGAGACCATATCTGTACCCATAACAACTTTTGGTTTGGGAAGAGCGGTATCACCGATCGCCCCGGCGATTCCATTCCGGTACTCAAAGTAGTAATTACGGCCCTCAGCAATGCGGATTTCGACGCCCCGCAGAGAGTCGGCCGGAATGGTCGTCTGCTCCAATGCGTAGATTGTGGGCGTGGCAAGTACCGCGCCGCCTCCATTGTTCGCGAAGTTGAACGAGAGCACTTCCTTCGCATCAATCCAACCCAACGCCATCCGAATCGGCAGACTGAACTGGGGTAGATCCTTCTCGCGAGCCATCGGATCCCAGTCTCGTAGCGCAAATTGATCCAGGCCCTGATTCATCCAGTCGGTGATGTACAGATCAGGCAAGCCGAGTGTATGTCCGAGCTCATGGATGAGCGTTGCGTAGATCGCCCGGTTGCTCTTGTCGACCTGGGTCCAGTCCTCCGGCATCATGAGCATTGGCATGGCGCGGTCACTGCCCTTTGGTTTGTAGTCGGGTGTGGTTTGTTGGGGCCAGACGAACCGACCGATACTCGTTGACGTGGGCGGTGAAATGGATGTGTCAGGACGGTTCAGCGTGCGTACCACAAAGACCACCGCATCAGTGTTCAGTAGATTAACCACCGGAGGTTTGGGTGGACTCGCAGCCGCATTGGCGGCGTTCGCTACCTCCAGTGCCGAGGCAAATGCCCTCCACGTATCAGGTTTTGGATTCCAACGTCTCGGCAGCATGGTACCAGGATTCGCGGCATCCTCCTTCGTCTCGAGCTCGAAGTAGTCATCCCAGGAGCCAGCGGCACTCACGACATCGGCAATATCGTTGCCGACGAGGCTCATGGTGAGTTTTCCGTACGACGTCTCTTTGTAGTAATCGATAACTGAGCGTTTAACGCCGCCAACGGTGATCCCGTTGACCATTGCGTCTCGCCAATCATCCCGAATCGTCTTGAGATCGTTTCCGGTGGGGAATCTTCTGCTTGATGTGTCTATCGGTACAATCGCGACTCGCCAGGTGGAGGGGATCTCTATCGCTTTGATATTTTGTGGTCCGTTATCCCCACCACCCCAGGCCGCATGGACGATCGGAGCACGCAGTTCGCCGGTGACCGAATAGCTTGGTCCCTCGTTGGTGTCGGGCCAGCGATCGGTGATCTCAAACTCAACACGCCCCACCGTCTCGCCTGTGGCCTTATTGCGAGCGGTGACAATGCTTCGCCCGGTTCGCCAGCCACCTGTTACCAGCAAGTGCGGTGCAGCAGGATCAAAGGTTTCGTCCTTCGAGGGAGATACGGCACCGAGATCCTGGTTTTCCACCGATAGCTCCACATCATCGAAGCTCAGTCCGCTCCCGGTTGTATCCGCGCGCACGGCCGTATAGCCACCGATGAACATGGCTTCGTCGTCAATGGTCAGTAAAACAGGATCGACGATGCCAAGGGGCAGCGTGGTCTGCATAACCTGCGTTCCCGTAGTGAACAGCACGCCGCTGTTCTCCACAAATGTGACGGCACGGATCGCATCCGCAACACCGGCCAGACTTGAGAGCGTTCGTATGGTGCCATCGCCCACGATTGCCGGGGAGCCATTCGGTGCAGCGACAAGTGACCATTTGGGCGCGACGGCGGTGATGCGACCGCTGAACGCCAGGGGATTCGGTGTGAGTGTGCGCACCGTGCCAACACTCAGATCGACCAGCTGTACTGTCGTACCTCCCTGAACCGCGGATAGTACCTGGACCGTATGGTTATTAGGATCAATTTCCGCAGGGAGAGCAGCGAGATCGAATGCCCCGGCCAACGCCGGTACAACGGTGCGCACAGAGGCGCCAGGGGTGTTTCCGAGTGTGTAGATATCCAGTCGAGGTCCGTTGGTGCTATCGAGTACCGCCAGCGCGCTTGCGTTGGCATCGGTGACAAGTGCCATTCCACGCAGGGCTCCCGGCTGGTTCGCGAAGGCGGTGGCACTGGCGCGGTCGGCGTGATTGATTGAGGCGGACCAGAGTCCATCGGCATCGGCAACAATCACCTGGTTGCCATTAATGACGACGTTCGTGGGATCTGCGTATCCGCTGCCAATTGGACGCGACTCATATGTACCGTCGTCGTCTTGTCGCAGGAGGTCAAGGAGCGTGAGCTTGCCTGACTTCTCTGCCAAAACCGCAACTCTCCGGCTGCTTGAGAAGCCAATCGCGGTGATATCGGTGAATCCTGATGAAACAACTGATAGTTCCATGATTACCCCCTAACGACCAGGGGTAACTCGTGGCCCACCTGGCCAGTACGGTTGAGACATATGAAGTTCTGTATGACTGGGTATCTGGTTAATGCGTCCAGTATCCTCCTGGGTCTTGCTTCTGTCAATAGGTAGAAAATTCGGCAAAGAAGCGTGACATGCAACCCGTGCTTGATTTTCATGGTGTTGAGTTGATGGATGGTGTTGCTGGAATCAGTGGGGTGGGTGGATCTGCGCATAGATCGCCGCATTTTCGAAAGTAGCCTCGAACCTCGTTCGCGTATGCGCAAGGGGGCCGAGGTACATTCCAGCACCTTGGTCATCATCTGCTTCCACAATCACAAACGTCTCCACCAGGCACCTGGGTACCAAACTCCCATTCAGACTCTCGCATTCTCATATGTATCGAACTAGCACACGAGCTTGGACTGTCCGCCTAAACATGAAACAATTGCCCCGGAAGATAGACGATGCCACAAGGAGTCATCAGATGTTTCAACAAGGCGATGTCGCGACTCTCGGACCGTGGCGGCTGACTTTGACCAGTTCAGTCGGTGGTGCCGAAGCAGATGTACTGGTAGCTGGCTGGAACTCAGCGAATGCCGCGGCTCCTGACGGATTGAGTTATGTTGTTGCGACGCTATCAGTCGAGAACATTGGCACTCGTGATCAGGTCATTGGGCTATCTGATTTCTTGGTGACTGGCAAGGATGGCGTGATTCGGCACCCACCAACTATCTCAATTGACGACCAGGCACTCCAGGGAATCGTCGCTCCTGGAGGGACTCTGACGGGACATGTTCCGTTGCTTGTCGATGATTTTGAAAGCTGCGTGCTATGGTTTGAGAGCACACTAATTGGCGGAAACTGGGCAAATGCCACATTCGCTTTGGGCCCTTCCGCCGAAGTGCCGACATTCCCGACAACAACTTCCGCCAGCGACTATGTTGAAGGGTCCGTGGATTCACCGGCCGCATTCGGAGAATTCATTAAGGTTGGAGACTGGGAAGTAACCCTCACTGACATCGCAGAAGGTCAGGCAGTGTTTGATATGGCCACTTCAGAACTGCGGGCACTTGGTCAGTCAGCCCCTGAAGATATTCCAAATTGGTTGGCAGTCTATGGAAAAATCAAGAATGTTGCTCCGGTTAAGTCGTTTTTCTCCCCAACTGCGCTGAGGCTCGCTGACGAGTCAGGCGAACCGTGGGACCATATCCTGGCGCTAACCCCGCCGCCGCCTGATCTGAGATGCTATTTATTACCTGGTGCTAGCCATGAAGGTTGGGCCGCATTCCAGCGCACTGATTACGGCTCGGAAGGAGCAATTTATTCAACTGCCCACTTAATCCAGGTTCGACCATATGCCTTGACCGATACTCCCAAATATTTCAGCATCCCGAACGCATCCTCTAGCAACGCCGCTGGTGCAACAGTTGAGGAGACTGACGAGACACAACTGCCTCTTCAGTTGGCAGTGGGCGACGAGGTGGTTACAACTGAAGATGCCGTCAATCTTCGTGCGGAACCCTCAATCGAGGGCGAGATCGTGACAGTGTTGGAGAAAGGGGTGACATTGGAAATTGTCGCTGGCTCTGTCGAGGCAGATGGCTATGTTTGGTTTCCAGTTGAGACCACCGATTTGAGGTATGAGGGGTTCGTCGTACAAGATTTCATCGCTTCAACAAGCTGACTCTTGTGTAAGGTCGACATCACAGGTGCCAAACGACGGGTTGGCCGTGAGCCAGTTGACGGCAGGCGACCTCTAATTGGGGAGCGCTCGACTGATTGGCCAGCAGCTCGATCCCGCTGAGTCTTCGTCCGAGTGCCGCATAATCCTGGCCCCTCGCCAGTCGCCGGGCTGCAATCCAATCGAACGGTCCCTCGCTAGGCGTAGGTCTGCGCGCTGCCGATTCAATCTGGCAGTAGTTACCCTCCATGATGGTGAAACGTTCGCGACACGATGACACCTCTGGTGGCAGGTATTGTATTGAACTAGCACACGAAGTTGACCAGCCATCCCGCCAATCCGTATACTGCCGGTGGACAATACGTAGCCACCTGGCTACCTGTCCTGGGTGATGATCGGAAGTAGTAAGCCCGCAAATATTCAGAGAGACGTCGGTTGGTGTGAGGCGTCGCACATGGGCCGAACTCGTCCGGGAGCTTCAACTGGTGAACAGAGAGTAGTCAGTTGCGGGAGCCTCCGTTAGCAGGCAGAGAGTGGATCGGTATCGTTAGGGAATGTTGCCGATCAATTAGGGTGGTACCGCGGAGTGCAAGCGCCTTCGTCCCTTGTGAGGGATGAGGCGTTTTTTGTGTTAATGGAGCAGAACATGACCGATACGATTGAAGAGAAGGTATACGATCCAGCGGTAATCGAGCCGAAGTGGCGCGCCAAATGGCAGGATGCGGCGATCTACAAGGTGGAGAATACGACCGGCCAGCCGAACTGGATGAGTCTCACCATGTATCCGTACCCATCCGGCGTCCTCCATGTCGGGCACTGGTTTGCGTTCTCGATTCCGGATGTCTTCGCCCGTGCCCAGCGCATGCGTGGCTACAACGTCATGTACCCGATGGGTTTTGACAGCTTTGGTCTGCCCGCCGAGAACGCAGCCATCAAGCACAACATTCACCCGGCAAAGTGGACCTACGAGAATATCGACGACATGACACGTCAGTTCGATCTGATGGGTGCCATGATCGATTGGGATCGTAAGGTGATTACTTGCGATCCCGAGTACTACAAGTGGAATCAGTGGTTCTTCCTGAAAATGCTGGAGAAAGGGCTGGCCTACCGTGCCGGAGGCTCAGTCTGGTGGTGCCCGAACGATCAGACCGTGCTCGCGAACGAGCAGGTTGTCGATGGCAATATCTGCGATCGTTGTGGGGCTGAGGTCTACAAGCGCGATCTGGAGCAATGGTATCTGCGCATCACCGATTACGCGCAGGAACTGTTGGACGGTCTGGATGGCCTCGATTGGCCCGAGCGCGTCAAAACGATGCAGCGCAACTGGATCGGTCGTTCCGAAGGGGCGCGCCTGAGCTTCGCGCTGGAAGATGGCAAGACGCTCGATGTCTTCACCACCCGTCCGGATACCGTCTTTGGTGCAACCTTTATGGTGTTGGCACCCGAGCATCCATATGTGGCTGAGATCACGACACCAGAGCAGCGTGCGGCGGTCGATGAATACGTCAAGAAGGCGCGCACAAAGACGGAAATCGAACGCCAGAGCACCGATGTTGATCGCCAGAAAAGCGGTGTTTTCACCGGTGCCTATGCGATCAATCCGGTCAATGATGCGCGTATTCCGATCTGGATCGCCGATTACGTGCTGATGACTTACGGTACCGGCGCGATCATGGCTGTTCCGAGTGGTGACACACGGGACTTCGAGTTCGCGCGCCAGTTCGATTTGCCTATCATTCCCACGGTGCAGCCGACCAATGGTGAACCGCTGGATGGTGCCACGATGACGGAGGCCTATCACGGCGACGGCATCGTGGTGAACTCCGGCCCCTTCGATGGCATGACCCAGAGCGAAGCCTTGCCGAAGATGATCGAATGGCTGAGCGAGCAGGGGCGTGGCCAGGCCGAGATCAGCTGGCGCCTGCGCGATTGGTTGATCAGCCGCCAGCGCTATTGGGGCACGCCAATTCCTGTGGTCTATTGCGATACCTGCGGAATGGTGCCGGTTCCCGAGGATCAGTTGCCGGTCGTGCTGCCGCTGGATGCCGAGTTCAAGCCTACGGGTCAGAGTCCGTTGATCACGCACGAATCCTTCGTGAATACGACTTGTCCCCAGTGCGGCGGGGCCGCCCGTCGGGAGACGGATACGATGGATACCTTCATCGATTCGTCCTGGTACTGGTTCCGCTATGCCAGCCCGCACGATGACACGGCACCCTTCGATCGCATTGCGGCCGAGGAGTGGAATCCTGTCGCGCTCTACTGTGGTGGTATCGAGCACGCCATTCTGCACCTGCTCTACGCGCGCTTTTTCACCAAGGTTATTCGCGATCTCGGTATGATCGATGTCGATGAGCCATTTAGCCGTCTTCGTAATCAGGGCATGATCCTGAGCGAGGATGGCCGCAAGATGAGCAAGAGTCGTGGACGCCAGATCGGACCGGACGAGCTTGTAGCGGCGCACGGTGCCGATGCTCTGCGCCTGCATCTCATGTTCCTGGGACCGTGGGAGCAGGGCGGACCGTGGAATGATCGCGGTATCACCGGTATGGAGCGCTTCATCCGCCGCGCCTACACCGTCGTGGAAGAGTTGGGTACCACTCAATCCGGTGCGGCATCTGGCTCTGATGCCGAGCGATCATTAACGGCGTTGCAGCATCGCACGATCAAGCGCGCGACGGATCAGATCGATTCGTTCGGCTTCAACACAATGGTTTCGGCATTGATTGAGTACGTCAACGAGCTGATGAAGCTGAAGGAGACCGATATCGTCACCTCGCCAGTCTGGCGCGATGCGGTGGAGACACTGGTGCTATTGATGGCACCCGCCACGCCATATGTTGCTGAAGAGATGTGGGAGATGCTGGGCAAGCCGTTTAGCGTTCACCAGCAATCCTGGCCGGTTTACGATTCGGCTTTGGCTGTTGAAGCGACGATCGAGATTCCGGTGCAGATCAACGGCAAGGTGCGCGATCGCGTGATTGTGCCAAGCGGTGCCACTGCAGATGATCAGTTGGCCGCAGCCAGGGCGCTGGAGAAAGTGGTCGCGCTGATCGCCGACAAGCAGATCGTGAAAGAGATTTCCGTTCCGGGACGGTTGGTGAACATCGTCATTAAGTAGGCACGTAGACGCAGGCGGATCAACAGATGTGAAGAGGCGGATCGTATGTGACGATCCGCCTCTCGCGTTCGAGATGGATGATGTGGAAACCGATCGAACCTAATCCGCTGCTGGCGTCCAGACCTGATTCGGATTGCGATTCGCGCCGACCTCGTCCAGCCGCTTGTACTCCGTGTTATGTGGTGCGCTGGTGATAATCTCCGGATTCGTCTCTGCCTCGTCAGCGATCTGCAACATTGCTTCGACGAAGTAGTCCAGGCTCTCCTTGCTTTCGGTCTCGGTTGGCTCAATCATGAGCGCTTCCGGCACGATCAGCGGGAAGTAGGTTGTCGGCGGATGCACCCCGAAGTCCAACAGTCGCTTGGCGATATCCAGTGTCTTAACACCCTGCTTCTTCTGGCGGGTGCCATTCACCACAAACTCATGCATGCAGGTCCGCGGGTACTGCACATCGAAGCGATCCTGCAGGCGTGCCATCAGGTAATTAGCGGCGAGCACGGCATCCTCGCTGATCATGCGCAGGCCCTCGGCTCCGTGCATGCGGATGTAGGTGTAGGCGCGCACGAACATACCGAAGTTGCCATTGAAGCTGTGCAGGCGACCGATCGATTTGGCTGGATCAGCCCAGATGTAGGTATCGCCATCTTTCTCGACACGTGGTGCTGGCAGATAGGCTTCCAGACCCTCGCGTACGCCGACCGGACCAGAACCCGGTCCGCCACCACCATGAGGCGTGGAGAATGTCTTGTGCAGGTTGTAGTGCATCACATCCACCCCGAGATCACCTGGTCGGGCGATACCGAGAATGGCGTTGAAGTTGGCACCATCGTTATAGACCAGCCCCCCGCACTCGTGTATGAGCTTGATGATCTCCTGGATATGCTCATCCCAAAGACCGAGTGTGTTCGGATTGGTGATCATGAGTCCGGCGATATCCGGCCCCAGCAGGCCCTTCAGGGCCTCGATATCGGCATTCCCACGATCATCGGAGGGGATACTGACGATATCGAATCCGGCCATCACTGCGGTTGCTGGATTGGTGCCGTGTGCGGAATCCGGAATCAGCATCTTGGTGCGGGCGGTATCGCCTCGCTCTTCGTGATAGGCGCGGATAATAAGGCAGCCGGTCAGCTCACCGTGAGCGCCGGCCGCTGGTTGCAGTGTTACCTGATGGAAACCGGCGATCTCCGCCAGCATCTCCTGGAGCTCATACATCAGCTCAAGGGCGCCCTGCACGGTTTCGGCTGGCTGATAGGGATGCAGGTTCGCAAAGCCTGGGAGCCGACTCACCGCCTCATTGATCTTCGGGTTGTACTTCATGGTGCAACTACCGAGCGGATACATCGCGATATCGATGGCGTGATTCTTTTGGCTCATGCGCGTGAAGTGGCGGATCACATCGATCTCGCTCACTTCTGGCCACATCAGCGATTCGCGCTGCATCTCAGCCGGCGGCTCGACGGCTGGAACATCGGATTGAGGAAAGCGCACGCCGCGCCGACCGGGCTTGCTGAGTTCAAAGATCAACGGCTCGACCGCCATGTGGAAAACTCCCTGTGAAGCGTAAATCTGGAGAGCACGGGAGGCGAATCGCGACCCCATTTGCCATCGTTGATGGTAGCACGGGAATCAGTGTTGTGGAGCAATCTCACTGGCACGAGTACCGAGTCCCCGGCGATGTCGCCAGGCGATGACGGAAGCCATGGTGATGCAGCTGATGATGGAGACGATAAATGGGAGAACTGCATTCCAGCCATAGAGCGCGGCGGCCACCAGTGGCGAGAAGCTGAGTGCACCTCCACCAAGCACCTCAATAATCGCGAACGCCCGTGTTTGCAGATGCTGTGGCGCGTACTGGCCGACGGTGGCAACAAGAAACTGCCAGGTGGCGAAGAATCCGCCACGGCAGATATAGGCGATCGCTATTGCCGGTAACCAGGGGGAGACCGCGAAGAGGAGATAGCCAAGCGCGGTGACGAGAATCGACCAGATCGCTGCCAAAAATGGCTCACGCGCCATGAAGCGCAATCGCAGTCCGGCCCACCCGAATGCCAGCGTACCGATTGCAGCGCCAGTTGAGAGCAGCGTGATCGTTGCTGGTGTGATATCGCGCACATCCTGCAGAAAGTTCGGCAGAAGCATGCTGCCGACACCAAGACTGAAGATGGTGAGGGCGTGAATGATGACAATATCGCGTGTCGTGCTATGCCGGATTACGTCACGGATCGAACCTGGTTCGGCGGCCTGCGCGAAGTCGCGATCTTTACTGAAATCCATTTGGGAGAGGAAGAGCGTTCCTGCTGCGCTCAGACTTGCCGAGAAGAGGATGCCACCCTTCATCCCGAAGTTGCTTATGACCAGGCTGGCGATGAGAGGTGTGATGAGGAGTGCGAATGACGGCCCGATGGTGCAGGTGATACTGAAAGCGCGGCCGACATCCGCCCCTGCGTGCACCGGAATGTGCGCGTGCAAGGCCGGGAAAACGAGTTCGCCGAACCCGATCAGGAAGACCGTGATCAGGAGGTATTCCCACGATCGCGCGAACGCGGCAAAGCAAACACCAGCTACCATGGTTAAGCGCGCGATCACCAGCATCCAGCGCACATTCACACGGTCACTTAGCCAGGAACCGCCCAGCAGAATGAAGGGACGCAGAAATCCACCCAGACTCAGGACAATGCCGACTGTGCCAATGGCTGCGCCGAGATGCTCGATCCAGAGCGGCCAGATGGTGGACCAGACACCATACGCCGCCTCGAACAAGGTGAGCGACCAGAAGACCAGACCAAGCTCCTTGCCGAGCCCCATATCCCAGCGAATCCGCATGTAGATGAACCTGTGATGAAGTAAGAAAAGCCGAATCCAGCTGATTGTATGTGAGAGTCGCGCAAGCAGCCACGTCCTGCCGTACAATTGGCGCGGTCCGGATAGGACCAGGTTGAATCTTAGGAGTACGCGCGCGTGAATCCCTATCTTGCTACCGGTCTCGCCATGTGCGCGATTGTCTTTGTCGCCCTCATTGGTACTGGCTATCTCGCTGTTTACTTCACCCGTCGTGCCAAGGCCGATGTCGAGCGGATGATCGCGCCACTGGCGGCCGCGCTGGATGAAGGCGAAGCCGATGTTGAGGAGGCTGAAGTTAAGGGTAAGTATGGAGGCGCACTGGTTTTCGGACGGATGGCGCGCGCCGCTGCTGGCACCGTCACTTTGTGGCAATCCGATTTGATCGACAGCGCCGGAGGCCACGGGTGGAACTTCGTTTACTCGCGCCCTAATCCCAAGAAGCATGATCCTGCAGAAGAGATCGATATCGTCACCGAATCTGACGCGATCCGATCGTGGCTCGAGACCTGGACCGTGGAAACGATCACAGCGATCCAGCCGACAGAGAGCGACTGGGTACAGGTCGAGTACACGTCTGAGTCCGGCACCATTCGTATAGCCCGCCCCATCAAGGGCCGCAACCAGATTCCACCGCCGGAAACCTTCCTTGCCGATCTCGCTTTTGCTCAAGAGATCGGCGATCGTAACCGTGCCATGCAACAGGGAGCCATTGATGCCGAGTGATCTTCAGCCTATCGTCTATATCGACTCCGATGTGGAACAGGCCGCCTGGATCTACGCCACCTTTGGCCCGGATGGTACCTGGCAAACGGTAAGTCAGACCATGAGACCGTCCGCCGACGGCACACTTCAGGAGATTCTGGAGATTCAGCCGGTCGGCGGCGAGAGTGTTTTCGTGCCGTTCATGGAAGCATCGCCCGATGAATCGCTGGAAGGTACCGGTATCGATCGTACCGGTGTCATCGAAGATGTGATGCACATCGCGGCGCAATATGCTGAGGCTAATCCCCCGCATCATCCGGGTAGCTTGCCTCGCTTCCCGATACCGGCTCGCTCTTACGAGCACGCGTTGGTGGTACCGATGGCGATATTGGCTGTTGATGACACTGGCCGTCGCGGACTCTATGCTCCTCCGCGGCAGGTGGTGCTTTCAGTTACGGACAATTCGCTAATCGGATTTGGTGACTTCCCGGGATTCGATCCCGAAGAATGGCCCCCTGCACGCGTGGGTGATTGGCCGCCTCATGCCCTCAGCCACATGCCAGAGCAGCAGATGCAGGGCGTGATCCAGCGCTTTAGCTGTTGCTGGAGCCGCGTCCTTGAGGCCTGGTTCAATCGCGATGGCGATGAGAAAAGCGATGTCCTTCGTGCTGACGTTGTCGAAAGTTTGCGCTATCGTGCGTTGTTGGATGCACCCGGATTTGAGGAGCTCTATGTTCGCCTGAACCCAGAGTTCGAGCGCTGGTTACACTCGTAACAATTAACCTGCCGCCAACGGCTCCGGCAGGCCATCCGTTTCGGTAACCGCAACTGGTTCCGGCTCGGGAATCTTGCTCCACTTCTCGATCCACGCCTTGGTGGCCCACCATGAATAGGTGGTAACGCCGCCGCCAACGATGATATCGATCACATAGTGCTCGCCCATGTAGACCAACGCCAGGCCCATGCTCATCGAGTAGATAAAGGCGGCGATTCGCCACCCCCATCCGCGACTCCAGGCGACCCAGAAGAGCAGGAAGGTGATACCGAAGTGCATGCTTGGCATGGCGGCTATCGGATTACTCTCGCCCACTACCTTATAGCCGGCTTCATACAGCCCTCCACCCAAACTCTTGGCGATCGGCTCCATGATACGTTGCACCACCGGCGCGGTGGGGGAATCGATCGCCTCTGGTGCCATCCAGGGTGGATTGGACGGAATGATTGCGTAGATGACAAGCCCCAAAAAGAGTGTCATTGTCAGTGCCGCCAGATAGTGCTGGAACTGGCCCTTGTAACGCAACAGAATCCATAGCGCTACTGCATGTGGGATGATGAAATAGCTCCAGTGGACGAAGGTGAAGTAGTAATCCCACAGGTGGATGTGCCCTGGCGTATAGAAACGGGCCTGAAGCGTGATGGTGGGCAGTTCGCCATTGAAGAGCCAGCGCTCGAACTCGGCGACCTGCGTATTCAGCGTCTTTGCGAAGAGGGTCTCATCCGTGAACGATCGCAAGAAGGTGAAGACAAACCACACGGTCGCATACGGCACAATACCGGCCACAAACGCACGCGCACTGCCCGCAGGGATGAAGACGACCAGGAGCGAAGCCGCAAGCCCCCAAAGAAGGAACTGAATATCGCCGCGTAACCACGCCACCACAATGATTGCGACAGCAATGGTGATGCGTATCGCGCGTTCTGTCGTTAGATTTGGGCGACGTTGGCTCCACCTGCTCTGGGTATCCGGTTCCAACTCAGGATTATCGTTGCTCATGCAGGGTATCCCACCAGAAAAGCTATGTTCCCCACCGGCTGCCTCTCAACCGCGGGTGATAGGTAATATTATCCCAATCGATACCTGTGCATAGCCTTGCTCGTCATCGCGTAGGTATCAGCAGTGGTTTCTTCATCTGGTTTCTTGCTCATGAAACCTCTTCGCAGCTGTTCGTCGATCCATGCGCGATCAAGATCGTAGCTGCCCGCGAGCGCAATGATCTCGGATTCTCCCAGATGATTTCCTGCATCCCGCAGGGCTGCGAAGAAGTGCTCCCTGTTCATCTCGGCAGGTGTAGTTGCGTTCAACAACAATCGTGTCGGCATCTCCCCTCCGCTCAGAAATGCCACGATATCAGGGACATCGTTCTCTTCCACATTGCTGAAAACGATATTGTCCGGATAGACCACGATATTCGGTCCGATATCGCAGAGATCGATGGTGCCGCAGGTGTTCATGTGAACGGGTGTGTTCAGCTTCCGTCGCATGAGTTCGAACCGCAGACGGTTGATTACCTTGGCGGCACCCTTCTGATTGCAGTGGTTGCCTGTGCACGCAAAGATATGACGCTCGGTCCAATACATGTACTACTCCTTGTCGTCCTCTGGCTTGACGAGATACTCCAGCCAGGCATCGACAAACGGATCGAGGTTGCCATTGAGCACACCTTGGGCATCGCCGACAGTCGCATCGGTGCGATGGTCGGTGACTTGCGTGTAGGGATGGAGCACGTAAGAACGAATCCGGCTCCCGAATCCAGCGGCGATCGCATCGCCCTTCAGTTCGTTGCGGGCGGCCGCTTCTTCTCGCATTTTCTTTTCCAGCAGGCGGCTGCGAAGGATCTTGTACGCGCTCTCACGGTTCTGTAACTGACTGCGCTCGTTCTGACACGTCACGACGATTCCCGTCGGCAGGTGCGTGAGGCGGATCGCTGAACTCGTCTTGTTCACGTGCTGACCACCTGCACCGGAACTGCGATAGGTATCCACGCGGACATCATCCGGTTTGAGATCGATCTCGGAGTCACTTTCGATTTCGGGAAGGACCTCGACCAACGCGAAAGCTGTGTGCCGTCGGTGTGCGGAATCGAATGGCGAAAGTCGCACGAGGCGATGGCTCCCACCTTCGCCCTTGAGGAAGCCATAGGCATTGGTGCCCTGGAACTCGATTGTTGCGTTCTTGATGCCTGCCTCTTCACCGTCGGTGGTATCCAGCAAATCCGCCTTGAGCCCACGCTTGTCCGCCCACCGCAAATACATGCGGCTGAGCATGCTTGCCCAGTCCTGAGCATCCACACCGCCTTCGCCGCTGTGGATCACGAGGATGGCGTTGGCCCGATCGTGCGGACCATCCAGTGCAGATTCCAGTTCCAGATGATTGACTTTGGCGAGCAGCGCATCCCGTTCGGTTTCGATCTCGTCCAGAATCTCTGGCTCATCATCGGCGAGCGCGATCATCTCGAGATAGTCATTGATTGCTATTTCAGTGCTCGTGAAGCTCTCAACGCGAGCCTTTAGTTCGCCGAGCCGGCGCATTTCTCGCTGCGCGGTATCCGGATCATCCCAGTATTCTGGTTGAGCGCTGCGGTGCTCGAGATCGTTGATCTCTCGTTCGTCACTATCGAGGTCAAAGACGCCCCCTGAGCGACACGAGGCGCTGTTGCAGCTCGGTCAGGCTCCTGGAGAGGTCGTCACGCGATGCCATGGTGCACAATCTCCTGGTAGGTCATATCGATCGCATCGTTGCGATCGCCACATGCAGGCAAGTATACGAGGGGAGCGCCAATGCGATTCGGGACGGTGCAGGGTGTACTTGGCGAGAGCGAGAAGGGACGATGGTTCACTGTCATCCTGACGATCCGTGATGACAATGTTGTCGTCCGCGACGATCTGGTGCCACAGGCTCTCGCGTCTGAGGAGGCCTCCTGGCTGATCGATCAATTAGTGCAGGAAACGCTTGGGAACGAATTGGCTGAGCAAGGGTGGGAGGTTATCGCCGTTGGCGACGAGGCCTCCTCTAGTGAAACCCAGAGTCGTATCTATACTGTGAGGAATCTGGGAGAGTGATAATGTATTTAGTCTGATTGCAGAGATACTTGTGATAGTCGGGTGGGAGATATGATCAGGTGGAAGAAACCGTCACACTCTATCGAATCTGTCGTACATCTCCCCCAACAGCCGAAGACTTGCGATCCTATGCAGCGCTGGGTATACCACTCAGAGGAGATAGTCCAGAGATGCGGCGGCTAGCGACGGGCATCTCAGTATTTGGATCGCTCGAACGAGCACGGAAACAAGCGAAAGGAAAACCGTGGCTGGGTGATGCCTTTCTTGCGGAGCTGGTAATCCCTACTGGTCAATTCCAGGTTGAGAAGACGGGTGGTCGCGACCATTACACGCTTTGGGGAGATGCCCATGCTATCCTGAGATATGTGAGAAGCGTCGAACCAGTTTAGTTCAGAAAGGAGAGAGGCAGATGGTGTATGCACTCTGGGACACAGTCACAATCAACCTCGTCGCCTCCTTTGACAATAGGCAGGATGCGCTGTCGCTTGTTCTCAGTGGGATAGAACGGAACGGTCCACGAGATACTGATACGCTTGCTCTCGAGGCTGAAGATGAGAACGGAAACATTACTTCTATCGCGCAAGGCAAGGAACTTGCCGAGCTGGCCCGGAAAGAGCTTAGCTCTTTGGGGCGCCTGGTCGGCTAACTACCACAATTCCTCATCCACCAAGCGATCGTAGATCGCCTGTAGTTGCTCGTCCGAATAGAATTCGATCGTAATTGAACCCGATTGATTCGCAGCCCGCTTCAGAGAAACCCGGGTGTTCAGCGCGCTGCGCAGTCGTCCTTCGATACGCACCGTATCCGGATCGATTTCCGGTTTTGTGAACTCCTTTTGCACCGGTGCCTTCGCCCAACTTCGCACCAGATTCTCAGTCTGCCGCACATTCAGGCTCTTGCGCAGAACTTCGTCCAGCATCGCGATCTGATCTGTCAGCGAACCAGTGCCCAGGAGTGCCCGCGCGTGGCCTTCCGTGATCTCGCCGTTGACCAATGCCTGCTGGACCTGTTCCGGAGCATTGAGCAACCGCAGGGTGTTTGTCACTGCCACACGACTCTTGCCGACGCGCTCTGCCACTTCACCCTGGGTCAGGTGGAAGTCTTCGATCAGGCGGCGATAGGCGTGCGCTTCTTCGAGTGGACTGAGATCGGCGCGGACCACGTTCTCGACAATGGCCAGTTCCAGCATCGCCTGCGGCGATGCTTCCAGCACCACCACTGGCACCTGCTCGAGTCCGGCGAGAGTAGCGGCGCGCCAGCGTCGCTCGCCGGCAATCAGTGTGTAGGTACCTGAAGAGTCAGCAGGGGAGACAACCAGCGGTTGCATCACACCATGTGTGCGAATACTGGCAACCAGTTCGTCCAGCTGCTCCTGACGCATGCTGAGTCGTGGTTGCCAGGGGTTTGGTTGAATGGCATCGATCGCTGCCTGCAGCATTCCTCCAGTATCGGTAGCATCGGTCAGATCGGCTTCGGGAGGCGCTGTTGGAATCAGCGATCCCAGCCCGCGACCGAGCCCACCCCGACGCTGCTTCGATTTCCCTGAATCCGCCACCGAATACTCCCATGCGCTATCCATACCCATATCCTCGAAAGTCTAGCATCGTGGAGGGCTATACTTGGCGCGATGCGCTCAGCGCATCGCTATTCCGACTTCGCTTCAAGGATGGCTCTCCCGCATGCTTCAGTTCACCGCCACGCTCTTTGCCGGATTCATTGCGATCGCTGCCATCTTTGGATTGATCAACTGGT
This sequence comes from Thermomicrobiales bacterium, assembly GCA_020432165.1. Classification (GTDB taxonomy): domain Bacteria; phylum Chloroflexota; class Chloroflexia; order Thermomicrobiales; family UBA6265; genus UBA6265. The sequence continues at coordinate 314,046 of JAGQGU010000001.1, forward strand.
GCCAGAAAGCCTCGACTGGCGATAAAGCCGCGGTGATGGGCCTCTATCTCCTCTGGGGAATGCCCGGTGTGCTCATGTTCATCGCCGGACTCGCGCTGGCGGTAAACGGCCGTGGTGAGGGGGCGCCGGTGCTCGGTATCGGATTAGGTCTTTCGCTGCCATTGCTGAGGCCATTTCGACAACTCGTCGCTCGTTACACGCCCATGGATCCAGATTCGCCAATCGACTACTCCGGTCTGGCGATCGTGCTGGCGCTGCTCGGCTTCCTGATTCCCACCGTCTTCGTCGATTCTGAGCCTGCGACATCGACTGCCAGCGGCACCGAGGACTTGATCAACGGTGTCCTCCAGCAACTGGTGGCGTATCTGATGATCGCCTACGTGGCGGTGGGCTATCGCAACTATCGTACCGGCGCGGAAGCTACCGCACGGCTCGGCATCCAGAAGCCTACGAATGTCCAGATTATTGCTGGGCTCGCGGGAACCGGAGCCGCCTTTGTCGCCGCATATCTGGGTAGCGCCCTCACATCCTGGTTGCAGCCAGATAGCGCGGCGGGTATCGATAGCGTCGTGCAGAGCATGGTTGCGGGTGTCTCAAGCGGCATCGTTGCCCTCATACTGGCGTTGGCGACAGGTATTGGTGAAGAAGTCCTCTTCCGTGGCGCCATCCAACCACGCTTCGGTATCGTGATTACGGCGTTGCTCTTTACCTTCCTCCATGCGCAATACGGGTTCACCTGGATCCTGCTTGGCCTTTTCCTCATGGGATGCGTCTTTGGTTACATCGCCAAACGCTATGGCACGATGTCTGCCGTGATCGCACACACTCTCTACAATCTGGCGATCGTGATTCTGCAGGTCTGGATTCTCTAGCGAAAATCGCGCGCAACCTCCACAATACGCATACGAGTTTTCGGTTACTGGCACACTTGCAGCACTGATGGCAGTGCATACCCGGGTGAACCAAGATGCGTATCGAAGAAGTTCGCGACCTCGATGGTCCAAATCTCTTTCTGGCTCAGCCGGCTGTAAAGGTGGAAATAGCGGAAGTCCCTGAGGAATCCGCCGCCGCGATCATGCTGCAGCTCGCCGAATGCGTCGAGCGCTTGCACGAAGCTACGGGGCAGGGAATACCGCCAATCGTCTCTACAGAGATGGATCGTGCTGGCCATATCGCAGTCGCCTTTGGGTGGCAGCGGCGCGCTTACGCCCGCAGTCTGGGCACCTGGGCGGCGCAGCTTGTGATTGGCGAACGTGACGACGAGGATGCAGTTGTCATCGATCTGAATGCCATTTTGGATCAACCCGCAGATAGTGACGACGCTCCATTGGTAGTGAAGACGGCCAATGCAGGCATTCCGGTGATTGCGATCACTGGTACGAATGGCAAGACCACGACCTCGCGCCTCATCGCATACGTATTGCGGCACCTGGGGCACAAGGTTGGCCTCACGTCCAGCACGGGTGTCTATGTCAATGGTGAACCGGTTATTCGTGGCGACTACTCCGGCCCATCCGGTGCTCGTCGCGTCTTTGCTGAACCAGGCGTGGAATACGCGGTACTGGAAACCGCCCGCGGGGGCATGTTGCTCCGTGGTTGCGGATACGACGCCAGCGATGTCGCCGTGATTACCAATGTCACTGAGGACCATATGGGTCTGCATGGCATCACCACCATCGAGGGATTGGCGCGCGTGAAGGCCATCATCGCCCGCTCCGTCAAGCCGGGTGGATTCTGCGTTCTCAATGCCGACGATTCCTTCACCCTCGCCATGACCGAGCAGACATCCGGTGTGCCGGTGCTCTTTACCCGTAAGATCAACAATCCGGACGTCGCCAGTCATTGCGCTGCGGGCGGCAAGGCGATCACCCTCGCCGAGAATGGCGACTTTGTCTGGCACGATGGCTCAGAAACCACCGTTGTTACGAATGTCGTCGACATCCCCATGACATTCAACGGACGGGCTACGCACCAGGTGGAGAATGCGCTCGGTGCCACGGCCGCTCTGATTGGTTTGGGAATCTCCTTCGACGATATCAAGTCTGGGCTGGCTGCTTTCAAGAGCTCGGCAGAGGAAAGTCTTGGTCGCCTCAATCTCTTCGAGATCAACGGCGCGACGGTCATCATCGACTTCGCGCACAACGAAGCCGGTCTCGTTCATCTGCTCAACTTCGGTCGCAGCTTCGTCAAGGATGACGGACAGCTCGTCACGATTGTTGGTACGGCTGGTGATCGCGACGATGACGCCGTGGCGGCTATCGCCAAAACCGGTGTGGAGATGGCCGACAAGGTTGTATTGAAGGATTCGCACAAGTTCCTGCGCGGGCGGAATCCGGGTGAGATGATGGTGCCGTTGCGTGCTGGAGCCGCAGCTGCCAATCGACCCGAGGTGGAAGTCGTCGAGTATCCGGATGAGCTGGTGGCGACCCTTACCGAAGTGGAAGCGCTGAAATCCGGCGATGTGCTGGCGGTAATGGCCCAGGAGGACTACGAGGAACTCATCGCCAAACTCACCGAGCGAGGCAAGGTTCTGGTCTAGTCTCGAACATCCTGGATTCATGGTACAAGGGCAGCTTGTCTGCCCTTGGGTCCCTTCTCAGAGGGGAGATGCAACCCTTCGCTGAGACTGATGCGGCGAGACCAGAACGAGGTTTTGGCATTGGCCATGCTACCATCGCAGGGTAGATAAGCGAGGCATCATGGCGAGTGTGCAGCCACTATCAATCTATCCCAACGTTGCCACGGCAACTGGTCCGCGCGATCAGTTCGGGCGGACGATGAACTATTTGCGCATTTCACTTACGGATCGCTGCAATTTCCGCTGTCTTTACTGCATGCCGCCAACCGGTATGCAGTTCCAACCCAAAGATGAGATGCTGACCGACGACGAGCTGGTGCGACTGGTTGGTATTTTCGCGCGCGAGGGTGTCACCAAGCTCCGTCTTACCGGCGGTGAACCGACGATTCGTCCTCATCTCACCGAACTCATTCGGGAGTTCAAATCCTTCCCTGGTATCAACGAAATCGCGATGACGACCAATGCCCTACTTCTGTCGCGGAAAGCGCAGGAGTATAAGGATGCCGGTCTTGATCGTGTCAATGTCAGCATTGATACCCTCGATCCCGCTCGATTCCGCTTCATGACCCGTGGTGGTCGCCTCGATCTGGTTTGGGAAGGGATCGAACAAGCCGATGCTGTTGGTCTTGGTCCGATCAAACTGAATAGCGTGGTGGTGAAAGATCACAATCAGGCTGATGTGCTACAGATGGCTCGCCTTACCCTGGATCGACCCTGGCAGGTGCGTTTTCTGGAGATCATGCCGATGGAAGGTGTCGGCATGATCTATGAGGAAGGCCTGGTCACCTCTGCCGAAACCAGAGCCGATCTTGAAGCGGAGTTTGGACCTCTGGAGCAGCTGCCCTCACCGGATGCTGACCCTGCCAAACTCTGGCGAATTCCTGGTGCCAGGGGTACGATCGGCTTCATCAGTCCGATGTCCGAGCCGTTCTGCGAGACGTGCAACCGTATTCGCCTGACCGCCGATGGTAATCTCCGCCTTTGCCTCCTGCATGGTGATGAAGTGAATCTGCGCGATTTGTTACGGGCAGGCGGTTCGGATGACGAAATCGGCGCACTTATCCGCGAGGGTGTTTGGCGTAAGCCATGGGGTCATGCCGCCTGGGAAGAACATATTCGCACCATTCGGGGCATGTCGCAGATCGGTGGATAGGACTGTCCGGTCGGGAATTATCTGACGCGCTAGTTTGTACATCTTGTCACAATCCCATTGTCACACCAAACTGAAGGGGAATCGCGCCGCCATCTGACGGCGCTTGCCATGTTCTCTTTGGGGAAAGAGGGGAGTGACAATGTCATCAGTTGACGCCGGTGGATTCCTTGAGAAGCAGTTCAAGCTATCCAAACTCGGCACGAATCTCCAGACGGAGTTTATCGCCGGCCTGACCACATTCATGGTTATGGCCTACATCATTTTTGTGAATCCGAATACGCTCAACATGGGCGGTGGCGGACTCGATATCAAGCAGGTCGCCACGGTCACCTGCCTTGTCGCCGGTGTGATGTCCATCGCCATGGGCCTCTATACCAATCGTGCCGTCGCGATTGCGCCGGGTCTTGGTATCAATGCCATCGTCGCCTACACGCTGGTCGGTGCGATGGGGTTGAGCTTCCCGGAAGCGATGGGTGTGGTGGTTACCGAAGGTATCATTGTCACGCTCTTCGTGCTCACCGGCGTACGCAAGTACGTTCTGGAAGTTGTGCCGCTGGTGCTAAAGAAGGCCATCGGTGTTGGTATCGGTCTCTTCATTCTCTTCCTGGGACTTAAGAATGCCGGTATCATCGTCTTCCACACGGATGTCTTTGATGGCTCGGAATCGAGCACTGTGGGGCGTCTCGATCTCGCTCCGCTCAATACCTGGTCCATCTTCGTTGCGATGGTCGGATTGCTTGCCATCATTCTCCTGATGGCCCGCAATGTGAAGGCGGCTATCTTCTGGGGCATGATTATCGCGACCATCGTCGCCTATATCGTGCCGGGCAATGTTGCGACCTTCCCGAGTGACCCCTTCGCCGGCCCGGACTTCGGCCTGATCGGCGACTTCAGCTTCGGCTACTGGGGCAACCTTGGCGCACTGACATCGATCCTGGTGGTGCTCAGCTTGCTCATGACTGACTTCTTTGACACGATGGGCACCCTGATCGCGGTCGGCGGCCAGGCCGGATATCTCGACGAGAATGGCGAGCTGCCGGATTCCGAGAAGCCGCTGTTGGTTGATTCCCTCGCGGCGGTCGCCGGTGGTGCCATGAGCGCCAGTTCTGCGACAAGCTATATCGAGTCCACTGCGGGTGTCAGCGTTGGTGGCCGCTCCGGTCTCACCGTTGTCTTCACAGGTCTGCTCTTCCTGGTCGCGCTGCCCTTCGTAGCGCTGGTGGGAGCGGTACCGAGTGTTGCCACCGCTCCAGCACTGATCGTGGTTGGTCTGCTGATGATGAGCACGCTGGCCGAAGACGAAGGCACGGACAAGTTTGGCAACAAGAAGAACATCGACTGGAGCAACATGGAGGATGCCTTCCCCGTTGCCCTGACGATGTTGATCATGCCCTTCACCTTCAACATCACCTACGGTGTCGGTGCTGGTTTCGTCAGCTATGTGTTGATCAAGATCGCTCGCGGCAAGGCGAAGGATGTGAATCCAGCACTCTACATCATTGCGGCTGCGTTCTTGCTCTACTTCCTGCGCTGGGCTCTCTTCGACGCCCAGTTCTAGAGCCAGAAACACGAGTACACTGGAGGAGAGAGTTCGCACAGAACTCTCTCCTCAGTCTTTTTGCAAACGAAATGGATTCCAATGCCACGTCCGGAACTTCGCAAAATCGTCTTTGTCGGCTATGCCAATCCGCGTTCTCTTGATGCAGCCAGGGCCGCCGCTCCGGGTGCCGAAGTGATTTTGGCATCCTCCTCCGAGGAACGTGCTGCGCACATTCCCACCGCCCAGGTGACCATGGGTGGCGGACTCTCCGATGATGAGCTTGCCAGTGCGATGGAACTCTTTTGGCATCACGTGCCATGGGTTGGGGTGGAAGGTACGCTCTCTCCTGCCATGATTGCGAAGAATATTCTCATCACCAACGGCAGTGGTGTGAATAGCGCCAATATCGCTGAGCACGTTGTGGCGATGATGCTTGCCTTTGCGCGTCAGATCCCGCGATTTGTGCGGGATCAGGAGCAGCGCTGGTGGCGACACTGGGAAAATGAGCCGAACTACTTCGAACTTGGTGGACAGACAGTGCTCTGCCTCGGCACCGGCAATATCGGCCAGGATGTGGCCCGTCGCCTGAACGCATTCGGCTGCGAGCTCATCGGCGCCTCTCGCTCCGGACGGCAGATCGAAGGGTTCACACGCTGCGTCTCCTTCGATGACCTTGCCAACGTGCTGCCACTCGCTGATCACGTGGTAAGTAGCTTGCCGATGACACCTGGCACAGACAAGATCATGAGCGCCGAACGCATAGCGCTGATGAAGCCAGGATCGTATTTCTACAATGTTGGACGCGGTGGGACGGTCGATCAGGAAGCACTCATCGCCTCCCTGGAGAACGGACATTTGGCCGGGGCTGGGTTGGACGTGGTCGATCCCGAGCCGCTTCCGGAGGATCACCCCCTGTGGACGACATCCAACGTGCTCATCACCAGCCACACCAGCGGTAACTCACCGCAGAGTGCTCAGCGCATGGCGGATCTGATCGCCACGCAGCTACAGCGCTATCAGGATGGCGAAGAACTGCTGAACGTGGTTGACCAGAGCGCTGGATACTAGAGCGGGCTCCCATTGGTCTCGACGCTCCTCGCTCGGTAGTAGCGTGCCTTGTGCACGCTCCAGTAGAGAATTGGATGCTGATCATCCGCCACAGGGTGGCCATGAAGGCCACCGCTACCGACGGGGTCGACGATCCGTGTACTCCGTGTCTGTGAAAACCGCTCTGACGACTCTACGACTCTCGATGCGCCCCTGGACCAAATGTGCAAACATGGAATGCCCGATCCGGATTACGGATCGGGTGTTTTGCATAGAAGGTAGCCAGCGAAGCGCGCACCGCATCGACCGCTGACTTCTCGAGCAGGACAAGGGCTGGACCACCATTGCCGCCACCCATCATGCGCGCACCCAATACACCCGGTTGCGCTTTCATGTGGGCCACCAGCTCTTCAACCACGGGATCGCTAATATCATAGTCGCCCGCCGAGCTCTCTCCGGACGCATTCATCAACTCTCCGAATGTCACCCAATCGCTCCGATTGACGGCCTCAGCAGCGGCATTGACGCGGCGTGTTTCGGTGACGATGTGTCGGACCCGCGCCAGTAGTACAGGGGAAAGGTGCTGTTTCAAGGTTGGCAGAATGTCGTCCCAGAATGGCTCGACAGCGGCGAGATTGGGCAGATCGAGGTTGTATGCCTGTGCAATCGTTTCCCGCGCCTCAGTCGTTTCCTGAACACGCATGCCATAGGCGGATGTCCGCAGGGAGCGGCTCACTCCGGAATCGGCTACCGCGAAGACATGATCACCCAGGTGCGGTTCGACGTGCTCAAAGGTGTTGTCGCGACCGTCGAAGCGAATCACCCCGCCCGCGAGCGAAGCGCTCTGGTCCATCGCACCCACCATCGCACCAGCCCGATGCTCGGCCTCGCGGGCAATCGCAACCATTTCATACGGGGGATTATCATCGGCTGTCAGTGCCAGAATCGTAGCCAAACAGAGTGCTGCGCTCGAGCTCATGCCAAATCCCGGCGGAATATCACCGGAGACTGCCAGCCCCACACCGCTCCGCACCGGAATCCCCCGTGCCATCAGCGCGGCAACGATGCCCTTGACGTAGACGATCGGACCGCGATCATCACTTGTCGCTCGCCAGTCAATCAGATCGCGTGGGCTGCACGAGGCGGCGTCGCTGCGAAGATCTGCCGCAGTAATGCTAATGGTGTCGGCTTCGAGGATTGGTCCGGCAGCCATCAGCATGACACGATCGATGGCTCCAGCCAGTACCGGACCGCCGTTGTAATCGGTGTGATTGCCGATGAGCTCGATGCGACCCGGTGCGACCGCCCAGCCATCAATGGCCCAGTCGCCGCCGAAGGCAGAGGCTCCGGCGGACTCGGCACGAGCTTTGAGATGGTGATGGTTCGTCGTCATTCCGGGCGTATCGGTGCTATCGCATCATGCGTACGGACTTATACGCTTCCGCCAGCTCGAAGGGCTGATCCTTGGCGAGTTCGGCCGAGCGTTCGCGCAGGCGATCCGCCAGATCGGCTCGTGCGCCAACCTGGGTATCATGGGCTTTCAGGGCGCGAATCTTGTCATCGAACGTATCGGTGATATCGATGAAGATATCCGGCGACTCCGCTCCGAAGTACCAAATCTCGGCGGTCTTGTGCGGTTCGATACCAGCCTCGAGATGCTCAGGGAAGTAGAGGTGATCACGCGCAGTCGGATACACCGAATCGTGCGTGGAGAGTCCGACATTGCGATGATCCGGGTGCATGGCATACGGCCGGAAGGGATCGTGTGTGATCACCACATCCGGTTTATGCAGACGAATCTGCTTCACGATCTTTTCACGCAGCGTCATATTGGCTTCGACATAGCCATCACGCTCGTGCAGGAACACGACGTCTGCCAGGCCGAGAACCTGGGCGGAATCTTCGACCTCGTGTTCACGCTGGGATCGGAGTGTCTCCGGAGTGAAGCTGCGGTCGCCTGTGCCATGATCGCCGGAGGTTACCTGCACCAGAATGCAGCGCTTGCCTGCATTTGCGAATCTCTTGACCGTGCCTGCGGACGAGAAGTCGAGATCATCTGGGTGGGCGACAACCCACATGTATGTCTCGTACTCCTCGGGTCCTGGATAATCGCTCATTGTTACTTGCCTTTCGTCAGATTCGTCACGGTTGCTACCACAGCGTCACGATCAATCGTGATCTGTTCACCTGTAGCAAGATTTTTGAGCGAAATCTGATTGTTGGCAAGCTCCTCGGTACCCGGAATCAAGGCGAAGGGGATACCGCGTCGGTCTGCATACTTGAGCTGGGCACCAATACTCTTGCCGCTGGCCAGACTCTGATCGACATTGATGCCTGCGGTCCGCAGTTCCCGTGCGATCTCACCAGCTCGCGGCAGAGTCTCTTCGATATGCACCATGGCCACCTGCGCGGTGCTGCTGCCAACCGGGAGCAGGTTGAACTCCTGGATCACCTCAACGATGCGCTCGATACCAAGCGAGATACCTGTTGCCGGGATATCACGCCCGAGGAAGGTGCCGACGAGACCGTCATAGCGACCACCGCCGCCCACGGAGCCAATCTTCGGTTCCTGCACCTGGGCTTCCCAAACGGGACCGGTGTAGTAATCGATACCCCGCGCCAGAGCCAGATCGATGCGATAACCATCGGCGGGTACACCCAATGCCTGGAGGTAACTGAGAAGGCTACGCAGCTCTGCTAGCGCCAGCTTGCCCTGTTCGATATTGCCCAGTTCGCTTTCGGCAAGATCGAGCAACCCTTCGTTCGATCCCGTCGTGGTGATGATTCGCAGAATTGCATCAGCGGCGTCCGCGCTGGCTCCAAACTCGAGTAGTTCAGTACGCACTTTCTCTGCACCGATTTTGTCCAGTTTGTCGATGATGCGGAAGACACCTGCAGCGCGGTCATCCGGCACACCGGCCATGAGTGCCAGCGCTTCCAGCAGTTTGCGATGATTGATCGCAATCACCGCAGTATCCAGACCGATGGCGCGATAGGCATCCACGAAGGTGCTCACTGCTTCAGCATCGGCCAGCGTACTCTCGACTCCAACGATATCGGCATCGCATTGCCAGAACTCACGGAAGCGGCCACGCTGTGGTTTCTCTGCGCGCCAAACGGGAGCCATGTGGTAGCGCTTGAAGGGGAGGGCGATATCGTTCTGATGCATGGCCACAAAGCGCGCCAGTGGCACAGTGAGATCGTAACGGAGGCCGATCTCGCGCTCACCCGCATCCTGGAAGTGGTACATCAGCTTTTCGTTCTCACCGGCCTTGCCGGTGAGAATCTCCATGTACTCCAACACCGGCGTATCGAGCGGTTCAAAGCCATGGGCTTCGAAAACGGTGCGAATACGCTTCATTACTTCCTGACGCAGGAGCATCTGCTCGGGAAGATAGTCGCGAAATCCCTTCAGGATCTGCGGTTTGCGATTTCCGGACATACGTAACTCCGTATACTAGTTCTGCTTGTTGATTTCATGCACAACGTGCCCGAGTTCTGGCCCGATCAGCTTCTCCAGCGCCAGGCGCACTGCGTTCACCGAGCCAGGAATGCTGAAGATCACGGTATTTTCACTCACCCCGGCAATGGCGCGACTGAGCATACTGGCTGCGCCCACTTCATCCCAACTCAACATCCGAAAGAGTTCCCCGAAGCCGGGCATAGGCTTTTGAATCAGATTGGCAATGGACGCATAGGTGACATCGCGTCCGGCAATGCCGGTGCCACCGTTGATGATAATCGCTTGAATCTGTGGATCGGACAACCACGCCTGGAGCGTGTCCAGAATGGCTGCCGCATCGTCACGCACGATTCTGTACGACAGAATATCGTGACCACGGAAATTGAGATGATCCCGGATAAGCCGGCCGCTGGCGTCGTCTTCTTGTGTTCTCGTGTCGCTGACCGTGAGCACGGCGATACCCACCGACGTCGGTGCCTCCGCACGGTGCTGACTGGTGCTTTCGGAAAATGGATGTGTTGAGAAATCTGGCACGGATGCGTTCCTTTCCGCGATAACCGTGCGGAAAGTGTACGCCACCTAGCCGATCACGATGGCATTGATGTAGTGACGGATCTCATCAATCTCTCCATCCGGTGTGAGCGAGACACCGACCAGATCGATCCTCCATATCCGGCCATCGGCACCCGGCATCACCTGAGTGTAGAGCTCGCCTGTGCGCAGTAGTGTGCTTGCCTGTTTCTTGCTAACGCCTTCTTCGGGATACCCTGCCCAATCGGAACGTCGCGCCTTTACTTCCACGAAGACGAGTTCGTCGCCTTCTTCCATCACCAGATCCAGCTCGCCGTGACCCATCCGCCAGTTGCTATACAAGTGGCGATACCCTTTTGCCTCCAGCCAGGATCGCACATGTTGCTCTGCCCTGGTGCCAATGGCTTTACGATCATCGGGCATGATTCTTCTCCATAGCGGCGCGAATAGGTGCATAGCAAAATCGGTGAACAGGGCAGGGGCCGTGCTTCGCGATCGCTTCGCGATGCTGTCTCGCCGCGTACCCCTTGTGTTGGGCGAAACCGTAAGCGGGATACTCATCATCCAGCGCGATCATGATCGTATCCCGCGCAACCTTGGCGATGATACTGGCAGCAGCAATCGAGAGGGAGAGGGCATCGCCATCGATAATGCCGACCTGAGGCAAAGCGTGATCAATGGTGGTTGCATCCAGCAAGAGAAAGTCCGGCTGGATGGAAAGTGCTGCCACCGCACGTTCCATAGCGGTTCGGTTGGCTGCCGCCACCCCAATCTGATCAAGCTCATCCGCTTCGACCGTGCCGATGCCACAGGCGCGGGCTCGAAGCGCGATGCCTTCGGAGAGTTGCGCACGTTTCGTGAAGCTAATCGTTTTGGAATCCTTCACCGTGCACCAAAAGTCAGCATCAGTCAGGATATCGTCCCAGATCGGCAGGACCACGGCACCCGCCATGAGTGGACCGGCCAACGCTCCACGTCCGACCTCATCCACACCGGCGACGGCAAGGTAACCGGATCGGATCAGATGTACTTCCCACTCGGTTGTTGGAATCTGAGGGACATTCATCCGATTTCATCCAGCAAACGCTCAGTGGCCTCGGCAACGCGTTCAAGCGACCCGATATTTCGGGTGAAGGCATTGTAGCGAATGTGATCCAGCCCGATGTGCAGCTTGCAGCAGGCGAGTCGTTCATCGGCGTGATCGCCCTGGATGCCAACGAGATCGATGATTGACTCAGCCAGATGCACACCTTGCCACTGCGGATACCAGGGCTCCCAGAATGCGAACCAGGCGAGATCGTAGACTGCATCGCCCCACATGGCGCAACCCCAGTCGTAGACACCACTGACGCGATTGTTCTGCACGTTCAGGTTGTAGTTGAGGGTATCCATGTGGATCAGTTGGCGACTACTACTCAGGAACTGAACCTGGTGCTGCAAGGTCTCGACACCGCGTTCAAGTGTCGCCAGCGCCTGAGGATGCTGTTGGAGCGTGTCGTATCGACTATCCTCGCGCCGCTCCAGCACATCCTTGGCGATCTCCAACAACTGATCACCGAAGGATTCGAAGCGGCCATTGCCAGCGGCGTCCAGGCCGCCGTAGCCGAGCGTACCGGATGCATCCACGCTCCGCATCGCGATGAGCATGTCGGCGAGAGAAGGGATGGTCGCGGCGAGATCTGCGGCGTTCAGATCATCCAGATGTATTCCCGGCACCCTCTCGGAGAGACACCACCAGTTGGAGTCAATCTGACCAATTCCCAGTACCCGAGGGATCGGGAGGTTCAGTCCCGCAAACCTGGCGACAAATTGGTCTCTGCGAAAGTCTTCGTCGGTTCTACTGAAGCGCATGACATAGTCGCCGTGACGAGTGGTGATGCCGACGGCGCTACTCCAGGCGCCGCTGCGAATCGGCACGATCGTATCGACCTCCAACCCCAGGTCATCGTGCAGAAGCTGACGAATCTCTTCCGGAGAAATCAATGATGGTGGGTCAGGTTTGCTCATCTTCGGATTGTGGCACAAAACAAAACAGTCGGCAGGTTACCCCACCGACTGTTGTGCAATTTCTCTGGAGATTAGGCCTCGGTCTCGTCTTCAGCGACCTCTGCCACGGTCTCTTCGACCACTGGAGCCTCGTCCTCAACGGCGGCAGCCTCAGCAGCAGCGGCCTCTGCGGCGGCAGCTTCCTCAGCGGCAGCAGCTTCGAGAGCGGCGATTCGTGCGGCTTCTTCCTCCGCAGCGGCGCGCTCGGCGGCCTTGCGGGCGGCTGCGGTCAGATCGCGACGGCGCTCAACGATACGAGCGGCACGACCTGTGAGTCCGCGCAGGTAGTAAAGCTTGGCACGGCGAACCTTACCAAAGCGGGTAACTTCAATCTTGTCGATACGGGGGGAGTGAATCAGGAAGGTACGCTCGACACCGACAGCGTGGCTGGCGATACGGCGAACGGTGAAGTTCTCCGCAATACCACCACCGCGACGGCGGATGCAGATGCCTTCGAATACCTGGATGCGCTCGCGCGTGCCTTCAACCACTTTGGCGTGTACGCGAACCGTATCGCCAGCCTGGAAGTGGGGCACTTCCTTGAACTGCTCCTGCTCGATCGAGCGAATGAGCTGATGCGTCATGTCTTACCTCTATATCTCCCGGAAACCCCGGAAACTCTTACATGTGTGCATACATTCCGCGCAAGGGCAAACCACCCAGGATCAGCGGGCACAGCGGATAGTCTATCAGTTGGCGATAGGCCGCGACAAGATTTCCGTGTCATCCTCGCCGAGGATACTGAGCACTTCCGCCGCGGTCTCATAGCGGCCGAACGAGGGCATCAAATAGACACCTTCGGCATACTGCCTCAGTTCCAGCAGAAGCTCCTGGGCCATCCTGATACCTTCCTGTCGACCATTCTCGCCAGCGAGTTGCATGCGTCGACGCGCTTCCTCGGTAAGCGTGATGCCAGGTAGTTCGTTGTGGATGAACTCGGCATGTTTGGCGCTTTGTAGCGGCAGGATCCCGATCATGACCGGCAGCGGCAGCTTGGGTGCCCCGAAGACCTTGAGAAAATCCACCCACACCTGTGGATCAAAGATCGGCTGTGTCATCACGAACTGCGCACCGGCCTCGATCTTGCGATGCAGGCGTCGTGCTTCTTCTTCTACATCGGGCTTGGTGGGATCCACAGCGCAGAGAATGGTGAAGTTGGCGTTGCGACCGATCGAGGTACCAGTGCTATCGGCACCCTCATTCATACCGGCGATCACGCGGATGAGCCCGATCGAATCGACATCGAAGACGCCAGTTGAACCGACGTTATCACCCAAACTCGGCGGATCACCGGTGAGCGCCAGAATATTGCGGACTCCACTGGCATGCGCTCCCAGGAGATCGCTCTGCAGCCCCATCATGCTGCGATCACGCGTCGTATAGTGCAGGATTGTATCGATACCGACTTCGTGCTGAATGAGATAGCACATGGTGAGTGCGCTCATGCGCACGCGCGCCATCGGTGAATCCGCCACCGTGATCGCATCCACCCCGGCATCCTTCAACAACCGTGCTCCATTCAGCGCCTTGGTGGGATTGAGACCCTTGGGAGGCTGAATCTCCACACATTTCAGGAAACGCTTGCCCAGCGCCAGCTTGAGAGCGCTTGGTTCGTCGGACGTATCCACCAGAGAAATCTTGGCCGATGGAAGGGTTTCGGTGGCTTCTGTCTCGCCACGCACCACCACGGCATCCAGCGCTTTGCGCATCGCAGCAATGTGTTCATTGGTGGTGCCACAGCAGCCACCGATTATGTCCGCTCCTGCCTCATATGCGTTCACGGCGAATTCGGCGAAGTACTCGGGAGTCGACGGATAGATGTATCTGCCGTTGGAGATCGTGGGCCAACCGGCATTCGGCATCGCGATGAGCTTCGGTGCGTTTTCCGCTCCTTCGACTGCCTTGCGCATCTTCTTGAGCACGCGCAGCAGTACCTTGGGTCCTACCGAGCAGTTGGCACCGATCACCTGCACATCAAGCGGAAGCAACTGCGCCACGACCGCTTCAGGTGTGAGCTGCCGAATGGTGCGTCCATCTTCCCCGAAGGTGACACAGGCGATGACAGGAAGATCGGAAACGCTGCGGATACCGCGTACTGCGGCCTTCAGTTCTTCGACATCGCCCATCGTCTCAATGAGGAAGCAATCGACTCCTCCTTCGAGAAGTGCATCAGCCTGCTCCCTGAAGGCGGCTTCAGCATCATCAACCGGGAGTTGGCCGTACGGTTCCAGTGTGCGACCGGTTGGTCCCACCGAGCCTGCTACCACCACATCCTCGCCGGAAATCTCGCGTTGTTCCCGGGCGATGCGAACTGCCCGCTTGTTGAACTGTGCGACCTTGTCTTCGAGGCCGTGGGCTTCCAGTCGATATCGATTCGCACCGAATGTATTCGTCTCAATTATCTGGGCACCGGCGGTGATCATGGCACGGTGGATCCGCCCCACATCATCACGATGTGTCTCGTTCAGCGCTTCCAGGCACGCATCGTTGGCATGACCTGCCGCAAAGAGTGATGTACCCATCGCACCATCGCACAGCAGCGGTGTTGTGCTCAATTTGTCAATCAGGGGATTCGTCAACAGTACTGTCCTTTATCGGTTTGGCACTATCGCGATACTGGCGCGGAATTGGGCTGCAATTCCCCTTGCGCCAAACGGCGGTTCGCGTCATGCTAGAGTATCGCACTTCAACGAAGAAGACTGCAGCGATGGTTACAACCATGGTTGATTGACGATCTCATTGATTTCGCGGTACATTCGCGCGGAAACCGGTAGGGTTTGCCCGCACGCCGGCTCCAACATTCCCGGCGAATGCACAACCAGATTGCAAGAGGTTTCGCTCCACATGCTCACGAATTCCGTAACGACCGATGAACTCCCGACCACCCTCGCGACTGGACCAGGTGTCCTTATGCCGATTGGTGGCGCCGAGGACAAGCTGGACGATAAGGTCATCCTGAATGAATTCGTGCGGCTATCCGGCGGCAGCAAGGCCAGGATCGCGATCGTCCCGACCGCATCCTCAATCGAAACAGCAGGTCTGCGCTATAAGGCGATCTTCCTCGGATTGGGTGTAGAGAGCGCTGAAGTGATCTACATCGGATCGCGGGAAGATGCGAACGACGATGAGACACTGGAGCTTGTCGCCAATGCCTCCGGCATCTTTCTCACTGGTGGTAACCAAATGCGCCTGAGCGCCATTATTGGCGGCACGCGTTTGGAACAGATGGTGCGAGAGCGCCACGAAGCCGGTGCAGTTGTGGCAGGAACCAGCGCCGGTGCATCCATTCTTAGCGCTCACATGGTGGCCATGGGAGCTAGCGGTGCCACACCGAAGCTGCGCATGGCGCAGATGTTTGCCGGATTCGGACTCATTAGTAACGTCATTATCGACCAGCATTTCCGTCAGCGCGATCGTATCGGTCGATTGCTGGCGCTCGTGGCTGGAAATCCTGGCTTGCTCGGCATCGGTATCGACGAGGATACATCGGTAGTCATTGATAATGATGGCATTCTCCGGGTGGTAGGGCGCCACAGTGTCACCATTGTCGACGGGTCGCAGATGAAGAGCGATATCTTCGAGGTGAAACGCTACGGCGATATCACCATTAGTGATGCTCGGCTCCACGTGTTGGGGCCAGGCAAACGATTTGATATGAATGCGCGTAAGATGCTGGTAGATTAGAGCCAGTAAACCAGTAGCAGAATCGCAAGGCAACGGAGCCTCGCCTTTTCGAAAATGGCGGGGCTTTGGTGTACAACTCGAATACGACATGAGGCGGTAAGTACGCGGCGGTTGCGCCGGGGAGAGGGACCCAGATGCTGAAGATTCTTGAGACCACCGTCTATCGCGGTCCGAACATTTGGGCACGCATGCCCGCGATCCGCTACGTCGTTGACATTGGTGAGTTGGAAGATCGACCAACCAACAAAATTCCCGGATTCTACGAACACCTCACCGAGCTGCTGCCATCGCTTTACGATCACGGCTGTTCGCTCGGCCGACCAGGCGGATTCCTGCAGCGCATGCGCGAAGGCACCTGGATGGGTCACGTTCTCGAGCATGTCGCTCTGGAACTGCAGAACCTTGCCGGTGCCGAAGTTTCTCGCGGTAAGACACGCACAACCGGTGAGCGGGGTATCTACAATGTCATCTTTGCCTATGAGCAGGAGGATGTAGGACTCGCCGCCGGTGAGCTGGCGGTTCGCCTTCTCAACAACATCATCTATCACACCGAACCCGATGTTGACTTCATCAAGGAGCACGAGGAGAAGGTCATTAAGGTGGCCGAGCGCCTCGCCTATGGTCCGTCGACCGGTTCGATCGTGCAGGAAGCGGATCGCCGCGGCATCCCGCATCTCCGACTTGATCCCCGTCGATCCTTCGTGCAGCTTGGTCACGGCAAGTATCAGAAGCGTATCTGGGCGACGGTGACATCGGAGACCGCGAACATTGCTGTCGAAGTCGCCAGCAACAAGGAACTTACGAACCGACTCATGCATGAGATCGGTATCCCGGTACCGCGTTCGGTCGTGGTGAACTCGGTCGATGAAGCCATTCGTCAGGCTGGACGCCTGCGCTACCCGGTGGTGATCAAGCCGCTGGATGGAAATCATGGCCGCGGTGTCTTCATCAATCTCACCAGTGCGGAGGATATCCGTGAGTTCTATCCCTCGGCATTGGCCGAGGCGCGTGGACGCAGCATCATCGTCGAGACCTATCTGCCCGGTCGCGACTATCGCATCCTCGTGGTGAACAATCAGGTTGTGGCGGTGGCCGAGCGCGTGCCGGCTCATGTAGTTGGCGACGGCAAGCACACCGTGCAACAGCTGATTGATATCACCAATGCTGATCCTCGCCGCGGTGTTGGTCACGAAAAGATTCTGACCAGAATCTCGGTCGATGGCCAGACAATGGAAGTGCTGGAACGCGATAATCGTACGCTGGAGACGGTGCCAGCCCCGGGTGAGTTTGTACAACTCAAGCTCACCGGCAATATGAGCACTGGTGGTACCTCGATCGATCGTACGGACGAGATTCACCCGGATAATCACGAGATTGCCCGTCAGGCCGCGATGGTGGTTGGGCTGGATATTGCCGGTATCGACTTCATCACACCGGATATCGCGCTCTCGGCGCGCGAGAATGGCGGTGGTATCGTCGAGGTCAACGCCGGACCTGGCTTCCGTATGCACACCAATCCGACTGAAGGTCACCCGCGCCACGTGGGACGCGCCGTCGTCGACATGATGTTCCCGAAGGGCGCACCGAGTCGTGTGCCGATCGTGGCGGTAACCGGTACAAACGGCAAAACCACCACCTCGCGCATGATCGGACACATCATGAAGGTGGCTGGTCGCACGGTGGGGCTCACCACCACCGATGGTATCTACATCGATGGCACCAAGATCCTCTCGGGAGATATGAGTGGTCCGACCAGTGCCCGTATGGTGCTGAAGAACCCAACGATCGACTACGCCGTGCTCGAAACCGCTCGCGGCGGTATTCTCCGCTCCGGTCTCGGTTTTGATCGCTGCAATATCGGTGTTGTCACCAATATCGCTGCCGATCACCTCGGCCTGAAGGGTATCGATTCGCTCTCCGAGTTGGCGCGGGTGAAGGAAGTTGTTGTCGCCAGCGTCATGCGTGATGGCGCCAGTGTTCTCAACGCTGACAACGAATACACCGCCAGCATGACCCGGGTGGCTCGTGGCGAGATCATCTTCTTCAGCATGGATGAAGACAATCCGGTCGTGCGGGAGCATATCCGCGCCAAAGGCCGGGCAGTGGTTCTACGGCAGACACGTCAGGGCGAGATGATTACGATCATCGAGAATCGCCGGGAGACATCTCTGCTGGCCGTCTCGCAGATTCCTGCCACTATGGAAGGACGCATCCGCGTCAACATCGAGAATGCCATGGCCGCGGCCGCGGCGGCATTGGCCGACGACATCAATCTCGATTACATCCGCTTCGGTTTGCGCACCTTCATCAACAGCTTTGAGACTACGCCGGGTCGGTTCAACCTGCTCGATCTTGGCAGCAAGCGTGTGTTGATGGACTACTGCCACAATGTCGCGGGTCTTGAGTCCATGGCAGATTTCGTCAGCCGCATGGATGCCGAACGCACCGTGGCGGTGATTAGCCTGCCTGGAGATCGCTCCGATGGCGACATGGAAGCTTTTGGCACATTGGCGGGCAAGGTCTTCGACAAGATCATCATTCGCGAGGATGACAATCGCCGTGGTCGTAAGCAGGGCGAGATCGCCGAGAATCTGCGTGCCGCTATGGAAAGCACCGGCAAGGACATGGCCGATGTGGAGATCATCCTGAACGAGATGGAAGCCTCCCAGGCTGCTGTCGATCGGTCAGAAAAGGGGGACCTTGTCATCCTTATGGTCGATAAGCCTACCGCTGTCTGGGCACAGCTGCAGGAGAACCACAAGGGCGCATAGAGCCGATTCCGGATGTACTGACACACCCACGGACTGGTAGCGGGGCAGTTTATCTGCCCCAAGGGGAGACAAGCTCCCCTGCTACCGATCTTATACATGACAACATGTAGCGAATCCGCTGTAACCCGGGATTAAGGGGGCCCGAGACCCCATTCGACAACTCAGAAATCCCCGAGTGGGCGACCGTTCACGGTCGCCCACTCGGGTTCTTAACCCCTATCCAATATGCTCGGGCTCTTCAACTTCCGGCAAATCAGCCAACCGCGATGCCAACTGCGGCACCATTCGCACCGCACCAATTGCAGCCAGAATCGTGCCAACACCACCAATCGCCACGGCGGCCGGTGCACCCATGGTGCTTGCCATGATGCCGGCACGGAACTCGCCGAGTTGTGGACCACCCATGGCGAACATCGAGTGGGCGGAGGCGATGCGTCCGCGATAGGCATCCGGCGTAACGAGGTTGCGAATCGTGTGTCGCATCGCCATCGAGATTGAGTCCGCAGCCCCTGTGCCGGCCAGGAAGAGGAGCGCAAGCCACAGATTACTACTGAGTCCAAAGCCGACAATGCACGCTCCGTAGCCGATCACACAGGCTACCATGCCCAATCCCGGACGCACCGGCATGCGCATCAGGCCGAAGACCAGGCTGCCAACGACCGCGCCAGCCGCCGGCGCGCTCAGGAGCAGACCGAGCCGATTGGCACCGCCACCGAAGATCTCATCCGCAAAGATCGGCAGCAGATTGCTGAACGCACCGAAGAATGTTGCGATGAAGTCAAGTCCCATCACGGTGAGTAGAATCGGCGTTTGCCAGAGGAACACGAACCCGGCCTTGATCGCGGTCAGCCCACGCTCGGTGTGAGTGTGAATCTCTGGTCGCGCCTTGATCGCCAGCGCCGCGACGATCACCGCCAGGAAGCCGATGGCATTGAGGCCGTAGACGATTGCAAGGGAGGTGCTTGCGATGAGAATACCGCCAACTGCAGGACCAACCACGCTCGCCGCCTGCATGGCCAGGTTCGCCATGGTGGCCGCGCCGGCAAGCTCGCTCCGTGGCACCAGATTCGGGATCAGGGCTTGTCTTGCTGGTCCGGCAAGGGCGTTGATGGCGGCGCTGGCAAACGTCACAGCGTAGATAACCAGGAGGGTATCGTGACCGCTGGCGGTCGCCAGGACCAGCACGACTGAAGAGACCAGCAAGGCTATGTGCGTCCAGACCAGAATCATCCGACGATCACCGCGATCGGCGACCACACCGCCGAAGAGTCCGAAGATGATGACTGGTGCGAAGCGGATGAGACCCAGGAGACCGAGCAGAAGTGCATCGCCGGTAAGCTCATACACTTGCCAGGTAATGGCCATGCGCTGAATCTGCCAACCGAGGATGGAGAGGGTATCGGCGAGCCAGAGCTTGCGGAAATCTGCATGCCTGAGCGTAGAGAATGCGTTGTTGGCAGGCACAGATAACCCCGGCGTCAGACGGACATAATCGTCCGATTCTTCCATATTCGCGGATGATGGTCAATTCCGGGTTTGCCCGGTCGTGTATCGACTAAGCTTTCACAGATAGCAAGATATACACAGGAGACTATTCATGTCAGATTCATTAGCCGGTGCCTTGAGCCGCGAGCAGCTTCATGCCCTCATCCTGAGTGATCAACCGTTGTTGACTGAGTTGCAGGATCTGGAGACGCAGTTGCAACCGAACGGTATCGATCTCACGCTGCGTGAGGTTGCCCATCATAGTGGGCAGGGTGCAATGGGGATAGATTCTGCGGACCGCGTGTTGCCAGAACTTGAGCCGCTGGAGTTCGATGCTGATGGTTGGCTTGATCTGGCACCAGGTATCTACCACATTGTCTACAACGAAGTGGTCGATATTCCCACCAGCCTGATGGCGCTGGGACGTCCCAGAAGTAGTCTGGCGCGCTGCGGTGTGAGTATTGTCACCGCGGTCTGGGATGCTGGTTATAACGGTCGATCCACGAGCCTGCTGGTGGTGCACAATCCCGCTGGATTCCGGGTACAGCGTAATAGTCGGGTCATGCAGCTCGTCTTCTTCGGCATGAGCGAAGCCCCCGCCGATGGCTACCGTGGACGCTACCAGGGCGAGAATCTGTAGCACAGCGATCACGAGCCCGTGGATCAACCACGGGCTCGTGATTCATGCCGTCATTCCGAACCCTGAGCAAGGGGAAGGGAGGAATCAACCGAACAATCGGTAGCCTGGTGACTGGTTACTCCTGGTCGACGCTACGGAATTGCCGAGAAGAGTTCCCTAGTCGTTCACCCGTGCAAAAGATGGGCGCTCTGGCGCGGCACCAGGGATAGCCGCCTGATTGCGGCGGACAACGCGCTCCGCGCTATAGCTACAATCATCGTGTGGGCAGACGTAAATCAGCGTATACTCACTCGACGTCTGGTCGAAGAATCGCGCTGGTCGGCCAACCTTGCCGCGCAAACGTAGCTCAACGCCATGATCTGGGCAGATCGGTGCATCTGCATCTTCAATACGTTCATTTGCCAGACGCTGCTTCAAGGTTGCCATAGGTTTGCTTTCTGCCTCAGGACGCGACAATTTCACACGATCCAAGTATACGAGATGATGCCATGGATGATCGAAACGAAAACGAAGTCTCCGAGCTGCAGGATTCTGTCGCGCCGGAGAATCTGCCCACGCCACTGAATGATGTGGAGTTCTTCTTGCGTCTGCGTGATCTGGTTCGCACCGAGTATCTGTGGAAATGGGATGCCGATGCCGAAGATGCCAAGACAATCATCAAGGCGATCCAGCGTAGTCTCAAGAGTTCCGGTGGGTTTCGGCTCGTTGGCGATATCGAGGTAGAGGACGATCTCTTCGATCTTCGTCTCTGGCTGGAAGAACCGCTCGCCTTCACACTCGGTGATGTCGATGTGATGCTCCTGGAGGCACTTGCGCTTGATCTTGGCAGAGGCACACTCTTCGTACGCGAGATGACCCGCACCGGTCTGGTCTATCACATCCTCAGCTTCGGCGAGGGTAGGGCACGGCAATTGCAGATCAACGTGATCGGCCCGAGAATGCAGCAGATTCGTGATCTTGGTACACTCACCGTCTCTTCCGTCGATTCATTCAGCGCCTGATTGGGTTTAGGCGATGGCAGCGGCTATACTTCTGCTTGTCGTGCTAGACGGGGAGTTAGCGGTGCCCTGTACCCGCAACCCGCTCCAGCGGGGTTGAATTCCCTCTCGAGGCTCGGCTTTGCAGGACTGTTCCGATACGGAGTGTTGAACATCGGGTCTCACACGGCGGGGAACTGTGAATCAGGTCAGGACCGGAAGGTAGCAGCCTTAAGCAGCACTCTTCGGGTGATGTGAGGTTTCCCGGTGGGAGCTCACGACCGGCAATAAGCTGGAAGGTTCTTGTCGACAGAGGGTGCACGACTTTCACCCTGAATGCAAAAGCGGCTCCACATACGGAGCCGCTTTCGTGTTGTCTGGAGTGATAGCTATCTGGCTGCCTTGCGAGTCTGGAGCCGGGCATCGTTCAAACCGCGCGTCTCGCGATCCGCTGGCGCCTGTCGCCAGAGCCAAACGCTCACCGCGATCAGTGCCAACCAACTCAACAGAATCCAGATTCCGCGACCAAGGGTGATTGGATCGATCTGTAACAGGCGGATGATGCCGAAGAACATCCCGATACCACTCATCCAGCCGACCCAGCCGCAGACTTTGCTGACAAATCCCTGTGTGTACCTGCCATTGAATGGCCAGGACCCCGGTCGTGTGGCCAGAATTGCGGCGCCAACGGTGCCTACGGTGAAGATCGCCAGGCTGAGCAATGCCAGCCAATGGTTTGCTTCATCGGGAGTCGGGCGGGTAAACAACCAATCCATACGCTACTGATCTCCGAAAATCAGGGCTCTCTTCACCTGCTCAATTGCTTCTGTCACCTTGATATCACGCGGACAGGCATCAGTGCAATTGAAGACGGTTCGGCAGCGCCACACGCCGGTACCCTTGTTCAGAATCTGCAAGCGCTCGGCACCGGCCTGGTCGCGGCTATCAAAGATGAATCGGTGCGCATTCACGATCGCTGCCGGACCAACAAAGTCATCGCTCATCCAGGTTACCGGGCAGCTGGTGGTGCAGGCAGCGCAGAGAATGCACTTGGTGGTGTCATCGAAGAGGTGTCGCTCTTCCGGGCTCTGCAGTCGCTCCCCGTGGGCCGGCGGGTTATCGGCAATAAGGTATGGCTTCACGGACTTGTACTTGTCGAAGAAGCCATCCATATCGACCAGAAGGTCTTTTTCGATACGGAATCCCATCAGGGGTTCGAGCGTAACGCGCTTGCCCAGATCCTGCATGAGCACCTTGCACGCCAGACGATTGCGACCATTGATACGCATCGCGTCGGAGCCACAGATGCCGTGACCACACGAGCGTCGGTAGGTGAGGGTACCATCCTGATACCACTTGACCTGATTCAACGCATCCAGCACACGATCACGCGGGTCCACCTCGACCGCGTACTCCTCGAAATGCGCCTTTTTGTCCGTTTCCGGATTGAAGCGCTTAATCCTGAGCGTGACTTCCATAGCTCTTGCCTCTCCCTGCGCGAACGCACGTTGCTTCGCTTCATTGTAAATCAGTACGTGCGTTCTTTGGGCTCAAATCTCGTGATTGTCACAGGTTTGTATGTCATCAGCGGGCCATCGGGGCCGTTATGCGCCACCGTATGCTTCAGCCAGCCCGCGTCATCGCGCGATGTGAAGTCGGCACGATAGTGAGCACCTCGGCTCTCCTGCCGATCCAGCGCGCCCACGCACATGACTTCCGCGATGTTGAGCATGTGACCAAGCTCCAGCGCTTCCATCAAATCGATGTTGTAGACCGCGCCCTTGTCATCCACGGTCACATCGGCATAGTCATGCTTGAGTTGCTGTACGAGTGCCAGCGTCTCCTTGATACCCGATTCCTCGCGAGAGACAGAGAGATTCTCGGTCATGCTTGTCTGCATGGCAGCACGAATCTCGGGTGCCTTCGCTCCGGTGGAGCGGGACTTGATCGCATCAATCCTCGCTCGGGCATCCGCTTCCGGTGCCGGTGGCAGTATTCCGAACTCCAGTGAATCGAGATCGTGCATCGCTTGCTTGCCAGCTCTTCGGCCAAAGACGAGCAGTTCCAGCAGTGAGTTTGTCCCCAGGCGATTGGCCCCGTGAATGCTCACGCAGGCGCACTCACCAGCGGCGTAGAGTCCCGGAACAATCGTACCCTCGGCGTCGCGGATGACCTGACCATCGTTGTTGGTGGGAATTCCACCCATGGTGAAGTGTGCGGTGGGCTGAATCGGGATCCCTTCCTCGGTCGGCTCCACTCCGAGATAGACGCGGGCAAAGTCGGAAATGTCTGGTAGCTTCTCCGCGATCGTTTCCTTGGAGAGGTGCGTCAGATCGAGCAGCACGTAGTCCTTGCCATCGATGCCTCGACCTTCCTTGATTTCCTGATGGATGAAGCGGCTCATCATATCGCGAGGAGCCAGATCCTTCATTGTGGGCGCATAGCGGGCGGCAAATGCCTCGCCTGTGCTGTTGCGCACAATCCCGCCTTCACCTCGGGCAGCCTCGGAGACCAGAATACCGAGGCGAGCCAGTCCGGTTGGATGGAACTGCATGAACTCCAGGTCCATCAGCGGCACACCGGCGCGATACGCCACCCCCATGCCATCGCCGGTGGAAGCCATCGCATTGGATGTGATCTTGAAGACGCGCCCGGCACCACCGGTTGCCAGAATCACGGCCTTGGCGTGGATCGTGTGGATTTCACCGGTCTTGAGCTCATACACCACCACACCCTGGCAGGCGCCATCCTCAGTCATGATCAGGTCGAGCAAGTGGTATTCGTCGAAGAAGGTTACCTTGTTCTTGACGCTGTTTTGGTAAAGAGTGCTGAGGATCATATGACCGGTGCGGTCGGCCGCATAGCACGCACGCATCACCGGACCTTCGCCGAAATTGCGTGTGTGGCCACCAAAGCGACGCTGGGCGATCTTGCCCTCGGGGGTACGACTGAAGGGTAGCCCCATGTGCTCCAGACCGACCACGGCGTCGATGGCGTCCTTCACCAGAATCTCGGCGGCATCCTGGTCAACCAGATAGTCGCCACCCTTAATCGTGTCGTAGAGGTGCCATTCCCAGTGGTCTTCTTCTACGTTGCCGAGCGACGCCGCTACACCACCCTGGGCTGCACCGGTGTGCGAGCGTGTTGGATAGAGCTTGGTAATACAAGCAACAGAGGCATTTCCCACCAACTGCAGAGCAGCCGATAAACCCGCGCCACCTGCTCCAACAACAACGACATCAAATCGGTGAAAAGCCATGAGTACTCTCCTATCGTCGGGGACTCTGCCACTTCCCCGTTGACTTGAGTATGAAGGCTTCCGTTGGCGAGGTGTAGTTGATTCTGTCGGGGAATTTCCGCGATTTTACGGGCAAAACAAAACCGGATGCATGCTATAGAACAAGCATGCATCCGGCCCAGATAGAGACCTAGTATTTGCGCTCTTTCGGCTCAAACCGCGTGATGACCACCGGCTTCTTCTCCAGGCGCAGCGAGGCATCGTTCTCGCGATAGATCATGGAGTGAGCCAACCAGTTCGCATCATCGCGCGCCTGGAAGTCGCCGCGATAGTGTGCGCCGCGGCTTTCCTGACGGGCCAGGGCGCCATGGACGATTGTTTCGGCCAGATCGAGCATATTGCCCAGTTCCATGGCTTCCAGCAGATCCATGTTGTAGGTGGACCCTTTATCCATCACACCGACATGCTTGTAGGACTCTTGCAGCTCACCGATGCGCTGCTGGGCCTCCAGCAGGAGTGCCTCGTCGCGATAGACGGAAACGTTGTCCATCATGATGTCCTGCATCGCCTTGCGGATATCGGCAGCGCGTTCGCCCTGCTGTTGTGTCTTGAGACCCTCGATCTGCTCACGGGCAAACTCTTCCGGGTTCTTCGGTAGCGTCGCCCAATCCAGAGTGGCGATATCCTCCACCATCTTCTTGCCAGCACGGCGACCGAAGACTACGAGATCGACGAGCGAGTTCGTGCCGAGACGGTTCGCGCCGTGCACGGAAACGCAAGCGGCTTCACCCGCCGAGTAGAAGCCGGGTACGATGGTGCCAGCTGGATCAGAGATCACCTGTGCATCGACATTTGTCGGCAGACCACCCATGGCGTAGTGCGCGGTTGGCTGAATCGGCACACCTTCCTTCTTCGGTTCCACACCAAGATAGGTCCGAGCGAAGTCCGTAATATCCGGCAGCTTCTCGTCGATCACCTCCGGTGGGAGGTGGGAGACATCCAGAAGGACGTAGTCCTTGCCGTCGATGCCACGCCCGGCCTTGATCTCTTCATAGATAAAGCGGCTCATCATATCGCGGGGCGCGAGGTCGGCCAGCGTCGGGGCGTAGCGCACGGCAAATGCCTCGCCATCCCGATTTCGGACCACGCCGCCTTCACCGCGTGCTGCCTCGCTCAGGAGCACACCGAGTTTGTAGAGTCCGGTCGGATGGAACTGGTACATCTCCATATCCATCAACGGAATACCGCGACGATAGGGGATAGCGACACCATCGCCGGTGCCAGCGAGCGCGTTCGATGTCACCCGGAAGATGCGGCCATAGCCACCAGCCGCGACCAGTACCGTCTTGGCGTGGATGACATGAAGTTCACCCGTGCGAATCTCATAGGTGACCACACCCGCGCACTGACCATCATCAGTGAAGATCATGTCGACCAGGTGATGTTCATCGAAGAAGTTCAGATTGTGGCGAATTCCCTGCTGATAGAGTGTCTGGATAATCATGTGACCGGTACGGTCAGCGGCGTAGCAGGCGCGCCGGACAGCGGCCTCGCCGAAATTGCGGGTATGGCCACCGAAGCGGCGCTGATCGATACGACCGTCCGGAGTGCGGTTGAAGGGCAGACCCATGTGCTCGAGTTCATAGACCGCATCGATCGCTTCGCGCGCCAGCACCTCAGCCGCATCCTGGTCGACCAGGTAGTCACCGCCCTTAACGGTGTCGTACATGTGCCATTCCCAGTGATCTTCTTCGGTGTTGCCGAGCGCTGCACTGATCCCACCCTGTGCTGCGCCGGTATGTGAACGAGTTGGGTAGAGCTTGCTGACAACAGCAACCTTCGCCTTGCCCGCCATCTGGATCGCTGCCATGAGGCCGGCGCCACCCGCCCCGACCACAACCGCGTCATAACGATGGAACGCCATTCCTGAACTCCCCTGCTTGTTGGCCCCTTTTGTAGGGAACAGTTGAACTTGGGTTTATTGTGCCACTCTCTGTGAATTCCGGCGAGAATAGAAAGGTTCTTCTTTAAGGCTGTGTACCGTTTTCAGAATATCCAGAGCAGGCACCTTCAACCGGGCATCCCAAACCGGCGGTATACTCGTGCGAGAGCCGAGCCAGTGATCTGGTGAGGAGATGATCCCCGTTTTGCTCGTAAAGGACCCCCCGCGTGACTACATCCCCCTTGCTGCAACGTTCACTGGCTATTGCCGATGCCTATGTCGAGCCGATCATTGCTCTTACCACCAAATTGACGCAAATCGAGGCACCATCCAACGACGAGATGGATCGCTCGCTGGCGCTCAAGGCGGAGTTCGAGGCGCTTGGCTACGAACAGATTCATCTGGATGAGATTGGCAATGTCACCGCTCGTATTCCGGGCAAGGATCGCAGCAAGAGCCTACTCGTCGCGGCCCATATTGATACCGTCTTTCCGCGCGGAACAGATCTGGCGGTGACCCGTACCGAGACCACGCTGGCCGCACCAGGAGTTGGTGATAACACCGTTGCTGTCGCCACCGTAGCCCAGTTCAAGCGGGCGTTTGCAGAACTTGGTGAGATTCCTGCTATTGATGTGGTGATCACTGGCAATGTTGGCGAGGAAGGCCTCGGTGATCTCCGCGGCATGAAGGCGGTTGTTTCCGCCACCACCGATATCGCAGGAGCCATCGCGGTTGAAGGACACGCCCTCGGTAGCGTTACCTACGAGGCAGTCGGGAGCAGGCGTTTGCGTGTGACTGTCACCGGTAAGGGGGGCCACAGTTGGGGGCAAGCTGGCACACCCAGTGCCATCCACCACCTGGCGCATCTGATCGCTCGCATGGACGAGATCCCGTTGCTGAGTGAACCCAAGACATCGTTCAATGCCGGCATCATTTCTGGTGGCATCAGCGTCAACACAATTGCGCCCGAGGCTGTGGCTGTACTGGATATGCGCAGCACCAGTGCCGAGGCGTTGGCTGCCCTCGTGGCTCAGGTCGAAGCGGTGCTCGATATGCCGACACCTGATGGCATCAGCGTGAATATCGAGGTGGTTGGCGATCGACCAGCCGGTACACAGTCGCCGGATCTGCCGATCAAGCGTATCGCTGAGAGTGTCATCACCGAACTGGGTATGACGGTGCGGAGCGAACCCGGAAGCACGGACGCGAATGTGCCGATTGCTCGTGGCATCCCGGCTATCTGCATCGGTGTAACTACGGGTAACTATGCTCATCGGGAAGATGAGTACATCAACACGGAACCGATCGCGACCGGGTTTGGCCACTTGCTCACGATCATCTTGCAGTCTGCCGAGGCGCTCGCGTAGACCGATTCTTCTGTTGGGGATTGCCCAACCTGGAAAGCACCTGCACGTGGCCACACATCGTAACCTGCCCGAATACGTTGCTCTCGATGTTGAGACAACCGGGCTTAATCCGCAGACCGACGACGTCATAGAAGTCGCGGTTATCGTCTTCAACGAAAAGTATGAGCTGGCGCGCTATAGCCAGTTGATTCGACCGCGACGCCCCTTGCCGATGGTGGTCAGCCGCCTCACCGGAATCACCCAGGAAATGTTGGATAGCAGTCCGCGTTTCGTGGAGATTCAGGATGAACTTCGCGAGGTTATCGGTGATCGAGCGATTGTCGGCCACAATATCGGCTTCGACATGGGAATGTTGGCGGCGGCGGGGTATGAAGCACCCAACCGCCTGATCGATACCTACACACTCGCAACTGGTCTGTTGCACGACGTCCAGAACTATGGGCTCGGTACCATCGCGGAGTATTTTGACTACCAGATCTCGGAGGAAGATCGACATCGCGCGCTTGGTGATACCGAGGCCACGGTTCATGTCTTCCGCGAACTCTTGCAGCGATTGCATGGATACGACGCTGCCACCTTGCGGCAGATTGGCCAGTTTGCCAAAGCTGCGAACTGGAAGGATGCCTGGTTCTTCGAGGATTTCGCCAGGCAGAAGGTGGATGCGCCGCTCTTCAATCCGGCGCGACCGGATACCGTGCCGCTCGAGCTCCAGTTTCTGGCACCGCGGGAGCGGCCGGAGCCACTCCGTCCGACTGGCAATCAGCAACCCATCGATACCATCCTGGTCGAGCAACTGCTCGGTAAGCAGGGACCGATGGCCGATGTGCTACCCGGGTTCAAGCCTCGTCCGACCCAGATCACCATGGCGAGACGTGTCGCGGAGGCACTGAACAAGGACCAAAACCTGCTGGTTGAAGCTGGCACGGGCACGGGCAAGAGCCTGGCATATCTGTTGCCAGCGGCGATCTTCGCCGTTCAGCGGGGTGAGAGGGTAGTCGTCAGCACCGCTACGATCGCATTGCAGGACCAGCTCTATCGCAAGGATCTGCCCGATGTGCATGTCGCCTTGCAGGATGCGGGCGTGGAGAGCGAGCTCGCTGTTGCGGTGATGAAGGGGCGGAATAACTACCTCTGCCTGAAGCAGTGGTTCCAGCATCAGAACGATCCCATCGAGAATGAGCACGATGCCTCGCTACGCGCCAAGATTCTGCTTTGGCTCGGCCATACCGAAACGGGTGATCGTGCCGAGATTCGCCTAACCAACGAAGAAGAGCGCTTCTGGCGCAAGTATGCCAGCGAGCGTGGGCGTTGCACGGTTGGGCGTTGCCCGTATGCGGGCAATAATCAGTGCTTCTTCCATCGGGCTCGCTTCAACGCCATGCACGCGCACATTGTCATCGCCAATCACAGCCTTATTCTCGCCAACGCGGCGGAGGGGAGGGTGTTACCCGCGTTTGAGCGACTGATTCTGGATGAAGCCCACCACCTGGAGGATGAGGCGACTCGCCAGCTGACCTTCTCGATCACCCGCGAGACGCTGGAGGACGTGATCAAGTTGCTGGTCAGAATGGATAGCGCCACCCCTGGTGGTGCGATCCCGATTGCGGCGGAAGTCATTAGTCGTATTCCCGATCAGATGGCGAAGGAGTCAGCCCCCGAAGCACTGCAACGTAGCAAGGAGATCGAAGGTAACCTCGCCCGCATCACGCTGCTGATCGGAGAGCTTTTTGGGAGGCTCGCCTCCTTCATGGGCAAGCCGAAGGGAAATGCCGCCTACGCCCAGAGCCTTCGTGTCACCGATTTCATGCGCGATTCATCCAACTTTGTCGATGCAGCTGTGATCTGGGCCGAACTCGGACCAGAGTTGCGCAAGATGTGCGATACCGCGAACTGGCTGCAGCACATTCTGGATGAAGCGCCGGTGCCGAATGATCCGGGTAATCCGTTGTTGGTACGGCGTGACGATGCTTCCAGCGATCTCATGGTCGGGATTGATGAGGTGGAAAATGCTCGCCTGCAATTGGAGCAGTGCTTCGATCCGACACCGCAGGTCGCCAGAGACACCGTCTTCTGGGTGCAGAAATCGGCGTTCAAGCAAGAGCTATCGCTGAATAGCGCTCCGCTGGATGTAAGCATCTTGCTGAACCAGCGTGTGTACGCCAATCTCCGCACGGTGGTGATGACCAGTGCGACGATGACCGTGGATGGCTCGTTCGATTACGTGGCGCGTCACACGGGCATGGAAGGTGCGAAGGTGCTGGATCTCGGTTCACCTTTCGATCATGAGCGATCCACCCTGATCTATGTACCGGAGGATATGCCTGAGCCGAATGCGCCGGCCTACAACTCCGCCCTGAATGAAACGCTGTACGACACCATCCTGGCGACACAGGGACGGGCTCTGGTGCTCTTTACCAGTCATCGCGCCTTGCGTGATGCTCGCGATGCTCTCAAGGATCGACTGGAAGCGCACAATATCGTCGTGCTTGGGCAGGGTGTGGATGGTAACTCGCGTGCGCTCATCGAGCGCTTGCGCAGCGATCCTGGCACCGTGGTCTTTGGCACCAGCACGTTCTGGGAGGGAGTCGATGTGGTGGGTGATGCGCTCAGCGCGCTGATTATCACAAAGTTTCCCTTTGCGGTGCCGACCGATCCCATCTTCGAAGCACGCAGCGAGCAGTATGACAACCCCTTCATGGAACTGAGCTTGCCAATGGCGGTGCTCAAATTCAAGCAAGGTTTTGGGCGCCTGATTCGCACCGAAAACGACCGTGGCATCTGCGTGATTTTGGACAAGCGCACGGTGAGCAAACGTTACGGGCAGCAGTTCGTGCAATCGCTTCCGCCAGCAAATATGCAATATGGAAGTGTCATGGATCTTCCTCATGCCGCTCGCCAGTGGGTGCGGCCGGTAGAGAGATAGAGAGCGCCGCCGAGCCTTGATCATATTCAGAGGTTCATCCCCGAGTCGAGTGGCCGATTCGAGATGCCAGATTGACTTCAGCTGGTGCAGGTTTATCCCCATTCGTAGCCCCGGGGTTGACCCCCCGGGGTCTGGGGACCGACTCCACCAGGTTCGATTGGCCTCATTCGTAAGAACCGCCGCCAAAGTTTGACGTGTGGGCACGCGGGTGGTAGCATCTTTGTGTACCGAGCGGTGAGTCTGAACAGTTCCTCTTCACCGTGTCCGCGTGCGCTGCAGCAACTGCCAGTGTGCTGCTTCCTTTCCCGGATCACTCAATACAGCCCGTTTGACTGGGGGCTGTCCCTCCGGCTTTGACGTATGTGGAGACACTTGCGTACTGTCACATAACTCACTTGATCACAGCGTGTGATCCATAAACTTGCCGCAATGATGCACATCAACTACCGGGTGTTGGGTGTGCGTGCAACAAAAACCTCACGGAGAACTCAATTGGCTGTTGAAGACGCTGTTATCGTGGATGCCCCTGTGGAAACCGAAGAGCAGGAGAAACCCGCTCGCCGCGCGCGCGCCGTACGAGCCCGCCGCAAGCCCGCCGAAGTCGAGGACGTAGCGACTGAAATCGTCGCCACCGAGACCGAAGCTGTCACAACCGCAGAGCCGGTCCAGACCGAAATGCTAAATGGCGCGGTCGAGGCTGTCGAAGCGGACGCATCTGCAATCAGCGACTCCGATGAGGATCGCAACGCCCGGGCCAATCGCCGAAACCAGCGCAAGAAGCGCAAGGGCGATGGCGAACAACAAGCCCAGCCACAGAATCAGAACCAAAACCAGAACCAAAATCAGCAACACCGAGAGCGTCGTCAGCGTGAGAATAGCAATCGTCTAACGGTCGCCGATCTCGATGCCAAGGAAGATGCCGAGCTCTTCGAGCTTGCCCGCGAACTGCAGGTAAGTTCGTATATGCGTATGCGCCGTCCTGATCTCATTACCAAGCTGTTGCAGGCGCAGACCGAGCGCGATGGTCATATCTTTGGCGATGGCGTCCTTGAGATTATCGAGGATGGTTTCGGCTTCCTCCGTGGCGATCGTTTCCTGCCGGGTCCGGACGACATCTATGTCAGCCAGAGCCAGATTCGGCGCTTCGGACTCCGCACTGGCGATCGCGTTAGCGGTCAGGTACGCCCACCGAAAGACAACGAGAAATTCTTCAGCTTGCTGCGTGTAGAAGCGGTAAATGGTGTTGATCCGGAGACGGCACGCCGTCGCCCGAACTTCGACAAGCTCACCCCAATCTTCCCGCTCGAGCAGATTCACCTGGAAACCGCACCGAATGTGCTCAGCACCCGCCTGCTCGATCTGGTCGCTCCGATCGGTCGAGGGCAGCGTGGTCTCATCGTCAGCCCGCCGAAGGCCGGCAAGACCTTGCTGCTGAAGGCGATTGCCAACGGTATCACCACCAACAATCCTGATATGCACCTGATGGTCTGTCTCATTGGTGAGCGACCGGAAGAAGTGACTGACATGCGTCGATCAGTCGACGGCGAGGTCATCAGCTCCACATTCGACGAGCCGGTCGAGGACCACACCAAGGTCGCGGAGATGGCGCTGGAGCGCGCCAAGCGTCTGGTTGAGGCTGGTCGCGATGTCACGATCCTGCTCGACAGCATCACACGTCTGGCGCGTGCCTATAATCTGGCCGTTCCGCCGAGCGGACGTACGCTCTCGGGTGGTATCGATCCGGTCGCGCTTTATCCGCCCAAGCGCTTTTTCGGCGCCGCCCGAAACATCGAGGGCGGCGGGAGCCTGACGATCGTCGCCACCTGTCTCATCGACACCGGTAGCCGCATGGACGACGTCATCTACGAAGAGTTCAAGGGCACCGGCAACATGGAGCTCCACCTCGACCGCAAGCTGGCCGAGCGGCGCATCTACCCGGCGATCGACATCCAGCGCTCCGGCACCCGCCGCGAAGAACTCCTGCTCGGAGAGCACGATCTTCGCCAGGTCTGGACGATGCGACGCATGGTGTCGATGCTCGGTGGTTCCGAGGGCACTGAGCTGATGCTCGGTCGCCTTTCGAAGACTGCCTCCAACGCGGAGTTCCTGGCCACGCTGAGCAAGGATCTCTAGCCGAATCAACCTGTGTTTTCAGGAACGACCGGGGTCGCCTGGCTCCGGTCGTTCTTTTTTGCTCACGCTGGGTCGACCATCCGCGCTCCGATGTTCAAATCGCAAATCGTGATAGGCTGAGGAACGCGAACGTCGATTATGCAGGGCTACAAATCAAGGAGCCGAGCTCCCAGCATGGC
>JAGQGU010000105.1 GCA_020432165.1 Thermomicrobiales bacterium
GGAGGCGCACCGGCGGATCGATCTTCAGCAGGAAAAACTCCAGACGCGCCTTGTTGTCCGTGACGGGCCGCAGACGGACCTCATTGTAACTATCCCTCACGGGAGTGCGGTAGAAATACTTCGTGCGATGGAAGATTCGAAATCGCATGGGCGGCCGACCGACTTCGTTCCGAAGCTATTGCTGCTGTTGCTGTTGGACCTGCGCGTTGTTGAAGTCTTCGGCGTGATGGGCGCCGAGGGGGATGGCGGGAGTGTCTTCCGGTTCGGTGACGTCCAGGTCGGGCAATTCGGCGATGTTCAACACGAACGTCTTGAAGATGGAGTCGCCGATCTGGTTCAGGCGCCCCTGGAGATCGTCGATGAATTCGTGGAGTCCGACGTCCAGCACTTCGTCAACGGTGGCATACACGAGGTCTGCATGCAGGCGACCTGCATGACGCACGGGATCGCTCATCTGGTCTCCGACACCCGTTCCACAGAGCGCCACGAGGGCGGAATGTACTTCCGAGATGCAGCTGGCGACGGAGCGGGGCAGCGTCTCGTCAAGAAGCAGGAACTCGATGATTTTCTTCGGATCGGGCTTGCCATTATAAACCTGGAATGAGTGGCGCGCCGAGCAGGAGCGAAGGAGTGCGACCCAGCGCAGCGGACGGGCTTCCGGATGCGGCGGCATTTCCAGGGAAAGGTTGGAGCAGGTGTCCAGCAGCCGCGACATCTTGTCCGCCCGCTCGAGGCAGGTGCCCAGTCGCAGGAAGTGCCAGATTTCACCGCGCGGTGTGGTGGAGTCCGCAATGCCTTGGAACTCATAAGAGCGGCTTAGCACGCGCTCGTAAAATGAGGCGCTCTGCGTGCGGTGCAGACCATGGCCTTCGTCCGATTCGGCAAAGAGACGCAGGCCGTTGAGGCACTCCCAAATGTCATTGGAAATTTGATCCCGGACCGTGCGTGCGTTTTCCCGGGCCGCGCGGATGCAGTTGAGGATCGAATTCGGATTGTCGGCGCGCAGGGCTAGAAAGTCCGTGACATCCTCTCCGGTGACTTCCGAATACAGCTTGTAGTAGGCTTCATCATCGCCCGTGGTGGCAAGGATGGGCTGCCAGAACTGGGATTCCTCGACACCGGCGATCCCGGCGTCCAGCATGAGGTCCTGCGTGGAAAGCAGCAGGCGCGAGAAGTTTTCCGCACGCTCGACGTAGCGTGCCATCCAGTAAATGCTGTCTGCGACTCGGCTGAGCATGGCGTGATATCAGGAGGCGGTGGGAGTTTCGGCGGGCATGTCAAGACGGTCCTCCCAGAGGACCCAGGTGTCCTTGCTGCCGC
>JAGQGU010000073.1 GCA_020432165.1 Thermomicrobiales bacterium
GTGAAAATCAGAACCATCGACCACCGGTCGACAACCACCAGGTGATCAGACCACTGACCCATCCAGCGGGTCACGTCCCCGTCACCAGGCGCGTTCGCGAACAGTACGAAGGCGAATCGGGCCATCGTGGTGAGCGGACGCCGCCGCAACTGGACGTCGTCGACGATACGAGGGAACTATCCGATATTGGCGAAAGTATGGATTCAATCGACTCTAAAATTATGACTCCACAAATGGGAAACAAGCTCCAGCATCTTCGAAGTCCAGACTTCAGGGGCATGGCCACGAAGCACTATCACATGAATCAATGCCAGCTGATCGCTACGCATCAAACTTCGATAGACCCCCGAATAGTACAGAAACCATATTAGCACGATGTAGTACTCCCCCGCATCGATCATGCCACTGCGCTTACGGGTACCCACATATGACCTCCGCGTACCCATATTGAGGTCTGTAACCAAGGCTCGAACCAGATTCATCTGATCGCTCGGTTCATTCCACGTCGTCGGCAGTCTAGTACAGGGGAAAATGTCAGGCGGTCGGCCAGTTCCGTCAAGATACTCGATAATCACGACTTCCAAATTCCGGACCAGGCCGCTCTTGATCTCGAAAAAACCTTCAACTGTGGAGGACCAACCGTGCCCGACATCGCTCAGTTCCGCAAACATCGATTCCGGTGTCGGAAAAATCAAATATCGCCGCCACACCTCCCAACCCAGGACTCTATTGCCACTATCCGGTGTGGACCACGACGACACACACTGGGCATCGATAACTCCCAATGCGCGGGTATCACTGAGCAGTTCGACAACCAACGCAGGCAAGTGCAAATCGCTGAGACCCATAGAATCCACCGATGAATCATCTGCGCTTACGATACCAGCCCAAGAATCCCGACGACTACGCACCTCCTCGTCAGAGTAGAACAATTCCAGGTAATCGAACACACAGATCGGACAATCCGCCTCTGCCAAATACTCCATACTTTCCTCGAGGACAGTACGCGGATGTATACCCGAACGCCACAGTACGTCTGCGGCGTTCAATTCGATGAAGAGCGGTTCGACGAGACTCGCCCACAACCTAGGAACTCTCCGAACCACCGATGCGGCAACAACTTCTTCCCGAATTCCGGGTAGGCACTGGTAGGGATCTGAAGCGAACTCATCGCGCACATACTCCCCGGCAAGCAGTGGGCGGTGTCATACTGTCGCTTCATGACCGCTGGAGTCCTTCCACAACTCGCCTCCGAAGCCCTCGAAACATATCAAGGAAGGCAGTCCTGAAATTCAAGGAATCTCCATCCGGCCGTGCCCGATCGGGAAGATAAACTTTAGTAATACCACCCTCTGCGATGTGAATAGAATGAATCAACTCATCGATATCGAACAACACCTGCACCACCCGTCCAGGGTCATCGCCGATACCGCAGTCCTGCGGAAGTTCGGTAGGTGCCGGCCATCGACCGGTCAGTTCTACGAAAGCCCGCACAATGAGCACACCCATAGCCTTCGAGCGAACATCACTCTCTGTTTCGAGTAGCCAGGTCCCTGTAGTGCGTGTCGATCGGCGTGGGCGTAGCCTTGTTCGAGCATTCCCCCAGTAACAGGTGAGTTCATCTTCTCGCGAGCGCGCGACAATCTTATTGAGACCAGCATGCCCGATACGTGTCTCAATCTGATCCTGCAGAGCAATCAGTAGACGCTCGGTCGCGACTTGTACGCATTCAATGTCAAGCGGAACTCGGCCGCATCCGAAGTCATACAGCAGAAGATCTCCAGAATGAATGCTCGAATTTATCCCCCAGGTTGACGGCCACCTATCGAGCCACAAAGCCATGACCGAGCTGAAGATCCGATCTGCGTACTCGGTAGGAATCCCTCCGCACAAAACCATCAGATACAGCATTGCCAGCACGCTTTCCGACATAACCGATGTGGCATTACGTTCACTATGCGAAAGAATTGCAATCAATGCTACAAGCGGTTCGCCCTCCTCGAGGAGGTCCACAACGCCACTCGCGCGGAGTTCCCCATCCAAGCCTGCGAAAACAATATCCTTGATCACCTTGACGGAGATATTCGATTTACCGGATCCATCCCGGTCAACCTGTTTCAAACCGTCGCAGCAGACAACCGCATGGGGACGAATTTTATCCCAATGCTCGATGACCACGAATCTCCTGCTTTTCACACGGCTTCTCTGAATCCTCCTGAAAATCCCTGGGACTACCACGAACTGGCCCTGTCTATTCGTTATTGCCAGATCCCGGTCATCATCCGACAATTGAAACTCGCCGCCTGTGTCATAAGCATCGGAATCGTCGGCATCACTTCCGCGGACATAGCAGGGGACCGGTAATATCGGACTCTCGGTCATCCTCGCCAATATCCATGAATCACCAAGCAGATCTTCCACCAACCGAGGAACCTTCAGATGCCCGAAAGATTCACCAATTGAAACCTCATGACTCTCCGTATCAATGTGCGCACATCCGAAGTTCCGCGCCACACACCTCTTGGAGTAGTACCTCTCCAGGTAGCCGAATACGGAAATCGGCGATGACGCACCCTTCTCTGACTCCAGACGATCCTCCAGTACAGTGCGCGGATGGACGCCGGCTCGCCACAACAGGTCGGCCGCGTTGGGTTCGACGAACAACGGTGCGACCATGCGTGCCCACAGTCTTGGCACTCTCCGGATCTCCGATGCCTTCACAATCTCTGCTCGTAATTCGAAACTGCCTGCCACATCACGGTTGCTCGGTGAGCATTCGGCCCGAATGAACTCAGCGGCGAGGAGGACGCTGACGAACGTCCTGCGGCGCCTCGGTTCGACCGCGAGTTCCCAGACACCGGGTTCGATGAACCGAATCGGGTACCGGAGACGTCGTGCGTGAAGGTCGGCGAGTACTCGCATCTTGTCGACATACGCCGCAAGTGCGAGGCACTCGGTCTCCTCGCCCCCCAAAGCGATCAGCAACCGATCTTGCTCCAGGTCATGGGCGGTACTGATACACCAGTCGCGGTCCACGGTGAACTTGTGCTTCGTGCCGAAGCACGAGGCCGTCACGGCCACCGGACGCCGCAGTACCGGCGGATACGTACGTCTCACAAGCCCGGTGATTCCTTTCTGTCGTCAGGTGTCGGTCAGTCCGCGGCCGAGGCCTCACGTCATTTCGTCGACGCATTCAACGCGGATGATCCAGTCCGGTGTGGCGGGCAGGCTCTCGCGCCGGGAGCCGATGATGACTGCGACCAGAATTGCCCCGGCGAGGGGTTGGTTCGGCCATGGTGTGTAACCATCGGTGAAAACGATGACGATCTGGGGCCGTGGCCGTTGCTCCAGGACCGCGGCTATCCCGACTGTCATGTCGGTTCCGCCGCCGCCGAGAAGTGCGATGTCGGCGGCACGGCTGACTCGGGTCGGGGTGAATGCCACCGTGTCGGCGGATACGGCCAACAGTCCCCGTTCGGAGATCCGCAGTGTGGACACGATGCTGTCGAACTCCGCTAGCGCTCGGCCCAACATCCGTTCATCGACGCTACCGGAGGTGTCGATGACGACGGCGAATTCCGGGATCACCCGTTGTCTGCTGGGCAGAACGACATTAGGCACAGTGGCAGTCCGCCGGGACGGTCGGCGATAGGTGTAGTCGCCGCCGGCGGCGGTCACGGTCACAGCGCGCCGGACCGCAGCACCGAGTACCTGCTGCCAAGGCACCACCGGCTCGACTATCTCCTTGGCCCACCGTTCCACGACGGCGCTGCGGCCGATGCCGTAGCCGTACCTGGTGCGGAGGAACTCGGTGGCCACGTCCCGCCGGATCAACTCACCATCGACACGACTCACCTGTGGCAGATCCAGCGTCCGAGGTGTCTCGTGACACCGGACGATCCCGTCGGCACCGCTGCCGCATTCGTCAAGCCCACTCCCCTTCCCCGACTGGTCGTCCGGTGCGGACTCCACCGGCGGGCGCTCGTCGGTGAGCATCGTGAACCTTGCCTCGACGGTGACCGGCGGATCGTTTCGCACGAGGCGGATATGGCGCGGACGTAGACCGGCACTGTCAGTGAACTCCCCGATCGCCTCGTCGGCCGCTCGGCGCCATCGTTGGGCGCTCATAGGCTCCACCCCACAACCGCGGGCCCGGTCGGCGTGCCGGTTGAGCAGGTGCCACACCAGGTGCACAAGCTCCCGCCCGACATCGGGCACCGACGCTGCGGCGAGCCATTCCGGGTTCACGTAAAGGTGCCAGCCTTCGTCGACAGTAATCCGGAGTACGTCGTCGCTGGGTGTGGGAATCAGGGCGTACAGTGCCCGTGCCAGGTAGGGCTGATTGCGCGGACCGTCCGGCAAACGGGTGCCCGACCGTCCGGCACTGATCACCCACAGCCTGGCGGCGGTCAGCTTGTTGTCGTCGAATGTCACAGCAGCCCTGCCTGTTTCAGAGCAGGGGCGAACACGGAGATCTCCTTGGGCACCGTCGCCGACATCGGCCGGCTTCCGGGCGCAACGAGCGCACGAACCGCCGGAACGGCCGGATCGATACTAACCTGCGCCGCGGCCTGACAGCACA
>JAGQGU010000074.1 GCA_020432165.1 Thermomicrobiales bacterium
CGGTTGGCTATCCGCAGGAAGGCGCGCAACGCGCCGGGCACATCAAGGGCGCGGTCAATATCCCGTGGGCATCGGCGGCGAACGAAGATGGCACTTTCAAGGCAATCGAGGAGCTGCAGGCGATCTACACCGCCCACGGTATCACTCCCGAGAAACCGACCATCGCCTACTGCCGCATCGGCGAGCGCAGCAGTCATACCTGGTTTGTGCTCACTTATCTGCTCGGGCACGAGCACGTTCGCAACTACGATGGCTCCTGGACCGAATGGGGCAGTCTTGTCGGTGCGCCCAATGCCACTGGCAACGAGCCCGGATAGAAGGGAGACTCCACTGGACCGCCAGGCATATATCGATAACATCCTCGATCATTACGAGCATCCACGGAACAAGCACCGCATGGAGCACCCCAGCATTCAGTTGGGCGGTGGGAATCCCGGCTGCGGCGATCTGATCACGCTCTATCTCAAAATCTCGGATGACGGTCGCATCGAAGAGGTCAGCTACGAAGGCGATGGTTGCACGATCTCCCAGGCAGGAGGATCAATCATCGCCGAGTTGATCGAAGGCATGACACTGGACGAAGTGTCTGCACTCGGCACCCACACGATGATTGAGGAAATGGGGGAAGAGACCGTCAAGAGCCGTGTTCGCTGCGCCACCCTTGCCCTTGGCACCGCCCAGGCCGCGGTGAAAGCATATCGGGATGGTCAGCGGACCGAGAGTGCAAGTACATTCGAGAATTAACATCCGCTAAGCGCACCCGTGATGGGTGCGCTTTTTCGTGATCACATCTGCTACACTGAACAACAGAATATAGAACATTTGTACGAGGTTGCGTATGGCCCAGGCAGCGTTCGCGGACGATTCGATCCAGCTTCAACCGGCGCAGCAGCAAGCACCGCCCACACCCCTGCGTGAATTGGCGATCAGTGCCGCCTGGAATGCCGCCTTGCAGCGCGATGTCCACATCAACGACGGCCGTATCGCGCATGTGATCTATCACGGCGCGTGGAGTCATGGGTATGGTCCTGACTTTACCGATGCCATACTCGACTTCGGCGATGCCAGGCTCGTGACTGGCGATATCGAGATTCACAACCGCACTTCGGAGTGGTACGAACACAATCATCACCATGATTCTCGCTACAACAATGTCGTGCTACACGTTGTCCGTATCGACGACGCACCAGAAGTGCGCTGTCTGAACGGTCGTATCGTCCCGACTGCGGTACTGGATATACCCGATGAGGCTCTCTTCGCGATTGATCGCCGCCTGCCAGGTCTGTGGGCGGAACTCGGCGGGAGTATCTGCGCGGAACACCTCAGCAGCGAGAAACCAGAGCGGATACTGCAAGCAATACACACGCTCAGCGATCAGCGCTTTCACATGAAATCAGCTCGGTACGAGGCCGAATTACTTGAGCATGGGTTGGAGTCGGTACTGCTGCGTGCCCTCTGTGGCGGCTTCGGATACAGCGCCAATCGTGCACCGATGGAACATCTTGCCGAGTTGATGATTCGCTATCAGGTAACAGAAGACCCGAGGTTGAGGCAGGGTGAAGCACCAGAACCATGGCTGGTCGGAGTGCTACTGGGTCTGGCAGGGTTTCTTCCGCTGGCACCGGCAGATGCCCACGCCGCCGGGATCCTGCCGGAGGATCAGTTCCGCATCGAGCGCTCATGGCAGGGATCGGCACCAGGATTTGCCCACGATTTCGTGCCCGCAATCAGCTGGCAAACGGCACGGGTACGGCCAGCGAACCACCCTGCCTATCGCATCATGCAGCTGGCAACACTTCTCACTCGCACTGGTGGATTAACCGCTGGGACGTTGCTGGACATTGTGCGTACCGGTAATGATCCGGTGAGATTTCTCCGGGAGGAATCCGCCCGACCGTGGCATCCCGGTCTCGGTATCGGCAGAGCCACGGCGATCACGGCATCCGTCGTTCTTCCCATCGCCCATGCACGGGCCGTCGTTACGGAGGACGAGGAGTTGGAAGACGCCGTGATGCACTGCTGGACATCGTTGCGGCACGCAGAGTGGACGCAACCAGCCCGGCAAGCCCTGACGCAAGTCACCGGTGGCCCCACCCTACGCGGACTGGGCGAGCGCGGGCACCAGGGTTTACTCCACCTGCATCGGGAACTCTGCACTCCCCGTCGCTGCAAGCAGTGCCCCATTGCCCACGCCGTAGTTCGCAATCAATTGGGTTGAACTACCACTCGGTGCTACCAACATAGACCACCGCACCATGCTCGAGATCCTTGCGACCGGCAGCCAGCACGATACTGGCAGCAAAATCCTCGGTGGTCGGCAGCCAACCAGCTTCCTCCCGGCGCTGATCGATCACCCCCGGGGTCATGCGGTCGAGCAACT
>JAGQGU010000075.1 GCA_020432165.1 Thermomicrobiales bacterium
AGTTCGCCGTCCGCCACGAGGGCGCCCTCTGCGTCGACGACGTCCTCGACCGCCGCACCCGCATCGGCCTGGTCGCCGCCGACGCCGACAAGGCCAGACGCACCGTCACCGACATCGTCACCGAAACCCTCGCCGACCTGTCCACCTAGTGCCCACCGTCGAACACCGGCTGATCAGGTAAAATGGCTCGCAACGATACGTGGATTGGATGGCACACCATGGCCGAACTCGACACCAGCACGGCGTACACCGAAGAGCAGGCGATCGCGGGCATGATCGCCGGTCACCGCATGGCGGGCATGCCCCCCACCGAGGACGATATCGCCGCCGCCCGTCGCGTGTTCCGCGGCGAGAGCACCCCTGAAGAGGAGAATGCGCGTCTTCTCGCGCAGATCGTCGCAGCGCGCGGCTAGTGGCGGACACGCATCACTCGAGTGAGGCCGGGCAGGTTCTTCCTAATCTGCCCGGCCTCACTGATACCGCCGAGCTGGCAGTCTTCGAGCGGGGTGCTGCAGGTCACAGGATCGCCCAACTCGCTCGTGACCCCTCACTGGTGACCGGTGACTTCATTTCCCCACCTCCAACGAATCCACCGGTTCATACTGCAGGACGTATACCCGTGGGCGGGGCAGCTGCGAACGGCAGGTCAGAACACCGGCGCCATGGGGCTGATTCACTGCGTCCCTGAGTATCTGCCGGGTGAGTTGCATCGCGTCTTCAGCGCAATCGATCAGTACCGCCCGTCGCTGACAGACCTTGACGAAGCCATCGCGACCACCGCCGATCACTGGGGTGAATTGACCGGTGTCCACCCTTTTCGGGACGGCAACTCCAGGACACAACGGTTCTTCTTCACCGAGTACCTGCGCGACCGCGGGTGGGCCCTGGACTGGACAAGAATCGACGACACCGCAGTGCATGCCGCCCGTCACGTCGCGATGGCCACGACCGACTCGTCCTACCTCGCCGCTGCTCTCCGTCCCGGCGCGGCACCCGTCACTCACCATTCACCCGGTGGTGCGTCGGCCGCGACCGCGGGTAAAGACGCCCGTCGATCGGTCGACATCTTCCGCCAGATGATGGCGCACAAACGATCCGGTGGCACCGGCGCAGACTGGTGGATTGCTGGAACGGTCCGCGAGTAGTCGCGAACCAGTGTCAGGGTACCTGGGAGACATTTCTAGGACACTAGTCGGGATATAAATAGGATCGGTAAGATCGCTCATCGAATAGTTCTTCTGATGTTTGTTCGTCGGTGTCCACAGGGCCAAGCCAGGAGGGGTCCTCTTTGCGAACATCGTCAAAATACTCTGGCATCATTTGTTCCATCGCGTAGTCATATTCCACCCGGGATTCGTATTCAGCTTCCTCAAACCTCCAGTCTTCATACTGCTGTTCCTCTTCATCGATTCGGGGATCAGATGTCAGGTCAAATATCACTCCCGTGAGGAATCCTTCTCTGGAATCGGTGGCGCTACTGATTGGAAGGAACGGGAACAGTATATCCGAGTATTCCTGAGGTATGAGATAGATTGTGTAGTGACCTCGAATGCATCGGAAAATGAGCTGTACGGAGCCTTTCTCATCGATTCTTGTGAATGGATCGATTGGGGCGGTGTTAGAGTCCAGCGGTGTGCAAGAAGTGCAGTTTTCAATTGGAACATCAAACAATGAGGAAAATTCTCTGAACTTGCGCCATGAAGTGTCTATTTCTTCGAATGCTTTCGAACTAGACTGAAGAGTCGCGCTACCCGTAGGCTGTGCGAATTCTCCTTTAGAAATGATGGTGGAGCTGGACATCCTATCTGACGCCCGCGTGATGAACCACTTCGAATGCAGAGAATTGTCGATTTCATCAGTAGGTTCTGGAAGAAACGTGTTCAACACCCGAAGTGCGGCGGTGGGGGAGTCATGAACGCTTACATGGTAGACGTTACCGTCACTGTCTTGGAGAGTCAGAGTCCATTGGCG
Source organism: Thermomicrobiales bacterium (assembly GCA_020432165.1). Lineage (GTDB taxonomy): Bacteria > Chloroflexota > Chloroflexia > Thermomicrobiales > UBA6265 > UBA6265. Next base: position 1,972 of record JAGQGU010000075.1, read on the forward strand.
TGCTGGCAGAGAATTTGTCTCTCGCTTGGCCTTGTTCGTCCCAAACCTCTTACGTACATCGGCAGTATTGGAGGCCAACCCCAAATCAATCAGCCTTCGTGCTGCGTAGGATTCTTTGATGCCCAGCTCCTGTGCGACGTGTGCAAGTGAGGCCTGTCGGTCTTGCCATGCATTGCGCACCAACTGATCTGACGCCGTATCCCATACGATGAGACCCTCGGAGGATACTCGCAAGTATACGCTGTTTCTCCAGTCGTAAGTCTGTAGCGCGAGATACTTTGCCGCGAGGGCATACAGATCGTGGCGGGAAAGTTTCGTATTATCTCGCATATCCAGATCTGGGGGGAGGATGTACTTTATTCGCGAAGCGACTGCTCCGGGGGTTCGTCCAAGGCGTTCCGCTAGATCTTCACACGATACTCCAGACTTGATTCCGGAAACTAGGGCTTGGTACTCGTCGATACTCCAGGACATGCCGTTCCGAGGCGGATTTTTCATGGTACTCCACTGTTCCTACTTAGATTGATGTTAGATCAATTCAATAGATTCCACTCTATGCTGGTCGGCTCTCGGTTTAATACGCTGCATTGAAAAGTGGATCGTTGGGCCACCTGCGTGGTTCGGTTAGGTGGATGCCGTCTGGCCCGATCCATCGTGTGATGCGATGCTCCTTTCGAACGCTGATGATCTGATCGCGAAGGGCGCTGATCTCCTTGCTGATCTCGGTGCCCTTCTCGCGAGCTTCATCGAACAGTAAGTCATAGTCTGGGAGTTCTTCGTCCCGTCCTGCTGCGAACATCTTTACTGCGAACAGCTCGCGTTGTCGATTAGCCCAGAGCTTCGCTTGTTTCTCAGTTGCCATGTCGGTGGATACTACTCTTTGCCATGCAACGATGGGGCTGCTGTGCAGGGTTGCTCGCGTGCAGGAATCAGGCAGCACGGAGATTTTCCAGTGTGGACCGAGGTGTTGTAGATGAATCGTTGTGCTGTTGACTCAGATAGCGCATGTCGTCTATGGGCTGGCGTGTTGAGCGGAAGAGTCGGAGGCGCTCGTCAGTAGCCCATGGTGCGGAGGTTG
>JAGQGU010000076.1:0-8099 GCA_020432165.1 Thermomicrobiales bacterium
CTGTCCGAAAACCACCAAAGTTAAGCGTAGCCCGGGGTTGGCCCCGGGCTACGCTTCGACGGATTCTTATCCCTTCACACCGGTCATCGCGATGCCTTCCACCAGTTGCTTCTGGAAGAAGAGGAAGAGAACCAGCAATGGAATCGTCGCCAGGTTTGCTGCGGCGAGCATAACGGCGGTATTGGTGTTGTATTGACCCTGGAAGAGTGCGATACCAACGCTGATCACGCGCATATCAGTGCTATTCGTGATGGTGAGCGCCCAGAGGAACTCGTTCCAACTCCACAGGAATGTGAGGAATCCGAAGGCACTCAAGGCGGGTCCGGCAAGCGGTAGATAAATATCGCGATAGATACGGAATGGACTCGCGCCTTCGATAGCGGCGGCCTCATAGAAATCGCGTGGGATACCGAGGAAGAACTGTCGAAGCAAGAATGCACCGAATGCGCTGAAGAGCAACGGGATGATCAGACCCTGGTAGGTATCCAGCCAACCAAACTCACGCATGAGAATGTAGCGCGGAACAATCAATACCTGATCCGGCACCATCAACCCCGCCAACAAGACGAAGAAGATGAGATCGCGCCCCTTGAAGCTCAACTGGGCAAAGGCGAACCCGGCCAACGACGCGATGAAGACGCCACCAAGCGTGCGTGCGATGGTGACCAGAATCGTGTTCAGGTAGAAGCGTTCGAACGGCACCGTCTCGAAAACCTGGCGATAGTTCTCCCAGCGCCAGTGCTTCGGGATCATGTAGGTGACGATCTCCTGCAAGCTCCCCGATGGCATGGGCTTAAAGAGCTCGGGCATCGTCTTCAGCGAGGTCAACAGACTCCAGACAAAGGGGAACATGAAGACGATAGCGAGCGTCATCAGGAAACAGTGCAGAAGTATGCGGCCGATATACCATCCGGCGGTTCGCTGTTTCATTGGTAATGCACCCATCTACGCTGCAAGCGGAACTGGAAGAAGGTGAAGATAAGGATGAGTCCGAGCAACACCCATGCCACTGCGGTGGCGTATCCCATCTGCCCTTCTTCGAAACCCTTGTTATAGATGTAATAGACCAGCGTTGGCAGCCGATTCGACTGATCGAGCCGCGTCATGACATAGACGAGATCGAAGACCTGGAGCGATCCGATAACAGCAATCACGCTCAGGAAGAATGTGGTCGGTGTCAGCAATGGCACCGTGATATCACGGAACTGCTGCCAGCCGCTGGCACCATCCAGGCTGGAGGCTTCGTAGTAGTCGCGCGGAATCGCCTGCAATCCAGCGAGAAAGATGATCATATCGTAACCAACGCCGCTCCACAGCAACACGACCACAACGGCGAAGACTGCCGTGTTCTGATGGAAGAGCCAGCTTGGCCCCTCGATACCGGCACGTGCGAGCACGCCATTGATTGGTCCGTACTTGGGATCGAAGATCCACTTCCAGATAGTCGCAGTAGCGACCGGCATCGTCAGCACGGGCAGGAAAAAGACGATGCGATAGAAGGTACGAAATGCAATCTTGCTATTGAGGACCACGGCGAGCCCCATCGCAGTACCGACGCGAAGGATGACATTGGGAACAGCGATAGCAAAGGTGTTGAAGAGCGCCGTACGAAAGACATCGTCACTGAAAATGCGACGGTAGTTGCTCAGTCCATTGAAGACCGGTGGATTGAGGAGGTCCCAACGGGTAAAGCTGATAACAAAGGATGCAGCCAGCGCCACGAGAAAGAAGATGGAGAAGCCGATCATCATCGGCGCAATGAGGCCATAGCCCCATCGGAACTCGCTCCGTGCAAGTGTGCCGGATTTTCTGGAGGCTGTGCTCACTCTTCCTCCCCAGGATTCGTGCGGATGAGGTGTCGCATTGGTCGATCCAACCCGGTTGAATCTCCGGCGTCACGCGCCCTGTTCTTGACGAATTCGCCGCCGACGCGAGTGGACATCCAGCGGAATCCACCCATAGGTCTTTTGCTCTTCCGACCAACATTGGTATCAGGATAACGCAAACCCCGGTTTTTGGCCGGGGCTGCGTGTGTACTTCCTGTAAACGAGACTTACGCCTGCGATTCCGCAATCGTCGCGTTCACCGCATCCTGAATCGTCTGCGGCAGAACATCGATAGCGGTCTCACCTGCGAAGCCCTTGGTGATCTCCTCACCAAGCGTGCTCTGCCAGGCTGGACCGTAGGTCGGATCCTGCGGGATCACGCCATACTCAGAAGCATCGACGAAGACCTGCGCGTTCATACCTTCGAGACGGGTGAGCCACTCGCCCTCAAGGCCCTTGAATGCCGGCAAACCAATACCAGTCGTCGCAATCAGGCGCTCGGCAGTCTCATCGCCAAGGAACTTGGCGAACTCGACAGCAGCACCGATATTCTTGCTACCGCTCCAAACAACGTTGCCGAGACCATGCATAACACAGGCGCGCTTCTTGCCCTGCGGCAATGGAGCGACCTCGATATTCACGCCATCTTCGCGAAGAGCCAGGTAGGTCTGCGCGCGCGGGGAAAGGCCCGGCATCATCGCCACGACACCACCCGGGAAGAGCGTATCCGGTACCGGATTCGACTGCTGAACATCCGGACCCGGGGTGAGGCCATCCAGATAGAACTGGGTAACCCACTGAATCGCTTCGGCCGTATTAGCATTGTCGGCAGTCACGCAGGCGGTCAGATCATCGTTCAGATACTGACCTTCGTTCTGGAAGACGAAGTTGGAGTAGTTCTCCTGGCCACTCAGGTGCAGGCCGACACCGTAGATGCCATTGGCCTCATCCGTGAGCTTCTCGGCGACTTCGCGGAACTTGGCCCAATCCCAGGTGTCATCCGGATAGGCTTCGCCAGCGGCGTCGAAGATGTCCTTATTGTAGTAAAGGGCGATGGTGTCATACTCGCGCGGGGAACCGTAGCGATGTCCATCAAAGCTGTAGAGATTGAGAATCTGCTCAGGGTAGTTGGCGGGGTCAAGACCGCCCTCACCGAAAATGGAATCCAGCGGCACCAGGGCACCAGCGGATGCGTAGACCGGGCAGTTGGCGCTGTTCAGCCAGAAGACATCGAATGCCTCGCCACCGGCGACAGCCGTCTGAAGCTTGGTCCAGTAGTCTGCCCATGGAGTGAGCTGAATCTCAACCGTGATATTCGGCTGAACTTCCTTGAATGCAGCGATCTGCTCTTCCACACCGGCCTGCTGGGCGCTATCCCAGATGCCGTAGCTGATGGTTACTTCCTCGCCGTTGTATGGCTCCCAGGTAACAGCGGTAGCATCAGGAGTTGCGTCCTGCGCCATGCTATTTCGGGCGACCATGGCGGCAGCGGCACCAACAGCGCCAGCCTGCACGAATCCACGACGATTGATCTTGCGCGAAACCATTGTGCGTCTCCTACGATGATAGGGTTCGATGAAGAACCCAAACGCTATTGCCACGATGTGGTAGCCGCATTGTACCGGATATAACGTCCGCTTCCCATAGGGTACCCCAATCGATATATGATCGCATCTGGACTCGGCTATCATGTACCGATGGATTTGGCCATACTTAAGGAGAACCTCGTGCGTATTCCATCTTGTCGGTTCGCAACAGTCATCGCTGTACTGGCCATGATTTGCACCACGATACCCGGCGCAAACACCGTGGTCGCGCAACAGAGCGCACCATCGTCCATGCAAGTCATTGCCCACGGCGTTGACAATTTCGATGGCAGCACCATGATGTGGCAGGTTTCGCAGCGGAATGCCGGTACTGATCGCGACGTTGCTCCGACAGAAACCGAGACTGGCTTTGTCTATGCCAGTGGTGATCCGCTAACGATTGCAGATTCGACCGCCGCTCGCGGCGACTATTTACGGTTCAGTGCCGCAGCCTTCCACCCCCGTGGAGCACTACAACTTGTCGTGGGAGACAGTGACACCACCTACACCGAGATCGCGCTTTCCAGCAACGACCTGGGCGGAGATTACACGAGCAACGGCATTCAGACACCGACCGGAGATCACGCGGTCGAGCTGGAACGCAACAGTCTGCCGAACGGCGCTACTGATACCTATGCACCGACATCGGAGAGCGCCTACCTTCTTCATGTTACGAGCGGAACCATCTCGATTCTGGATGATGAAGATGCAACCTATGACCGAAGCGAAGGCGAGTCGATAACAATCACCGGGGAGATTCGTATCACCGCCACGTCCGACGCAACATACGTTATCGCAAGTATTGGTCCTGAAGTAACCGTACCTCCGTTCGTCACCGATGAAACGGGCACGCTTACCGTGGAGCAGTTCGATTGCCCCGCGGGTACCGATCCGACCTCGGATGCCAGCAGCTGCACCGCAGTGGAGGAGCCGTGGATTGTCAACATTCACCCCTCGGGTCGCGACGATGATTCTGCCGATCTCAATATCCCGGATGATGGGGTGAATGACGGTGGCACCTGGACCTGGACAGATATGTCGGTCGGTACCTGGTATATCAGCCCCGCTACCGCAGAAAGCGACAACTTCGAGATTGTCGTCAGTGGAGCCACCGCGGATGGAGACCACTTCAACGCCGAGATCACTGCCAATGAAGAGACGGTGGTCAGTATCTACCTGGTGGGTGAGAGACCGACCGGCAATGGGTGGCTCGATATCGCGAGACTCAGTTGTGATGCCGAACTCCCTGACCACATTGCCCTTGATACACCTGGGTGTGTGGCCAATCTGGATGGCGCGCCCAGCTTCACCCTTATACGAGTCAACGATGACGAGATCGATTTTGACGAGTCGAATGTCTCGTTGACAGACGATGGTCTGTATCGCGTTTCCGATGTGCCTGCTGGCGTCTACGTCATCGCCTTCGCCGTGCCTGAGGACAGCGATGTGCGCATTGGTGGCGATGTAGTACCTGCCGGAGGTGTATTGCGTTACATCGTCCTGGTATCACCCGAGGGGCAAACGGTGGTGATCTACGCCGAATCGGATGTGGTTGCACCGGATCCGGGAGCAACACCACAGGGATAATCCAGCCGGATTCCCCCGCAATACGGAAAAGAGAGAACCCGATCGGATTACTCCGACCGGGTTCTCCTCTTTACGGTAACGCTTTAGTTCGCGCCGTCGATATCGTCTTCAGTGACAATACCGAAGCCGCTGCGCTCGCCGGGTTCGCCCTCACCGGGAAGAACACCCGCGGCCATCAGCTCGCGGTAGTCTTCTTCCTCGGCCGGTTCCGGCGTGGGTTCAACACCCATCGCTTCCAGCGTCATCTGGTCGAGCTCGCTCAGCTGCTCTTCCTCGCGCTGCTGTCGGGCATCGAAGCCGGATCCAGCCGGGATGAGCTTACCGATGATCACGTTCTCCTTGAGGCCGCGGAGGTGATCGACCTTGCCATTGATGGCGGCTTCGGTGAGCACACGAGTGGTCTCCTGGAAGCTCGCCGCGGAGAGGAAGCTATCCGTCTCCAGGCTCGCCTTGGTGATACCAAGCAACATCGGCAGTGCCGTTGCCGGTTCACCGCCCTGCGCCAGGACCGAGGCATTCTTCAGGTTGAACTCGAAGCGATCCACGGTGTCGCCTTCCAACAGATCGGTATCACCCGGGTACTGGATAGCAACCTTGCGCAACATCTGGCGGCAAATCACCTCGATGTGCTTGTCGTTCGTGTTCACGCCCTGCTGACGATACACCTTCTGCACTTCATCGATGATGTAGCGCTGGGTTTCCTCGGCACCAAGGGTACGCAGAATCTGATGCGGATCCTTGTTACCGTAGGTGAGCTGTGTACCGGCAGTGACTTCCTGGCCGTCCTCGACGAGCAGGGTGTCATCGACGTTGATCTGATATTCCTCAGTCTCGGTCTTCTGCAGGCGCACGTAGAGCGTGCCCTCATCGAAGAAGAACTGACCATCGATGTCGGAGTAAACCTTCTCATCGGCGTCGTTCTTGGCGATGACGGTCTTGCCCTTCACCACTTCGTCACCCGGCTGAACTTGCAGCTCGTAACCGGCGGGTAGCTCGGCACGCCAGCTGCTCTCCTCGATGGAGCTGATCGTCAGACGTGTACCCAGGTCGTCACGCAGGATGCTCACCGTACCCGGTCGATTGGCCATCAGGGCAGCACCCTTTGGCTGGCGACCTTCGAAGAGCTCTTCCACGCGCGGCAGACCGGTGGTGATATCGGCACGCGCCACACCACCACTATGGAAGGTGCGCATGGTCAGCTGGGTACCCGGTTCACCGATCGACTGCGCAGCGATAACGCCGACCGCCTCACCAAGCTTGACGAGACTATTCGTCGCCAGGCTACGACCGTAGCAGAGCTGGCAAGCACCGTGCTCGGCTTCGCAGGTCATCACCGTCCGGATGAAGACCTTGTCGATACCGGCATCGATCACCTTGCCAACCAGATCCTCGGTCGAACCATCCTCCAGCACCTTGTACTCGGTGAGCTCTTCACCGCGGACGGCCAGCACTTCGCCGGTCTCCGGATGAATCACATCAGCGGCGAGAATGCGGCCGGTGATACGGCTGCGATACTCGTCCGTGTTGTACTCCTTACCATCGGAATCGAGGCGGAGTGCCCACATACCATGCTCGGTACCACAATCCTCAAGGGTGATGATCACATCCTGCGCCACATCAACGAGGCGACGGGTGAGATAACCAGAGTCGGCGGTACGAATCGCGGTATCAGCCATACCCTTGCGGGCACCGTGGGTGGAGAGGAAGTACTCCAACACGGTCAGACCTTCGCGATAGTTAGCCTTGATCGGAATGTCGATGATCTTGCCGTTCGTATCCAGCACGAGACCACGCATACCGGCCATCTGGCTGATCTGGTTCATGGAACCCTTCGCGCCGGAATCCGCCATCATATAGACGGAGTTCTGGCCCATCAGGCGCTGTTCCACATCGGTTGCAACCTGGTCGCGGGCGTCGTTCCAGATACGCTCGAGTTCGCGCAATCGCTCCTCTTCCGAGGTGAGACCGCGGCGCCAGGAGCGATCGATGCGGGATGCTTCCTCTTCGGCATTGGCCACGATTTCGGCCTTGGTCTCGGACATCGTCACATCAGCCAGAGCGATACTAAGACCACCCTTGGTCGACATCTTGAAACCAAGGTTCTTGATGTCATTGACGATCTTCGCGGTTTCGAAAGGATCATCGTAGGTGCGGAAGCAATCTGCCACGACCTTACGCAAGCCCTTCTTGCCGAGGGTTTCGTTATAGTACTTGCCCAGCGATGCTGGCAGCACGTTGTTGAAGATGGCGCGACCAACGGTGGTCTCCACCATCTTCATCTCGCCGCCATCACGGTCGGTGCGGACGAAGATCTTCGCCTGCAGATCGACCAGATCGGATTGGTACGCGAGCTCGACCTCCTGAAGGCTGCCGAAGCGCTTGCCCCAACCGCGCGGCACGGTTCCGAGCGCTAGCTCTTCCTCGTAGTTCCGCTCGCTGGTGATGTAGTAGATGCCGAGCACGATATCCTGGCTAGGGGCCACGATCGGCTCGCCGGAGCTTGGCGCCAACAGGTTACGAACGCTGAGCATACGCTCGTACGCCTCGTTCTGGGCAGCCTTGCTCAGCGGCACGTGCACCGCCATCTGATCGCCATCGAAGTCAGCATTGAACGCGCCAGTCACCAACGGGTGCAGCTGAATCGCCGAACCCTCGATCAGGCGCGGCTTGAAGGCTTGAATACCAAGACGGTGCAGGGTTGGAGCGCGATTGAGGAGCACATAGTAGTCCTTGATCACTTCTTCCAGCACCTGCCAGACGACCGGATTCACCCGCTCCACCAGGCGCTTGGCGCTCTTGATGTTGTGCGCGAACTCCTGATCCACCAGACGGCGCATCACGAACGGCTTGAAGAGCTCCAGCGCCATGCGCTTCGGCAAACCGCACTCGTGCAGCTGCAGATCCGGACCGATCACGATCACGGAACGACCGGAGTAATCCACGCGCTTGCCAAGCAGATTCTGACGGAAGCGGCCCTGCTTACCCTTGAGCATATCGCTCAGGCTCTTGAGCTTATGCTTGCCCGAACCAGAGACGACACGACCACGACGGCCGTTATCGATGAGGGCATCGACGGCTTCCTGCAGCATGCGCTTCTCGT
>JAGQGU010000076.1:8178-9386 GCA_020432165.1 Thermomicrobiales bacterium
AGATCGTTCAGGTCGGAGGTCGCGAAGCGACCACCGTCCAACTGCACCATCGGGCGCAGTTCCGGTGGGATTACCGGCAGGGTTGTGAAGATCATCCACTCAGGGCGGTTGCCGCTCTTGCGGAGGGCTTCCACCACGCGCAGGCGCTTGGTGGCCTTCTTGCGCTTGTTGTCCGAGGTCGCCTGCATATCCTGACGGAGTTCCACGGCGAGATCATCCAGATCAACCTTGGTGGTGATCAGCTCGTAAACAGCCTCGGCACCCATGGATGCCTTGAAGACGCCCGGCGGCAGGATTTCGGTCAGTTCGCGATACTCAGCCTCGGTGAGGATGGCACGCTCAACCAGACCCGCCACGATCTTGAGGACGCTATCGCGCTCCTCTTCCTCGGTGCGAACCTTTTCATCGGCCTCAGCCTGGATCTTCTTGATCTGCTGATTGGCCTCGTGCGTGATGAGATCGCTCTCGGCACCGCTCATGGCATCGCCACCGCTGCGCAGATGCTCGGCCTCAGCCGTGATCTCGTCCTTACGATTTTCGTAAACGTCGGTCAGCTTCTGGATCGCATCGTCGTTGACGGCCGTGCCCTTGCGGACAATGACCTTCTTCTCCCACTTGATCTGGCTCTCGCTGGAGCTGCCCTTAAGGCTCTCCAACAGGGCAAGCTGCTCGTTGAAGCTGGCTTCCAGTTCCTGCAGTTTCTCGTCGCGCTCCAACTCGAAGCGCTCGACCAGGCCACTCGTGCCTTCTTCGAGGTTATCGACATTGGCCTGGGTATCCTGGCGAATCTGGGCGATGAGCGCCTCGGCTTCGCCCTGGATTTCGGCGATGGTCTCATCGGACATCGCGCGAATCTCTTCCAGTGTCTGATCACGAGCTTCGAGATCGACATCGGTGACGAGATAGCTGGCGAAGTAAAGCACACGCTCCAGATTGCGCGGAGTGATATCGAGCAGCAAGCCGAGGCGACTTGGGGTGCCCTTCACATACCAGATGTGAGCAACCGGTGCGGCGAGCTCGATGTGGCCCATGCGTTCGCGGCGGACCTTGCTGCGGGTGACTTCCACACCGCACTTGTCGCACACGGTACCCGCGTGACGGATGCGCTTGTACTTACCGCAATAGCATTCCCAGTCCCGCGTGGGGCCAAAAATGCGTTCGCAGAAGAGGCCACCATGCTCAGGCTTGAGCGTGCGGTAGTTGATGGT
>JAGQGU010000018.1:0-53580 GCA_020432165.1 Thermomicrobiales bacterium
GAGCAGGTCCTGAAGCAACTCGGCGTTCCGATGGCCACGGCGGTGGATATGTTCTTGCGGCAGATATCACTAACGGGTGGAATTCCGTTCGAGGTGTCTCTACCCAAGGCCCCGATAGAGATCAATGCTGACCTGATGACGACTGAACAACTGCTAGATGCCCTCAAGGTGGGCTATCAGGATGTGCTTGATGGCAATGTGCAAGACGCTACAACCGCTTTCGCAGCCCATCGAGCTCAACGGCGCTGAAAGGGTGCAACTCTTCGACAGCTTTTGATAGACAATTACTCTGTCATCTACTACGTCGATGGCGACTCCGTATTCGTTATTCGAGTCCTGTACAGCGCCTCTGACATCTCCGCTCGCTTGCGAGGCAATAGATAGTCGAAGCCCTCACCTTGGCTTACTTACCAAAAGACAAGGATCAACCATGCCCCAAACGCTGACCAATAACAATGTCCGTGGTAACCCCTACCGCATTCGCGATCCTCATAACTCGTCGCTCGTCGAGATATGGCTGGTATCCGCCGTGGTGACGGTTTTGGTCATTCGGTTCTATCTCTACCTAACCGGGTATCCGCAGGTGGGAGGTGACACGCTCCACATCGCCCACATGCTATGGGGCGGTTTGGGTATGGTCATTGCCTTTGGATTCCTGCTCCTGTTTGCAAGCTCTATCTGGAAACCACTGGCAGCCCTGGTCGGCGGCATCGGCTTTGGAACGTTTATCGACGAGTTGGGCAAGTTCATCACCAAGGACAACGATTACTTCTACCGTCCAACAATCGCGGTGATGTATGGGGTATTTATCGTCCTCTACTTTGTGGCGCGATATTTCGATCGACGACGAGAGCCAACCGAGGCGGATCACCTCTATCTCGCCGCGCAGGGTGTCGCCTGGCAGGCGATCGGGAAGCTAGACAAGAGACGGCAGGAGGAGGCGTTGGCAAGCCTGAACGCCAGCGGTAATTCTTCCGCTATCGCAACACATCTTCGCGAGCTGCTGGAAAACGCGGAGATCGTCGAGGAATCAGAGCAGTCACGCATCCTCTCCATTCGGGATAAGGCAGCAGCACTCTATTGGCGCGCGGTCCGACATCATTGGCTTCTGCCGATCGTGGTTGGACTATTCATCATCCGTGCGCTGGAGATCATTGTCACACTGGTGATCGGTATCTTCGTGACTGGCGAGTACGACCTGGGCGATGGGATCTCCGTCTCCGAATTGCTCTCGTTCGCTGCCGGAGCTGTTACCGGTTTTCTGGCCGTGCTGGGACTGGTTATGATCATTCGTCGACAACGGGTATTGGCGCTACAGGCATTCGCCGCATCCACTGTGGTGGCACTGCTATTTGGTCAGTTCTTTGCGTTTGCGACCGAGCAATTCGTCGCCATGATCGGTCTGGTGCTCAACCTCATCATTCTCGGAGTCCTTCGTCTGGCCTTATCAGTCGAGAACGATCGGTTCCTCGACGAGGGTGAAGCCGAAGAAGACCAGAATCCACGGACCGGTCTCGGCAAGTTTCTCTAGCCCCTGGATTGATGCGCCCGCGAATCGTTCTAGTCGCCGGCAGTCTGACTCTCGGCAAAGATCGAGGTGATATCGCGATCCAATTCGGAGGTTAGGGTGATGATCAATAACTCCTCCACCGCCGATATGGTGGCCAGGCAGCACACCGCAACCATGATCGGGACAGGATCAAACACCAGCGCAAGGAATGGCACGGCGAGGATGATGGCACCGGCTATCTTGTTCGCATAGGTATGTAGAAACACCAACGCGTGAAAGCGGGCAAAGCCAACACCAACAGCGCCTAGCCGTATGACAACGATCACCGTGATCCAGGCGACGATCCACCCAGGCCACTCAAGATACGGAATCATCACCACCAGAAGCGCCAACACATAGAGCGTATCGGCAATGCTATCGAAGATGGCACCTTTGGTCGTTTGTAGTTGGTATTTGCGGGCAAGATAACCATCAGCAGCATCACTGACCGAGCCAAAGACATGGGTAATCAGAAATCCTGCAGACATGGGTTCGAACCGCAGCAGTAAAAGCGCGCAGAGTACCCTGAAGGCCGTGATGATATTCGGCAGATACCTTGTCAAGCTCTACGTACGCTTTCCATGACGAGAAAAATGATGCGGTGCGATATCCTCATAGGAAAAGAATGACAGATGGTGGGGAGCGATTCCAGATCGCCACGAGCTTACAGACTTGACCAACGCACCACTTCTCCTCCAGGTTGGCACGGGTAGATTCCACATCGCTTCCTGGCGATGCTCGCATCAGATTGACTGGCATTCCGGAGTGAATTACCAATGACGGAACAATGGGATAACGAGCGACTGGCATTCACTCGCGCATTTGCCGGAGCTGCGGTATTCGGAATCCCGCTGGTGTACACCATGGAAATGTGGTGGATTGGGAAGTCTCTACCGATTACACACCTGTTGGCAGTGTTTGCGTTGGGTTTGCTGGCGAATTTCGGATTGGCACATGTCGCGGGCTTCCGTAAGGAGAGCTCGCTGCTCATGTCGTTTGATCAGGCAGTAGATGCACTGGCGGTTGGCATCCTGCTGGCGGCATTCCTCTTGTTTGGTATGAATCAGTTGCGCCCAACCGACGGGCTGGTGCAAGGAGTTGGTACGGTAATCCTTCTGGCATTACCGTTGAGTCTGGGAGCATCTGCTGCTCGGGAGGTGTTCGAGGGCCGTGTTACCGATGAGGAAAAGAACGGTCACGTCCATTTACCTGTCTGGAAGCGAATGGTTGCCCACATCGGGGCCACAGCGATCGGTGGCGTCTTCATTGGTCTTTCGATCGCGCCAACGGATGAAGTGACGATGGTTACCGCGGGTATCACCCGTTGGCATCTCTTCCTCATTATCGGACTGTCGCTCCTGCTTTCCTATTTGATTGTGTTTGCCTCCGGATTTGCCAGACACCAACCACCTGGACCACTTCACCATGCGATTTCGGAGACGGTGTTTTCGTATGCGATCTCGCTGCTGGTGGCGATCCTGCTCCTGATCATGCTGGAGCGCGTCAGACCAGGTGATCCATTGGCGGAAATGGTGCGCCAAACAATTGTGTTGGCGCTGCCTGTCTCTATAGGCGGAGCAGCCGGAAGGTTGGTGATATGAGCACACGCTTGTCGGAACAAAACACAGCCGAACGGATTACGTTTATAGCAAGTCTGACGATTCTTGCTGTTATTGTCGGATTGGCCATTTGGGCTGATATCCGCACTGGCGATGCATCGCCCACCATCGAGATAGAGGTACACGAAGCCTCGATTCGCGAGACGGAGAACGGATTCTATGTGCCGATCTCGGTGACAAACACCGGTGGCAAAACCGCACAGGATGTGGTGGTGACAGGCGAATTGAAGCGAAGTAACGGCACGACGGAAACGGCGGAGGTAACCTTCGCCTTTCTTGCCGGAGCCGAAGAGGAACAGGCGGAACTTGTATTCTCATCCAATCCCGCTGATGGTGAACTGACGGTACGACCAACCAGTTTTATCGTGCCGTAGTCACCCTGATCTGGCCCGACACGAGACAGAGGGAGCTCAGGGTTGCCTTGGTCAGCCGAAACCCCGTATCATCAATGGCAGAACGCGGGAGTTTTCCCGACGTCCTGTTGGAGTACGCAGATGCATCCGAACGCGCATTTCAAGCGATCAACCTCACGGCGGTCACTCCTGACAACCGGGGTCATCTGCGCCTACATCCCTACCCCGGCCCCTACCAGCGCCTGATCGGTCCCGCCGGTGCGATCGATCCAGGCTCGCAATTCCTTGCGTCCGTTCGATTTCCACCACAGTAGGGATGTTTCACCATGAGTCAGGTCGTTTCGCGCACACTTTCCGATCGCTTTGCTGATCGCACCAACGTCTTCGGCAGCAGTATCTGGACCGATATTCTCACGCATAAGGAAAAGCATACCGATCCAGTCTATTTCGGCGATGGTGCCCCGGCACCGGAGATGCTGCCGATTCGACGCCTCGCCCAGTCCAATGCCCATGTTTGGGAAGATGCGACCGGCGCCCTCGCCTATGGCGATCAGCAGGGTTGGCTACCATTACGCGAGTGGATCGCCACCAATTTGCAAAACCGCAGTATCGATGCCACTGCCGCCAATATCATGACGACGGCCGGTTCAACACAGGCTCTGGATTTCGCGGCACGCGTCTTCCTGCAGCCAGGCGATGCTGTGATCGCGGAGAATCCAACATTTCTTGGCGCCATCGATATCTTCCATACGTATGAAGCCGAAGTTATCGGTGTCGAGTGCGATGCCGATGGCATGCTCATGGACAAGCTGGAAGAGACCATCCTCAACACACCGAACGCCAAAGTGATCTATACGATCCCGACCTTCCAGAATCCGGCCGGCACGAATATGCCCCTGGAGCGACGCCAGCGACTCGTTGAACTTGCACGCGAGCACAATCTGGCTATCTTCGAAGATGATCCGTACGGGGATCTGCAGTACAGCGGCGAGGTGATTCCACCGCTACGCGCGCTCGACGACCAGGTGATCTACTTCGGTACCTTCAGCAAAGTCATCGCACCAGGCCTACGCGTCGGCTATGTCGTCGCCCCGACCGAGGTGGCCGTGAAGCTGCTGGCCACGCGTGAGGTGGCGGATGTGAATAATGATCGCATCACCATGCGCACGGTTTACCACACCATTCAGGATGATTTTCTGACAGGGCACATTGAGGAATGCCGCGATTTCTATCGCTCTCGTCGCGATGCCATGCTGGCTGCCCTGGAGCGTGAGATGCCGGAAGGTGTGAGCTGGAGCCGACCAGATGGCGGCTTCTTCGTCTGGATCACATTGCCAGACCATATCACCAGCGAACAGATTTTCGATGTCGCCGCCGAGTACGGTGTGGTGGCCTTCCCGGGTAAATGGTTTGATCCGCAGAAGCAACATGCGCATTCGATTCGGTTGAGCTTCAGCACTGTGCCGGAAGATCGTATTGCGCTCGGGATTGAGCGACTGGGAGCAGCGATTCGATCGGTGATGTAAACCGTGCGATGCGTTTGCGCCAAACCCGGGGAGTGATCCCCGGGTTTACGTTTGCCATTCGCGGTATGCTGTAAAGAGCGCGTGGGTACCTTTGTCCCTTTCTGATTCCCACCCACGCAATGAGCAGGATCGTTTGCATGTTTGATACCAGCCGCATCCCAACAGGTCCGTTTGATACCTGGTTGTGGTGGCTTCTGATTCTGGTGATCGTGGCGTTGCTCTTCTCGTTGCAGGCGTTAGAGACTGCAGTCGAGGGAGCGTGGCCGAACCAGCGTCGTGACAATGAGTACATCCCTGGTGCCAAGGGAGTGAAAGGTGCGTGGGCCTTCGCCGCTATCCTCATCATTCCGGCTGGTGTTGCACTCGCAGGCATCATCGCCGTGATCATCTGGCAGGATATCCCGTACCCCGATGGCTTCGCGCTGGGAGCGTGGCTGCTTACACTGGGATGGGTGCTCTTTCTCATCTTCGGGCTCAATCTGGCCGGAATGGGCAAAATCCTGGGCACACTGGGTATGTTGGGGCCGTTGGCGATCGCTTTCATTCTCATCGCTTCCAATGCCATCCTCATCATCACGCTACGTGATATTTTGCCCGCATGGGATGTTACCCGCGATGCAATTCAGAATGGCATTCATACACTGCTACCATTCATCGATTTCGACTGAGTCCGCATAACGTGAGGGGGAGAGGTGACAGACAAACAACGCCGCTTCGCCCGCCTACGTCGGCCACGCGCCAGCGCACCTCAGTACCGTACTCAACTGCGACCGCGCACAGATTCGCACGAAAGCAGTAGTCATCCCGAATGGGATGCCGATGGCGAACATCAGGGGCAGACGGTCGGTGTAGAGCTACGCCCGGTCTCCAGTCTCTTTGGTAATCAAGATGCAATCGAACTCACCGCACCCGCGGATGAGGTCACGCGCACATCACGACGCATCCGCCGGGGTAAGAAGGGCGACAAGCGGCCATCGCTGCTGACCGATCCGAACTTCAGGCTCCTGTGGCTTAGCCGACTCTGCTCGCAGACGGCGCAGGGGGCGTTGCTTTATGCGCTCATGATTCTGGTGATTGATCTAAGCGAGCGCAGTTTCGCTGTCTCGCTTTTCGTAGCATGCTCAAATGTCGCCAGCATGAGTCTGGGTCTGCCCGCTGGCATCGTAGTGGATAGCATCAGCCGCCGGTTCATGCTGACCATGCTGAACGGCTTCCGCTTCCTCTTCATGCTGACGATGATAACGATCGAACCGAGTCTGGTGGCTGTCTTCGCCTGCACTATCGGCATCTGGATTATTCATCAGTTTTACTCGCCAGCCGAGGCATCATTGGTAGCGGATTTGGTACCGAAGGATCGCTATACCGAGGCCCAGAGTCTGCATAATCTGGCGCTGACGGTGAGTCAGGGTGTGGGCCTGGCGATACTGGCGCCATTGGCACTGCTGTGGGGCGGTGCCGAACTCGTTTTTGTGCTGGCCGGGGCACTTTGGCTGTTGGCAGGATCCTTCACACTCCTGCTGCCATCGGTACCCGTCTATCAATCGACCAATAAAGGCAAACGTCGGCGTGGCTTTATGCAGACCCTCACCGCTGGACTGGATTTCATTCGTCGCGACTATCCGACGCGTGAAGCCGTGCTCCACGATGTATTGGTGAGCGTCGGCATGAGCAGCCTGGTCGTCATCATCCCCTTCTATCTGGAGCGCGTACTGGGCACAAGCAAGGAGAATACCGTCTTTGTCTTCGCACCGGCGGCAGTCGGGCTGGTACTCGGACTGAAGTTGGCACCCTGGCTGGCACGCGTGATCGGCGAGCGGATGGCGGCGTTCCTCTCCGTTATCGTCTTCGGATTCTGTATTTTCATGCTGGGATTCATCGCCCAAACATACTGGTTCCTGAACGATGCCCTGCACCTGCCTCTGGATCAGCTCAGCGATGCTCTCAAGATCTCACCGATGGTGCTGCTCACCATGATCGTTTCCGTGCCAGCCGGCCTTGCCATGAGCGTCGTCAACGTGGCCGCTCGCTCGATTTTGCTGCAGCGCACACCAGGCTATGTCCGTGGTCAGGTGATTGCCAGTCAGGGGCTAATCGGGAACATTATCGGTCTCGTACCAACGCTGCTGGCCGGTCTCGCGACCGATCTCTTCGGCGTCGTGCCGGTGGCGGTGGGCATCGCGGTTTTGATCATTTCCGGCGGAATCTACGCACGCAATATCGGCGATCTGGATAGCGGGGAGAGTCCCGCTCTGGCACCAATCTGAGGAAAGACCATATGAGCTATGTTCCGAACCCTGAGTATGTCTTCAATACCGTAGATGCCCTGCGCGAAATTGTCGGTGTACCGTCGCCACTGATCGCCGAGAAATCGACACCCTTCGTGACACCGCTGGTGCAGCAGTTCATCATGAGCTCTCCCTACTTTTTGGTGGCCACCGCTGCGGATGATGGTACCTGCGATTGCACACCGCGTGGTGATCCGCCCGGGGCAGTCTATTTCCCGGATGCACGGACGCTGATCTTTGCTGATCGCAAAGGTAATCGCCGCGTGGATTCGATGCAGAATATGATTCGCAATCCGCACGTGGGACTACTCTTTCTCATTCCGGGAACGGATGAGACTGTACGGGTAAATGGCAAGGCCACACTGAGTACCGATCCGGAACTCTGCGAGCAACTAAGCCAGCAGGGCAAACCAGCCCAGATCGTGGTGATTGTGGAGATCGAAGAAGTCTTCACGCACTGCGCCCGCTCGATTCTGCGCAGCAAGCTGTGGCAGCCGGAAGCCTGGCCGGATACAGACACCATCCCTACCCTGATGGCGATGCTGAGCGAACAGAAAAATCTGGAAGCGCCGGATGAATCGCAGGGCAAGCGAAACGAGGAGTATCGGCAAGTGTTGTATTAGGGGGATGCCGGATGTACTGACACACCCCCGGACTGGTAGCGGGGCAGTTTATCTGCCCCAAGGGGAGACAAGCTCCCCTGCTACCGATGTTATACATGACAACACATAGCAAATCCGCTGTAGGGGGGTGCCTCGACAAGCTCGGCATGACGGGTGAGATGGTCACATGCGGAACGCTACTCCACCAGAGCCTCTTCCCGAGGGCCAAAGACGAAGAGATGATCGAGCCAGGGCGATGGCTCCTGGCTCCATGTGTATGCGCGCACTTGCTCTGGTGAACGGCGTCCGCTCACAAGACGACCCAGTTCCCACCAGCCGACTTGGACTGACGCCTGCGGATCATCGCCTCCGATATCCAACGCCTTAGATTCCGTGACGATACGAAGCGGAGGGGTACCCTCTTCGCGCCAGACGTGATCCAACGCTTCCAGATAGAAGAGCGTCACAGAACGTACAACCGGCAGGTCACGCGTCTGCGTGTTCCCCAGGGCACCGCGAATATCGAACTCGTGGGTAACGAGATCGGCCACGAGTACCGCTCCGTAGATCTCGAAGATACCCGGGGTTGTATTGGCACGATGGTGCCACTCCGCCATCAGATCACCGAGTGACCGACCCTGCACGCGCGCAATGTGACTGGCGCTCCACTCATCGCCATCGCCGAGACTCCGCGCCGATGCATCGACAAAAACACCCAACAGATGCGCGACGGTGTCCCGGATAGTCCAGCCAGGGCAGGCGGGAACGGGCGTATCAGCGTTCTGTTTGTTCACCAATGTCTGAATACGACCAAGACTCTGTTGATAGAGCACACGATAGGCGGGCATGAATATCTCCTCAATATCGAGGGAAGTATAGGCCGTGATCTATATCGTGATATCGTCTCTGCCCGCCAGCGGCACCAGATTCATCCGCGATGGGCGTACATCCATACGCTGGTGACGTATAGTCACATATTCCACCCGGAACACTCCAGAATCCTTCCCAATCCATGAAGAACAAATGTTTGTCTTGCCATGATGTCACAGGATGGCTATAGTCATTCGTGTACGTACAGGTACGTGTAGGCATGGAGGAGAGAATCATGACCATCGTTCTTGGGCGCCGTCCGGCAGCGACGCCGACTGCAACCCAGCAACGACGAGAGCAATGGGTGCAGCACTTTCGTGACGGTTCACCAGAACCCGAACAGGTGGTGATTCCAACCGTTCCGGTCATGACGAATGGCCTGGCACCGGTGCCAGTGGCCGAGATTCGGGGCAAGCATCGCGGAATCTACGCCAGCAACAAGCGGCGACGCGCCGCCGCACCCAACGGTGTGGTCGGACTTTACGCCAGTCGGCTGGACGCCCAGTCAGCGGGACGCCTCTCCACGATCTCCGCGCAGCCACGTATCGCCACAAACCAGATCGGACGTGGCTCCCGTGCGCACTATGAAACGCTGTATCCATCAAAAAATCTGGAGTTGCGCATTCCCGAGCCATCGCTCCCGCTTCAGGCAAAAGTGCATGAAACACGAGGGAGCATCATCGCCAAGACCACAGCAATCATCGCTTGGCGGCCTCAAATCACCGTGCCGCACATTTCTTTCACGCAAGGGCATCGCCTCGCAAATTCCAAACGAGCACTCTATGCCTCCATGGCTGCCCTCGTGCTGATGGTGGGTATGGCAACCAGCACGCTGGCCGCAAGTCAGTATCGCTACGAGGTGCAGGAGGGCGATACGCTCGATTCGATTGCGGCGGAGTTCGGGGTTGATCCGGAAGCGATCTATCGCTCCAGCTACATGCCGTATGGATACGACGTTACCGCCGGTCAGATCATCGTGATTCCGGAGGAAGGTCAGTCGCCAGCAGATGCCGCCCAGATGGCGGCGGAGAACGAGGGCACCAGCCCATGGGCGGTCGGCGCCCACACCGTGGCATACGGTGATACCTTCGATAGTGTCGCGGCGGCATGGGGCGTACCCGTGGATCATCTGATCGCCTTCAATCCCGATCTCGATCCGCAGAATCTGATTGTCGGACAACACATCATCATTCCGTGGGAGCGCGATACCAATGTGGCACGCCCGCAGATCACGGCACAACCGATTGTGATGCTGGATGTGCCCAACTATGTGCAGACCCGCAATCTGAGCTGCGAGTATGCGGCTACCCATGCCGCTACTACCGCCTTCGGGACAGGAATCGATGAGCAGGTCTTTATCGATACCGTGCCATCTGCAGCCAATCCGCACTATGGCTATCGTGGCAATATCGATGGGTACTGGGGAAACACCGATGATTACGGTGTCTATGCGGAAGCGCTGGTACCGGTGCTGAATGCGCATGGCTATGTCGGCGAGGTCTTCTATTCCGAGGGCGATACCACCGAGCTGATTGCCCAGCTGGATGCCGGACATCCAGTGGTGACCTGGCTCGGATTCTGGGGCGATACCCGTGAGCGCCTTGATGATGATGGCACATATTCCGTCTTCTCCGGCATGCACGTAGTCACGGTAGTTGGCTACGACGAACTGGGTGTCTACGTGATGGATCCGGCCCACGGCGTGACCCAACATTACGATTGGGATACCTTCACCGCGATGTGGAGTGTGGTGGACGGCATGTCCATGGCTGTCTATCCGATGTAAATCGATGTCGAAAGACCCTCGGACGGGCAATCCGCCGAGGGTCTTTTTGTGTCTATCGAATTCCCCATGAGTGGCGTGCTACGATATCGCGGTAACGTCCGCTGTTTTCGCACGTTCTGAAAGCTGTTGCTATGCCTGCTGCCTCTGTCACCTCGCGATCTGCCGGAATGGATACGTTGGGCGAACTCTTCTCCTCGCGCATCCGGGCAAGTGTGCTTGCCTATCTGGTCGCACGGGAGGAAGCTCGCTTCAGCCTGACGGAGCTCAGCCGGGCGCTTAATCTTTCTGTGAGTTCGGTGCAGCACGAATGCTACAAGCTGGAACGACTGGGTGTGCTCAAGGGCCGCCGTGAAGGAGCCAGCCGACGCTATTGGCTGGATCGCGAGCAGCCCTTCGTGCCGGTGCTGATGTGGCTGGTGATCACCGTGGTTGGGCAGAACCAGGTGTTGGGCTACGCGCTTCAGGATATCGAAGGCCTCACAGGTGCGGTATTGAGCACAGGTGGACTTACCCTGGTGGGCGATCTTGGCCTGGATCAACTGGCCATCGTGCAGGAACGGGCCGAGAAAATCCTCGATACCGCCAATCTGAATGTGGCATTCTACGATCCGGCGACGTGGCAGACGTACGCCGCAGAGCATCACCACACGATTCGCGATCTGCAGTCGGCCTCCCCCGAGGTGCTGCTGGAAACCGGAAGTGTGTTCAAGGATCTGTTCTAGATGAACCAATACCAACCAGCAACGCTTCTTGTCGGACAATCCGGTGGTGCCACCGCGGTTATCAATGCCAGTCTGGCAGGAATTGTGGCAGCGGCACAGGCAACGGGTTCGTGGCCCCGAATTCTTGGTCTCGCGCATGGTATCGAAGGGCTCTTCACCCGGCGCTTCCACGATCTCTCCGATATCTCTGCGGAGCAGCTACAGCTTCTCGCCAATACACCCTCGGCAGCGCTGGGCACTGGTCGCTACAAGCTGAAGGATGACGATCTCGCCCGTGTGGTCCACACCATGCACGGCCTCGGCGTAACGGCCTTCGCCTATATAGGCGGCAATGATTCGGCGGACACAGCACATCGGATTGGGAGCTTCGCACGCAATATCGGCTACGACCTGCAGGTTATGAGCGTACCCAAAACCATCGATAACGATCTGCCGGATACCGATTTCTGCCCTGGTTACCCAAGTATCGCCCGCTATCTGGGCACCGCCACTCGCGATGCGGTGTATGACACCGTCGCCAGTCCGCAAATCTACCCGGTCAAGTTCATGGAAGTGATGGGGCGGGATGCCGGCTGGGTGGCCGCCGCCTGTACGGCTGGCTTGAGTGCCGATGAACAGGATATGGCACCGTTGCTCATGCTGCCGGAGCGTGCTCCAGCCAATAGACAAGCCGTACTGGAAGCAATCGAAAAAGATATCGACCGACGCGGTTACTCCGTGGTGGTCGTGCCGGAAACAATGCGTGCTGCCGATGGCAGTCACTTTGGTGGTGATGAACCGGAATATGTCGACCCTTTCGGGCATCCCTATTACGCCAGCACCGGGGCCGCATTGACTCGCCTGGTGCAAACCGAACTGGGTCTGCGCGCACGCTATGAAAAGCCAGGTACCAGCGCCCGCATGAGCATCTCACTCGCATCGAGTGTCGATCTGGAGATGGCATGGAAACTGGGTGCCGAAGCAATTCATGCTATTCAACGTGGTGAATCGGGCAAGATGACGGCGCTCAAGCGCGTGCCCGACGGATTCGAGATCGTGCTGGTACCGCAAACGAATATTGCCAACCGCGTTCGTCACCTCGACGACGACTTCATCGGTGCCGATGGCATGAGTGTGACACCGGCTTTTCACAGCTATCTGCAACCATTGTTGGGCGAGCATCCTTTCCCGACCTATATGCGTCTGCCCGATCCAGTTGCTTTTAGCGGTAGCGAACCTGCAACTCCCAGCGTATCTCCGGTGCAGATACCTGCTGATCAGGAAGCAACTGCCGATCTCGATCTGGCGGTTGGTGATGGTGAGGATGGGTATGGGATCGACGCCCATGGCGATCGCTTCGTGATCAAGATCGGTCAGGATGTGATCGGCTCCTGCGGAAACAAAATTGGCGAAGTGGTGGATGTGCGCGATGACTATCTTGTGGTGGAGAAGGGATTCTTCAATCCAGAAGATATCTATGTGCCCAAAGACACTATTCGCAGCTTCGATGAGCACCATCTCAAGCTGAATGTCAGCCGCGATGCCTCATCGCACGCGGGTTGGGAAGATGATCCCGATGCATCCGGCGATGATCAGACTCCTGTTATGTAATATCGCGCTACCTCTATCCGCTCTGGTAGGCTGAACACAAGCAGAACGGCGGAAAGGAGCGAACGACCATGCGCAATTTGCTGGGACGGCTGCATGCACGCACCGACGAACAGCGCGTGGAAATCGCGAAGCTCTGGCGTGTCTCCGTTTTCGAGCGCGATAGCCGTCAGTACATCGGTCGCATCTATCAGGTGATGACCGATATCCGTGCCATTCGCGATACATGGACACGCCTTGGCGAAACCGAACATCTCATCATCAATCAACTCTCCACAGAGAATGCCGTACCCCTGGCCTTTGCTGATCTCACCCGAGACCTGGAGGAGAAGGGTGGTACGCAGGCAGTCCAAAATCTCCTCGCCTGGGGGATCATCTCCGTCGATGGCGATCTCACTACCCTGCCACAGAACGATATCGGGCTCTTTATCCCGGGTGAGCTGATGTTGCTCTTTCGGCGCGTGATCGAAGAACAACAGGCCGGTGATATCAGTGACTATTCGATTCGGCGGCTCCTGGAAATGCGCGATGACGTCGAACTGGAGATCTCCGCAACCAAGTGGGGATTGCGGGCAATGCCAGGGCTCAAACGTCGCGCGGATGTGATCGCGGAGATTCTGGATGCCATCCCCGCTCCGGGCCGCATGGATAGCGTCCTGAGTCATCTCAAGCAGCCGGCAGCATCGATTTGGCGAGCGATGCTGGCGGCTGAGGATGCCGATCCCCAACCCTACGACGCCATCATTGATCGCGCCGGCCTCACGGTAGCCGCTGCTCCGCTTGGGTTGGCGGTAGAACACGCTACCAGATTGCGAGGTGCACTCGAAGCGCTGGAGAACTCGCTGCTGGTGAATCACACCTGGCTGCCCGATGGCAGTCGGGGATTCTTCGTTCCGGAGGAGCTACGAAATCCGCAGTCGGTGCCGGTCAAGGTCCCGTTGAGTCCGATTCAGCCATTGCCAGAAGGCACGGTAACGGCATCGGAGGCAGAACATCCTTTCGCCCTGGCGTGGGATGTGATGACGGTGGTGCGCGAGATCGCCGCCAAGGGGCCGCCGGTGTGGATCCCCGGTCAGGAACTTCCTACCCATTGGTTGCGGCTCATCAATAGTCGCCTCTGGTTCCATGGTGAAAGCGAACCGCCGCCGGGCTACGCCGCTACCCTGCTCCATCTGGCGATGGGTGTAGGAGCACTGGAACCAGCACCGCGTACACCTGGTATGGAGAAGGCCGCAATCAAGCCCGTACCCGGCCGAAATGTCCGCTGGTGGCGTGGACTCGGCTTCGCTGAACAGACCGAGCGCCTGCGACAGCAGTGGCTCAGCACCGACTTCTGGGTGGAAGGTAGGGAGTCGGGCGAGATCGAGATACGCTCGGCAGACTGGATTCGCTTCCGGCATCGATTGCTGACCGCCATCGCCCGCTTCGATCCGGATGAGTGGGTGATGATTCACGATGCCAGTCTGCGACTCGCCGAGCAGGACCTGACGATTCTCGGCGATACCTTTGAGGCTGTTGCCACGCGTCCCAGCCTGCGCTCGCGACGCAATGCCATCGGGGCAGCGATTGAGGTGGAGCTAACCACCGGCTTCCGTTGGTTTGGGTTTGTGGAAACCCAGCTGCTGGATGGCCAGGGAATAGCCATGCGCGTGACACCCGCTGCGGTTGCGGCCGCGCGGGATATCGCGGCAATGCCGGAGAGTACTGATCCCACATCGGGTCCCATTTTGACGGTGAATCACGAGGGCGTGATCGTGCTCAGGCGTCCGGCACCGGTGCATATCTGGAGTCTGACAGCGTTTGCTGAGAGCGAGGAACTCGCACCGAAAGCGATCTACCAACTACGAATGCAGAGTGTTGGGGCCGCGCTGGGTGCGGGATTTGATCTACAGCAGATCACGACCTATCTGGAGAATCAGAGCGGCGCTCCCCTCCCCGATCCGCTGGAGACCAAGTTACGCGAGTGGACCGCAGGCTACAAGCGGGTGAAGCTCCGGCGCGCAGTGATGCTGGAACTGGATGTGCCCGTTGGATTGGCCGATCTGCGCAGCGTACTGGAAGGTGCCGGATTCGAAGTTGTGCCCTCGCCAGATAACGCCGTGATGGTGATGCTGCCGGATAGTGGTGACGATGGCGGCGAAGCGGAACGCAATCTGACCAAAGTGCTGCGCAAGGCCGGATATGTAGGACTGTGGGTGAAAGCCCAGCGTGATGCGCCGGACGCAGGATGACACCGGACCGCAATATTCAAGAAGAGACATGTACTGCCACGGACGATACTCGTATCAGAGAAAATGGATATCATCGCGCGGACTGCGCAAAGGAGGAACGTCATGCCAGCAAACGACAAGGTGATCTACGGTGCCCCATGCTGGGTTGATCTGACCAATGGCAATCTGGAAGGAACCAAGGCCTTCTACCATGCCCTCTTTGGTTGGGAATTTGAGGACATGGGCGAAGACTTCGGCCACTACAATATCATTACCATCGGCGAGGATGCCGTTGGTGGGTGCATGCAGTATTCGCCCGAATTCATGGGTCCGGTGGAAATCAACGCCTGGTCAGTCTTTTTCTCCCAGCCAGATGCTGAGGCCGCGCTGCAGACTGCCGTTGCGCATGGTGGTTCGGTGGTCGCACCGGCCATGAAAGTGGCACAACAGGGCACGAACGCGGCCGCGGCGGATCCAACCGGTGCCGCCTACGGTGTGTGGCAACCCGATCAGCGCGTAGGATTCGACCGCTGGGGTGAGCACGGTTTCCCGGGATGGTTTGAACTGCAGACGCGGGATTTCGATGCATCCACCGCCTACTATTCTGCGGTTCTTCCGGCGGAACTCGGCGATGAACCTATGCCGGAAGGGATGCGCTACAAGACGCTCAATATCAATGGAATGCCGCATGCAGGGATCTACGACGCAACCACCGATCTTCCGGAAGGCGTGCCGAACTACTGGGCGGTCTACTTCATTGTGAACGATACGGATGCAGCGGTTGAAGCAGCGGTAGCGCAAGGCGGTACCGCCGGGCCAGCCACGGACTCTGCACATGGTCGCTTTGCCGCGATCACCGATCCCGCTGGGGCGTTCTTCTTTGTCATCAGCGGAGAAGAGAGCTAGTCCGTTGGTTACGGCGGAAGCGTAGACCTGGGCCTCGGAGTGCCGAAGGCACGGAGAGTTGCCCGGGTTCCCGTACTCGGTGGGTGTCAACTCCGCCACCTGTTCCAGGCTCTCAGGCTGGACGGCTACTTGAACCAGCCCCCTGCGGCTCCGCTCGAGATCGCAGGGTCGCCGCGACGTCCCGTCGCTGGCGAGGGACGAGTCTACTCTTGGCATGAGATGTCATTCTGTCAATACCGGTGGAGCTAATCCTTGCGTTTGTCGGGCAGGATATTGCCGAACTGCAGGGCGAGCAGAAAGATCAGATCGCTGACGGCAACAGCGATGAGAATGGCGCGGAGCGGCATGGCAACCTGACTGGCGATTACCAGCATGACCAGCACACCCGCGCCAAGCGCGAATTTCACGATGGGATTAATCGGTTCGCCTGTGTTCATCGCATCTGACCCACATAAACAACAAAAAGGCGGCGGAACATATTCCGCCGCCTTCTGTTTACACCAACGAATGCAGTTGATGCCAGAGGATTACTCCTCCTCAGCAGCCTCTTCAGCAACAGCCTCTGCGACCGCCTCAACGACTTCTTCCTCGCCCTCGGCAGCGGGCTCGGCCTCAACAGCCTCGGCCACGACGGAAGCGATGACCGTATCGGCATCGGTGATGAACGTCACCTTGTCGATCGCCGGCAGCTGACCAACCGTGATGGTATCGCCGATGTTCTCGAGACTGGAGGCATCGACAATGATTTCACTTGGGAGATCGGATGGCAGAGCCTCAACCTCGATCTCGTTGACAGCATGCTGAAAAACACCACCGGTCACTTCCGGTGCATGCGAAACAACGACGGCCACAGCCTGTCGCAGCACGACCTTCATGTTCGGTGCGAAGAAATCGATGTGCAGAATATCCTGGCGCACCGGATCGCGCTGAACCTCACGGATCAACACCGGCTGGCTGCCGCCATCCCACTTAAGCGTGAAGATGGTGGAATGACCATGGGCCATGAAGAATCTGTTGAACTCGCGACCATTGACGGAAACCGATACGGTACCCTCAACGACCGGACCATAGACGACGCCTGGAATGAGACCATCGCGACGCAGAACCTTGACCTTCTTGCCGTGAACATCCCGCGGCTCGGCCATCAGAATCAGCTCGTTTGCCATTGCTGAACTCCTACTTCCTGAAACGCTTGCGGTTGGGGCCCACGTGAGAAGGCACACCAAAACCACCGCGCCACCATGGCGCGCAACGTGTGCGAGTGTACCACGCGAGGCTAGGAAATTGCCGGAATCAACGCGAAAACGAAGGAGGTTGTCTGGCCATCGCTCTGGATCGCGTCCATGGTCGGATTAAGCGCCGGTACCCATGCAGGTGATTCCCGATCCGGCAATCGAATCTGATACCAGATTGTGGTGGCATTGGCGCCAACGTTCGTTGTCGCTTCGTCACCCGCCCAGACCTCCAGCAACGGGAAGGTTGTACCAACCGGATAGCTGACAGAGTCTACGTGGCTTCCGGCCTGCGGGGATTCAAAGATGAAGAGTGGATCCCGGATATTGGCTGGCACCATCACCTCGCCGCCACCCATACGCCAGGTGATGACATGCAACGGATCACGCCAACCCATCGCACTCGGATGCTCCGGTGCGTTCATCGGCCAATAACCAGGTCCGGGAGGACAGTTGAAACCACAGTAGAAGTCATATCGCGGATTATCACCATTCACTTCGGGAGTTGTGTAGAAGGTACGTAACTCGAAGTGGAGATGACTGCGCATATCCTCACGCAACAGCACGGTGCCAATGAGGTAGCCTCGCTCCACATGTTGACCGACTTCGATATTCAGCTGGTAATCGAGATGACCGTATTGCGAATAGAGATCGTCCGCATGCTTGATCAGCACAACTGGCCCGGGATAATCGTAGCCAGCAAAGACGATCTCGCCAGCAGCCGTGGCATAGACAAGCGCACCAGCGGCATCGGCACCCTGCACATACCAGTTTTCGCCGGTGTGCCAAAGCCCAGGGTAGTAGATCGCGTTTTCACACGCGTAGCCGTGACGAATATAGCAACCATCGCCGGGCACACGATCCGGCAATCCCAATGGATACTGAAATAGCCAATCGTTTGCCTGTGCCAATCGAGCCATAGACGCCTCCGTGGCCCTCATGGTAGCAGGTGAAGGCGCCCCAGACGTTCCGGTGTGATCTCAATGCCGCTGGCTTGCCAGATCCGGAGCAGCGCACCAAAGACAGGTTCGTATTGTGGTTGGCGGATGAGGACACCTGGCCATTCGTCGAGCAGACGCTCGGCGAACGGCACGGTCAAAATATCGCCGCTACGAAAGACGCCTCCGGTCGGATAGACACTCACCTCATCCCCAGGCTCGTAGAGATGGTGGATCACCGCCAGGGCCGCATCGGCAAGCAGCACCCCGGCACGGCTCATGATTTCGGCGGCAATACCATCCGCATGCGCGAGCCGGGCGACATCTGGCACAAGCGCCGCTACCTGGTCGCGGGTGAAATCAGGGCCATAGAGTAGGCTAATGACGTGGCGAATAGTTGGGAAACCGAAGTGATCCAGGACCATGGGTAAGAGTTCTGTGTGTGGCCCGCGGCCATCGGCGGCCTTTCCTGCTGCCTGTATAGCCTGAAGACCAATCCACCAACCACTTCCCTCGTCGCCCATGAGGTAGCCCATGCCACCGGCGCGCCACTCGGTACCAGTCGCATTGATGCCATAGGCGATACTGCCGCCGCCGGCAATCACTACAACTCCAGGCTCACCCGCGGCCGCACCGGCGAGATTGCCAGCAACATCGTGATCAATCCAGAGATACTCTGGCTGCAGGATCTCGCGGATGATGCCAGCGAAGACCATCTCCGCCCCCAGCTCGGGAGCAGCACCGGTGATGGCCATACCGACACCAGCGATACGGGCTGGATCGATATGGGCTGCATCCATTACCGACTGCACTGCACTATGTATGGCTGCCCGATTCCGCTCGATGCCGTGCACACCCTGGATGTGATCGCAGGGCGTACCGCTACCCAGCGCCAGGATATGACCATTCTCATCGGCCAATACCGATTTCGTGCTGGTTTGGCCACCATCAATGCCAATGTAGAGATCGCCGCTCATGGCTGCCGGGCCCTTTCGGATTCGCGAATGAAGTACTCGGTAATCTTCCAGGGATTGGTGATGGCGGTACCGACACAGACACAGTGCGCGCCCATATCCAGTGCCCGGGCCACCTGTTCCGGTGTCCAGAAGCGACCCTCGGCGTAGACCGGTACCGGAGAATGCCGGACAAACCAGGCGAGCGTGGCAAAGTCCGGCTCGGTCGATTCAGAAAGCGTCTCCTCGGTGTAGCCAGCGAGCGTGGTACCGATGGCATCGCAACCGGCAGCGATAGCACCCGCCAAATCCTCCGGGC
The DNA here is from genome assembly GCA_020432165.1 of Thermomicrobiales bacterium. Lineage (GTDB taxonomy): Bacteria > Chloroflexota > Chloroflexia > Thermomicrobiales > UBA6265 > UBA6265. The sequence continues at coordinate 19,458 of JAGQGU010000018.1, forward strand.
GGGCGCAATCGCCGAATGCGAGAGAACCAGCGGTATGAATGGCGGAAACAGAATCGGCCAACAGTTCGCCATGAGGGCGCGGACGATCGGTAGCATCGAGCGCGATCATCTGTGCGCCGGTGGTGAGCAATGCCTGTGTATCAGCCAGAGTAGGTGTGATACGCACCTCGCTATCCGGATAATCGACCTTGTAAAGTGCCAGAACGGGCAGGTTCACGGCCGTCATCACCGCACGAGTATCGCCGGGTGCGTTCACCCGAATGGCGGCAGCGCCACCGAGTTCGGCTGCCCGGGCCATGGCTGCCATATACCCGGCACCGTGTAACGGATTGTCCTCGCGCGCCTGGCAGGAGACGATAAGCTTGCCGCGAAGCTGCTCAAATAACGACGCCCCTGTTGGTGATGACCGCATAAACCCCTCCATTTGACTACCGATATGATGAATGATCGATGAATGTTCTGGTAGAAATGCCCAAATTGTCCAACACATACATGCCCGTACAAACTTGACGAAAGGTACGGGCGGCTCCTACCATGAAGCAATCCGAAACAGAGGCAACGACGCCTCCCGGGAGTTACGATTCCGCGACAGTGTTTACCTGGGCTGGCCAGGTAACGTGCCCACTCCAATCACGTCGTTTGGAGCGCTGGGGTTTTGTCGTTCGTGATTCGACCTGACAGACGCTCGCCTCGGGGGGAGGCGGTGGTCAACAAACGGAGGAGCCTTCTGTGGGCCGATATCTTATTCGCCGGTTGCTGATCTCGGTGGTCACGCTACTGGCAATCAGCTTCATCATCTATGCTGTGCTGTTCCTGGCACCTGGCGATCCGCTGGGTGAACTGGCCGCAAACCCGAATGTCTCCCCGGAAGTGCGTCAGCGCATCCGCGAGAGCTATGGCCTGGACGATCCACTTTACATCCAGTATTTCAAATGGGCCAAGGCATACTTCATTGATCTGGACTGGGGTACGAGCTTTGTCAGCCGTGTGCCGGTCATGGACTACGTGCTACCGCGCGTCTGGACATCGCTGAAGATCGGCGGTACCGCCTTCATCATCGGTATCCTTATTGCGGTCCCGATTGGTGTTTTCTCGGCACTCAAGCAGTACAGCCTTTTCGACAATGTGGCCACCACCTTTGCCTTCATCGGTTTCTCGGTGCCCACCTTCTTCTCCGGCTTGCTCCTCATCCTGCTCTTCAGTGTGAAGCTGGGATGGTTGCCGTTTATCTATAACTCGAATCCAGGCTCGTGGCAGGTAGCCATAAAACAGAGCATCATGCCGGTGATCGTGCTGGCGCTCTTCACATCGGCGCAATTAACGCGCTATGTAAGATCCTCCATGTTGGAAACGATTAATCAGGACTACGTCCGTACCGCCCGGGCGAAAGGTCTCAAAGAGAGCGCGGTCGTGGTGGCGCATGCAATGCGCAATGCCATGATTCCGGTCATCACCATCATCGCCCTGCAGGTGCCGGGTCTTGTGGGTGGTGCCGTGATTACGGAACAAGTCTTCCTCATTCCGGGCGCAGGTTCTGCGTTGATCAGTGCGATCAAGGCGAAGGATATCCCGGTGGTTATGGCCATTACGTTTGGCGTGGCGATTCTGGTGGTGATCTTCAATGTTCTCGCCGATATCATCTACGCCTTCCTCGATCCACGCATCAAGCTGAAGTAGCAGACGCTGCCGACTGCACATCCTTCTGGAGGAAAATCTTATGGCACAAACCACTGCCGAACCGAATGCACCGCAGAGTCTGGCCAGCGCCGCCGACCCGTTGCGCAATGTAAAGAAGCAGCGCTCATTATGGGGTGATGCCTGGCGTCAGTTCCGTCGCCACAAGCCGGCGATGGTCGGTCTCTCCATTCTGATCTTCTTCGTGCTCCTGTGCTACGTAGGTATCTACATCTGGACGCTCCCACACAATTCGCCGTATGTGTACGAGTCGAACGTGGCGATCGGTGGTACATCCACCTATATGGATCTGACCACTTTTGAGGACAAGACGCAGTTCCACCCGCTCGGTACAGATGAGATGGGACAGGATATGCTGGCGCGCATCATCTTTGGCGGCCGCATCTCGCTCTCCGTCGGTATCATGGCAGCGCTCATCTCCATTGCCTTCGGAACGGCAATCGGTGCCGCTGCCGGATTCTATGGTGGATTTGTCGATAGTCTGCTCATGCGCATTACCGACCTCTTCATCAGTCTGCCAACGCTACCGCTCTTGCTCCTGATCACCTTCCTCTTCAAGAACAGCGTGAATAGCTGGGCAGACGATGTCTTTGGCTCTCCCTATGTCGGTACATTCCTGCTGATTGTGGGTGTGATCTCGATGTTGGCGTGGATGCCAACGGCACGACTCGTGCGCGCCAGCTTCATGTCCACCAAAGAGAAAGAGTTCGTGGAAGCGGCAAAGTCGATTGGTTCCAACGAGTTGAGCCTGATCGTGAAGCAGATCCTGCCGAACGTGCTCAGCCCAATTATTGTGGCGGCGACGCTGCAGGTTGGTAGCTCGATCATTACGGAATCGTCGCTCTCCTTCCTCGGTCTCGGCTTCCCGTACGATGTGCCGACCTGGGGCGCCATGCTCTTCAATGCCAAGGATCAGATGCAGTTCAATCCGAAACTGGCGTTGCTGCCGGGCACGATGATCTTCCTGACGGTGTTGGCGATCAACTTCATCGGTGATGGTCTGCGCGACGCACTCGATCCGCGCAAAACGCACTAGGGGTATAGCCTCTTTACAACGAGATGTGATGAAGAAGGGCCAGCGTGAATTGCGCTGGCCCTTCTTCCAATTCAGGGTATCCTTTGGGAAGTATTGATTTGGAGTGCACAGGAGGACCTGCACGACCGTGGATAACTCAACGCTTCATCCCATCTTCGAACACCTTCTCACCCGACGCGCAGCTGTGCTCGGTGGCGCGGCTGCCATTGCGACGCTGCAGAGTCGGGCATTTGCCCAGGCAACACCCGAACCCGCCAATCCGGATGCTGTGCGTGGGGGTACTCTCCGACTTGGCGTACAGGGAGATCCGGTTGAACTCGATCCTGGCCTGGTGTTGCTGGATGCAGCCGGCTTGGTGATCGAGTTCGTGTATGAGAGCCTGGTACACGAGGGTCCTGACCTGAAACCGGAACCACGCCTGGCGACGCACTGGGAGATCAGCGAGGATGGTCTCACCTATACCTTCCATCTTCGCGATGGTGTGACCTTCCACAATGGGCGGTCATTAATAGCCGCCGATGTGAAATACACGATTGATCGCATCATGAACCCGGATACGGCCTCGCCGTGGATCGGCGATACCGCCAGTATCGCCAGTGTGGATGCACCGGATGATGCCACGGTGGTACTCAATCTCAATCGACCCGATGCCAGTATCCTCAGCGCCCTCACCCGGCGGGGATTCGGCGTGGTGCCGCAGGAAGAAGTGGAAGTGAATGGCGATCTTCGCCAGATGATGGTTGGTACTGGACCATTCCGCTTCGTCGAGTTCATTCCCAACTCGCACCTGACCCTAACCCGTAATGAGAACTACTGGCTTGAGGGTCGCCCCTACCTTGATGGACTCGAGGTCATGGTGATTCCGGATGATACCGCCCGCATCACCGCACTGGTGAGTGGCACGTTGGATATGATCGAGGCGACGCCAGCGCGCAGTTACGAGACAGTGGATGCCGATGAGGCGCTCACACGCATTGGTGGCGATAGCACCAATCTGCGCTGGATTGTTTTCAATCAGCGCCGTGAACCGTGGGATCGCGTGGAGGTACGCCAGGCGATTGCCCGTGGCATTGTGCGCCAGCAGATCATTGATGCAGCGGTATTGGGGCACGGGCAGCCACTGGTGGGTGTCTATCCGGCAAGATTCTGGGCGGGTTGGCCTGATCCCGCCCCGGAAGGCGATATCGAGGCGGCGAAGGCCGATCTGGCAGCGCTGGAGCTTCCGTCCGATCTCAAGCCGGGAATCCTGAGTTGGGCGGAGTACGACTTTCTGCTCAATACCAGCATTGTGGTGCAGGAACAACTGAAGCAAATGGGGATCGAAAGCGAGATTGAAGCAGAAGAGAACGCGACCTATCTGGAGCGACACTTCGGTGGCGATTACGATATCGCGGTGATGGGCGCCGGTGGCTATCGTGACCCGAACGATTTCATCTTCCAGAGCTTCTCCACCGATGGCAGCACCAATGCCGCAGGATATAGCAATCCGAAGATGGACGAATTGTTGCTGGCGGCCATCGCGGAGAGCGATATCGAGAAGCGACGGGAGCTCTATCTAGAGATTCAGGCACTGCAGATTGAGGAGTTGCCGTGGCTGATGCTCTATACATCCGCGAACTACACCTCCATGAATGCGAAGGTGCAGGGGTTCGAGCATTACCTTAGCGGCAGTTTCGATAGCATCCGCGAGATTTGGATCAGCGAGTAGATACGAGATGAGCGTATTGCGTTGTAGCCCCGGGATTTAGCCCCGGGGTCAAACGCACAATTCCGCCATCCGAGAGCATCCAGGAAAAAGCCCGGGGATTAACCCCGGGCCCACGCATACTCCCCTTCCCTCACTTTATCGGCGGCATAGCCGCCGATGCGGGCGGATATTCTACGCCTTCGGCTTCGAGATCCGCCCCTACGTGACCTCACCGGCATGGCCCCGGGGTCGAAATACTCGGCGTTATCAATCACACCATATTGTGCTTCCAGATGTAGTCCAGCGTGGAATCGACATCCGTGAACGCAATACCCACGACGGTATCGGCACCACCGTAATAGATGGCGATGCGACCGCTGGGACCATCGGTGATGACGCCACAGGGGAAGAAGACGTTCGGCACATCACCGGTGCGTTCGTAGTCCTCTTCCGGTCCAATCAGATAGTGGCTACCGCGCGCAATTACCTTCCACGGCTCCTCGATATCCAGCAAAGCAGCGCCCATGCGATAGACAAAGCCATTACAGGTGGTGATCACGCCGTGATAGAAGAGCAGCCACCCTTCATCGGTTTCCAGCGGGCATGGTCCCGGTCCGATCTTGGTACTTTGCCACGCACCATCCGTACCCATAACAAAGCGATGCTTGCCCCAATAGGTGAGATCGGGGCTCTCGGAGTAGTAGATATCGCCGAATGGTGTATGGCCGTTATCGCTGGGACGACTCAGCACCGCGTAGTTCTCCCCGATTTTGCGGGGGAAGAGCACACCGTTCCGATTGAACGGGATGAACATATTCTCCAGCTGATAGAAGGTCTTGAAATCGAAGGTGTACCCCAGTCCAATGGTGGGGCCATGATAGCCATTGCACCAGCTGATGTAGTAGCGATCCTCGATGTAGACCACACGAGGATCGTATCGATACTCCTTCTTCGTAATCGCGCCCTCTACTCCCTCGAATTTGATGGGATCGCTGCCAATCTCCCAGTTGATACCGTCATCGCTAAAACCAACAAAGATATCCATTTGTAGCGCGCGATTGTCGCAACGAAAAACACCCGCGTAGCCATCACCAAAGGGCGTAACTGCACTATTGAAAACGCTGTTCGCAAACGGCACATCGGCCGGTGTGAGAATGGGGTTGGCATCGTAACGCCAAATCGGTCTGGTGCAATCCGCGGGTCGATCCTGCCACGGCATCGTCGGTTGGGGTGGGGTAAGTAGATTCGCCATGGTGTCAACTCCTGAGGATACGAATAAACGTTACTTCTATTCTCGGAAGCGGGCCGCCTGGAATGCAACCACTTCTTTCGTCAGCTTGTGCAGCGAAACCGCGACCATTGAGCGAGAATTGAACTGGTCACCACAACCAGCCGATTTTCCCCCACACAGACATCGATCCTGTGTCCGATTTCGCGGCAGAGCCAGGTACCCGGATGTAGACTCTAGAGACATCTTCATCGCTCTCTGTTGGGAAAGGAATCATCGTGCTCACCATCACCAATGCTCGCCTTCATACCGGCTATCACACCGATGCCGCTGGCGTTGTCACGACCATGACGGATCTCTTCACGATCAAGACCAGTGAGGGTAAGATCGTCGCCATCGATCACCAGACAGACGAGCTTGAAGGAGATATATGGGATGCCAATGGTTTGCTGGCCATTCCCACGACCCGAGACTTGCATATCCATCTGGACAAAGGGCACTTCGGCGGACCATGGCACGCGGTGGTTCCCACCAATGGCGTTCCTGGACGAATCCGGGAGGAAGAGGAGTTTCTGCCCGCATTTCTGGAGTTCCTGCCAGAACGTGCAACCGCGCTGTTGCGACATGTGAGTGCCACGGGTACCACGCATCTACGCGTCCAGGTAAATGTCGATCCCGTCATCGGTTTGCAGAACTACGAAATCGTTCGCGATGTATTGGTTGACCACGCACATTTGGTCACCAGCGAGCTGGTAGCGTTTCCTCAGCATGGCACACTCCACACCGAACAGAATGGCTGGCTGACCAAAGCGATGGAAGCCGGAGCACCGATACTTGGCGGCCTGGATCCCTTCTGGATTGATGGCGATCTGGAACGCTCTCTGCGCACAACCTTCGATATCGCGGCGAAGTATGGACGCGAGGTGGACTTCCACCTTCACACCAGTGGCAATCTGGGCCTCTTCGAGATTCAACGGATTCTGGACTACACCCGTGATTACGACATGGTCGGGAAAGTCGCGCTCAGCCATGCCCTGGCGCTGGGCGATGCCTCAGCTGGGCAGTTGGACGAGTTAGCCGATCAGATCGCCACATTGCAGGTCTCTGTTTTTACCACCCAACCCATCAGCTATGCCTCGGGCGGTGGCACATCCTCGGTGCCGTGGCCGACATTGATGGCCCATGGAGTGCGAGTACGGGTGATTAACGACAACATCAATGATCACTGGAGTCCGTTTGGAACCGGTGACCTGCTGGAGAGGGCGAGCCGCTCCGCTGAGATCTGGCGTCAGAGCGATGAGAAATCACTGGCCGCGGCGTATGCCCTGGTATCGGATGGTGTTTTACCGCTGAGTGATAGCGGCGAACGACTCTGGCCCAACGTGGGTGATGAAGCCACCTTCCTCTTCACCAATGCCAGTTGTCTCTCGGAAGTAGTTGCCCGGGTGCCACGTCAGCGCGAGTTGATCGTTCGAGGTGTCAGGATCTAGCCCAAATTCGTCGCCACAACAGGGAGAGGGCCATATGACCGTCATCCGCAATATTCTCCTGGAAACTGGATATACCTGGCACGATTCTGGCCAGGTATCCACCGATACCTCCCTGTTCACGATTACATCAGAGAATGACCTCATCATCGCGATCACGCCGCAGGAGGGTATGGTTGCGGCAACGCAAGATGAGCAGGATGGTCGTGGCCTGTTGGCGATACCGCCCACCGCCGAGTATCACGTACATCTGGACAAGGGACACTTCGGCGGCCCGTGGGAAGCCGTGGTGCCGGTTGCCGGCGGCACTCAGGGCCGCATCGCCGAAGAGCAAGGATTTCTGGAAGAGTATCTGGAGTATCTGCCCGATCGCGCGGCTGCATTAATGGAATACATGGGATCGTTCGGTACGACCTTTATGCGCATTCAGGTCAATGTTGACCCAGTTATTGGCTTGCAAAACTATGAGATCGTCAATGAGGTACTGCACGCCCACGCATCGAGGATGAGCGGCGAACTGGTAGCATTCCCGCAACACGGAACACTCGCAACCGAATCTCAGGGTTTGCTGACACAGGCACTGGAAGCTGGCGCTCCCATTCTCGGCGCGCTCGATCCGGCGTCGATTGATGGCGATATCGAAGCATCCTTGACGACGACGTTCAATCTGGCCAGCTCGTTTGATCGCGAGATTGATATCCATCTCCACGATGGCGGGGAGACCGGTATCTATACGATCCAGCGCATCATTGACTACACGTGTGATTATGAGATGCGAGGCCGCGTGGCAATAAGTCACGCGTTCGCTCTGGGTCAAACCGATGATCAAACGGTGGCAAGCCTGGCCGCGGGTCTGGCCGAACAGGACATCCCAATTTTCACAACGCAACCCTTGTGGCACGCCGCATCAATGGGTGCCCGGGCAGTACCGTGGAGGATACTGGCCGATGCGGGAGTACGGGTGCAGGTAACGACCGATACCATCAACGATCACTGGAGTCCCTTCGGGTCTGGCGATCTCCTGAAGCACGCCAGTAGAACGGCGGAGATTTGGTGGCAAGTTGATGAAATCAGTCTAGCCACGACCTATCAGATGGTCAGCAATGGTGTGCTGCCGCTATCTTCCTCCGGCGAGATGCTTTGGCCAATGATCGGCGATGAGGCTACCATGATTCTCACCGATGCAAGCTGCCTCAGCGAGGCGGTGGCACGTGTACCGAAAGAACGAACGATGATTATTCGAGGCCAGATGGACAGCGCGCCATTGGCTCGTCGTCCGCTTAATAGCAGTGGCAAGATACGGGCGATGAGATTGCCTGTCTAGAAAGAGGAATGAATCGTGACTCAATTTATCGTCGAAGAATCGTTCTGGCAGCTTTTCCCTACGGCGCGTCTGGGAGTGGTGGTACTGCGCGGAATCGACAATACACCCAAAGACGATGCTGCTATTGCTGCCGCACTGGCCGAAGCACACACGGCTGCACTCAGCAATGTTCCACATGAGACATGGACGGATAACGATGTTGTTAGTCGGTGGCGAAATGCATTCCAGCAGTTCAAGACGAAGAAAGGTGCGCGTTCATCGATTGAGGCACTGCTCAAGCGAGTGAGCAATGGTAACCAGATCGGCAGCATCAATCCGCTCGTGGATATCTACAACACGGTCTCGCTCACCTATGGCGTGCCCGTGGGTGGCGAGGATCTCGCTGCCGTACAGGGCGATGTGCGCTTGACGATTGCTGCGGGTGGCGAGTCCTTCCTGCCACTAGGTGCTGAGGCGGATGAGCCTGCTCTGGCTGGTGAGGTCGCGTATCTGGACGATGCCGGTGCTATCTGCCGATGCTGGAACTGGCGCGAAGCCGTGCGGACCATGCTGACTGAGCAGACAACCGATGCCATCATGGTGCTGGAAGCGGTCGATGATAGTACCGATGACCAATTTTGGGCAGCGGTGGATGCGTTGGCCACCGCGATTCCACAACACCTCGGCGGCACAGTGGAGGTGCATCGGATCACGCGAGATGCACCGAGCTTCACCCTCCCCGAGATTGGTTGATACGAATCATGGTCACGCAGTCGCTTGATGGGATCGAATTTACACTGGCCGAATCGACTGATCTTGAGTTCATCCGCCAGTATGGTCGCGTTTTCCGCGTTTTCGATGATCATGATTCCGGCAATATCTCCTTCGGAATCGATGCCGGTGACCAAAAACTGTTTATCAAGCTCGCTGGGATTGCTACGACAGAGGCGGTCGTTTCCGCAGAAGCGGCAATAGCCAATCTCCGCGCAGCCGAGGCCGTCTACCGTGATCTGAAGCATCCGCACATCGTGGAGTTGCTCGATGTTATCGAGCACGATCCCTGGTTCGGTCTGATCTTCGCCTGGAACGAGGGCACACTGCTGCGGCGAGTCAATCAGGAAGACTTTGCTCGCTTCCGGGCACTTCCCTTGATTCAACGCCTGGATGCCTTGAGCCAGGTTATCGAGGTGATGCAACACATTCACAATAGTGGCTACGTTGCGATCGATATCTACGATGCCAGTTTTCTCTATGACTTTGAGCAGGGTGTGTTGACTGTCTGCGATCTCGATGTCTGTGCTCGTCAGCCGTTCATTAACACCATGGGACGCTTGTGGGGGAGTTCGCGCTTCATGTCACCCGAGGAATACGAACTCGGGGCAACGATTGATGAGGTGACGAATGTCTTCACACTTGGAGCTGTGGCACATCTCTTCCTTGGGGACGAACGCACAAAGCTAAAGGATGATTGGGAAGCAGGTCCGGCCCTGTTTGAGGTAGCAACTATTGCGACATCACCCGAGCGAGCGGATCGCTACCCGACCATCGCGGCGTTCGCTGCTGCCTGGTCTCAGGCTTCGACCAGATAGGGTTCCTTGGTCGCTCGAGGCAAGACATGCTCTACGGGTGGTATCAGCGCCAGCATCACCATCACGGCTGCGATCATGGCCAGACCAATCCAGCCGATAGCTGACAGACGTTCGCCAACGATGACAACCGCGAGAATGGCCGCGACTGCTGGCTCAGAAAGCGTCAAGGTTGTCGCCATACTGGCACTGACGCGTGCCAGTCCCATACCGAAGAGCACGTATCCCAGAAACATTGGGATCAGTGCCAGGTACGCCGCCACCCGAAAGTTGGTGGCGGTGGCGAGTAGTGGAGCACCAGTAAGCAACAGCACCGGCATCAGCATGATGCCTCCACCACCAAAGACCGAGCCCATCGCAGCTGCCCGAGGGATACCCCGCTGCATCAAGGCATGCGCAGCCCAGGAATAGACGGCGTAACAAGCACCTCCAACAAGCCCGAGGACAATGCCAAAGATCGTTGGCCATAGTTCCCCGGTCTCGCTCCCAAGGCGGGAGAAGCAGAGCAGAATCGACCCCGTAGCACCGATCACCGCGGCCAGTACCCACCACCGACTCAGCGTGAACCCGTCGACAACTTTCTCCAACACACCAGAGGCCAGAGGAGCTGATCCCAGCGTGACAACGGTGCCGATCGCAACTCCAGAGAGATGCATGGAGGTATAGAAGGCCAGCGGATAGAGTGTGACAGCGATAGAGCCAACAGCCACAATGCGGGAGTATGCCCGCAGATTTGGTATGGCCGCCCGCATACCAGGAATAGCAATGAGCGCCTGCAGTAATCCACCAATGCCGAGGGCAGCCGCGCCGATAGCCAATGGGCTGACGTTCTCGGCAAAACTGGCAGCAGTGCCCGTTGAACCCCAGAGCAGTGACGCCAGGCTGATGACCACAATGCCCGTCAGACGTTGGTCTCTCACAGTGCCCGCACCATCGACTCTGCCAAATTGCGCGCACGTTGCAGGCGTGCCGGTTGTCCCTCCAGCCCTGCCCGACTCATCGAACCCTCAAGCAAGAAGGAGATATGTTCTGCCAGACAACCAGCCTGGTCAACTGAGGTTATTTCCAGTAATTGATCGCGCAGAATGCTTTCGACCCCTGCCTTGTGACGAGCAACTGCTTCACGGCCAGGGGCTCCGACCGGAAGCTCGGCAGCAGCATTGAGCAAACCACAACCGCGGAAACCGTGATCGTAGGCAAGTTCGGCATGATCGATATAGGCATCGAAGACGGCGAGTATGCGATCGACAGGAGTGAAACAATCTGCCAGACGGGCTGCGTAGAGATGCAACCACTCCTCGTGGCGAGCCTCGATATAGGCCAGCACCAGCTCATCCTTGGAGGTGAAGTTGTTGTAGAGACTCATTTTGGCGACGCCGGCCTCGGCAATGATGGCATCAATGCCAGTGGCACCGATCCCTCGGTCATAGAAGAGACGCGAGGCAGCAGCGAGGAGCTTGTCGCGAGCGGGAGTACGAGCATCGGTCATGGCACTACCAATCAAATAGACAGGTCGGTCTACCTAACTACAGAATGATACGCCATGATGCCCTCGAGCGGTAGGTGTGCCCGTTATCAGGATCGCCGCCAGACGCTCAGCTCACTCTCTGGCCACTCGCGTTGGAGCGTGGCGAGATCGACAATCCGCACCGGATTGAACATCGACTGTCCATTCTTGTTGAGAAAGCGATCAGCCCCGAGAGCATAGGCGGCGTGAATGATACCCATCTCGGTTGCGAAGGTGAGAATATCTCCGGCGACGATGTCCGACGACTCCCGTTCACCGAATCCATTACCTGAAAGCGCAGTCTGGAAATCCTCGGTGACCAGCCATTGGTGCAAGAGTGACTCGCGCTGCGTCGCCGCATAGATAGCAATTGCAAAGCAATTCACACCCTCAGTGGGCAGGAATCGATTGGTAACCCCGCGGATGTGGGTCGGTGCACCATCAGGAATGGGAAGTGTGATCGGCTCGTCCCAATCGATCAGCTGATTCTGGATGACGGTTCGTTGTTCGTCATCCGACATACTCTCCCAGAGTCTCTGGTCGAACACGAGGCGGCCATCGGTCTCCTCACGCTGCAACCGTGGTACCCATTCGCCGGGAAAGCAGAGTCCACGACCCAGGCGTATCTGTTGCGCACGAGCGTCTGCCAGTTGGATTGACGTAAGAGAGGCACGCCAGGAGCCGTCGTCGATGATTACCTGTTGGGTTTCCTTCGAGATCGCCCAGAGAATGAATGCGTTGGACATCGCTACTGGTGAGGTCAGCGGATGGCTGCGAAGTTCTCTGCTCGGGATGACGATTGCCGCAGCGGAAGATGGTATCGGCGCATCATCCCATAGCCAAAGAACCTGCGATGGCACCAAGTGCGACCTCCACCAGGCGAAATCATCGGCAGTTGGGTGAAGAGGAATCCATTCGCTCAATCTGGGGGATCCATTCTGTAAGCACCGGCACTTTCCCCAAGATACCTCATAATCCCGAGTACAATTGTGGCACGCCTGGCCGGCAAATCAGGAGGTACCTTTCATGAACTCCCTCACCACCACCTACACCCTCGCCAACGGCGTCGAGATTCCGATCATCGGGTTTGGTACCTGGCAGAATATCGAACAAGCGGAATCCGCCACGCTAGCAGCGATCAAAGCAGGCTATCGTCACATCGATACCGCTGCGATCTACGAGAACGAAGAACCAGTGGGAAATGCGATCCACGCCAGCGGTGTTGATCGCAAGGATCTCTTTATCACGACCAAGCTCTGGAATGCCGAGCGCGGCTATGAGACCACGCTGGCTGCATTCGATGAATCGCTACGGAAGCTGCGGCTGGACTATCTCGATCTCTATCTTGTCCACTGGCCAGCCCATGCCCTTGTGAGCGAGAACTGGGCAGCGATCAACGCGCAAACCTGGCTCGCTTTTGAGGAAATCTACAACTCGGGTCGCGTCCGAGCGATTGGGATCAGCAATTTTTCTGTTCCCTATCTCACCGAACTCATGAAGACCGCGCGCATCACCCCTATGGTGAACCAGGTGGAATTCCATCCGGGATACATGCAGCCAGAGACCGTGCAGATGAGCAAGGACCTCGGCATGGTGGTTGAAGCGTGGAGCCCATTGGGAAGTGGTGCAATGCTGCACGATCCAACGCTGGTGGAAATTGCGGATGCGTATGGCGTCTCCGTCGCGCAATTGTGCGTACGCTGGTGTCTACAGCACCAGACACTACCAATGCCGAAATCAGTTTCGCCGGAGCGCATCGTCCAGAATGCTGATGTCTTCGGATTCGAGATTTCTGCTGAAGATATGGCAAAGATTGATGCCTTGCCAGAGAGCGGCTTCAGTGGTTTGCATCCGGATCGAAACCCCTTCTAGGAGGTTTCCGTAACAGCCATCGGGAGCAGCTTTCGCCAATCAGCCCAGCCATGAGTATGAATAGGGTGGATTTCTGGCGTAGAAACACCACATTCGTTCCTTCGGTGCATTATTGTGTGCATAGTTGGTCAACACGAATGAGATTGGGGAGCCAAAACGATGAGCGGTACAGAGTTTTTATGGGGTCTCGTGGTTATCGCGGCGGGCGTATTCATCTGCGTCTACGGCTTGATGCTCTTCAAGTTCGCCCTGGCGGCAATGGGCTTCGGCGCAGGCTTCGTAGGTGCCTGGTGGTTGCTCTCCAGTCAATCGGATAGTATGCGCCTCCTGATCTCGCTGGTTGCCGGCGCCATTGGCGCGTTCGTGCTCTTCTCGCTGGTTCGCTTCGGTGTCTATGTGGCCGGAGCAATCCTCGGTCTGGTTATCGCGCTGGTTGCTGGCGGACTGATCACAATCATTGGTCCAAATGTGAACGATACCGTGATGATCATTCTGGCCGGAGCCGGTCTGATCGGCGGTGGGGTCTTCGGGCAACGAATCGGTCAACTGGTCGTTTTGCTTGCCACCGCAGGTATGGGTGCGTTCCTGGTTGTGGATGGGCTCCGCGTCTGGTTTGACACGAAACTCTCGGGTGCGGGTGATGATCCACACACGCTTCTGGGCAACTCGTTCGCGATGATGCTCTTCGTCACGATCTTCGCCATCAGTGCGCTCAGCCAGTACAACGCTCGCGGTCTGATGCGCAGGGTCGTCAACTAACGGCCCAGTCATTCTGGGAGGTGACGTATGAATAGCAAACCGGAAGTGGTGAGTCATCGCGGTGCCCGGTTTGAGATGCCGGAGAATACCATCGAAGGCTTCCAGTATGCGCTGGCACTGGGGATGACGAGTGTCGAGTTTGATGTCCATATAACTGCCGATGACACATTGGTGGTGATTCATGATGCCACGGTCGATCGCACCACCAACGGCAGCGGTGCCGTGAACGAGATGACGCTGGAGGAGATTCAGCAACTGGATGCGCGTTCCATACATCAACTCTTTCCGTATCCGGTGAGCATACCGACGCTGCGCGAAGTGATAAACACGCTCTCCGAGATGAAGCATCTGGAGATCGAGATCAAACGCGATTCCCCAGAGAATATGCAGAAGGTGGTCACCGGAATCCTGACAACGCTGGAATACCTTGGTCGGCGCGGGGGAGTCACACTCACCTCATTCGAACCACTGGCTCTGGAGATGGCTATGCATGCCAGCCCGGATACGCCACGCGGTCTGATCGGCGACTGGTCGCAGCCGGAAATGTTCATGGAGGCCACGCGGTTGCAGGTGAGTCGCGCCTGCATGCGGCAAACAACCGCGACCCCGGAACTGGTGGCAGCCGCCAAAGTCGCCGGGTATTACACGGTCGGCTGGCCATGCAACGATGAGGATGCCGTGCGCAAGGTACTGGCCTGCGGATTCGATGCTGTCTGCACCGATGCCCCAAGCGTATTCGGACCGTTGCTGGGTCGAGAGGTGAATGACGTAAAGGCGTATTGATAGGCCGCCGACAATATGCACGACGATGGTCGACCCCCATGGCGTCGACACGGGAGGATACCTTCGCTCTGCTCAGGATCCTCCCCTACGTGGGTCAGAGCAGCACAACGTCATGACGCCAGTTACTGCCGGTCGATCATGCGGGTAGCGATGGCGCGGGCGGTATCGACATCATCGGACGCGAGTTCACCATCGATCACCAGTTCACGCAAGTGATCCTTGATCTCGGCAATCCAGCGACCCGGCGGCCGATCGAACATCTGCATTAGAGCGGTCCCATCCAACGGACTCTGCAGTTCGTCGAGAGCCTGTTCGGCTTCCAGGCGGGCAATATGCGCGCGCAGTTGCTCAACCCGCTCCCGGGCGATCCGCTGCTTGTGCGCCTTGCCGCTGGTGACATCGGCGGCAGCCAAATCGACCAGGTCGGTCAGGGTATCACCAGCCTCAAGTGCCAACCTGCGCACGGCAGAATCGGTCCAGGTTGCGGCATCGTAGACACCAGGGCGCTGATGCAACTCGACCAATCGGCTCACATGCTTTTCGGTGCGCTTGTCCGCTTTCAGATTGCGCAAGAGACGTCCGGCCAAACGCGCACCAGCGAGTTCGTGGCCATAGAAGTGCACTTCACCACGATCATCTACCGAGCGCGTAAGCGGCTTGGCGGCATCGTGCAGGAGCGCTGCCCAGCGCACTGTCGCACGCGGCACACTCTGAGCGACCACCCGCTTCGTATGCTCCCACAGGTCCTTCTCACGATGGATACCTGGTGAAGAAAGCGCTTCATCCGCCAACGGACGCAACTCCGGCATGGCCTCCGTGAGGAGCCCGGTATCGAGCAAGACCTGTAATCCCTCGGCCGGATAGCTGCCGACGAGAAGCTTGGTAAGCTCGGCGTAGATGCGTTCCTTGCTAATGTGCTCCAGCTGCGGGGCCTGGCGAATCATGGCGGCGAAGGTCTCGCCCTCAATCGTGAAACCCAGCTGACTGACAAAGCGCGCGACTCGTAATAGTCGTAATGGATCCTCAGCAAAACGATCATCCGCGTTACCGACTGCCCGGAGCGTCGCTATCTCGATATCAGCCCGACCATAGAAGGGATCAATGATCTCGCCAGTAGCAACATTGATAGCAATGGCATTAACGGTGACATCGCGGCGACTCAAATCGACATCGAGACGGTCGCCAAACTGCACATCCGGATGGCGATCTCCCCGGAGATATTGCTCGCTGCGATAGGTGGTGATTTCCACTGGAATGGCGTGATCGCCGACGGGCACAACCACACCGATCGTACCGAACTGCTCACCGATATCAAAGATACTGGTACCGGGAATACCCTCAGCAATCGCACGCGTTTCCGATGGAAGCGCATTGGTGGTGAAATCAAGATCCGTTGGTTCCTGACCGAGGAGTAGATCGCGCACCGGTCCGCCGACGAGGAAGAGATCCTTGCCAGCGGCTGCAAAAGCCAGCGACAGCTGGTTCACCAAGGCTCCCTGATCGGGACTGAGTTGGATCAGGAGTTGTTTCCCATTTGCAATGGATCGGTGGGACATAGAACACCTCTTACGAATCACGCGCCGATTCGGCAGAAAGTGTAAACCCTCGCGCCTCCAACTCCGCGATTATGGTCTGGAGATCACTGAATGTGATGGTGTAGCGCCGATCATCGAAGGTCTCGAATCTGAGTCCGGTATTCGGTACCCCACCAAGCAGGATACCCCTCCGCGATCGCGCGCTCCCCTTGAGACCGGTACCACCGAACTCTCGAAACGGATGGATGGTAACCACCGAGATATCGTGTACCTCCGGCAGCGGCAGTGTCATCCAATAGAGCGGGAAGAATCCCATTCGGATACGACCCGCTTCGATGCGCAGCCAGTTGTGCATAACCATGAGAAAGAGCCAGGTGACGATGATAAGCAGACCGCCAACGATGCGATCGGCATCCGACGAGGAATCATCGACCCAGGTAAGGATCAGAATCCCCAGAAAGAGCACCGACATGCCGACGAACAACCACTTCTGCTTGCCAGCCCAGGCTGTTTGCCGCCAGGTCATGGGGTATCTCGCTCGATGAGGCGGTTGATGAGTCGGGCAAGCACCACGCGGTCGGCATCGGCAAGTGGTGCAAGAACCGTTTGCGCAGTCTGGTTAAGTTCGGATTGCAGTTGTGGGAGCAGTGCACTCCCCTGCTCGGTGAGCAGTAGCTGAAATGCGCGTCGATCGGTGGAATCTACCTCACGAGCCAGGAGTCCCTGCTTCTCCAGAGAGTCGACCATCGTGGTGAGTGTACGCCCGGTGACGCCGAGATCGAGCGCGATATCGACCATGCGGGCGGAGGTGCCATCAGCATGAGCAGCGGCAACAGCGAGCAGGAGGTTCGCACGCGCGTAGCTCATGCCAGCCGGGAGGGAGGCTTGTGCAAAGCGGATATTGGCGAAACGCTCGACAAGATGGGCTAGCCATGTGACCGAGGTGGTGAGATCAAGGCTATCGCGGTCGGTCATGACGGACTCCATATCGTGAATAAGCGGATCATCCTGTTACGGAGTATCCGCTTATTCTGACATATTGTCAACGATTTGGCGGACCGTGAACGCCCGCATGTAAAATGCGGGCCTACGCGTGCCGGCTGCGATGAGCACCGTGCCCGAACTGGTAAATGGTGGTGCTGGTGAAGGTTTCGCCTGGCCGAAGAACACTACTGGGGAATTCGGAATGATTCGGGGCATCCGGGAACTGCTGCGTCTCAAAGCAAATGGCATCGGTTTGGCGATAGAGCCGACCGCTGTAGCCGAGCAATGATCCATCCAGTCCATTACCGGTATAGACCTGCACACCGGGCATGGTGGTAAGCACCTTCATGGTACGGCCACTGACGGGATCGCTGATATCGGCAGCTTCCGTAAGTTCGTTACTATCGAGCTCGCGACGAATAATGAAATTGTGATCGATACCGCGACCAATGCGTATTTGAGGATCGCCACCATTCCGGATAGCATCGCCAACTGCGTGCGCGGATGTGTAGTCGAGCGCCGTTCCCGCGACTGCCGCGATCTCTCCGGTTGGCACCTGATCCTTCCCAGTTGGGGTGAAACGATCGGCGTGAATCTGCATGACATGGTCTTCGATGGTGCCGGTCCCTTCACCACCGAGATGAAAATAGGCATGATTGGTGAGGTTATGCACCGTCGGCGCGGTGGTGGAAGCCGTGTAGTCGAGTCGCAGACCATTCTCCGGGGTCAGGCTGTACGTCACCGTGGCAGTGAACTCACCCGGGAAACCTTCATCACCATCGGGGCTGATGTGGGTCATCTTCACGCCGGGTCCGAATTCAGTTTCCACCTGTTCCGAGTGCCAAACATAAACATCAAAAGGATTGGCACCACCGTGTGCAGTAAAGGTGATCTTGTTCGGGGTGAGATTGTAGGTGGTGCCATCCAGCTGGAAACTGCTGCCACCAATACGATTGGCAAAGCGCCCCAGCACCGTGCCGAAATGTGGATGCTTGTGAAGATACTGGTGCACATTGCTGAAACCAAGCACCACGTTGGCTTCGTTACCCGCAGCATCGGGCACCCACAGTTCCTGAATAGTCGCGCCATAGTTGAGCAGCGCGACCCGAAGCCCGCCGGGTATGGCGAGTTCGTACCGAATGAGATCCGCACCATTGTGCGTACCAACGTGGCTGGAAGAGATAGTGGGTTGATGGGAAGCAGTCATGATGGGCTCCTTCGATGAGTCGTTCTGGAATGATTGTATCGCTCCGGCCACGGGAATTGGGTGATTAACGACGCGACCGAGGCCCCGCAGCCATTGCCCAGTGACCATCCGGGCGAAGATCCCGGCTACTATTGCGATGCGGTGGACGTTGCTCGTTCGCCTTGTAGGTAACCACGCGCTCCAAAGCCACGCGTTCCCGACGCTTCTCCAGATCGGCCTCAACAAGGAAGTTACTGGGATCACCGGAGCCGCCACCGACGCGATCCTGACTCCAGCTCATCAGCAGATGCTCGCTGGCGCGCGTCATGGAGACATAGAAGAGCTTACGCTCCGCCTCCAGATGCTCGGCTTCCTGACTTCGTGCGTCCGGGAAGACACCCTGATTACAGTGCGGAATGCAGACAATCTGCCACTCCCGGCCTTTGGCACCGTGACAGGTAAGCAGTTCAACGGCCGCACCACCCCTACTCCAATGTTGCCGGTGTGGTTCAAGAAGCTTGTCGATATAGGCTGCAAAGGCTTTGGCACTCTCCTGGCGGAAGCGGGCGAGATCTTCCAGCGAACTCAGGCGACTCGTTTCCCGATCACCCCGATTGCGCTTAAGCTCATTTCCGCCATCCATGTATGTGCGTAATTCCGTATTGAGGAATGGATCCAGCTTGCTGATACGATCGGCAACGCTCATTTCGCCGATGAGAGCCTGCAATCCATTCGTCAGATCAACGCGTTCACGGTCATGCAGCTGTTGCTGCAGCTCCAGACCAGGGAAAGCGCGATCATCCAGCAGAGCCAGCCGCACCAACGTCGCTTCACGGCGCTGATCCATCGCCCGGGCGCGACAGAAGATCGTGATAATCTCGCGTCGTACCTCTTCTTCCGGCACAGCACCCATAGTGAGCGGTGCCACCAGCAAGGCCCGACGGGCGAGGCTCCAGCTAATGCGCAGATCCTCCTTCGCGTCGACCCGATACGGCGTGCCGGCGCGGATAAGCGCCGCCTGAATCGCGGGCATCTGCGAACGCCGCCGAACAAGAATCGCAGCAGAGCGCTCGCCCTTCTCCAAAAGCACCTTCATCCTCCGGGCGATCGCCCGAGTTTCGGCTTCGAGATCGCTTTCGGCAATGATCTGCACTTCTCCCGGGATCTGTTTGGAGGAACGTGGATTTTTGGCGATACGCTGCTCGTTATAGTTGATCAGCGTGCCCGCCCGCTGCAGAATCCGCGGTGGGCACCGGTAGTTGATGGAAAGCTCAAAGCTCTCGAATTCGCGCCCAAACATCGCTTCCGGTTTGATCAGGAATCCTGCCGTCGCACCGCGAAAACCGTAAATCGCCTGATCGTCGTCACCAGTGATAAGCAGTCTGGCCTTGCCCGCAATCTGATCGATCAACAGGGCATCGAGGCGATTAATATCCTGAAACTCGTCTACAATGACCTCGTCGAACTGATTCTGCAGCCAATCGAGTGTGGAACTATCGGCATTGAGACGAAGGAAGGGGCGCAATTTCTGATCGTCAAAATCGATCCCGTTCCGACTCTCGAGAAAACGCTCGTAAGCGATCATCTCGCCGGATATCTCGCGACCAAACTGGCGATCGGTGAGATCGGCGAGGATAGGATCGTCCTCCAGGTTACGCAGCAGATGATCGCGATGTTTGCTGCACCAACGACTGAGTTCGTTGCGATCCATCTCGCGGGTATCGAAGGCCTCGTTCTTGATCTTGCTGAGCATCTCCGTGAAGACAGAATGCCCATATTCCTCCGCCAGCTTCTTCAATGCCGGTGACTGCGGGAAGAAGACATCGCGAACGATACGATTCCGTTCATCACGAAAACGTTCCCGCAGCAACTGATAACCAAAGGCGTTGAGGGTGCTCACACGTACTGCCTGCGGCGCACCCAATGCCTGAAGTTTGGCGGCAACAGAATCACGCGAGTTCGTATCGAACGTCAGTAGCAGGATCCGCTGGGGTGCCACACCATCGCGTACACGCGCCAGCACACGATGTGCCAGCGTCTCGGTTTTGCCACTGCCTGCCGGTGCCACCATGCGGATTGCATCGGCCGTGGAATTGACCACGCGTTGCTGGTATTGATCGAGCACAGGAGACATAGAGTCATTTTCCCAATAGAGAACAAATGTTCCATATCATAGTAAACCAAAACGCGCCCACCGATACAGATGACCGGTGGACGCGTGATGGATGAAAAGATTACTTCGCGGTGATGGTGATATTCAGAATCGTCATCGTGGCCGCAGGAACGCTCTGCTCGCCATCCGAGTTGAAGCCCACTGGCACCTCGGAGATGAGTTGCACGACATCCATGCCCTCAACAACCGTGCCAAAGATGGTGTAGTTCTTGCCCAGTTGACCAGCGTTGTTCACGGTGTTAATGAAGAACTGGCTGCCGTTGGTGTTGGCGCCGGCATTGGCCATGGCCACTGTGCCCTGCAGATAGTTCATATCACCGCCCGGCAACTCATCGTTGATCTGATAGCCCGGTCCACCACGGCCGGTCCCGGTAGGATCGCCAGTCTGGATCATGAAATCGCGAATGACACGATGGAAAATGACACCATCGTAGTAGTCGTTTGTGGCAAGGCAGACAAAGTTGTTGACGGTGTTGGGGGCGACGTTCGCGTAGAGCTCGATCACAAAGGTGCCACGATTGGTTTCAATG
Source organism: Thermomicrobiales bacterium (assembly GCA_020432165.1). Taxonomy (GTDB): domain Bacteria; phylum Chloroflexota; class Chloroflexia; order Thermomicrobiales; family UBA6265; genus UBA6265. Next base: position 40,809 of record JAGQGU010000018.1, read on the forward strand.
GTGGCGTAATAGGTCTTGCTGGTATCGATCTTCATCTCCGGTGCACCGGCCCACTGCGGATAGCCAGCAACGGACGAATCGGGCGCATCGCTCCAGCAATCAAGCGCAGAAACTGGTGTACCAAGATCGGTGGCTGGGGTAGCGGCCGGTGTGGCATCCTGCGCAAGCACACCAAATACGGTGCTGAGCGAGATGGTGGCAGCGAGGATGGCCGTGGGGATACGGAACGGTGTCTTCACAAATAAACCTCCAGTTAGTGCAATCAGCGACGATATTCGCTGCACATGCTGGAGCAATAGTGCCACAATCAGCCCTGATCTGTGGGAAGCAATGTCATCATGCCACGGCTGGTTGCGGGAGGCAGAGCACTGTACCCAGGGTAACGCGTGCTCACCGCATCCCACACATATGGGCGGAAGAGCGGGATAACCGGAACATCACGCCGAACGAGTTGCTCCAGGCGGGTGTAACGACCACGACGAAACGCATCATCATCCAGAAGAACTGCCGCTCGTAGCAGCGTATCGATCTCGGCACTAGAGAATCCGCTCCAGTTATCGACGCCGTGAGACGACAACAAAGGCCAAACCAACTCATGCGGATCGCGCCACGGTTCGGAGTAACTAACGAGTAAATCGTAGTCACCATTGGCAACGGCATCCGCAAGTTCAGCTCCATCCAGCAAGGTAATGCTGAGCGAGATGCCACAATTCGCGAACTGATCCTGCAACACTACCGCGGTATTGGCCAGCGTGGCATCAGCATTGTCCGTTAACAGATGCAAGCGAATATCGGTCGGCAACCCAAGATCGCGGAACTCCTCGCGCACACTATCAGCGGAGATCGTGGCGAGCCCATCGATTTCCTCAGTCCATCCATCTGGAGGAAAGAGGGTTGTGGCTATCTCCGCCTGGTTAGCGGTCGCGATGGAGATGAGCGCAGCACGATCAATGGCCCCCGAGAGAATCTGACGCACTCGAGTGTTGTTGAGCGGTGCCATCTCCATCCGCAACTGCAGGTGACAGAGTCGATTACTGGCGCCGCCAACGAGATAGATCGTCGGCTCGGCGGCAAGCATGGGTACATCCAACAACGGCACATTCGGAAGCAGATCAAGTTCGCCAGTGGCCATAGCGGTACTGCGTTGGACATCGTCTGCTATCGCGATCACTTGCAGCTCATCGATATGCGGTCGCTCGATTTGCCAAAAGAGCGGATTCCGGCCGTAAGGAGCTTGCGCACGCGTAGCGATGCCGCGTTGAAACGGTCCCGTACCAACCCGGTTCACAGAAACAGCCATCGACGGGTGGGCCAGGGTGGCCTGAAGCGAGAGGTCCTGCCGATCGCAAACGATCCAAAGCGTGTCGTCGGCGACGTAGGTATCGATGACATGCGCCAACCGCCAGGAATCGGGTGATGACTGCAACCGTATAAGTGCCTGCAGGAAATGCTGAGGCGTGACGACCGTGCCATCCTGAGCCAGAGTGCCCAACCGGACGCGTAGGCCCAATCGGGTCGTGCTCTCCCCCGAGGCTCTCGTGGCGATCCCAGGGAGAATATCGCCGGAAGAGTTCCAGTAGAAGGGTGAATCATGCGTCAGGGAGTTGAGCCACATCGCCTCCATGCTGGAGGGATTCGTCAACGAAGAAACTCCGACCCGCAATGACGGTATGCGGCTGAGCACTGGCGACGGCGTGGCGACGGGTGTCTGCGCACCTGCCACACCCGTCAGGCCAAGGCCGCCGAGCCCGGTCATAAGAGCCCGGCGGGTAAACCGATAATTAGTCACCGAGAATATCAGCAAGCACGGCCACAAGTTCATCGGCCTGCTGCTCTGTCCAGGTCATGGGTGGCAGGAAACGAATAACGAGGGTCCCCGCCATGAGCGCGAGTACTCCATGCTCCTGCAATGCCTTGAGTACGCCGCCAGCCTTCACCTTGAGCTCGATCCCGAACATGAGGCCGGTGCCACGCACGGCGCGAATCTTGCTGGAGCCGAGTTCCTCGATCTTTGCAATTACGTAACTACCAACCCGGGTTGCGTTCGCATAGAGATCGTCTTCACGCATGATACGGAGTGTTTCCGCGCCGCCGCGAGAGATGAGCGGATTACCGCCAAAGGTGCTGCCATGGGCACCACCCGGGACCTGCTCTGCGATAGCATCGGTCACAAGTGTGACACCGACAGGGAGTCCGTTCGCGATCGCCTTGGCGGTGACGATGATATCTGGCACCACACCATTGGCGACACCAAAGAAGGGAGCACCGGTGCGAAAACCGCTCTGCACCTCATCGAAAATGAGAATGCTGCCGTAGGTTTGGGCGAGATCGGCAGCACGTTGCAGCCAGGCAGCATCGCCAACATGAATGCCCCCTTCACCCTGCACCGGCTCAAGCACAATCGCTGCCGTCTCATCGCTGACAGCAGCTTCCAGTGCCTCAAGATCGTTGAAAGCAACATGGGTGGCAGCCTGCCCCAAAATGCCCTCGAAAGGTTCCCGATATTTCTTTTCAGCAGTGGCGCTGAGCGCACCGAGCGTACGACCGTGATACCCCCGCTTGGCGGCAACGATGCCGCTGCGTCCGGTGGCGATGCGAGCGAACTTGAGCGCGGCTTCCACCGCCTCCGTCCCCGAGTTGCTCAGAAAAGAGCGGCCTACGCCCTCGGGCGCGATAAGCGCGATCTCTTCCAGAAAAGCGCTACGGGCATCGTTGTAGAAGCTCTGATGCGCGGTGGTGAGTTTGCCGAGCTGATCCACGAGAGCGGCCGTGAAGGCCGGATGTGCGTGACCGAGGCTGGCGACACCGTAATTGCTCATCGCATCGAGATAGCGCTTGCCATCGGTATCGAAGAGATAATTCCCCTCTCCGCGTACCAGAGCGATATCCCGCTTGGCGTAGAGTGGAATCTGGGCTGCATCGGCTGCAATGATCTGATTGAGCGCGGTCATACGGTTACCTCATCTACATGCTGGGTGAGCCACTGATCCAATTCGTACATAGCCTGGGCAAGTCCGGCAATACTCTGGGGGACATCGCCCGGAATATCCATGCCATGATCGGCACCAGGCACAACAATCATCTTCACGCCGCCCTGGACCAACGCCCCAAGATCGGTATTCTGAACCGCGTAATCGGCGTCGCCAAAGAGGGCAACGGAGGGTGTGTGTGATTTCACCGCATCGTATACCGGCTTACTCCCCAACAGGGGCGTGAGCCAAACATATGCGATATTGCCGCTGAAACCATTGTTGATGAGGCTGGTCATCACGCTGGTACCAATCGATTTACCCGCCAGTACGACCTTCTTGTAGCCACCGCGAGAAATGGCAGCTTTGAGCATCGGTTCAACATCCGCGATAAAACGGGCGCTCCATTCCGCGGATGTCGTCTCTCGGGGAACGGCCCGATAGTCGTAGTCCACCTCCAGCAAATCCCAATTACGGGATGTCGCGAGTTCACGCACGTAGTACATCAAAGGCATCTGGTTCGTGTAGCCAAGGCCAGGCAGCATCACCAGCAAGGTATCGCTACCGCAGAACCAGTAGGTGTTCGGTACCTTTCCCTCGTAGCCATCGGTGGTGATATAGGTGGCTCCGTATCTATCCATCCTGGTTCGACTCCTCGATTTGCTTGATGATCTGCGGGATCTGACCGAGATCGGTGATCTGGTATTTGACGTTCGCCATCTCCGACCAGGTGCTGTGGAGGTATCCCCACGGACCCCGGCGAATGAAAACCGCATGCATGCCGATTGCCTCGGCGGGGAAATAGTCGTTATCCAGGCGATCACCAATGTAGAGAATCTGCTGCGGCTCGAGATCGAGTTCGGAGGCAATGCGGTGGAAGAAGGCAGGATCGGGCTTGGAAAGTCCCCAACCAGCGGAGGTGGCGTTCAGCACACTCGGGAGCTCAAGCGATTCCATTTCACCGGAAACATTTGCACTCTGATTGCCAGCAGTCGCAATGATGTAACCATCGTGCTTCAACCGCGTGAGAGTACGGATGACATCCGGATAGAGATCGCGTTGCTCGATCTGATAACCGATGATGCCGGGATCGACCGATTCGATCTGCATGATATTGAAGACACTACGGTGACTCTCGCGTCGCTCGATAAGTCCGCCGAGCACACCATAGAGCGTGAACTCCGGAACGCCAGCATAGGCTGCTACAGATGCCCAGAAGCGGGTTTCATTGATGAGTGTTTCGCCCTGATCAAAAACCACGGCCTTGATTGCGGTCATATTTCCTCAATTCCGAGGACCCCTCGGGTCCGAAGAACCTCCCGGCGCGGCCGGTTCAAAATCCATCTCCACGACCGGTCCGCATCACCCGGGGTAAACCCCGGGCCTACGCATCATCACGTAGGTCTGCATCACCCGGGGGTAAACCCCGGACCTATGCATCATCACCTGGGTCCGCATCACCCGGGGATAAACCCCGGGCCTACGTATCATCACGTACGCCCGCGCTTTACGCGCGGGTCTACGCGATCACGGTCCCCTTGCCCGCCAGGGCAGCCGTAATGGGTGCGTCGATGCGGGCATCGGCGAAGATGACCTGTTGTACGCCTGCCTCAACTGCTTTCACCGCCTGCTCCACTTTCACCACCATACGATCGGCGGCAGCGGAGAGGGCTGCCTCTGGATTACTCGCATCCACATGAGTGATCAATGTGCTTTCGTCATAGCGATCGGCCAGCAATCCCGGAGTGTCGCTGAAGAAGAGCAACGCCTCGGCGCCCATTGCTTCGGCGAGCCCCAACGCCAGCTTGTCGCCATCGAAGTTGATAGGCACACCACCTTCGGAATAGCCTGGCGGCGAGACGAGTACCACATAGCCAGCATCCATCAGCGTATTGATCACCGCTGGATTGAACTCCTTAACGGATCCCGCATGGTCATCGCGTAGCACTTTCATCTTGCCATCGGTATCGGTGCCACGAATCTCAGCCTTGCGCATCCCTTCCGCGATACCGCCATCGATTGCGCTAAGACCAACCGCGTTAACACCCTCGGCACGAAAAGCCGCCACCGCCCGCTTGTTCACCTTGCCACAATAGGCCATGAGCATGGCGTCCATGGTTTCGGCATCGGTGTAGCGGGTCACGCGTCCGCTCTTGCTGGTGATCTTGCGCACGGGAAGACCAAGCTGCTCACAGAGCGTGCTGAACTCGGCATTCCCGCCGTGAACGACCACAACGGACTGATTGAGGGTAGCAATATCCCTGGCGAAGCGAGTGTAGACATCTGCACCGATACCGGCACCGCCACCGATTTTGACAACGATCATGGGCAATCTCCTGGCGCTGCGCACCAATGACTCTTTCTACGATTATCGTGCATCCACCATTGCTGGTGTCGGAATGCTGCGGGTAGAGACAAGGACAATAGCGGATATCAATGCGATCAACGCATAGACGCTGAAAACCAGCGCGTAGCCGTGGAACCATTCCACCGCAATTCCAGTAACGACAGGCGCCGATGCCAGAGCAATAGTGAGAATGGCCGCAAGCGAGCCATTGACGGCGCCGAACTCGCGCACATCGTAGTGGTCGAGCAGAATGGTTGGCCGCAACAGCGTCAGCGCCCCCCGCCCGAAACCGAGCAGAATCGCCGCAATCACCATCGTCATTCCCGTCGGCCAGATCACCAATATCACCACTGCCACCGCCTGGAGGGCAAACATCGCCGCCGCCAGCATCGTTTCGTTAGCCGCACGCCCAAAAACGGTCACGACCACACGGGCACCAGTCTGGGCAGCGCCGATGATACCGGCAGTAAGTGCAGCGGTAGTTGGCGAAACTCCCTGATCGACCAGGTACGCGATCATATAGACCGCGACGGCATTACTCACGAATGACTGCAGGAAGAATGCCAATGAAAAGCGGCGAAACCAGGCAGTTTGAATGAGTTGCCGAAATGAGGCGATGATGCTGGGTCGATCGCGATGGGCATGTCCCTCAGGCGGAGCACGCAAGACCATAGCATGCGGCAGAATAGTTGTGACGGCGAGAAAAATCATGAGATAGACCAGCGCATCCCGCCAGCCAAAGCGATGCTCCAGCCAACCGGTCGCAGGGAGAAAGACGGTCGATGCGAGACCGCCGAGAAAGGTGATGATGAGCATGGCCTTGCCCCGATTGGCGCGGTACCAGGGAGCAATAGCGGCGAACGCGGGATCGTAGAGCGTACAGGCCATGGCGATACCCATGCCGATCCAGACGAGATAAAAGTGCGGGATCGATTCCGTGCGCGACCAGGCCAAGAGCATGATGGCGCCGAGTATGGAGCCGAAGGTCATTAACCAACGGGCACCGCGGGCATCGATCCAACGACCGACCATAGGTGCGAGCAGTCCGGAAACGAGTGTTGAGAGCGAATAGGCGCCGGTGATGGTCGCCTTGGACCAGCCAAGCTCGTCCTGCATCGGCACAAGGAGTGCAGAGAAGGCGTAGTAGAGAATGCCCCAGCTGATGAGTTCGGTCCAGCCGAGGGTCCAGGCGAGCGGCCATAGTGCGTGATCCTGCGAATCGCGGCGAAAGTCCTGCGAGTCGCGAAGCGATTCCGAAGGACCCCCCGGTGGTGCAGACGCACCACCGGTCCAAAATCTCCTCACCACACCACTCCGCCTACTCTCTATCGCTCACTGTCCGCTCGTATTTCTCCCAATTGTTATCGACGGCGATGCCGCCGATTCGGGTGGATATTCCTACGGAAATCCACCCCTACGATACGTGAACAGCCAAGGCCAAATCACATCCCCTCCACGCGTAGGCCCGCGCTTTACGCGCGGGTGCCCGTGGATAAACCACGGGCCTACGTTTGCCATGGAACGTTCCGCATCGACGGGAGGTCCTGCGAGCCATTATGTGGCTCGCAGGATATCTGATTTTGCCTTCGGCAAACTCAGATTGGGTGAAGCCCCGGGAACTCGAGGCCAGTGCGCTCGGAAATACCCAGGCGGATGTTCATCGCCTGCACAGCCTGGCCAGCAGCGCCCTTCATCAGATTGTCCGTAGCAGCCATCACGACCACGCGGCGGCTGTGGGGATCGCGCTCGAAGCCAACATCGCACCAATTGCTGCCGCTAAGCAGCTTCGGTTCCGGATAGCGATGCACACCGACATTCTCTTTCACAAGTCGCATAAAGGGCTCATCCTTGTAGGCCTCACGATAGATCTTGCGCAGGGCTTTATCGTCCAGATCCTCGTTCAGGAAGACATGACTGGTGGCGAGAATGCCACGGACAGCCTCGATACTGGTGGCGCTGAAGCTGATCTGGGGGGCATTGCCATTGAAGGTAAGCTCCTGAATCACTTCGGCAGTGTGGCGATGTCCGGTTGGTTTGAACGAGCGAATCACGCCGCTGCGCTCGGAGTGGTGACTGGCCAGGCTCGGCGAGCCACCGGAGCCGGAACTACCGGTCTTCGCCTCGACGACGGCTGGCATGGTGAGATCGACCACACCCGCCTGATAGAGCGGATAGAGACCAAGAATCGAGGTCGTGCTCATGCAGCCAGGTGAGGCGATCCAGTCGGCTTCGCGAATCTCATCGCGATGCAGCTCTGGCATGCCATAGACAAATTTGCCGAGCGCAGCCAGATCGGTGTGTTCATGGCTATACCAGGTAACATAATCGCCCGGATTGCTCAGGCGGAAGTCGCTGCTGAGATCGATGACGATGGGCGCGAGATCGCGAACGGCTGGCAGCTTCTCCATACTCACGCCATGTGGCAATGCCAGAAAGAGGAGATCGCTCGGCTTGAGATCGGCGCTGGCGATGAACTTCAGGTTGGTGACCTCGCGCAGATTGGGATGCGTCGATTTCACGAACTTGCCAGCCTGGCGTTCGCTGGTAACCTGCGTCAGCTCGATATTTGGGTGCTGCAGAAGCAGGCGCACCAGCTCACCCCCCGCATAGCCCGATCCGCCAATGATAGATGCTGTCAGCTTTTCCATAATGTCTCCTCCTGCGACATGCAAAGAATGTCCGCAGGACCCCCGGCACAGCCGGCCCAAAATCTCCGCAGCCAACGATTTGGCCGCGCATCCTGTCACTTTCGAGCCCTTTGTGGGCATTTTCTCGGGCGGATCCTGAAAGGTATCCGCCCCTGTTCCCCCGGGGATAAGGGCAGCGGACTGCCACCTGCGGTACCTCGGGGCTACGTCTTTGTCAGCGTACGCCCGCACTTTAGGTGCGGGTCATTGGGTTTCCCCCGGGGATGCAACCCCGGGGCTACGTCTTTGTCAGTCTCTCCCCGGGGATAAACCCCCGGGGCTACGAATTGCCTTCTCCCAGCCGGATCACGTAATCCACAATTCGGGCGGGAATGTTCACCCCGGTGGTGTGGATGCTGTTCCGGAACTCCATCGTGTAATTCACTTCGTTCACCATGATGCCACGGTCGGTCTCGAAGAGATCGATAGCAACCACTCCACCACCTACAGCCTCTGCCGCACGACGACTGAGGTCATCGAGTTCGGGCGTAATCGGGCAGTTGCTCGCCTTCGCACCACGGGCGGTGTTCGTGATCCAGTGATCGCTGGTGCGATAGATACCGCAGATCGTCTCGCCATCGACGACAAAGGTACGGATATCGCGCCCCTTCTTCTCTATGAATTCCTGGATATAGAAGGCTCCATGGTGAAATGAGCCGAGTGTGAGCTTGTGCTCCAGCAAGGCCTCGGCGGCGTCACGATCGTTGACACGGCTGAGCAGTCGCCCCCAACTACCCACTGCGGGCTTGAGCACCACCGGGTAGCCCATCTCCTCGATCGCGCGAATCCCACTCTCCTCGGTATAGGCGATCATCGTCCGTGGCGTGGGCACGCCAGCGCGGATGAGGGCAGAGGTGGTCAGCATTTTGTCGCCGCAAACTTCGGCAACCTCATACCTGTTGACCGTGGGAATGCCCCAGTCATTGAGAACGCGCAAGGTATAGAGCGCCCGGAGGTGATTGATACAGCGCTCCAAAATAACATTGCACGATGTGAAGGCGGGATCCGGTGCAGCGAGATCGAGGGTGAACTCGCGGTCATCGAAGCGCACCAGCTCCACCCCACGCGCCACCAACTCCTCGGCGAGCAGTTTCTCCTCGACACGTACCCGACTCTGGAGCATACCAACCCGAATCGTCATACGTGCACCCCTACTCCATCCTGATAAACACGAAACGCTTCTTCCACGATCTCACCGGCGATATCGCGATCGGTCGTGGTCATGAGTCCCTTGAACTCGCCACCAGTGTTGACCTCAATCACCTTCAAGCCTTCGTTCGTCTCGATCAGATCGACACCTGCCAGGCGAGCACCCACCGCTTCGCAGGCACGCAGCGCCAAATCGTGAATCTCGGGTGTGATCGGGCATGGCACACTCACCGCACCGCGGGCGGCATTTGTAATCCAGTGCTCACTGGTGCGATAGCTGGCGGCCACGATGTCCCCACCAACGACATAAGCCCGGATATCGCGACCAGGTTTCTCGATAAATTCCTGGATGTAGAAGATCTCGTGCATCACCGAACCGTGCTCGGATTTCTGGGCAATGATGGCACGCGCCTGTTCTGGTCCATTGACGCGGCTGATGAGGCGGCCCCAGCTACCCGCAACCGGTTTCATCACGGCCGGATACCCGAGCTGCTCACAGGCAGCGATGGCGGATTCGACCGAGTAAGCGACAAATGTTTTCGGGCTCGGGATGCCGGCAGCTTCCAGCACCATGCTGGCACGAGCCTTGTCATCACAGACGCTCACCGATTCGGCGGTGTTTAGCGTGGGGATTCCCCAGCGCTGCATCGCCCAGAGGGTGTAACCGGCTCGACTGTGCGCCACCGAGCGATCGAGCAGGACATCGATATCGATACCGGATTCCGCAGCCGTAGGTGCAGAGAGATTGAGCGTGAGATTACGATCGAAGATGGGAGTCACTTCCATCCCGCGCGCCCGTGCCGCTGAGAGAATGAGTTTTTCCTCCTGCCGCAGCCAGGAGACGAGGACACCGAGACGGAGTCCTGATTTGTCGCTGATTGGTGCCAAAACAGATCCTGACATTGAGTGAAACGAAATGGAAGGACCCCCGCGCGCAGCGCGTCCAGAGTCTCAACCGACTACCTAAACCGGGCTGCCCGTGCATAAAGCACGGGCCTCCGTATCGCTCCCGAGAGACAATGCCACCCGTGTCCAGCGTAGGCCCGGAGTTTAGCCCCGGGCTTCGGACCGGGATAACGGCGGCAGAGCCGCCGTTGCGGGCGGATACTCTTCGAGATCCGCCCCTACGTAACCCATCCCCGGGTATGAAACCCGGGGCTACGTCTACAAGTCGCCCACAAGGGGCGACACTACCGAGCCTCCGAAGCTCCTCAGGACTTGTGTCAGCACCCTCACGGCCTGCAGATACTCTGCCAACTCGATCCGCTCATCCGGGGTGTGATCCAGACTGGAGTCGCCAGGGCCATAGGCCACAATCGGGCAACCCCACGCCGGACCAACCACGTTCATATCGGATGTCCCCAGCTTCAACGTGAACCCCGGCTTCCCACCCTCCTGGCGGATACTGCGCAGGAATGGTGGCACCAGTTTGCTTTGCTTGGTGGTGCGATACCCCTCCTGCAAGCCATCGATATGCAAGTTCGCGTCGCCAGCGAGCTTGTAGAGTCTCTGGGTAAGCTTCGCGACATCCAGATCCGGGGGCAACCGCAATCCGATGGAAAGCTCGGCAACATCTTCAAGTCCATTACTGGTGGTATTGAAGCTGCGCAGGCTGGGACCAATGCTCCAGAAATTCCCCTTGGCATCGGCGTTCCAGGAAGCAATCTCATCCTGCAAAGCGTTCCAGAATGTGACCGCCTCCTGTGCGACCGATTCGCCAGGACCGGCGGTGTGGCGACTACTGCGCTTCAATGTGTAGATCAGCGAGTACGAGCCACGATAGCCGAGGCAGAGCGCATCCCACCCACTCGGCTCGCCGATGATGCAATAGGCCGGTGCTGGCCAGGTGGCGATTTCGTTGGCCCCGGGCGATCCAATGACTTCCTCACCCGTAGCACCGACAACCGTCACCGTACAGTTAAGATCGGAAGCTGCCCGGCTTGCCGCCGCCACAAAGGTGGCAAGCGGACCCTTGGCATCGACGGCTCCGCGTCCCCAGAGCACACCATCCACAATCTCAACCGGGATGTGCCCTGGTACGGTATCGATATGACCAAGCAGCACGATATGCATATCGCCGGAACCAATCCGACCAATGGCGCTACCCGAGGTAGACTCGATCAGCTCGAAGCCGCGACTGGCCATAACACCGCGCAGATACTGCACGGCATCGCGTTCCTGATGCGAAAGGCTGGGAATGGCAACAAGCGAGCGCAAGAGCTCGATATCGAGCTGATCCTGATGCTGCTCAGGTGAGAGCGACATTGCGCACCTCCTTCTCCCGCGCCATAAGTTTGCGCAAGGCATGGGCAGCAATCGCATCTTCCACGGTTGTCTCGCCAAGGAGGGTCGCTTTGCGAAAATCCGCCAGTGGCACGGCATCCCACGCTACCCATTCGCCATGTTGCAGTGCCACATCCACGGCAATACTACCCGCGTCAATCGATTTGGCAGCAAATTCGGCCACCGCCAGCGCCTCGGCCGGGGGGATTCGCTCACCATCGACCGCAACCGCTGTGAAACCAGCCACGTGGAGGCGATACCATTCGGTGTCACCGATGGTTGCACCGGCCTGCAAGATCACAATCTCTTCTTCATCCGTACCGAGCACCACGCGATGCTCAATAACGGCATCGGCGGTATCAGCATCAGCCAACGAAACCGGCGCGCTGCTGTGAATGGTTGGAAACATCGTGGCTGGATAGCCAAGCTGATTGGCCGCGATGATCGCTGTGCTTTCGCTAAAAGCCGCCAGCGTGGCCGGTCGCGGCACACCAGCCGCATCCCAAACCGTAGCCACCTGGAGACGGTTGCGGCGACTGGCGACACCACCATCGATAATCGTCACACCGGCCTGCCGGAGCAGGCGATTGATGATGCGACCAACAGCGCGGTTACTGATGCGATCGATCATCACCAGCGGGATAGCATCGTCGTTACCGGATGCAGCCGCGACGAAGCGCTGAACATCGTGGAGGGTAGGACCGGGAGGCAAGGGCATGGCCGCGGGAGGGATGGGCATGGTGCAAACACCCGCGCGCTCAAGCGCGGCGATGACCAATTTTTCCTCAACGCGGACGCGTGCAGTGAGCACGCCAATTGCCGTTGCCATAGTTACCTCACCAAGCAGGTAGTGGGGCAGCTTGTCTGCCCCTGATGGGCGGAGATCGTCTCCGCCAGCGTATGTAGGCCCTCAACCCCGGGTATAAAACCCGGGGCTACGTTGAGCGGCGTGGCCCCCGGGTTGGAGGGTCGTCTCCCGAAGCCCGGGGATCAACCCCGGGCCTACGTCTGGGCGCGAGGCCCCCGGTTGAGTCCAGATTCCCAGGTAGGCCCGCGCTTTATGCGCGGGTTCGAGAGTCGGTCTCTCAACCCCGGGTATAAAACCCGGGGCTACGTTGAGCGGCGTGGCTCCCGGGTTTAGCCCGGGGGTTTCAGAGTCGTCTCCCAAACCCCGGGTATAAGGGCTCGCTCCGCTGCTCGTGGTTCGCTTTGCTCACCACTCGGCCGCCTTCGGCACCCCGGGGCTACGTCTGGGCTCGAGGCCTCCGGTTGAGCCCAGATACCCAGGTAGGCCCGCGCTTTACGCGCGGGCTCGAGAGTCGGTCTCTCAACCCCGG
>JAGQGU010000018.1:53588-103594 GCA_020432165.1 Thermomicrobiales bacterium
CGTTGAGCGGCGTGGCCCCCGGGTTTAGCCCGGGGGTTCCAGCCCTCAACACCGCATATAAAATGCGGTGCTACCGGTGGATCTACTCGCCCCAGTCTTCGCCTTCTTCCGGGGCGAGGGCGAGCTCGACGGGATCAACACCCACCACCTCAAGATCAGCACCACACTCACCGCACGGCACGATCTCGCCAACTTCCACACCCACAACTTCGATCTCAGCATCGCACTCGGGGCAAATCGCTACAGCAGCCATATCATTTCTCCTTGTTTGCGCTTCCGCGCTACCTGTTACCGAATCCCGACAGACCATCCGTCGGGGATACAAGACACATCATCGACACCATGCCGATATCACCCTCATGACGAAAACGGATTCCGATCGTCATGCAGCACCTGCAGCAACACCGCCTTATGAACATGGAGTCGCGCCTCGGCCTGATCGAAGATGATACTTTGCAGACCATCCGCGACCTCGGGTTCGACTTCCTGTCCACGATGCAACGGCAGGCAGTGCATGAACACCGCCTCCGGCTTTGCCATTTCCATAATTTCCTGTGTGACCCGATAGGGTGCCAACGCAATCAGTTTGCCCGGAATTACCGTGCTACCCATGCTTTCGTGGACATCGGTATAGACGGCATCGACTCCTCGTACCGCTTCACGCGCGGTCCCGAACATCTGCAATCTTGCACCGGTCTGCGCGGCCAATGCCTGGGCGGCAGACACGACCTGGGGATCGGGTCCAAATGCATTCGGGGAGGCAACATTCACATTCACACCGCTCCCCAACATGCTCAGCATGAGGCTGTGGCACATGTTGTTGCCATCACCAAGGTAGGCAAAGGTGAGATTCTCCAGCGTGCCGAAATGCTCGCGCAGGGCGAAAACATCGCTCATCGCTTCCAGCGGGTGATCTTTGCTGGTGAGGGCGTTGAAGACCGGCACGGTGGCACCGCGCGCGAAATCCATCAACTCGGCAGGATCGGCAATGCGGATAGCAATGGCATCGACATAGCGGCTGATGATCGCAGCAGTATCGCCCACGGTCTCACCGCGTTTCATCTGGAGATCCTGCGCGCCAAGGAAGATGGCTTGTCCGCCCATCTGCTCCATGCCTGCCTGGAAGGCCGTACGGGTGCGGGTGCTGGGATGCTGAAAGATCATGCCCAGCGTCTTGCCCATCAACCACATATGGCTGATCTGCTTGTTCCTGGTGCGCTTGAGCATGGCGGCAGTATCCAGAATCGCGAGGCGCTCTTCCGGAGAGAGGCTGAGATCGGTGAGGATACTTCGCCCCTTCAGCGAATCCGTTAATCGCACTTCTTGCTCCTCGCCATCTTCGATCCAGGTCAGGGCTCGTGTCGTCGTTGCATTCATGGCGTTAGCACAGGGTATGCACAAGAAGAGCCTTGTGCATATGCAGCCGATTTTCGGCCTGATCGTAGATGATGCTGGCCGGACTATCGACCACTTCGCTGGCGACCTCTTCATCGCGGTGCATCGGCAGGCAGTGCATGAAGAGCGCCTGCTTTCCGGCGGACTCCATGATCTCTGGCGTGACCTTGTAGGGTGCTAGACTGACTGCGCGATGGGCCGCATTCTCCTGCCCCATGCTGACATGGACATCGGTATAGACCACATCGGCGTCTTTCACGGCGGCATGAGCATCGGTGGTTGCGCCAATGTGGGCACCAGTGCTGTTCCCGATCCACTGCGCGTACTGCATAACCTGCTCGCTTGGTGCGTACTCGGCGGGAGTCGCGGCAGTGACAGAAACACCCATCGCCGCACCGGAGAGCATGAGACTGGAGACCATATTGTTGCCGTCACCGAGGTAGGCGATCTTCAGGCCCTTCAGATCACCGAAGCGTTCGGTGAGGGTGAGCAGATCGGCCCACGCCTGCAGCGGATGGCAGAGATTGCTAAGACCGTTCATTACCGGAATGCTGGCGTTCTCGCCCATCTCGACCAGCGTATTGTGATCGTAGACACGGGCAACGACGCCATCGACGTAGCGACTGAGGATCTGGGCAGTATCGGCGATCGTTTCACCGCGACTGGTCTGCAGATCGTTCACACCGAGGAAGATCGCCTGACCACCCAACTGCGCCATTCCCGCTTCCAATGAAACGCGGGTGCGGGTGCTGGGCATCTGAAAGATCATGCCAATGCTCTTGCCCGTGAGATAGTGATGCGGTTGACCGTTCTTGTGGAGTCGCTTCAGGCGCGAAGCCGTATCGATCACCTCGGCAACCTCTTCCGGAGTGAGATCAGTATCGGTGAGCAGATGTCGACCGCGCATGCGCGTGCTGACCGAGAATGTCGGCAAAGCAGGCATAGTCGGCCCGCCCAGCAAACTGGTGCGATCAGTGGCCGGACCACTGGAGTTCTGCGTCACACTCGGCAACGGCTGCAGCTGCGGTGTACTGGGTGCGAAATCTGTTTTGGCGGTCTGTTCCATCGGTAACCTACCCTTGTGGTCGTGCTGACGCCGACTGGTGGCCACACAGTGTGGCTGCCAATCAAAGGGGCGAGAGACGTCGGTTCCCGCGGTACCACCCTTCTTGTGCAGATGCTGCACATCTCTTGGCTGTTGCTTGTCTGGAGGCCATCCACCCGATCCTACTTGCCAGAGGCTTTCTTCGGTCGGCTGCTCACGGACGCGTTCGGCGGCGGATCGCAGATATCGGGCTTGCACCGTTCCCGATTCGCTGGTGCGATAGTGCCGCGTACTTCTTCCGATCGACGCAGAACTGAATTGTGTGTGGGCTATCTGAGGTGATGGCGCTACTCGGCTGCGGCCGCTAGCGCCTGGTACGCACCACGCGCTGAAGCGGCCGTTTGGGAGAGCGGGAGTCGCGCTCCTGGCCGTGTATAGGCGCATTCTGTTTCAGCAACGTACCAGTCATTGATCTTCTCCAGGGAGAAACTCCCCGTGCGCGATTGAATTCCACATTCGCGAAATCGGCGTCCAGGAGACACCCCACCCCGCACCCACCATCAATGTGGGTACGAGGTGAATGTACGATGTCTGCGGCTCATGTGTCAAGTTTCTCACTTACGATTGTGAAGTTGCGTCCTGTACGATCTGGTCGAGAACGACAGGTTCCACATCGATATCGTCCATCAGACTGAACATGGGGGATCGCAGCATGAAGATAGCGTTGAGGCCGAGAAGAACTGCCAACATGGCATACGCTGTCGGCAATCCCCAGGCGGAGAGTGCGGGTGTGGCCAACATAATACCCAGCGGCGAAGCAACCATGGCACCGGCACCGATGACACCGCTAACCCGTCCCAACAGCTCAGGCTTGGTGATACGGAAGACCATCGCCTGAATCACCGGATTCACCATCCCGGAACCCACGCCCATAAGCGTGAAGGCAATCCAGGAGACCAGCAGAGGTGGCACGGCGATAAGCAGGATGACCGGTAGAGAAAGCAGCATGAGACTGACACGCATAATGGTGCTGCGCGAGATGCGATCACTCAGCTTCCCGACCATCACACTGCCAACGAGTGCACCAGCACCGAGTCCACTAACGGCGAGTCCATAGGCGGTGGCGCTGTCCCACTCAGTCTTGGCCATATAGGGCAGGAGCACCGCGATCATCGGGGTGAATACCGCATTGATAACCAGCGCACCCGCTGTAAGTGGACGCAGTACCGAGTGCTTCCAAACGTACTGCAAGCCCTCCTTCATATCCTCGACCATCGAGGGCATCTCTTCACGGGCGACATGCAGATTCGGCACGATCAGCAACATAACAACTGCGGATAGAGCGAAGGCCCCAGCGTTGATCCAGAGAACATTGGTAGCTCCCAGGATCGTGATGAGCACACCCGCCAATACCGCGCCAAAGAGCGTTGAAACTGCCGAGAAAATGCCCTGAATAGAGGTAACCTTTTCGATCTCGATACGTCCACGATCAGCGAGCTGCGGCAACATCTTGCCGCGAGCAGCGTATCCCGGTGCATCGAAGATGGCGCCAGCCACCATGAGTGCAAGGAGAATCGGGAAGGTCAACAGATCCATCAGGAAGAGGAGCGGGACCAACGCGACCGTGACACCGCTTATGACATCCGAAAAGATGCTGAGAAACTTGGGGTTGGTACGGTCGGCAATGGCTCCACCCAGGAAGGACATGACCACACTGGGGAGCATAGTGGCCGCAGCCGTGATACCCATTTTGCCAGCGCTGCCGGTGAGCTCCAGCACGAACCAGGGAACAGCCAGGCCAGTGAGGTTGTTGCTGATCATCGAGACGAAGCCCGCACCCAGCATTGCGGTGAGCGGTCGACGCGCTGGTGAGAACCAACTGTCGACCGCCGGTGTTTGTGAGGTCATGCTGCCTCTCGCAGTCTGCGCGTAAGTTCGCGGCGGGCGAGTTCCTCGCGGCATTCTTCGGCACGACCGTGGATACGATCACCAAGTGCGATCAGCGTGTTCCCGAAGACGCGGCGGATACCACCCAAACCAGACTGGGACGTACGATAGTCCTTTTTGATGGACTCCTGCTTGCGATCAATCTCGACCTGCAGTGCTTCAATCATGTTCATGTCAGTTCTCTCCAAATCATTCCTGGGAAGGAATTGCGTGAGTTCTGACCCCCAATACGCTTCCGAAATGTGGATGGCCCAGCCCCAATCCCGGGCCATCCGTTCAGCCATTTGCATTGTCGCCCCAGAAGGGTGACGGTATTACGCGTTCTTCTCCAGCTCGGCGAGGGCTTCATCGACACTGATCTCGCCACTCTTCACCTTTTCCAGCAACTCGGCCCGGCGAGTGGCGGTCTCCGGTGCGGGAGGTGTTTGCGGCGCTTCCGGTGCTTTTGGAGCCTCGGGGGCCGGCGGTGTCTCCGGCTCATTCCCGGATCTGCTGTCATCCACAACGACATTGAACTTGCTGGCAATATCCTTCAACCAACCCTTGGCGCGTTCGAGCTCGATATCGAGATTGATATTCACATCGCCGGTCTTGTCGCTGGCAGGAGCTTCTTCCCCATCAACGGGCTGGGCGTGCCGAGGCTGCTCATTGGTGAGCGTCAGGCTGCTATCGAGCGTGGCCTCAATGCGAATATCACCACTGACCGTCTTCGAGCTGAAATCCACACCGGTGCCCTCACCAATGACCCAATGGCCTTTGCCGGTACTGGTAAATCCCGGTGCATGGGTGTCTCCACTGACGCTCTTGGTACTCAGGCTGACACCCTCTGCGGGCACGGTGGCCCGAATGGTGATATCGCCAGAGACGCTATCGAATCCGAATGTTCCCTTGTTCGGGAAGGTGGCATCCACCTGAATATCGCCGGAAACGTTCACAATGCGTCCACCCTTGACGGTGGCATTCTGCAGGCGGATATCGCCGCTGGCACTACGCAGCGTCACCCAGCCGGTCGCACCATCCACCTGAATATCGCCAGCGGCATTGTTGGCATCGATCGCGCCCGTGATACCTGAGAGACGAATATCACCATTCGCCGAAGCGGCACTGACATCGCCAGTGATACCGTTCGCCTGGAGATCACCATTGGCGGTGTGGAGCGCAAGACTCTTGCCACCCTGCACACGCAGATCGCCATTGGCTGTTTTCACATCGAGTTTGGCATCGACACCGGAGACCTGAATGTCACCGTTGGCGGTCTTGAACCAGGCTTCGCTGATATCAGCCATATGATTCGGTACACGCACGGTGAGATCGTAGCTAACATCGAGTCCGAACTTGAAGTCCTTGCTGCTCCAGTCGCTACTCTTGAATCCCTCACGAAGCTGGCTCTTGAGCTTGTTGGCGAGTCCGCCAACGTGGCTACCAAATTGCCAGTTGGGTCGGAGGGTAACATCGTTGTCGATCTGCTGGAAGAACCAGTGGGTATGATCGGCATCGCCACCATTGGAGCGATCGGCCCGAATTTCCACCTGGCTGATATCGGCGCCGACAACATGGATATCACCGTTTGTATTGGTGACGCGCAACATCAATGGAATATCGGCCGAGACATCGGCAGTAAAGAAAATGCTGTCACCTTCCATGCGGGCTTGATCAGACATGTTCTTGTGCTGATCGCTATCGTCATCGAATGCGGTGAAGCTATCTTCAGCCTGGGTTGCCGCATCGTCCAACTCGTGCTGGCGATCCTCCAGTTCGCGGGTCATATCTTCAAGTTCCTTGATGCGATCATTGAGATCACGGGTGAGATCGTCGCTGTTGTGCTGTGTCATGGTGTTGTTACCTTTCTTCTACGCTGATTTCGATGTGATTGCCGTCGTTATCGATATTGATGAGCTTGCCGATAAAGCCTTCTTCTACACTCCTGCGAACTTCGGTGAAGTCCGGCACTTTGCCGGGAGCGACCTTGTTGGCGAGATTGAGTCCGGTGGTTACGAGTCCGAAGGGAAGCACAAGATCGATATCTTCGTTGCCGGACTTGTTGGTGATCTTGATGCGGACACTGCGTGGTCCAACGGGTTTCGGTGGTGGCGGTGGTGCTGCGGTGCGCTCGAAGCGATCCATTGCTTCCAGCAGTCGCGCTCCCTCATCCGGAGTGATGGTGCCATCCTGCACCATCTGCAGAATGGTGAAGCGCTCATCGGGCAACCCGCCCTGGGGTGTCATGATTGGCTCCTTTCATTGAGGCTCGCCATCAGGGTGGCAGCTGTTTCGGCGGTGATGGTGCCATTGCTCAGGCGTTCGAGAATCGAGCGACGCTCTTCTCGTTCCTGACTCGGGCGCAGTTTGCGCTGCTCGTTGAAACCAAGCTGATTGACAACATCGTCGAGACGGGCGCGAACCGTGGGATAGCTGATGCCGAGATCGACTTCGATATCCTTGATGACACCCTTGTTGCGAATAAAGGATTCGAGAAAGTTCAGTGAATCCCCTGGCAGCCGACTGAGGCTATTGAGAAGGAAGTGACCCTCAATCGCCGTGCCGCAGGTCTCGCACTCCAGTCGAGTGACATGGAGGGGATCGCCGCAGGTGGGGCAATCGGTTCGGACCGGGTACTGAGGGGTAGGCATATTGATTATCTCCTGATGGGGTATCGCCCCGGCTGAATGGGGCGATTTCCCGAACATCCGTCGAACCGGAGGGGGTCGTTCCGCTTCGATAGTCAAATCCTAGAACAGGACATTGATAATGTCAATAGTCATATTGAAAATATTTATATCCATGTTGATATTTATTACTGGTGGGTAGAGATTGGTGGGGGATAGCTGGTAGATGGTGCGAGATGAATCGGTAGAGGGGCAGCTGGTCTGCCCCAGAGGGGAGGCCAGCTCCCTTGCTACCAATCTCGCCAGAGACGTTTTATTCGAGACCTGCCTATGAAATAGACGTTGGACCGGCGCGCTGCGCCGGGGGGTCCTGCGGAACCGCTTCGCGGTTCGCAGGATCGTGGCGGTATAATCCGCTTAGTTATGGTGTGGGAATGCAATCCGGGAGCGCAAAATGAGCGGATTCGATATTGGTGATGTAGTGAAGGTGGAGATGCCGCGCGGCAAGAATAGTCGCGGGGTGGAGGGTGTGCACATGATGTACACCACCAGCCAGGAAGCCAAGTGCGATGGTGCCGTTGGCACGATCACCGATATCAAGCCGGATGGCACGCACGGGATTCCGCTCTACCTGGTGGATTTCACGAAGAACGAGAACAGGTGGATGCCGCCGTATATTCGCTACTGGTTCCGGGCGGACTGGATCGTGAAGCAGGAAGCGAAGGTCGCGCGGTAACACCTCATTCGCTGCGAGTCAGCACCCGGGGGTAAACCCCCGGTCCACGTTTGTGATCACGTGAAAATCCGGGAGTCGATTGCGCATGATTGCGATCGCTTCCGGATTTTCGTCTATCAAAAGGCAGCGACGTCCCAACGATGCAGCGACGGCACCCGTGGTGCCGCTACCCGCGAAGAAATCCAGCACCCAGTCCCCAGGGTTGCTACTTGCCTGAATAATCCGGCGGAGAATCCCTTCTGGCTTCTGCGTGGCATAGCCAGTCTTCTCCTTGCCAGTCGGCGAGACGATCGTATGCCACCAAACATCCGTTGGCAGCTTGCCCCGAGCGGCTTTCTCCGCTGTCACCAGTCCCGGTGCCATGTAGGGTTCGCGATCGACATCCTCACCGTTGAAGGTGTAGTTCTGTGGATCTTTCACATAGACGAGAATTGTGTCGTGCTTGGCAGGCCACTTCTTCTTCGTACGGGCGCCGTAGTCGTAAGCCCAGATGATCTCATTGAGGAAACACTCACGACCAAAAAGTGCATCCAACAACACCTTGGCGTAATGCACCTCACGGTAATCGAGATGGAGATAGAGTGTGCCGTTGGTGCTCAGGAGCCGCCATGCCTCCTCCAGTCTCGGTTCGAGGAACGCCCAATAGTCAGCGAACGCATCGCTATACCCGAGAACTATCCCCCTCACCTCTTCGTAGCTTTTGCCACCGAAACCGATCCGGGATCCATTCGCGGAACGTCTGGTGGAGATATTCTGCCGCGTCTGTGTCCTGCCCGTATTGAAGGGAGGATCGAGATAGATGAGGGCGAATGACGCGTCCGGCAGTGCACGAACAACCGCCAAGTTGTCGCCCTGAATGATGGTGTTGGGAGAATCAGGCGTCCAGATCGGTGTCAGCGAATCCATGTCTGCACAACAACAAAGATGCAGAGCATCAACAGGATCACCGCAAAGAGCAGGATAACGACCAGACACGAACGTGAGGTGGAGCGGATATCTTCGGGACGAACGAGCGGCGCCGCATCATCGTTTTCCTGCATGTCGACAAGATCGCTCATCGCACCTGCTTCTGCTTGTGAATCTCACCTTCGGCGGCGGCAACCTGATAGACGTGGACGATGCGCCAGACAGCAGTTACATGCGTAAGAATCGCCAGAATCCAGAGTGCCCACATCGGTTGCTGAATGATGAGACAGATCGCCAGCAAGATCACGCGTTCGGGACGAGCAAGCAAACCCACACTCGCCTTGTAGCCGAGTGCTTCGGCTCGAGCGCGCGTATAGCTCACCATGAGTGCGCCGCTACAGGCCACCACGACCAGAAATGATCCGAGGTGATCGTCGCTCGTGGTGTTCAGCCAGACCAGCAAGCCGACGAAGACAACGATCTCAGAGTAACGATCAATCGTGGAATCGAAGAAGCCACCAAATTTGCTGATGGTGTTCGTCGCCCGAGCGATGGAACCATCCACCATATCGAAGGCACTGGCGAAGAGCAGCAGCACACCGGCGATGATGGGGTGCCCGAAACCGAGGATGACCGCCACCACCAGATTGAGTGCCAGGCCAATGAGCGTCGCCATATTGGGGGTGATCCCCATTCTGGCGCATGCGCGACCGACAACAAGCATTTTGCTACGGACCCACGTTCCGATGGCTTCACTCAGCATTCCGGTCTCTCCTCGCGTGGCACCTCTGTGCCCCCCTGTGTCAGTTTACCGGAAATCCGCACGCCACTGCGCATGTCGACCACGTTCTGCAGCGAGAGCGTACTCGTCCAGCACCTGCCGTGCCACGCTCGCCCAATTGTATTGCTGGGCATCGACATACCCCTGGGCACCGAGTCGATTCTGCAGATCGTAGTCCGAGAGGACACGTACCAGACCAAGCGCGAGTGCTGTTGGATCGCGCGGCTCCACAAGCACACCATTCACATTGTTCGTCATGACGCTGCGATAACCCGCGATGTCACTTGCGACCACGGGTTTTCCTGCCGCCATCGGCTCGACCACGGTGTAGCCAAAGCTCTCACCACCGGTGCTGGGAACAGCCATGACATCACAACTGGCGTAATAGCGCGCCTTGTCCTCGGCGCTGACGAAGCCCTTGAACTCGATATCGGTAATACCCAGCCGTTCGATCAACCCTTCATACTTTTCGGGCCGTCCGCCACCCACCACGATCAGGCGAGCTTTGGGGAACTGCTGCTTCACCAACGGAAATGCCCGGAGCAGGTACTTGAAACCTTTACGGCTCTCCTCAAAGCGGCCGAGAAAGAGAATGCGCGGAATACCATCGCCCGCCCAGGGAAACTTCTCCACCTGCGGACCGTAGGATGCAACATCGATACCGTTGGGAATGATGCGGTAATCACCTTCGAAATACTTGCTCACCAGCTCACGCGCGGGTTCGGAAACGGCGATACGACCGTCTACCCGCCCCAACACGAAACTCATGTACGGCTTAAAAGCACTATAGAGTGGCTGCTGCTCGGCGTAGGCATGGAAGGTGGCGATGTTCACGGCATTCGAATTCAGCAACACCATATATGGAAGAACCGGTTGAAGCGGCTCGTGGCAATGCACAACATCGAAGTGCTCCTGCCGCATGATTCTCTTCACATCGGCATAGAGGGTGACATCGAAGGTCAATCGCATCTTGCTGCCATTACCGGGAATGGTGATGCTGCGACCGATACCGTAGTAGTCATCGCCAATCTCCAGGCCACCCTTGAGACCGCGTGGAGCCAAAACCTTCACCTCATGGCCAATACGCCGATACTCATCGCGCAAGTGCGCGACGTGCTCGGCCACACCACCGGGTTTGTGCATGCTATAGGGCGATACAAGTGCAATCTTCATATGCGGAATCATAGCAGCAGATTCGGCAGATATCAGTGCCCTGCCGCCGTACCTTGCCGATGATTTGCCCATTGCATAAGAACCAGTCCGAGCACGGCCACACCCCCACCAAGAAGCTTCCGGGCGGTGAATGCCTCATCGTAAAAGATCCAGCTGATAACACCAGCAACGATCGGTACGAGAATGGTGAATCCCGTAATGGCAACCCCACGATGACGAATAGCCCAGCCCCAAACCATATAGGCGACATAGACCGGAAGAATGCACATATAGATGAATGCCAACCAGCTATGTGTACTGACACTTCCCCAGGATTGGTCGATCATCGCGGGGGTACCGAGGAGTATCAGTGGAACAGAGCCAAGGAGCGTGCTCCACGCCGAATAGGTGGCCGAGTGATATTCACGGACAAGACGTCGATTCATCACCTGGTAAATGGCGAAGGCGACACCGCCGCTAAAGGCGATGATATTGCCGAGCGGTTTGGAACCGCCATCACCGGAGAAAAGGAAGATGGTAACACCAAGAATGGCGAGGAGTGCTCCGAGCCAGATCGCGCCAGATTGACGCTCGCCGAGAATGCGCACAATTAGCAGCGAGACGAGTGGCGTGCTGGTAGCAATCATGAGCGAACCGGCGAAGGGCGAGGTATGCTCCAGCCCGATGATGAAACCCAGCTGATAGCAGGTATAGCCAAGAACACCGGTGAAGATAAAGAGCGGAATATCGGCACGCCTGATTCGGAAAAGATCGCGATTACCGCTGCGCTTTGCCGTGATGCCAAGCACCAAAAACGCGATGCTACAGATGACAATGAAGCGCGCCGCACCGAAGGCAAGTGGCGACATCTCGCCGTAGAGCGATTTGGTGATAGTGAAGGTGCTTGCCCATACAAAGATGATCGCAATAGCGGCCATTTCCGGCAGAAAGGGCGTCCCGAGCGTTGGCGTTGTTTGCTCGGTGGTGGAAGGTGCGGTTGTTTCTGCCATGTGTGCATTCCGAATAGATGCGAATCTTTGCGCATTGTAGGTGGTTATGCGGACAGATGTGGTCCGCATTCGGGGGGAAGTGAGACCCACATCCAACTCGCAGATAAACTGCGGGCCTACGTATGATCTCTCCAGACATGGGTCCGGGGTTTATCCTCGGGAATCACCGAGGACAGCGACTCTCATGCCTCGATAACCAAACCGTCGTAGGCGAGCTCCATACCATCGGGCAGTGTGGGATTGATATCGGCGTATTTGCCCATCTCGTGGCCAATATGGCTGAACCAGGTCTGCCGGGCACCAACCTCTTTGGCGAAGGCGATGGCTTCCGGCAGGCACATGTGCCCCGGATTCTCGGTGAGTTTCAGCGCAGTGGTAACAAGTACCTCCACACCATCCAGCAATGGCCAGCTTTCCTCCGGCAAGGTGAGAATATCGGTGATATACGCCAGATTGCCA
The DNA here is from genome assembly GCA_020432165.1 of Thermomicrobiales bacterium. Lineage (GTDB taxonomy): Bacteria > Chloroflexota > Chloroflexia > Thermomicrobiales > UBA6265 > UBA6265. The sequence continues at coordinate 65,626 of JAGQGU010000018.1, forward strand.
AAACGATAGCCCAGGATCGGCAGCTTCCCGTGCATAACGGGGATAGGCGTCACGGTGACTCCAGCGATCTCAAATGGCTGCACCACATCAATCACGGTCACATCCAGACTCGGGATGACTCCATAACGTCCCTTGATCGGCTCCAGCGCGTAGCCGAAGCGTTGTCGCAGATCGTTGATGGCGTTCGCCGGCACCCATGTGGGAATGCGCTCCTCCTGCCGATAATTGAATGGACGGAGATCGTCGAGTCCGGCAGTATGATCGCTATGCATGTGGGTGTAGAGCACACCATCGATGCGATCGGGTTTGGCACGAAGAAGCTGTTGGCGTAGATCGGGGCTGGTATCGATAAGGATCGTTTTGCCATCGATACGTATCAGTGCCGAGGAGCGCAGGCGACTATCGTGAGGATCAGCCGATGTGCATACCGCGCATGTGCAGCCGATAATGGGCACTCCGCCGCTGGTGCCCGTGCCGAGAAATTCCAGAGTAAGCGACATTGCTGCTCCCGCACGACGCCGGATCGCGTCCATGAGTCATTGTATCCCCGCAGCGAACCATCGGGCCGTGCTCTGGAGGTTATCTTGGTGTCGCCTGGGTGATCGACATGATGGCCGCGGCAGTGATGAAATGCATTGCTACCAGCACCAGGCGGAAGCTGCTATCCAGATCGCGGAAAAGGAACGGCACCATCACCAGCAGGATCAGTACGCATAACAGAATAATGGTGAAGAGGCGTGAGGCCCGCGGTGCTCGTTTATCCAACCAAACCATGAAAGCGCCGAACGCGACCACGGGCAAGACAGAGAAGACAATGACCGAGCCGAGGCTGAAGGCTTCTGTCGATTCCGGCATATCATCCGGAATCCAGCCAACACCACTTCCCACGAAGAAGAGGGCCACATTCAACACAAGCGATGCGATGGCCGCCCCAAATGTGAAATTCCAGATGAGTTGTGGCGAGGATGGGGTGGTGACGTAACCGGTTTCCTCTTCCAGATTGACGATTTCCTTCTCGTTCATGATGAACTCCTTTCCGACAAGGCGTTTGCCCGTTTGGGACTACACGGCATCGTCTGGGTCATGTAGCGGGCTCCCTCAGGATACAGGAAGGTCATTTGGGCGGAAGCCGATGGTACAATCGCCGCATGATTACGAATCGCCACAAACGTGGCTCGTCTCTGGAAATCCCCGATATGGCCGGGGAACCGCTGCCTCACATTCACTGACGCTGAGAGGTAGCGGAAGACTGGCGTCCTGCCGATCTTCCCGTTTACGGGAGATTTCTACGTGCACAATCGCATACACAACCGTTCTGGACTTTGGGCCAATACCGACTTTCTGCATCTGTGGGGTGCAGAGACAGTCAGCCAATTTGGTGCACAGATCAGCACCTTCGCGGTGCCGCTTATTGCCGCAATCACACTAAATGCATCGCCGCTGGAGATGGGTGTCCTCTCCGCTGCCGGCCCCGCTCCACGGTTACTCATCGGCTTCATCGCCGGAGCCTGGGCGGACCGGTTGCCGCGCCGTCCGATCATGATCGCGACCGATCTCGGCCGTGTGCTCAGCAGCGCGATCGTGCCGATCGCTGCGCTCTCCGGCTGGTTCAGCTTCAATATTCTGCTCATCGCGGCGCTGCTAAGCGGTCTTCAGTCAGTCTTTTTCGATGCCGCCTGGAACGCGGTGCTGCCAAATACCGTGCGTCGCGATGAACTGACCGATGCCACCAGCAAGCTGATGGGTACCGCCAGTGTCGCCCAAATTGTCGGACCTGCTCTCGGTGGCCTCATCGTCGGCTGGATTGGTGGGCCATCGGCGATGTGGATACCGGTGCTTACCTTCGGGATCTCGGCGTGGCTGCTTTTGCAGATGAAGCAACCGGAGGCACCATCCACCCAAACCACCACCGCGAGCAATATGTGGCACGAAGTACGGGAAGGTCTGCATGAACTCTGGCGCGACGATATTATGCGCGCATTGATCAATACCGCCATGGTGCTGAACTTCGGTGGGCTGGTTTTCCTGGCAGTCTACGTGCTCTTCATGACGAATGATCTCGGGCTCAGCAGTGCAGGAGTCGGCCTCGTCTATGCCAGCGGTGGCGTCGGGGCACTGGTGGGTGCGTTGATCGCACCGTGGGTGGCGCGCAAGATCGGTATCGGGCAGTCGATTCTCTGGGGTGCAGTGGGGTTTGGATTGGTGAATCTACCGGTGCCACTCGCTTTCTACTTTAAGGAGATTGCTTTGCCGGTGGTGGTTATTTGCGAATCGCTCTCGTGGCTGACACTGGCGCTCTTCAATATCAACCGCTTTGCCCTCCGGCAGGCGCTGACGCCAGACCATTTGCGCGGACGCATCGGTTCCAGCTCGATGACGCTCGTCAGTGGTGCGTCCATGGCAGGGTCGTTGGTGGGCGGCATCGTCGGCGATGTGTGGGGTGTGCACGAGGCCCTTTATGTCGGCATCTTCTTCATGGCAGTGGCGGGGCTGTGGGTATGGCGCAGCCCGGTACCTGGTATGCGCGAGATACCGGAGGAACGAGGCGGATCACCGCTCCCAGCCGAAGCTCTCGAACCAGACGCCATCTCCGGTTAGCTCAATGGCACGGCGAACGTAGGGAACCACATTCTCCGGCAGATTGTCCGTGCTAAACCAGCATAGGTCGTCGCATTTGTGTGGTTCAGCATTATGGATCTCACCAGCCCATTTCTCGGCGACGACGAAGAAATCGATACGTTCATCGTTGCTGATACGATGCATGATGCCCGCCACCCTCGAGAAAACCGGATCAAGCTCGACACCGGCTTCTTCCCGCGTCTCCCGGATAGCAGCATCAATCACCTGTTCATCTCCATCCAGATGTCCGGCAGGAACACTGTAGTTACCATCTTCATAGCCAGTATTGAAGCGACGAAGAAGCAATACCTTGTTCCCGCGCATGAGCAGGACATGCACAGCCGCCAGAAATGTGAATCGATCACCTGACATCGGAAGAGATACCTTTCGTGAACAGAAGCTCCAGAGATTCTAGCCAGCACATCATTGTCGATAGCGTATCATCGCGCCGCGCGCATCCAGAGTATGTAAGGGGCACATCTCTCGGTCTGCCATTGGCACTTCGTTTCATGCGACAATACGATTAGAACAACCAGTCGATGATGATGGGAGTAGTCATAGTGAAAATCACCGTTGTCGGAGCAGGCGCCATGGGCTCGCTGGTGGCTGCGCGTCTCACCTCTTCCATGAACTCCCAGGCGGCGAACACCAATCCGGAATGGAATCTCGATGACGTGCTGCTGTACGGTCGTGCCTCCGAGCATCTCGAGACGATCCGCAAGCATGGTCTGGAACTGACCGAGCGTGATGGTCAGATCAACAACGTCAAACTTCATGTCAGTGCCGATCCCGCCGATGTGCAGGGCAGCGATGTCGTTATCGTGCTCACCAAAGCCTGGGCGACCGGTGAAGCCTGCGCACCACTGGCCCCCTACCTGGAGCGACAGACGATTGTACTCACACTCCAGAACGGACTCGGTAACGCCAACACCCTCCGCGATGTGCTGACACACAATGGTATTCGTCCGCACGTCTGGATGGGTGTGACCACACAGGCAGCGGTACGCACCGCGCCGGGTAAGGTGGTACACACGACCGATGGCATTACCGCGATTGGTCGGCGCACACCGGAAATCAATGATCGCCTCGCCAGTCTGGCAGCGCTGCTGCGCGAAAACGGCTGGCGCACGAACGCCGTGGCCGATATCCATCGCTGGGTGTGGCGCAAGCTGGCGGTTAACTGTGCACTGAATCCGACGACTGCGCTTGCAGCCGTGCCAACGCGCGCGGTCGCACAGGATCCTGATTTGTTGCAGGCTGCCACGATCCTGATCGAGGAGGTGGTCGCGGTCGCGGCCAAGGAGGGTGTGCGGCTGCACACCGAGACGTTGGTGGACACACTGGTCAATTTCGCACGCTCAACTGCCAATCCCTACACCTCCATGTATGTTGATCTGGAGCAAGGCTTGCGCACGGAGATCGAGGCGATCAATGGCGCCCTGGTGCGGCATGCGCGCAGACACAATGTGCCGGTGCCGAACAATGTGATGATGGTGCGATTGGTGAAGGCGCACGAGCGTGGACACCGCCCCGAGAGCGGTGAATCCAAGGAAGGCCCGAGCTACACTCGCAGTTTTCATCCTGCCCCCCAGGTGTAGACGGCAGCGGAGCCCGATATCATGACCTATCGTCGTATGCTCACACTCACCACACCAGAGCAGGTGCGGGATGCCACCATTGGCGCGATGACCATCGGTCTCGTGCCTATCATGGGGACGATGCACGAAGGACATCTGGCGCTGATTCGACGTGCTGATCTGGAAAACGACGAAACGGTTGTCGTGATCTTCGATCCGGCTGGCGATGTGCCCGAGATCACACCGAATGATCTGCTTACGGCCAATGGTGCCGGTGCCCGTATCTTTTATCGACCCGAGCCAGACACGATCTTTCCACCGGATTTCAGTACGTCGGTGCGTGTACCGGGATTGAGTGCAAACTGGGAAGGGGCTGCCCGCCTAGGTTATTTCGACCGGGTTACAGCCTTCTTCGTGGTGGTATTGAACCAGCTGCAACCAACGCGGACCTACGTTGGTGAAAAGCATCTGCAGCAGTTGATGATCCTGCAACGTGTACACGACGATCTCAATCTCAGCGGCGAGATTGTGCCGTGCGTGACGGTGCGTGATCCCGATGGTCTGCCACTGAGCTCGTATAATGCCAGGCTGACCGACGCTGAGCGGCTGGCTGCAGTCGCGATTCCGCAGGCGCTCTTCGCGATGCAACACGCCGCCAGGAGCGAGGAGAACGCGACGACGCTTGTCGCTATCGGTCGGGAGATTACGGATGCGCAGCCATTGCTGACACTGGAGTATTTGGCGGTAATCGCCCCTGAGACATTTGCCGAAGTTGATAGCATCTCCGATGGCGATTACGCCATTATCGCTGCCACAATCGGCGAAACCCGCATTCTCGATAATATCCACCTCGGAGCAGGAAACGCGAATTCATGAGCATTCATGCGGCCGAACGACCATCGACACTGGAAATTTGGTACCTGGCAGCACGACCGAAAACGCTACCCGCGGCGGTGGCTCCGATCGTTGTAGGTACTGCGGTCGCCATCCATGAGGATGGATTCGTGTGGTGGATCGCGCTACTGGCACTGGTGACGGCGCTGCTGCTGCAGATCGCCGCAAACTTCGCCAACGATGCTATCGATGCGAAGAAAGGCAGCGACACTGCTGATCGTAGCGGGCCGATGCGGATCACTGCGGCGGGGTTGGTGACCTATCAACAGGTGATGAACGCCACCTGGATCACACTTGGTCTGGCGATGATCACTGGTATTCCCTTACTGGTTCATGGTGGCTGGCCCTTCGTCGCGCTGGGTGTCGCCAGTCTGGTCTGTGCGGTTGCCTACACTGGCGGCCCCTTCCCTATTAGTTATCTGGGACTGGGTGAGGTTTTCGTCTTTCTCTTCTTTGGGCTGATCGCAGTCACCGGCACGTCCTATCTCCAGACCGGCGAGCTGACGGCGCTGAGTCTGGCGGCGGCGATTCCACCGGGCACGATGATCGTTGGGATTCTCATCATCAACAATTATCGTGATCGCGAGCAGGATGCGGCGGTGCACAAACGCACCGTGGCAGTGCGAATCGGTGCACGCAATACACGCATCGAGTACTATGCGATGCTGGTAATCACCGCGATCTCACCCTTTGTTTTCTGGGCGATCGGCTGGCTGAACTGGAGCGCTTTACTTACGCTGCTGGCCTGGCCGATGCTATGGCAGCTTGTCCAGCAGGTGAGGACGCTGCAGGGGCCAGCGCTGAATCGCACACTCGGTCACACCGGCAAAACTGCCCTCGCCTTCAGCGTGCTGCTCGCGGCAGCGCTCATCATTTCCGCCTGATCTGAGGTTCACCATGTCATCATCATCTTCCCAATCCGGAGCCATTTCCAGTCAGGCCGATGTCCAACAGATGTTCGATACCATCGTGCCGCGATACGACCTGATGAACCATGTCATGACCTTCGGCATGGACTTCTTTTGGCGCAGGCGCATGGCGAAAATCGCCAGGATGACCGAGACCGGTCCGAGTGATTTCGTGGTCGATGTCGCCTGCGGCACCGGCGATGTCGCCTTCGCGATCGAAGCGGTGGGCGTGCCCCTGGTAACCGGACTCGACTATAGCAGTGGCATGATCGCGGAAGCGCAGAAAAAGGCGAAAAAGCGACGGAGCGAAGTCAACTTTCTTGAAGGCGATGCTATGGCGATGCCGTTCAGGGATGGCATCGCCAGCGCTGCCACTATCAGCTTTGGTATGCGCAATCTGCCGGATTACGCCGCCGGTGTGAGGGAGATGACGCGCATCGTCCGCCCGGGCGGACGCGTGATCTGCCTGGAAGCGACACCATACGATCATCCGGTATTGAAGCATCCCTTCAACTTCTACTTCCATCGGGTGCTACCGCTTATCGGCAAGCTCCTGACCGGCGAGTATGAGGCCTACAAATATCTGCCTGAAAGCGTGCGCCACTTCCCCAAACCGGATGAACTGGCGGAGATATTCCGCGAGGCGGGTTTGGTGGATGTGCAGGTAACCATGCTGGGCTTCGGCAGTGTGGCATTGCATATAGGCACGGTGCCCATCGAATCGTAGGTCCGCATTTTGTATGCGGGTTTGATCCAGACACCCAACGTCACCTAGGGGAGGATCCTGAGCGAAGCGAAGGTATCCTCCCGCGTCGACGCCAGTGGCATCGACCATTGCAGCGCATGTTATCGGCGGCGTGGCGCGCATAGGGGGCAGACAAGCTGCCCCACTAGCAGGTATCATGCCTCGAGCAGATCGGGCAGCGGCTCGATTTCGTCACCACTTCACATCCGGATACATCACGTGGATTCGATTCGTAACGCCATCCGTCGGCGCTCGGGACTCTGGGACAATCAGGACTTCATCCGCTTCTGGATCGGCGAAACAATCGCCAATTTCGGCGGACAGCTCGGCGCTATCGCACTGCCCATCATCGCGGCGGTGACGCTGGGAGCATCGCCGTTCCAGATGGGTTTGCTGGGAGCCAGCACCAATCTGCCGCGCATGGTTGTCGGCATCTTCGCCGGTACCTGGGTCGATCGACGCAAGCGTCGGCCGATTATGATCAACGTCAATCTCCTGCGCGCGGCAGTGTTGATGGTCATCCCGGTCACATCCTTCTTCGGACATCTGAATTTCGGCATTCTGCTCACCGTCGCGGTGTTGCTCGGCACGCTCAGTATCCTCTTCGATTCCGCCTGGAGTGCGATGGTGCCAAATCTGGTCGATCGCAAGGATCTGGCCGATGCCAACGGCAAACTCTGGGCGAGCATGAGCTTGGCGCAGATCATGGGTCCGGCGATTGCTGGTACGTTGATCGCATGGTTGACGGGTCCGAATGTGCTCGCCATCACCGCCATCGGATTGCTGAGCTCTGCCCATTTTATGCGCATGATTCAACGACCCGAACCAGATATGAGTACGGGCAGGCAGGCCTCCGCGCGCGAGATTCTGCAGAATATTCGCGAAGGATATCGGGAGCTCATCCGCAATCCGGTGGTGCGTCCGCTCACAACCACCATGTTTGGCATCAACTTCGGCTCGGGCATTTTCAGCGCGGTCTTCGTGCTCTTACTCACGAATGAGCTCGATCTTTCTACCCGGGGTGTCGGTGCGGTTTACGCCATGGGCGGGTTCGGTGCGTTGGTCGGCAGCATTGTGGCATCACCCCTGGCCAAGCGCATCGGCTACGGACGTGTCATTACCATTGGCCCCTTCATTCAGGGCAGTTGCAATCTCTTCTTCACGGTGGCGGTTTTCACCGGACAGATGTGGGGCGTGGCGCTCGTCGCGATCGGATCGTTCATCGGCTGGATCTTCCTGCAGGCGTACGATATCAATCGCTTTAGCTTGCGGCAGGCAGTTACGCGACCGAATCTGATGGGACGTGTGGCAAGCTCCACGATGACGATCATGTCCGCATCGATGATGGCGGGCGCGCTCATTGGTGGTGCCATCGGTTCGGTTTGGGGTTTGGCACCCGCGTTGGCGCTGGGGGCATTGGTGCAGATCGCTGCCGGTTTCCTGACGCTGCGGTCGCCGATTCCCGCGATTCAGTCGCTACCGACACCGGAATCGATCGAGATCGTACCGAGCAGCGAGATGGTGATGGAAGAAACCGTTGTCGAGAGCGATGTGGCATAAGCACGCGTTGCCTCTGGCAGCATGACCGTGGAAGTCGGTGGACTGAACCCCGGGGATCAACCCCGGGGCTACGTTGGAGCACCTCAGGCGCTGGCGCCGGTGTAGTGTTTCACGGCGAAGAGCCAGAACCAGCGGGATGCCGCAACAAAGAGCACGGCCAGCGCTGCTGTCAGCAATGCGTTCGCGAGGGTCAACGAGCCAATCAGTGCTTGCGCGGGAATGGTGACGGCAAAGGCGATGGGGATGATGAAGGTGAGTGTTACCCGCAGCCATCCCGGAAAGATCGTAATCGGCCAGGTACCGGCGTTCCCAAACATCGTGTTGAAGATGTTCATGATGTTATCCAGCTTGACGAACCAGAAGGCCAACGAGGCCAGCACCATCATGAAGCTGTAGACCATCATCAAACCAGCGATCAGCAATCCTACAAAGATCACCACGCTGCCGAACCCCGGAAATCCGCTGCCGGTCTGGAGGCCGTAAACGATGATTACGATGCCCGCGAGCAACGATGTCAGCGATTGCGGTGCCACCGATTGCACACTGGCGAGCAACTGGGCATCGACCGGCTTGGTCAGCAGAAAATCGAAGGTGCCGAGCCGGATACTCTCCAGAAACGCCCCGATCGACGGACTGAAGACCGTGCCGAGGATGCCAGAGACAATGGCATGCACACCGACAAGCACGATCAAATCCGCGCGCGACCAGCCTTTCAGGGAATCGGTCTGGTTGAAGACAATCGAGATCGCCAGCAGCTGGATCGCGAACTGAATAGCCGCGTTCACAACACCAAGGAAGAAATCGGCCCGATATTGGACGAAGTTCAATAGCCCGAGCCGCAGGTAGGTGCGAATAACCGTGAATGCATGCATGGTTAGGCCCCCACCGCGCTGTAGTTGGCTACCGCGCGTTTCCACATCAGCTGCAGCACCGCGACTGCCAGAGCAATCCACGCTATCTGCATGCCGAAACCGATCCAGAGATCAGCACCGGTAATATTCCCGAGCGCGACCTGAATGGGAAAGTAGATGCTCCAACGGAATGGCAGCACGAATGAGAGTGTCTGAATCCAGTCCGGCATGACACTGATCGGCGCGAACTGTCCGCCGAGAAAGAGGAAGAAGGCATCGAAGAGCTGATTGAGCGATGCGACCTTTGTCATCCAAAATGCAGCCAGGGCCAGACACCATTCGACGATGAAGCGCAGCGCCATCGCCAGTAGCAGGGCGGGAAGAAACGCCATCACACTCTGCCAGGATGCATTGCCGAAATCGGCCCGAAAGATAACTGCCATCAGAATCGCCGCCGGGATGATACCCGCCAATCCGACCAACTTGTAGGCGAGGCTCTGGCAGACATCAGCGTGGATGGGATGGACGGGACGCAGCAAGAGTGGCGAGAAGTAACCGCTACGAATGCGCCACTCGAACTCCCACATGTGCCAGATGAAGGTCATGTGGCTGACGATCATGCTAACCATGAAGTAGGCGGCGTATTCGCCTGCAGTCATGCCAGTATCGCGACCATCGGCTACCGCCTGCCAGACCACAATAAGTACCAGCGGCTGCATCACCGCGCCGAGCACCCACAGGAAGACCGCGCCGCGATACTGCAGGTTCCAGGCGAGCATAACGCTCATCTCACCGCGATAGAGATCGAGCAACGCCCGGGGTGATGGCTTGGTGACATCGGGTGATTCCGCGCTCACGCACCATCTCCTGTCGCGAAAACGTGCTCGATCACTTCCTCAATCGGCGGCTCGGAGATGGTGAGATCGTCGATCGGCAAATCCGCCAGCAATGCACTTGCGACCACTGCCGTTCGCGCCTTGGGCACGCGTATCTCCCAGCGTGATTCGGTCGTGCTTACGAGCTCGCCGTACTTGTCGGAAATCGTGGTCACCGGCTCGCTGAACTCAACCGCGATCGTTTTGTGCGGAGAGAAGCGGGAGACAAGGCCAGGAAGGTCGCCATCGTAGAGCAATGTGCCGTGATGGATGACGATTACGCGCTGGCAGAGTGCCTCGATATCGGCCATGTAGTGGCTGGTGAGCATCACGGCAGCACCGGTACGGGCGTTGTACTCGGCGACGAACTCCCGAATCTTGCGCTGCATGGAGACATCGAGACCGATGGTCGGCTCATCCAGAAAGAGCACCTTCGGCTGGTGCAGCAGCGATCCCGCGATCTCGCACTTCATGCGCTCACCAAGGGAGAGATTACGCGCAGGCTTGTTGATCAGCTCCTGCAGATCAAGCCACTCGATAAGCTCATCGAGGCGACGCTTGTAGTCATCGTCCGAGATGCGGAAGATCGCCTTGAAGAGCTGATAGCTATCGATAACGGGGATATCCCATTGCAGCTGATTGCGCTGGCCCATGATGAGCGTCATTTGGGCGAGATAGGCGCGATCACGTTCCCACGGGGTAAAGCCAAGCACGCTCGCCTCGCCTGAAGTGGGATGCAGCAGCCCTGAGAGCATCTTGAGGGTGGTCGTTTTGCCGGCACCGTTCGGGCCGAGGAAACCGACGATTTCCCCGGGTGCGATCTCGAAAGAAACATCGCGGACGGCGTGGATCTCGCGCATGGTGCGATGAAAGAGCGAGACAACCGCCGCCTTCACTCCGGCTTCACGCTCCGGCACGGTATACGTTTTGCCGAGATTTTTCACCGAGATGATGGATGCTGAGGACATGGTTACCGCCAAATCACATGCGAAAACGTAGAGTCGAAGATCTCGTCAAATGCGCTAGAAGAGAGTATTATGCACATATGCATATTTTGCAAGATATGGATCCAGATTGATGAGCACTCCTTTCATCCACGCCTTTCACGATACCAGCCAGCCGCTTTCCATCCGGGTGGAAAGATCGCTGTATACCGAGGTGAGCAACCATCTGATGATGGTGGACTACGCATCGGTAAATGCTCCCACCCCAACACCATGGGCGTGGGAGGTTTGGTCGCAATTCGATGAGTACGCACGCGAACTCCTGTGCGATCTCCGCTGTGTCCTCATTCACGGTTTGGCGCTTCAGGAGTTTTGGCTCGGTCGCCAAGAAGCCGGCACGAGCTGGGGCGACCTGGAGAACGCCATCGCATCAACAAGCAGCGATGATCTGCGTCAATTCGTAGCGGATAGCGTCGTCTCCGGAATCAACTACTACCGAGATGAGATGCCTCCGTTGCAGAGGGTAGATGACCTTCTTCCCCCAGACTCAGAGCGTATGACATCCCGTGATCTCTTGCGGGATGATTCTCTGCTCCGATCGACATTACAAGCAGATCTTGTCAGTTGGAATGTGCCGGATGACCGGCTCGACCATGTGCTTGATCTGGTTCTGACCCCCGATACATTCCGGTATAGCCTGCTGCAGCTATTGCGAGCACTCTGGCGGTGTGGTTCGGAACAAGCCTGGACGGAATCGGAGGCTATTTATCGCCCGTGGCTGGCGCAGGCCAGGATAGCGATCCGCAATCATCAGTGGGCCAATGCACGGGATGCCGTGGAGACGATTACCGGTCGTAAGCCTGCGGAGGCAGAAGCGAAACGTGTTGATCTGGATGCTGCCCACGATGTGGTGTTGATCCCCTGTAGCCATCTGGGGTCGTCGCAGCGGATCACCACCGTTGGTTCGCGCCATATCGTTATGTTCGAACCATCACGATCAGCAGTAATCGGCACGGCAACCGATCAACCCGTGCTCTCGGAAGCAGTCAATCTCTTACGCGCGATTACCGATGGTCCGGCATTCTCGCTGGTGCAATCGCTTGCGTTGGGAGACGAGAAATACGCGCTGCAACTGGCCGATGATGCCCAGATTCATCAGAGTACTGTTTCACGTCATCTGGCGATGTTGGAACGAGCAGGAGCCGTGGAGGTGCGGCCGGAGGGCAAGGCGAAATACTACCGGCTGGATACCGATCGTATCCGCACCGCGCTGACTGTCATCAGCCAGGCGATAACCTTGGACACAGAGTAGGCGCAACTAGCCATAGTTTATCGGCGATCACTGGTATAGATGAGACTCTCTCCCAATAGCGTTTCTGACGAACGACATATGATGCCGGTCAGCATAGCGCCTGGCTGTCCTCACTTACCATCCCAGGTGACCCGGAACGTGCTGGGGGATATTGAGTACGGGTCAGAAACCATGCTGGAAAGATCACCTTGGATAGCCCTACCGGTCCGCGACTGCCCCAACCGCCGGTGGAACTGCGATCTCGCCAATGTGCCAACGCTCGCCATCATGTGAGACATAGGAACGGCTAACGTTCGGGATGACGCGATCGATGACGTGCTTGTCAAAGTTCGAAACAACGCGCAACACCGCGCGAATCCAGCCACCATGCGAGACCACCAGAACACGCTTGCCAGCATAGATCTCCGCAAATTCCTCTATCGCCCGAGCCGCACGCTCGTTGAGTTCGGGTGTGGATTCGGCATCCGGCCAAACATGGTCCGGATAGCGGGCATCGCGTTCGGCGACGGTCAGCCCTTCGACCGCACCGTAGGAACGTTCGCGCAAGTCGGCATTGGTGATGATGACGGATTCATCCATACCGAGCGCCCGCGTAATGACTGCGGCCGTCTGGTACGCTCGCTGGAGTGGGCTCGAGACGATGATGTCCCACTCGCTGGCACGCAACTCCCCGGCTACCAGATTGGCCTGCTCGATACCGATGCTGTTTAGCGGTATATCGGTGCGACCCTGAAGCCTGCCCTGCACATTCCAATCGGTTTCGCCATGGCGAATAAGGATAAACTCGGTCATGTAGCAGCAATACCTTCTGGCAAGACAGAAATCGCGCCGACGCGCCAACCCTCTTCGTCATGCGTGAGATAGGTACGGCTGCAATTGGCGATCATCACCTTGCCGTAGCCCTGCTCGCCCATGGTGATCACCTGCAGCACCGAGGTGATCCAGGTCCCGTGGGTAACCAGCGCAATGCGCTGACCAGAGAAACGCGCGAGATAATCCTCCATGGCACTCATGGAGCGCACATTGAGATCCTCACGCGGCTCTAATCCTTCCCAGACATCGCCTGGATATTGAGCTTCCCGCTCCTCAAGCGTGAGACCTTCAGCAACGCCGTAATAGCGCTCTATAAGGCGCTCATCCGGGATGATCTCATCGAAGGGATAGTCGATCGCGGCGGCCACCGGCAGTGCAGTATCCCAGGCGCGCGCCAAGGGACTACTGGCAAGCACGTCCCAACGATCGCCTTCCATATCACCGGCAAGGGCGGCGGCTTGCAGCAGGCCCGTCTCGTTCAGCGGTGTCTGGCTGACGCCCTGATAGCGATGATCGATATTCCAGTTGGTTTGGCCGTGACGGATGAGGACGAATTCGGTGGTCATGTGATTCCCCGGATACATACCGAAAACCCGGGGATCAACCCCGGGTCCACGTTAGCCCAATTTCTCGCGGGCGAGATCGATACGGGCGATGAGTCGCTCCTTGCCGACAGCAGCGAGGGTATCGAAGAGGCCCGGGCTCTGGGCGCGACCGGTGGCGGCCACGCGGATCGGCATGAAGACCTGACCGGGCTTCATCTCCAGACCTTCGGCAAGTTCGCGGAAGGCTGCTTCGGTCTGCTCGTGATCGTCCAGATTCAGATTTGGGAGCAGCTCGGAAGTGGCGTGCAGCACCTTCAACGCATCGGCCGCTTCCATCTTCTTCGGTACCAGCAACGCGGTATCGTAATCCGGCAACTCATCAATGAGGAAGTAGCTCATCAGATCGGGCGCTTCCGTGAGGAAGTGAATGCGATCCTTGAGCAACCCGGTCAGGGCGACAACGGTGCCGTACTGCGGGTGATCGCTATTGACCGGAGCCTCGGTAATCATGCCAGCCTCGATCAGCCATGGCATGACGCGCAATGCCAAATCCTCGGTGCTGATGTGGTGATTGATCCACTGGGCATTGAGCCAGTCGAGCTTGGCGCGGTCAAACGTGCTTGGGCTGGGACTCACCTTCTCCAGCGTGAAGTGCTGGAGCAGATCGTCCATGGTGTAAATCTCGGTTTTGCCGTCCAGGCTCCAACCGAGCAACGCCATGTAGTTGATCAAGGCCTCGGGGAGGTATCCGGCCTCGCGGAAATCGTTGAGGCTGACGCCACCGTGGCGCTTGCTGAGCTTGCCGCCGTTCGGATTGAGGATAAGCGGCATGTGCGCGAAGATCGGCATCTCCCACCCCAACGCCTTGTAGAGCTGCACATGCAGCGGCGCGGTGGGGATCCACTCCGGTCCACGGGTAACGTGGGTGATATCCATCTCGTGATCATCCACCACCACGGCGAGGTGGTAGGTGGGAAAGCCATCGGATTTGAGGATAACGAGATCGTCAATCTTGTCGTTCTGGTAGACGATGTCGCCACGAAGCAGATCGGGCACGATCGTCTCGCCCTCCAGCGGCATGGCGAAGCGGATGACATGGGGCTCGCCAGCATCAAGCTTGGCCTGAACCTCCTCCGCGCTGAGATTGCGGCAATGGCGATCGTAGCCAGGCGGGAGTTTCTCGCGCTGCTGCTGCTCGCGCACCTCCTGAAGTCGCTCTGGCGTGCAGAAACAGCGGTAAGCCTTACCCTCACTCACCAACTGCTCGGCAACCTCGCCATAACGATGCTTGCGCTCGCTCTGGACGTAGGGTGCGTAGGGTCCGCCGACATCTGGTCCCTCATCCCAATTGAGGCCAAGCCAACGCAAGCCTTCCATCAGGTTCTCGGCGGAGCCTTCGATGAGACGCTTGCGATCGGTGTCCTCGATACGGAGGATAAACTTCCCGGTTTTGCCCTCGCGCCTGGCTTCCCCGTGGGCGAAGAGGACGTTGTACATCACCAGACGGGCCCCACCGATGTGGAGCGAGCCGGTCGGGCTGGGGGCAAAACGAACGCGGATGTGGTCGGTCAAGGGTGTTGGTCCTTCTTGGTGGTTGGGATTGTGAGTGAGAATTAGTATACGATCGTAGACTATTTGACTACAGGAGTGATTGTAGCGCAGCGACCCACCCCCAGAGGATCGAACTCTACCTGGATAGAAATGAGACGATCAATCCTAGGACAAATACAACACCAAGTATCAAAATGATCAACCACCATGGAACGCAATCAGTGCTGATTTTTTGGCCCTTACCGCTGAGATACACCTCAATAGGACGCACCACAGACTCCTGATCCGGATATGCTACCCCTTGATCCGTAGGACAAAATTCCTTGGATACGATTAGCTTGTCAACATTGACAGGATGATGAGGTGTCGGCTTTACGCGTGCATCACCTCTGGTCTGACGTGCAGCAGGCTTGACTTCTCGTTGCGAGGGTGCATCTTTGGCGGCTCTTTTCTGGCGAGGCTTTTGCCTTTCCGTAGGTTGAGAAGTAACGGTGACCACCTGTGCCTTGCCTCGGTATGCGACTGGAGAACTCGTAGGTTTCTCTCCGAACCGTGGGTCACCAAATTCAAAGAACGTCACAAATGGGTGCTCTTCTTTCGTGAACAACCAGCCTTTGTGACTCTCTAACTGTGACATCAGAGAAGATGGAATCTCATCTCCTTTATACACACGTCGTTTGTTGAGAAACCGAATCGCGTCAGGATGAACCTGCTTGGTGCCAAAGTACCCCTTGCCAGTGCGGATATAGTAGCCACCATCCTCTTGTCGCCTTGAGAGCCTTGCCAATTATTCCTACCTTCACCGATTTTGCGCCCAACCCAAGAGTATTGGCGAGCAACCAAATTGGGGCGATCAGAAACTGTCTGCCCCTTTACTCCCCTGTATACCGCACCAACTCCGGAACCCGAACCGCGAGCACCAGCAACACGACGACCAACACCGATCCCGCCAGAAACGTGGTGGCGCCGACGCCGATGCCAGCCGCGATCGCGCCCAGCCCAAGCGAGCCGATCGGCATGGCACCGATGGCAAGTTCCTGGATGCCGAGCGCTCTCCCCTGCACCTCGGGTGGCGATGTCATCAGCATCAATGTAGTTTGCATCACACCAAAAGTGGCGCTGGTGATGCCAACCAGCCCCATCAACACAAACGAGAGCACAACCCGATCGGAAAGCCCAAAGATCGCCCAGGCAACACCCCATAGCGTCGTGCCGAAAAGAAAGAGCGCACCCTTATATCGGAAATCGCCAAGCGAGGCGATGCAGAACGCACCGCAGAAGCTACCCATACCGGCGCACAACAACAACCAGCCAAGTCCTGATGCACCCAACCCAAGTACATCTTTGGCGAAGACCGGCATAAACGAGTTGTAGACAGGCCAAAGCGTGAAGTTCGCGACCAGTGTCACCGTCAGCACGGCCGATGTCAGTCGACTCTGCATGATGATGCGGAGTCCACCCATCACCATGCGCAGAATCGGCTCGTGCTCCTGCCGCACAGACCGAGTGATCGCACCGATCTGCCACACCATCAGCGATGCCGCCAGATACCAGATGCTGGCAAACCAGAGCGCGGTGGCGGCACCAAAACCACTGAGAACGACGCCGGTCAGGGCCGGCGCCACGCCTTGCATCAATCCCATTGCCATCGAGTTGAGCCCATTGGCGTTGGCGATATTCCGGCGACCCACCATTTCCAGAATCAGCGACGCTCGCGCCGGCTGCGAGGGAGATTGCGCCAGACCTGTCAATAACCCAATCGACACCAATAACCAATAGGGTTCATGACCCAGCGATACACTCAGCGCCAGCAGTACCACGACAACAAACGACCAGACGCTGGCGATCTTGACGATAAGCACGCGATCGTAGCGGTCGGCAATAACCCCGGACACTGGTCCCAACCACATCGGACAGAGCCGAACGGCGGTAAAGACAGCCAGGAGAAACTCGGAGCCCGTCGTTTCGAATACGAGCCAGCTCAGGATGACAATGACTGCCCAGTTGCCGCCTGCGAAGAAGAGATTGGAAAGCCAGAGATAGCGAAAGTCCGGGCTGGACTGGAATGATTCCCCCGCCCGAACGAAGACATTGCGTCGACGAATAACCTCAACATCACGTTGCGAAGAGAACGGATCCGACACGCGCACGACCCTTTCAGCGGATCCGTAGTGCAGAAGAAGATATCTGCATCTGATCGTACCGTAGAAAAAAGATAGAGTATACTGTCTATACCACCTCCACCGTTTCGATGGTGGAGTGCCAGGATCGCAGTTGCGATCCTGGCTTTCTTAATTCTGCGGGAGCAAGGCCGATGTCTCAGGAGGCATCCCCTCAACGAGTAGCCTATTACGTGGATGGTTTTAACCTCTATCACGGCTGCTTTGCCAATCTATCCAGTCGAGAATCGTGGAGAAAGTTCCGCTGGCTAGATCTCAACACGATGTGCAGCCGGATTTACCCAAACGGCACTACGGTAGGAATTCGGTACTTCACCGCCACCGTGGATAAAAACGCAGAGGATCCTCAATCATTCATCCGACAACAAACATACCTGCGAGCACTAAGAACGACCAAAACTGTGACGATACACCTTGGTCGTTTCTCTACCTATGCAAAACTCCGCATGGTCGCCGAATCGGAGAATCGTCCCGTTATCGCTGCAACACCCGAACAATACGCTCTGGTCATTGAGAGTCGCGAGAAGGGATCCGATGTGAACCTGGCGAGCCACCTGCTCCTCGACGGATTTGAGGATACGTATGATCTTGCAGTTGTCATCACGAATGATTCTGATCTGGCAACACCAATCCGAATGATTCGAGAAAATCTTGGCAAACGCGTGGCTATCGTTAATCCGAGAAAGAGAACGGCAATTGACCTCAAGGGTATCGCCAATTCATACAAAGTAATCCGCCGAAGTTGGCTGGAAAACGCCCAGTTCCCCATGACCCTAACCGATGAGAATGGAGACTTCACCAAACCAGCACACTGGCAGTGATCGCAACAAATGAGAAGTAGTCTGCACCTACCACTCCCTACCCTGTCTCCACAAGCGGCGATGTTGCCGCATTTGAATCAGGAGACATATCAATGCCACCTCCCATAGACCGACTCGGCACAGTCGGCATCATCATCACCACAGCAGTGGCCGCCGTGGTCGTCAATCTCATCATCTATACGATCGGTTCAATAGCCGGTGGAACATATGATTTCACCAATGGTGGGAAGGACTACCATGTCGATCCGTGGACGCTCAGCGGTTTCACGGGTATTCCGCTGCTGATCGGTCTCACCGTCGCAGCGCTGTTATCGCGAAAGTGGAGCTGGGTGATCATCGTTGCACTCGTGATCGGGCCATTGGCAGCGGTCGGGACCATTTTCACCATGACCGTGCCATCGGATCTGGATACCACCAGCAAGATCGCATTGGGAGCAGCGCATGTGTCTCTGGGCTTATTCGCTATCGGCGGCGTCCTTGCGCTCCGTTCGCGAATACCCAATACGGTTCACAGGCTCTGAGCACGCCGAACACTCCGCAACAAATGAGAAGCACAGCCCAACCCGTTCCGCTATGATGCAGAGGCAATCGTGCAAACAACGTCTCAATGACAGGAGAAAACCACATGGCTTCAGTTGGTTCCTATATCAATGTCCCCGGCAATGCGGACGAGGCGATCGCCTTCTACGAATCAGTCTTCGATACCAAGGCATTCTCGGTGACTCGATATGGCGATTTCGGCGGTGGCGAGGGTATGCCTGAGCACGCGCTGTCCAAAGTCATGAACTCGCAGATGCTGATCTTCGGCGACTATCTTCTGCAAGTCTCCGATCACCTGGAGGATTTTGGTGGCCCATTAGCCCTGGGAAGCAACATCGCGATCGTACTCATGCCGGATTCCCGCTCGGAGACGGACCGGATCTTCGCGCTGCTGGCTGATGGTGGCAATACTCGCTTCGAGCCCGGCGACGCCGGTTTCGGCTACTTCGCCGATGTGACGGACAAGTTTGGCGCGAATTGGATGTTCTTCAACGCACCTGAGTAATGGGGTTTGGAAGCAGTATTGGGGGTCGGTCAATTCAGGATCGACCCCCATATTGTTGTTTGGAGAGGTAGGCCATCATGTCGATTCTGCAACTGCACCACATAAGTGTGGTGGTTACCGATCTCGAGGCGGCAAAGGTGTTCTTCACAGAACTTGGGATGGAGTTGGAGGGCGAAGCACCGATCGAGGGACGATGGGTTGATCGCATCAACAGTATCGATGATCTTCGTTGCCAAATCGCGATGATGAAAACACCAGATGGTCTCGGGAGATTGGAACTCACGCAGTTCAGCAATCCACCTGCGATCAGCCTCGACCCAGCAATCGCACCACCTAACGCACTCGGATTACGTAGCGTGATGTTCGCGGTGGACGATATCGATGCCACCGTTGCCCGCCTGCAAGCAGTTGGCGGAACACTCATCGGCGAGATCGTGCAGTACGAGGAGATTTATCGCCTCTGCTACATGCGCGGTCCGGCAGGGATCATCGTTTCGTTGGCAGAGTCGCTCGGCCAGGATTAGCCATGGTGAGCAACACAAAGCCTCTCGGTTGTGTCCGATTGGGCCAATGCCATTCGTAGTTAAAGTGAGAGGATACCCAATGGGGGATGTCCTGAATCACAGGAGATGACTGCGATGCAGTACCTGATTTCCGTAATCTCTGATGGCACCGAAGTCGACAGCCCTGAAGTGGGTGTTGCCATCGATGCGTTCAACGATCGACTTATGGCCGAGGGTTACTGGGTGTTCGCCAACGGTCTCGCCGCGCCAGTCGCGGCTACCGTCATCGACAACCGGGGTGAGGAAGTGATATTCACCGACGGCCCGTTCCTCGAGTCGAAGGAGCATGTCGCGGGGATCTGGATATGGGAGGTTCCCGATCTGGACGTAGCGCTCAAGCTTGCTACCGAGGCGTCGAAGGCCTGCGATCGGAAGATCGAAGTTCGTCCGTGCCACAATCACGTTTCCGAGGAGTAAGCGTGACCAATGTCCAGGGAGAAATGTCGGATCGGGCCGCCTGAAACCCCTTCACCACCGGCGAGTGCCGACAATAGAACCCAACATTGCCGTTCATCGTATTGGAGTATGGATCTCCGCGCGATGGGAAAGGAACCAAGATGCAATACCTGATTTCCGTCATCGATGATGAGCAGACGATTGTTGCTGGCAATGATTCCGCTGTGCAGGCAGAAATGTCCGCCGTCGACGCTTTCAATGACCGGCTCAAGGCCCAGGGACACTGGGTTTTCGCGGAAGGGCTTGCCGCGCCCAACACGGCCACCGTCATCGACAATCGCGGCGGGGCATCGGTGATCACTGATGGCCCCTTCCTTGAGTCGAAAGAGTTTCTGGGTGGGCTTTGGATCATTGAGGCGCCTGACCTTGATATGGCGATCAAGCTCGCCGCCGAAGGCTCCAGAGTCTGCAACCGGAAAGTCGAAGTCCGGCCGTTCCACGTTTCCGAGAAGTAAGCGTGACCGATGTCCAGGAGGCGATCACTCGCGCCCATCATGACGAATGGGCGCGGGTGGTTGCATCCCTCACCAGGCGGTTCGGTGACCTTGACATCGC
Organism: Thermomicrobiales bacterium; assembly: GCA_020432165.1. Taxonomy (GTDB): domain Bacteria; phylum Chloroflexota; class Chloroflexia; order Thermomicrobiales; family UBA6265; genus UBA6265. The sequence continues at coordinate 86,440 of JAGQGU010000018.1, forward strand.
CGAAGAAGCGGCAGCTGAAGCATTCGCGACCGCCGTCGAGCGGTGGCCGGTCGATGGCGTGCCGCCAAACCCCGGCGCATGGCTGACCACCACCGCCAACCGCAAGGCTATCGATCGTCTGCGCCGCGAGAACCGTCGCGACGACAAGCACAAGGAGGCCGGGATGCTACACATCGACGATCATCCCGAACCGGCTGGCGCCATTGAGGATGATCGGCTCCGACTGATCTTCACCTGCTGTCATCCCGCACTGGCGATGGAATCCCGGGTGGCGCTGACATTACGGATGGTCGGCGGCCTGACGGTGCCCGAGATCGCCCGGGCCTTCCTCGTGCAGGAGAGCGCCATGGGACGGCGGATTACCCGCGCGAAGACCAAGATCAAGGCGGCTCGCATTCCGTATCGGGTGCCATCGACTGAAGATCTCCCTGCGCGCGTTTCCGGCGTACTCGCCGTCCTCTATCTCATCTTCAATGAAGGCTATCTGGCGACCGGTCCCGGCAGCGACCCCATCCGTCCGGGTCTGACCGCCGAGGCGATCCGGCTGACCCGCCTGATCCGCACCCTCATGCCAGAGAATGGCGAGGCGACCGGGTTACTGGCCCTGATGCTGCTTACCGAGGCTCGTCGCCCAGCCAGGATTTCGGCAAACGGCGAGTTGATCACGCTTGAGGAACAGAACCGGGACATCTGGGATGCGGCGTTGATTGCTGAGGGGCACCAACTGGTGCGCGAACGCCTGGCTACCGGAGTGGCTCCGGGACGCTACCAGATCCTGGCCGCAATCAATGCCGTCCACACCTCCGCCCGCAACTTTCGCGATACCGACTGGTGGCAGGTGGTTGCTCTTTACGACCAACTCATCCACCTCGATCCCTCGCCGATCGTCGCTCTCAACCGGGCAATTGCGGTCGCCGAACTCGATGGTCCGCAGGTAGCCCTTTCGATCATGGATCGGTTGGAGGGCGCGCTGGTCGATTATCACGCCTTCCACGCAACTCGGGCCGATCTTCTACGTCGGTTGGACCACACCGACGAGTCGCGTGCGGCCTACGACCGGGCCATCGAGCTGGCCGGCAATACCGCCGAAACAGCCTACCTAACCCGTCGACGTGACGAACTCGGATAATACGAGTACATGATTAGCAAGAATCGCCCTGTGGTTCGGCAGTGAGCTCGGTGGATGCGACGGATGGACGCAGCTTCTGGATCACCCAGATGATCACGCCCAGGAGACCGCTGATACCGAATCCGGCGGCCACAATCCACCAAAAGTATTCCGTAGCCGCATCCCCCAGCCAGGCATAAGCCAGACTCTGCGGAATATAACCAAGCAAACTGACAAAGAAGAAGGTGCGGAATGACATCCGTGTGAGACCCAACAGGTAGCTAACAAAGTCGCTGGGCATACCGGGGATGATACGCACCAACAGCAGCGCCTTGGCACCCCAGTCATGAAGCCAGCGCTCGATTACCCCATTCTCGTCGATACGTCCGGCAAGGCGTTCGGCCATGGATCGCCCAAAAACTCGCGCGATGCCAAATGCGAGCGTTGCACCAAGCATCTGTCCGATCACATTCAGAATCGCTCCCGGGATCACACCGAAAACAACACCGTTGGAAAGCTGAACGACCGAAGCAGGGATCGGTGCGAAAACCGCCTGCAATGTCATCAACAGCACAGAAACTACCGGTGCCCAGGCCCCGAACTGATCCAGATAACTGCGAATGGCTTCCTGATCGCCACTGGAGAGCACATCCCACACATCCACAACATTTGCGTGGAAGCGATCATTTACCTGAAAGGCAATAACCCCTACCCCAATCAGTGCCAAAAGCACTATCCATGGCGCTGCGGCTACCCAACGGGCGCGTTGCTTGATGTCGGGCGGTATTTCGTTGTCCAGGGTCTCTACCACATCTCTCATGCTGGGAATAATGCACTATTTGTCGCCTGCAAATGTATCCAAATCGTTACATATATGGCAAATGGCAAGAAATAAGATGTTGCCCGTTCGGTCCCTCGCTATGATGCATGTGTTGATATGCATCAAGATGAAAGGAGCTTCATATGGCATCAGTCAGTACCTATCTCAACTTTGCCGGAAATACAGAGGAAGCGTTCCGCTTCTATGCCGAGGTGTTCGGCACCGAGATTGTTGGCATCTATCGCATTGGTGATATCCCACCGATGGAAGGCATGCCCGCACCGGCAGAAGAGCACAAGAATCTGATCATGAATATCGCGCTGCCGATCACTGGCGGCCATATGCTGATGGGCACCGATGCTATTGAGGGTATGGGTGGTCCGATCCATGGCTGTAACGATGTTCACATCTGTCTTGCTCCAGATACGCGAGCTGAAGCGGATCGCATCTTTGCCGAACTTTCGGCAGGTGGCGATGTAGAGATGCCGATTGGTGAGCAATTCTGGGGCGATTACTACGCTGCATTTACGGACAAATTCGGCAAGCACTGGATGATCAACTGCACCGCGAAGGTGTAGACTCGGGCCTCGCAAGGCGCTTGCGCCTGCGAGTTGCCCGGGTTGGTAGCGCCGGGTTTCATACCCGGTGATCGCCACCCACGCGGGTTCTCCGAACCCTTGGGATGGCGCTACAGCTAGATATCCGGATAACAATCCGGCAGTGAACGACGTACGCGACCATCGGGTCCGTGCGTCGTTTCGGCGTGAAGGGCGCTATTGAGTAAAGCCGATTCCACGGCATCCATCGTGGCGGTGAAGATGGGGCTAAGCGCCGCATCCGGCAAGCTGCCATCCCTCCGCGTCGAAATCGCGATGGCATAGTCGCCACTGCCATGACTGTAACTCGCGCCCACCCGCGCCATCGCAAAGACCGCTCGCCTGGCTACACGTGCCAGCTGACGCGCATCCAGCGAGGCATCGGTCGCAACTACGATCATGCAGCTGCCGAATTCAGGTGAGGAATCAATGGGAACGGGATATGGCTTGCCCGCAATCGTGAGCGTCCCACCAAAGTTGGTTTGCGCCAATGCGCCAATGGTGAAGGCGTCGCCATCCTGCAAAGACACAATGCGTGAGCTCGTACCAATACCACCCTTGAACCCACACATACTGGTGCCCGCACCAGCACCGACGCATCCCTGAACCACTGGTCCGTCAGTGGCGGACTGGAGCGCTGCAAAGACATGCTCCTCTGCAAGCGGACGGGCGCGGATATCGCTGAGATAGCCATCATTAGTCTCACCCACCACCGGGTTGACCGAGGTCATCTCCTCGTTGCCCTGCTGCTGCAACATCCAACTCACCAGATGATCCGCCACCCGGAAAGCGCTGAGTGTACCGGTGAGAAGAATCGGTGTCTCGATCTCGCCCAACTCCTGGATCTGGGTCACGCCAATCAGCTTGCCATAGCCATTTCCAGCAAAAACTGCAGCGGGAATCGGGAGCGTATCCGGCACAATCGCGGTTATCCCGGTATTGAACCGCCCTTCCTCACGCACCGTCACCTGGCCCACACGAATACCGGGCACATCGGTAATCGCGTTGTGGACTCCGGAAGCAAGCACATCAGTCATCGTTTCCCCTCTCCGTCATCGACAGATATCGCGAACATCGTCGTTTCTATCATCAGGACGATTCGCGCTTCGAGCAAGGACACAATCACCATGTTTCCGTTTCTGTTGATGCTTTTATTGATACCAACCCCCTCTGCCACACCCGCATCTTCACCGTATGCCGCCGCGTTCGAGGATGCCCGATCCGAGACCACAAATCCGCTGCAACTCGAGATTTTGGCGGACGATGTCATCACCGCGGACGAATATGAGGCATCTATCCAGGCATTCGTGAGTTGCATGAACGAGGCGGGCTACGATGTCCACCCGGAACAAGACATGCTGATGCCGGCACTCTATCAGATGGTCTGGACATATCCTGAGACCACACCAGGTGTGGAGGTACCGCAGTCGGTTTGGACTGCTTACGACACGCAGTTCGACGATTGCTATATGGAGTGGTCGATGCAGGTAGCGGCGCTCTACTCCGCAACGACGTACTTCCCGAACGACGAGGATGTCTTCGATGCGAATCTCGCCTGCCTCCATGCAGACAAGTTGGTTCCGGAATCGTTCGATCGTGCTGCGCTGGAGCATGCTGCCATGACGGGAGATTGGGGACCGGGAGTGAATCCAGGCACGATGGAACTCAGCCTTTGCCTGGTGAATCCTTTCAAAATCGGCATCGAAGTGACCGCAACTCCAACCATCAATCCATAACCAAACCTTCGATGGTGGCGAGATCTTGCAGATATCCCCCATGTGCCGATTCTGTCCCCACCCAACAATAGAACCAGTCGTAAAAACTGGAATTCAAAAGGGTGAACCATGATCAAGATTGTCCTCATAGTTGCCATAGCCTTCACCATGATGACCACGGCAACACCATCTGTGGATGACCAGAATCCCTATGCTGCTGAGTTTGAGGCAGCACGCGCCGCTACGAGCAATGAGCTGCAATTGCAAATCCTGTCCGACGATCAGATCACGGCTGAGGAGTATGAGCAAGTTGTGATCGCCTTTATCGCGTGCATGGAAGATCATGGCTATACCGTCACGCTCGAATCCGATCCACTCAATCCCGCCATGCCCTACTTCGTCTGGTTAATGCCCTCATCTCTCACGGATGAAGAAGAAGCTATCTATGACGATACCTTCGATGCTTGCGCCCACGAATGGAAAACCGAGGTCGAGGTGTTGTATGGATCGATCATCGCCAATCCTGAGAACAAGTCATGGGACGAGATGTACTACAACTGCCTGGTACAGAGGGATGTGCTCCCTTCGAGTTTCACACTGGAGGAATTCCAGGACGCTGAGCTCAGCAATGCGTGGCCGGATGGTGTCGATATCTTCTCCGATGAGTTCGCTGTATGTATCGGTAATCCTGCGAATCCGGTGGAACTTCCGTTAGCTACACCCACCATCTGGCCATAGAAGCAGTCAAACCGTGCGAAAATGGGGACAATGATTCTGTTCGCTGTTTGATGGAGTGCTTCATGTCCTCTCGCCTCTTCCCAAATGCCCCTGCCCTCCCTGGTCCGCGCTATCCCCATACGGAGCGGCAGGCGGAGATGATGCGAAAGGCGCAAGAGGTAGCGGTGGTTGCCGATGCCTATGCGTCTCTGCACGATGAGGATGGGAGTTTTCCGGCAGAAGCCTTCGCGAAAATGCACGAAGTTGGGCTCACGGGTCTCACGGTACCGACCAAATACGGTGGTATGGGGGCATCGGCCCTCGAAACTCTGCTGGCGATCGAACAATTGGCGCAGGGCGATGGCTCGATGGCACTCATCGCCACCATGCATTTCAGCCATGTTGGTAGCGCCGGGATCAATACCGATTGGCCAGCTGACGTAAAAGCGATGTTCCTGCGGGCTGTAGTGGAAGAAGGTGCTCTCTACAACACGGCCGCCAGCGAACCTGGCCTCGGGAGTCCCAGCCGCGGGGGTGCCTATGCCACGACAGCGATCAGGCAAGATGATGGTTGGCACATCACAGGACACAAAGCCTGGAGCACCGGCTCGCCCGGGCTGCGCTGGGCCGGAGTGGGCTGCAGCGTCGAGGACGAGCCAGGAACCTTTGTACGTGCCAATTTCCTCGTCCCTATGGATACGCCCGGAGTGCGCATTGAAGAGAACTGGGACAATCTCGCCATGCGTGCGAGTGGCAGCCATGATCTGATCCTGGAGGATGCCGTCGTACCCCTCAGCCATCGCTTGCCCGCTGGTGGCGCCCCCGAGGTGACACCGTGGAGCTTCCTCACCAGCGCACTCTACATTGGTATTGGCGAGGCTGCGCGTAATTGGAGCATTGCCTGGGCGAAGGATCGGCGACCAACTGCGCTGGGCGGAAAATCTATCGCCGAGCTCGAAGGTGTGCAACTTAAGATCGCCAGGATGGAAACATTGCTACTGGCTGCGAGGTCGTCCCTCTACGGCACGGTGGAGGAATGGGAGCATTATCCAGAACATAGGGAATCCCTGGGTGCACAGCTCGCAGCGGCCAAGGTGATATGCACCAATAACGCCATCGAGATCACCGATTTGGCGATGCGGATCGTCGGGAGTGTGGGTATGCAAAAAGCCTATCCGCTGGAGCGTTACTTCCGCGATGCCCGCGCCGGGTTGGGGAATCCGCCGATTGATGATGTTGCCTATGGCATCATCGCCCGCGCCACGATTGCCGGGTAGGTACGTAGGGGCGATTCACGTCATTCCGAAGCCACAGGCGAGGAATCAGCCGAACGATTGGTAGCCGGGCCAGGGCCAAGTACTCTATACGCACCCCGGGGCCACGTCTCCAGTCTCGCCATTCCGAAGTCGACGCAGGAGGATACCTTCGCGTTGCTCAGGATCCTCCCCTAGGTGAACGTCCATGTCGCTCTGCTTGGGTTCGGAACGACAACACAACGTGCCGCTACCTATAGCCTCGAATTCACCGTACCATTATCAGCAGTGGACATTCGGACACGATCGATCACAGGAGACAAACGTGGCATTACCAGCGAACTTCGGCGGTGTTGTACCGCCAATCTGCACACCGTTTACCGATAGTGGCGAGATCGATACTGCCTCGCTGGAGCGATTGCTACGTTACCTGATTGATGGCGGTGTCACCGGTATCTTTGCGCTCGGAACTACGTCCGAAACCGGTGCCTTGACGGATGCTCAACGCACACAGGTGATCGAAACCACCGTCGCGACAGTCGCTGGCGAAGTCCCGGTAATCGTCGGAGCGTTGGCCTCAGCCACCAATGTGGTGATCGAGTACGCCCAGCAGGCACAGACCCTGGGTGTGGACGCGATCGTGGCACTAAGCCCGTACTACCACAAGTTCAGTGAAGGTGAGATCGCCAATCACTTCCGCGCCGTCAAGGCGGCCATCGATATTCCGTTGATCGCGTATAACATTCCGCAGATGATCGGTACCGAACTCAGCAGCGCCAATGTGGTGACGCTCGCGAAGGAAGGGGTGATCGCGGGTGTGAAGGATTCCAGCGGGAATGAAGCCAGCTTCCGCGCAAGTGTGCTGAATACACGTGGAATCCAGGGTTTCTCCGTTTTCACCGGTGGCGAGATTACGGTTGACTACTCCATGTTTGCCGGTGCCGCCGGTATTGTGCCGGGTCTGGGGAATGTCGATCCCGCAGGGTACCGTCGCCTCTACGATGCTGCGATCACCGGGGACTGGGACGCCGCACGCAATGAGCAGGAGCGACTGGTGAAACTCTTCGCGATTCTGAGCCAGGCGACTCCAGGACGCGTGGGTATCTCCTCTGGCGTCATCGGTGGCTATAAGACTGCATTGCGGGAGATGGGCGTAATTGACAGCAATGCCATGGCCGTACCCTTCCAGCCACTGAACGTCGAAGAAGCAACAAAGATTCGCGCGATTCTGGTCGAGGTTGGCCTGGTATAGCACCGCATTTTATATGCGGTGATCATTGTGAATCTCGATCCGGTCATCGGGCGCAAGGCCCGATGCCACATCATTCTTTGTCGTCACCCACAAGGGAGTGACGCTACCGATTCTGATGGTGGTGAGGGTGGTCATTCCGCGGCGCGTTGCAAGCGGGCGGCGTGTTCGCGGATAGCGATCTTTAACTCGGGTGGGGAGATGATCTTCATCTCCCACTCCAGTTGCGCGATTCGTGCTGCCAGATAGTTCAGGTTCGAGGAGCTCGCGATCAGTCGCGTGCGATTCTGAGGTAACTCCTCCAGCACCGCGAATGTCGGCGGAATCTCCTCTCGGGCCCAGTTGATCGGACACTCGAGTTCAATCTCTACCCGCCAGTTCTGCCAGCTCAGCGCCAGACTCTCCTGAATCGCCTTAATCACATCCAGGTTTTCGGGCATGGCAAAGGGCTTCGGCAGCACATCGACACGGCGAATACGATCGATGCGGAAGGTACGACGATCATTCCGCAAATGGCACCAGCCGTGCAGATACCAGCGTCCATTCACATTCCCAATCCCATAGGGATCGACCTCACGCGCTGTCTCGTCACCAGTCGGACGTCCATACCGAAACCAGACACGCTGGCGGGAAAGCTTCGCCTGAGCCAACGCCGCCAATACGGCGGGTTGCGGAAAGCCGGCGTCGTTCCAGTCGGCCGCATCCGGGAAGTTGACTTCGGACCGGATCGTTTCGATGCGAGAGGAGAGTTCCTCCGGCAGCACGCGCTCGATCTTGCCCAGCGCCGCCTCGACCGGTGCCGGTAGGCCGGAGGTGCGATTCGCGGGGATCGAGAGCAACGCCATCGCCAGCCCGAGTGCTTCATCGGCGCTGAACATGAGCGGTGGCAAGCGGAATCCGGGGCGGAGCGCGTAGCCGCCAGTCCGGCCAGGGGTTGGCTCGACCGGAATACCCATATCCTGCAATGTCACGATATAGCGACGAATGGTACGGGTGCTGACATCGAGGCGCTCGGAGAGTTCCGGACCCGAGATACCAGGGCGATCCTGCAGGAGTTCCAGCATGCTGAGTATGCGACTGGCCGGACGCGTGGTATCCATACGATCTCCACAAACAAATGAGGAACGTTTCTGTCCGCATACTACCCTATCCTGCAAATGTTCGTGACGAGATAAAGGAGCAGACAATGACAACACAAGGCAATCCCGAGAAATCCGCACTTCTGGTGATCGATGTGCAAAACGGTGTGGTGGCATCGGCGTGGCAACGCGACGATGTGGTGGCCAATATCAATGCGGTGGTCGCGCGGGCACGAGAGCAGGAGATACCCGTGATCTGGATTCAACATGAAGCAGAGGACCTGCCGCGCGATTCCGAGGAGTGGCAAATCGTGCCGGAGCTGGTTCCGGGTGACGGCGATCTGCATGTTTATAAGGAATATAGCGATTCCTTCGCGGCCACGGATTTGCAGCAAACATTGAACGATCTGGGGATCGGTCACCTGGTTATCACCGGTGCCCAGACCAACGCCTGCGTGCGTGCGACCACCTATCGCGCGGCTGGAGAAGGCTACGATGTGACGCTGGTTGGTGATGCGCACACGACCGATGACATCTCCTGGAACGGCTACGAACTCAGTGCCAAAGCAATGATCGATGACCTGAATCTGACGCTCTCGTTTATCGAATGGCCGAATCAGAAAGTACAATCCACCACAGCGGCCGAAGTCTTGAATGGGTAAAGGGAACGCACCATGCCTGGCGTAAACTGGAAGAACGAGCTCATCGATCAATTGACCTTCGACTGGGACTACATGTTCCTACCACGCATGGAAGGGCTGACAGACGAGGAATATCTGTGGGCACCGGTCGAGGATGTCTGGACGGTCCACGCAGGCGTGAATGGCGAATTGGCCACCGTTGATCCACAGCGGATGGTTGAGCCAGCCCCGTTTACGACCATCGCCTGGCGGCTGCATCACCTAACCCGGGTATTCGGTGTACGATGGCACGATCATTTTGGCAACGGTATGGATGGCGTTGAATTCGAGATCGGCTTGACTGCCGCCGACGGAATGCGGATTGTGCAGGAAAGCTATGAGCGTTGGCGGGATTCACTCCTGGCCATGCCGTCGGAACGACTGTCGCAACCATGCGGTCCGATAGAACCATTTCCGGAAGCATCTTTCGCTGCACTGGTGCTTCACATCAGTCGCGAATGCATCCACCACGCAGCCGAGTGTTGCCTGATTCGCGATCTGTATCGGCAACGAGATACATTGCACATGTAGCGCCGTCCCAACGTGGGCGGCGACCATCCGAATCGGCGGCAAATGCCGCCGATATCACCCCCCGAGATTGTCGACGCTGATGGCGTCGACACGGGAGGATACCCTCGCGTTGCTCAGGATCCTCCCCTACGTGAATCACGTCATTCCGAAGCCGCAGACGAGGAATCATCCGAGCGATTGGTAGTCAGTCTGGGGCACGCTGATGAATACGTAGGGGCGAATCCCGAAGGGTATTCGCCCGAATCGGCGGCAATGCCGCCGATATCACCGCCCCCCGGAGTCGACGCGGGAGGATACCTTCGCGTTGCTCAGGATCCTCCCCTACGTGAATCACACGTCGTTACGTTGGATAGGATGTCATCACGGATCACATCCAGGATCCACGTCCGATATCCGCGCGATGGTGCAGACGAGCGCGATGTTCTGGCCAGCGTCGGCCTGGAGCAGCGAAATATCATCGGCGGCGTATTCGTAGTCGGCGTCGCGCGCGATCTCTTCCCATTGCAGCCATAGCTTCCAACCATCGGGCACGATATCGGCATAGATCACATCCAAACCAGCTTCCTGTTGCCACAAATCACGCCACCAATTCGGGCTATGGAGGCTCCAGAACTCCTGCTGCCAGAAGGGAATGATGTGCTGCGGCAAGCCGTGCTCGAACTCTGCGACGAGGCCAGGACCGATCATGGCGAGATGACCACCGGGCCGCACATAGTGGGCGATGCGACCAGCAAAACCCTCGCCCAACCCAAAGAGATGCCAGGCATCGACACAGACCACGGCATCGAAGAATCCACCTGCAAAGGGAAGCGTATGTGCCTCGGCCTGAATGGGATAGACGAGATGGTCCAATCCCAGATCCCGCACACGCTGCCAGTTTTCATCCGGGCTGACCCACAAGTCCGCCGCCCATACCTGCACACCGTATTCCTGCGCGAGAAAGGCCGAACTCATACCCCGACCACAGCCGAGATCAAGCACACGCATCCCTGGCTGCAGAGGGAGGTGGTGCATCAATTCCTCGGTGAGCCACAGCGGATTGGTACCGAGCATATTCTGCAGCTGCCAGTTCGCATCCCACCGGGATGCACGCGGAAAGCGCGGATGCTGGATTGTGACAGGGAGCACGTCGTTGGGCTCGGGCATGGGTGATCTCCGAAAGCGTGATCGCGTTCAACACAAGGATGGTACTTCATTTCGCGTCCGCCTTTGCCGGGCAAATCTGCGGAGAATCAGGTAGGCTGAACAATGAATCGGCAATGCTGCCGATTTCTTTCCCTCAACGTTGTGAGATCCATGTCCGAGACTGTTTCCCTCAAATCGCTCTTCGATGGACCAGGTCGCGCCAGTTTTCTGACCGCGACCGCGATCGGTCGTATCCCGAGCGCGATGCGGACGCTCTCCTGCATCCTGCTGGTCCAGCAACTCACGGGCAGTTACGGTTTGGCTGGCGTGATCGGCGCGACGCTCACGCTGATGGCTGCATTATTCTCACCAGTACTGGCACGGTTAATTGATACCCGCGGTGAGCGTGGGGTGTTGATCTGGTCCGCATTGGCCAGCATCATCGGGGTAATTCTGCTGATCGCCGCTGCGTATAGCGATCTACCGAGCTATTCGATGTTGCTTGGCGCAGCGGTCATCGGTGGTAGCGCGGTGCAATTCGGATCGCTGAGCCGGGCTCGCTGGGTACAGGAGCTGGGCCGCGGTCGGGCTCTGGAACGCGCGTATTCGCTGGAATCGATGATCGATGAGGGCGGATTCGTCGTCGGTCCCATGCTGGTAGTTCCACTCTGTCTGCAAGTCCACCCCACTGCGGGTATCCTGGTTGCCACCGTTTTCACGATAGTCGGTACGGCATTGTTGCTACGATCAGGCGATTCGAAGCAGAACGTGGCGATATCGACGCCGATCGTCAATGGTGAGAATCGTCATGGCGACTCGATCATCCGCATTCGTTCGATCCAGTTGATCATCGTGGCGCTATTGGCCATGGGATATCTCTTCGGTTCGGCCGATATCGTCATCGTCGCTTTCGCGGAGGATTACGGTCAGCCGAATGCCGCCAGCTATATCGCCGCGGTCTTCGCGCTTGGATCACTGACCGGTGCCGCGCTCTACGGCATGCGCTTGTGGCCAGGCAGCACCCGCCTAAAGATTTTGGTCACCTACTGGTGGATTGGACTTGGCACGATCCCGATTCTGCTCGCACCAACACCGGTGATGATGGCGGTGGCAGTCTTTGTCTGCGGCCTGGCGATCAGTCCGGGACTCATCGTCAGCAATCTCTTTGTGGAACAGGTCGCACCTGCTCACAAGCTCACCGAGGCATTCGCGTGGCTGGGCTCAGCGCTGGCGACTGGAGCCGCCATTGGCTCGATTGTGGCTGGCTATCTCATCGATGAGCTGGGTGTTCGCAGCGGTCAATGGAGTGCAGTGGCAGGTGGTCTGCTCTGCGGCACATTGGCAGCTGTGGGATGGAACGCGTTCCGCACACATGAGGATATGCCACAGCACCCCGATTAATTGCGGAATCCGCGCAACGTGCGATACTGCCATAGAATGACACCGCTTCGATAGCGAGGCGGTGATTGGCGTGTGCAGAAGGATCAAGATCATGGCGTTCAGTGAGCAAATGGAATACGCATATTTCGAGGGCAAGATTGTGCCATTCACTGAGGCCAAGATCAGCATCGGTACTCACGCGGTCCAGTACGGCACCGGTGCCTTCGGCGGTATTCGCGGATATCTCTCCAGCGATGGCAAGGCCGTGAATATCGTGCGACTCACCGATCACACCACCCGTTTGCTGCGAAGCTCAAAGCTGCTGCGGATGGATCTGCCCTTCACGCCGGCGACGATGGCGGAGGCGATAGTCGAACTCACACGCAAGAATGCGCCGAAGACGGATAGCTACTACCGTCCCTTCGTCTACAAGGCGAGCGTGGAACTGACACCGCGTCTGCAAAACCTGAAGGACGAGTTCGCCTGCTACATGCTGCCGATGGGCGACTACCTGGATACCAAGCGCGGTATGAATATGATCGTCACCAGCTGGACCCGCACCGAGGACAACATGATCCCGAGTCGCGGCAAAATCACGGGTAGCTATATCAACGCCAGTTTCGCCAAGGATCAGGCGATGGCCTATGGCTGCGATGATGCGATCATGCTGAACTCGCGCGGCAAGGTGGCCGAGGGTAGCGCTGCCAATCTCTTCATCGTGCGCGATGGGGTGCTGATCACCGCACCAATCAACGGCGACATTCTGGAAGGGATCACCCGTCGGAGTGTGCTCGCACTGGCGAACGATCTGGGGCTAGCGGTTGAGCAACGCGAAATCGATCGCAGCGAATTGTACATCGCCGATGAAGTCTTCTTCTGCGGTACGGGTGTGCAGGTGGCGTGGGTGCAGACGATTGATGGTCGCACCATCGGTAACGGCGAACGCGGTGCCATCGCGAAGCAGCTGTACGATGCGTTGTTCAGCATCTTCCGCGGTGAATCTGCAGATCACAGCGAGTGGGTTACCCGCGTCGAAATCGGGTAAGGGTGGAGGTAGCATCGCATTTTATATGCGGTGCGCGATCATTCTGAAGCGCAGCAATGGTCGACGCCATGGGCGTCGACGCGGGAGGATACCTTCGCTCTGCTCAGGATCCTCCCCTACGTGAGTCGCGTCATTCCGAATCCTGAGTGTAACGAAGGGGAGGAATCAACCGAACGATTGGTGGCCTGATAACTTGAGGGATACCTACAAATATCCTCTTCCTCGAAACGCGTAGTCAGAGAGACCCACTTCATACCCCGGGGCTGAACCCCGGGGCTACGTTTCCTCTGCTACACCGTTGTCCAGGCGCCCATCACGCGGTATTTGTCATAGCGCTTGTCCAGCATGGCGGTGATGGATGCGTCGTCATCCTTGTTCCACTCGGCGATGACCTCGTTGAGGTGATGCTCGATGCGTTCGCCAACCGTCTGGATGGTATCGCGTGGAGCCTCGTGCGCCGGAATTGGCTCAAGAATGAGCTCATCGATCATACCGAAGCGCTGCAAGTCAGCAGCCGTGACGCGCATGGTGGCAGCAGCCTCGGCCGCCTTGCCGGCATCCTTCCACAGGATCGCGGCACAGGCTTCCGGTGAAGCGACAGCGTACACCGCGTTCTCCAGCATGAGCATGCGATCGCCCAAACTGATACTGAGTGCGCCACCAGAACCACCCTCACCGATAACAGTACAGATAATGGGCACGCGGGTACCGATCATCTGTAGCAGACATTCGGCAATGGCCGTAGCCTGGCCACGCTCCTCGGAGCTGATGCCAGGATCGGCACCGGAGGTGTCGACAAAGGTGATGATCGGCAAAGCGAACTTCTCGGCATGTGCCATCAGGCGGCGGGCCTTGCGGAATCCCTCCGGACGCGGCATACCGAAGTTCCGCTCCAGATTCTCCTTGGTATTCGTGCCGCCCTGATGCCCCAGCCAAACGACCGAACGGCCGCGGAAAGTACCGAGGCCACCGATGAGCGCCTGATCATCACCAAACGAGCGATCGCCACGCAGTTCCACCACGCGCTCAAGCAGTTCATTTACGTAATCCAGCGTGGCTGGTCGATTCGGATCGCGCGCAAGGCGAACGCGATCCATCGCGGTCAGCGTGCTTTCGGGTGCGGTCACCACGATTTCATCGGTCATGCCTCACCTCCAGCCGGAACCTCGACGACAACGGTCTCTTCTTCCTCGATGGGTTCATCCGCCAGCAATCCCTTGGGATAGCCAGTCTGCGCGGTTGCAGGGCGGCCAACATAGTGATCGGAAAGGATAGTGAGGGTATGGCGGATATTGCCGCGCTCAATAATCTGATCGATCATGCCGTGATCCAGCAGGAACTCGGCGGTTTGGAAGCCTTCCGGCAATTTCTGACGGGTGACCTGCTCAATCACGCGCTGACCGGCAAAACCGATGAGCGCACCAGGTTCGGCGAGCATCACATCAGCAACGGTCGCGTAGCTGGCGGGAACACCGCCGTAGCAGGGATCGACGAGTAACGAGAAGTGCGGCAAGCGATGCTCGCCAAGACGATGGAAGGCTGCGATGGTTTTGGCCATCTGCATGAGGGAGTAAAGCCCTTCATGCATACGTGCCCCACCGGAAGCGTTCACGGTGAGCACCGGCATATTCTGATCGACCGCACGTTCGACGGCACGCACCAGCTTCTCTCCGAAAACGCTGCCCATGCTGGCACCGAGGAACTTGAACTCCGCCACCACCAGCGCGATCGGGCGGCCATTGATCGTGCCCTTGCCGGTGATGAGGCTTTCGTTTTCGGCGGCTTTCTTCTGGGTCTTGACCAGCTTGTCCTTGTAGCTTCCGCCGGGCTCGACGAACTCGAGGGGATCGACTGGACGAATCTCGGTGTCCCACTCCTCGAAGGTGTTGGCATCCACCAGCAAATCAATGCGTTCACGGGCAGTTAGCCGAAAGTGGTAACTGCATTTGGTGCAGACACGCCCATTACGCTCGAGCTCACGCGTATAGAGAAGCTCTCCGCATTTCGGACATTTGGTCCACAAATCTTCGGGGATCGTCGGCGCATCCTGACCGCGCTCATCGGTCTTGGTAAGCGGCCGAAATTTTCCCTGGCGCTGAAAGAAAGATCGCATATCGGTGTGCCCCCACCTCCACGCGAAAAAGCGTGGGGATGACGCGAAAACAGGCGCTTAACACTGCGCAATTTCTGGAAACAGAATACAACGGATTCAGGATCAGCGTGTTGGATCACCGGAATCATCGGTCTGACGATAATCCCGCAATACATTCAGAGCAGCGGTGCGGGCAGTATCCTGCGCGTTCTCCATCGCGTGAATATCGGCCTCGACCTCGTCGGTTGGTCGACGCATAAGCTCGCCGCCGAGTCGACGGACGATTTGGTCCACCGCACTCCCCTTTTCGTTCTCCACTTCGCCAATCAGGGCGGTGCTCCCAACGGACATATCCTTGGAAATCATCTGAAAGAGCGTCTTGTCGTTCAAAATCTCTTTGGCATCACGCATGCCGCCGACAAAGGCCCCGCCTGCCCAACCGAGGAGCACACCGAGCGGACCACCGAGAATACCGATGAGCGAGCCGATGATGCCACCGGTCACACTGCCACCGTAGTTCTTGATGGCAGCATCCTTAACCACCATATTGCCTTCCAGATTGCGATGCATCACGGTCAGACCGTTGATCTTCAGCTCGCCATCGAGGGCAGCGCGTTTGATCTCGGAAAATGCCTGATATGTTTTGCTTTCGTCATCAAATGTGGCAACGATGATATTGGATACGGCCATGTATGGATCCTCTCAAGCATGCAGTCTCTCTGATTATTCTGGCATATCAACCGGAAAATTGGGCAAATGTGCTACCGTATTTAGCGGAGACGTTCCACCACCTTCATCCAGAGCAGAAACATGCACACAGAAACATCATCAAACATTGACGAATCGGTAGCCACATCTTCATGCCATCACAGCGATTCTTACGCTGCCGACAAGGCGAAGCTGCTGAGTCGGCTGGCACGAGTAGAGGGCCAAATCCGTGGAATCGCGCGGATGGTGGAGGATGATCGCTACTGTGTAGACATTCTCACGCAAATCTCGGCCGTGAACTCTTCTATGCAGAAGATTGGATTGCTATTGCTGGAAGATCACATCCGCGGTTGCGTGGTCGGCGCTGAAGGCGATGATCTGGATGCCAAGCTGGACGAGCTCAACGCCGCCATTGCCCGCTTCACCAAGAGTATCGGGTAAGGATTATCCTGTTTCAGGCATAACCTGGAGAGGGAATCCCTCTCATCTGTAGATCCCAACTATGCACAAGAACCGCCTAACGATCATTGCATCGTCGGGCGGTTCTTTCTGTACTCTCAAAATACGGCAATCATCAAGCTGATCGACTAGGGGATCACATCAGCTCTGTGAGGATATACCGATCATCGCCAAGGCGATGATTACATCGGCCAGCCGAATGGGTGAGAATTGCGATCGTGCTGGGCCAAATCACGGCGGGCTTCGTCGGCTGTCGGGTAGCCAGCGCCGGTGCGAAGAACGCTACCGTAATAACGATTGAAACGGCCGGTGCGGCGATCAACGCTGCCAAAAATCTTGCGGAAGATGTTCATGTTGCTCTCCAATGTCAACTTCATCGGTGACGGACAGAGAACGTCGTAGTCAAATCTGTCTACCCCAAGTATAGGAGTGTCCGTGCGTGTTGTCAATACCATAATCGCGATAATGTGATGACAATGTTGGTATTGCGGCACAAGTGCATGATGTGATTGCATACAGATGCGAGGTTCCTCCTCAGCGGTGCCGAAAACATCGACGATGACACTGCTCAAGCGTAGTAACTGTCCTGTCAAGAGTT
>JAGQGU010000019.1 GCA_020432165.1 Thermomicrobiales bacterium
TCACCTCAGAGTGCCAAACTTAAGGTGAGCCGGGTGCAATACCCGGCTCATCCGGTTACGCCTGTTAGCTTTGAGTCTCGCGGTCCGCGAAGAAGATACCCTTGTACTCAATCGGCAGGAAGCGTTCGTGCAATGCCTGGAAGTTTGCCGAAGGATCGACATCCTCAAACAGATCAGGATGCAGCCACTTGGCAAACTGCTGCAGGGCAATGAACGAATATGGTGAGATGTAGAACTGATGCCAGATGGTGTGGACATTGTTCTCGACCACGGCTGGGAGATCCTGCCAGTTCGCATCCACAATCACCTGCTCGATCTCGGTCTGGATAGCCTCCATCGTCGCCTCATAGCCCATCGAGATGAAGTGACCCGGTTCAACAGAGCCGTTATCGCTCCAGTTGGCGCCGGTCATGATCAGAACGTCGAAATCACCGACGAGGATCTGCTCCGGATTGACCGTGCCATGTACTGTACCGACATACTGTTCGGCCCAGTTGATACCACCAGCGCGATCGATAAACTCACCAAAGTTGCCCGCACCAAAAGTGAGGCCAGTATCCGCAACACCGGGAGCACGCTGAATGAACGCGCTCGGTCGCGGGGCTTCAGGGTCAAGAGCGGCCACACGATCATAGACCTTGTTTGTTTCGGCGAGATAGAAGTCGCTGAACTCCAACGCTACATCGAGACGATCCAGCAACCGACCAAGCGCCTGGACTGAAGGAACCGTGTTCTCGAGCATATGCTCGCGGAAATCGACTACTACAAACTGAATACCAGCCGCTTCCAAAATGTCGGTGGTGCCTACTTCCTTCGCACCGTTGTATCCACTCAGATCGATCACGATGAGGTCAGGATTCAGGTCCAGGATCACTTCGGTGTTGAAGTCGTCGGCACCGATGCTACCGATTACCGGCAGATCAGCTGCTTCCGGGAACATCGCAAGATACTGGTCGTAGGAATCCTTATCCGTGGTGCGGAGGTCATCGTTCCACGCCACCACGCGTTGGAACGGATTGTCGCGATCCAGCATGGCGATGGTGTAGAAGCCGGTGCGACTCGTGATCACCACCCGCTCGGCGGCGCCAGGCAGAGTGACCGTACGCCCAACAACATCTGTGACGGTGATACCTTCGGCAACGGGTGTCTGCGCGAAGACGGATCGGGAGAGAGGAGTCGCGACGCCGACCGCAGCCGCGCCAGCAACGAATTTGCGGCGGGAAAGAGATGAGTTGAACATGACGTGTACCTTCCTCGTGTGCGATGACACGAAACAAACGAGAGAATGTGTGGTGAGAAAGCGAATGAACATCGCATCATACGAACGGCCTCGGCGGGTACCCAGTGTCGGGCCATTGCCTACGCAACGTTCTTCTCTCGCTCCCCCAATATGCCAATCGTTAATTCCGATTAACATACTCGGGATTATATGGAGGGGGATGGAATCTGGCAACAGCGTCGACTGCGTAACGGTCTGATGCGGGTCCCCCGGAGGGTGAATCGCAGTGTCGCGCGCTAGCCAGATTGCCCATATGGTGCTATATAAAAGTTAGTAGAGACATACGCGCTCGATGCCAGTGGTGACAGTTGGCTGCGTATGTTGCGAAGTTCACTACAAGGAGTTCTCAGGCATGGCCTTTACCCTTCCCCCGCTTGGATACGCTTTCGACGCTCTGGAGCCGCACATCGATGCGCGCACCATGGAGATCCATCACGACAAGCATCACAACACCTACGTCACCAATCTGAACAATGCCACCGAAGGCACCGAATTCGCTGATATGGACGTCAACGACCTCATCGCCAATCTGGCGGCCGTGCCTGCGGACAAGCAGACTGCTGTGCGCAACAACGGTGGCGGTCACGCCAATCACAGCTTCTTCTGGGTTCTGCTGACCCCCGGCGGTGCCAGCGAGCCAACCGGTGCACTGGCTGATGCAATCAATGCGTCCTTCGGCTCATTCGACGAGTTCAAGACCAAGTTCGAAGCCGCCGCTGCCGGTCGCTTTGGCTCCGGTTGGGCCTGGCTGGTGAAGGATGGCGATGCCCTCGCAATCGTCTCCACCCCGAATCAGGACAGCCCGGTCATGGAGAGCCAGACGCCGATCATTGGTGTCGATGTTTGGGAGCACGCCTACTATCTGAACTATCAGAATCGTCGCCCGGATTACCTGAAGGCGATCTGGAACGTGATCAACTGGGATGTAGCTGGCGAGAACTTCGCCAAGTAATCTCCCGGCATCGAATCAACGTATACATGGGGTGGAGCGGCAACGTTTCACCCCATTTGTGTGCGTGCTGTTTGACGTGGGCACCGCAAATGCGTAGGGTTATGCCACTGGCGTTCCGTAATCACCCGCCTATCGTAAGGATGCCCCGTGAAGCCAATATCACTTTGGAAGCAAATGAGCCGTACTGCACGCGTTATCGTGCTCCTGATGCTCAGCACAGTCTCTCTTACTACCGCCCTCGCCCAGGGGTTCGGCCCGGCAGGGCCATCGGCCGCAACCGGTCACGCTTCGGTCGTTGCCAGTGGCACGATCAGATTCAGCGAAACCAGTGGCCGCTGGCATATCACCAGACATATCAGTAGTGATGCCACCGAAGTTCATTCCTCCAGCAAGCTTGGATTCATCATCGTGGAGAATACCCCGCTCCTGGTGACGATCGAGGGATTCGGGCGCACACGTTTGGCAGCTGGCGAGACAATCGCCATTCCCGCCAACGTCGAGTTCACAGTTGAGAGCTTCGGTACACCGGATTCGTTCCTCTTCGTTCAACTTTTGCCAGAATCCGTCGACCAGCTTGCCGGTGCCGATAGCCGCGTGCTTACCAGTGCCTCGTTCGATATCGAGGAAGCTGCTTACGATGTTGATCTGATCCGTGATGTTCTGTCCGAAAACGAAGAGGGCACGATCCCCGGTGGAGCGGCTCCGACGGCTATCTATGTGATGGTCGGTGAGATCAAGGTTACGAGTAATCGTGGCACAACCGATCTTTATCAGGGCGATAGCGCCATTTTCGACGGTGATGTCACGATTACCGCGGTGGCCGATGGCAGCGTCTATTACGCCGGTTTTGTCGGCACAGAGCTTCCTGCCCCCGCGACGCCGGTACCAACCGATGTGCCGGCAACGCCGGAGACTCCAGCGACACCAGAACCAACAGAAGTGGCGGCAACGGCCGAACCCGAGGATTCTGCTGACACCGATGGCGATGGCCTGAGTGATGCCAAAGAGAAGGAGCTCGGTACCGACATCGATAATCCTGATACCGATGACGACGGTATCTCCGATGGCGACGAAGTGAACACCTGGAAGACCGATCCGCTCAATTCCGATACCGATGCCGACAACTTCTACGATGGCGGCGAGTTGGTCCGCGGTTCCGATCCGAATAACGCGGATACCGATGGTGACGGTCTCCTGGACGGCGACGAAGAGTACATCTACAAAACCAGTCCAACCAAGGCCGATACGGATGGTGACGGTGTGAACGATCTCAACGAGGTACGCAACGGCACCGATCCCCTCGATGCGGATAGCAACTAAATGGCGATTGACGGGCTGAACTTCGAGCACGATGTGCTGCTGGCACCCTACACCACCTATCGCATTGGTGGTCCGGCGGATCTTTTCCTGCATGCTCGTAACGAAGAGGAGTTGGTAGCGGGCATCACCTATGCGCGCGAACACAACCTGTCCTGGTTTCTGCTGGGTACCGGTGCCAATATCCTCATCGGCGATGGTGGCTTTCGCGGATTGGTAATCCACAACGAGGCCGATGGCATTGTCTTCGATGGTGCTCGCGTCACTGCTGCCAGCGGTGTCACCATAGCCGAACTCATTCACCAGTCCGCAACCCGCAACCTCTCGGGATTCGAGCATTTCGCCGGCATTCCCAGCAGTGTGGGTGGCGCGATCTGGCAGAATCTCCACTTCCTCGCTCCTGATCGCGTGAATACGCTCTTTATCGAGAGCATTGTTGAATCCGCGCGGGTGCTTCTGGCCAACGGCGAGATCGTGGATGTTGACCGCGACTGGTTTGCGTTCGGCTACGATGATTCACGGTTACACCATGAGGAGATCGTGGTGCTGGATGTGACCTTCCTGCTCACGCCATCAACGCGCGCAGCTATCGAGGCACAGGCCGAAGCCAATCTGGCCTGGCGCGCGGAACGGCAACCACCGGTCGAGATCTATCCCAGCTGTGGCTCGGTTTTTAAGAAGATTGCGGGAATCGGCGCTGGTCGACTCGTGGATGGGGCCGGGCTGAAGGGGTACCGTATCGGCGGGGTGCATGTCTCCGAAAAGCATGCCAACTTCCTGGTAAACACCGATGGTGGCAGTGCCCGAGATGTGACCGATTTGGTACGCCACATCCAGTCGACAGTGAAAGCGCACTCCGGGTATGACCTGGAGATGGAGATTCGCTGCATCGGCGAGTTTGTGTAGAGGGGACAACAGAAACAGGAATGGCGGCCGATATGGCCGCCATTTCCGTTAGTCTTCAGCGTCGTGCTTGTAGTCCGTGATGATGCGGCCACTGCGGTTATAACCGACGTAATCCCACATCCACTTCCAGAAGACATAGACCTTGTTGCGAAAGTTCACCAGACGAAGAATGTGGATAAACGCCCACACCGCCCACGCCGGGTAACCGGTCAGCTTCATGCCACCGACATCAGCTACCGCGCGGTTACGACCGATGGTCGCCATCGATCCGTAATCCTTGTAAACAAAGGGTTGGTATGCTTCGCCCTTGATCCCAAGCAGAATATTCCTGGCTGCTGCCCGACCACCCTGCTGCGCTACTTGCGCCACGCCGGGTAGCGGTCGTCCTTCGGGACCCGGGATGTGTGCTGTATCGCCAACGACGAAGATCTCCGGATGGCCGGGGATATTCAACTCTGGCGTCACCATGATGCGCTTGCCGCGATCGAGTTCGGCGACATCGGCCACACCCTGATTAATGCTGGCGCCCTGGATACCAGCCGCCCAAATGATCAGACCAGCTTCGATGCGCTCTTCCTTGTTGATCTCCACACCGGTGGCATCAACACTGGTAACCATCGCCTTGGTTCGAACTTCTACACCCAGCTTCTCCAATGCATCCTGCGCGGCGGCAGAAAGCTTGGGATCGAACGCGGGGAAGATACGATCGAGACCTTCCAGCAATACGATGCGAGTATCACCGGTATCGATATTGTGATATTCCTTCTTCAGGGTGAAGCGACTAAGCTCGGCGATGGCGCCAGCCATCTCGACACCGGTCGGACCGCCGCCTACCAAGACATAGGTCAGCAGGCGCTTGCGCTCCTCGGGATCGTCGGTGACTTCCGCAAGCTCGTAGTTCAGCAACATGCGCTGCTGGATGCGATGCGCATCCTCCAGGCTCTTCAAACCCCAGGCATATTCCGCCCACTGGTCGTTGCCAAAATAGCTATCACGGGCACCGGCGGCAATGATCAGATAGTCGTAAGACACGGGCGCGTTCGCGGCAAGGACGACCTGCTTGTTCTCTTCGTCAATATCCACCGCTTCATCAAAGATGATGGTGACATTCTTTTGATGACAGAATAGGTGGCGCAGTGGCTCGGCGATATGCTCGGCCGAAAGCTGGCTGCTGGCTACCTGGTAGAGCAGTGGCACGAAGAGGTTGTAGTTACGTTTGTCAATCAACGTAACCTGGACATCATGACCCTTGAATGCCTTCGCGGCATCAACGCCACCGAATCCGCCACCGATAATCACGACCCTGGTCGGCCCTGTAGCAGTGGGAGTAGCAGCACGTTCTGCAGTGGTCTGTGTGGCCAAACCGGGCTCCTGTTTCTTACGCGTATGCGATTCCTGGTACATAGATACCCCACCGGCATGTGAGAAATTTCACGTTGCCTGCATAACAGTACCGCCGGTTGTTCGTTATTGCCAGAGCCTAAGCGGCGGTATTCTTTGGTAGTACCCCAACCCGCGAACGGAATCCACACCGAAAGCAAATCAATCCGGATTACCGACAGCTCGTTCGCCGCGTCAGGTAAACATAACGTATAGTGATCTCAGTCCACAATCGTCATGAAATCGATTTTCCAAAATTGGTGAAACGGTTTATAGTGACGTTAATCACCGCCAACAAAGTGCATGTCTACACTGTTGTTGGTGGATCTTGGGGCGTGTGGTGCCCCTGGCAACGGCGGAATCGCCCGAGCCGTAGTTCCGGTACGTGCAAGAGCACGAAGGAGTATCAGCAGATGACTTCACCTCTCTCTCGCCGACTGTTGGTCCAGCGCGGTTCCGTGCTGGGCGCGGCTGCCACCCTTGGCGGCCAACGATTTACATTCGCGCAGGATGCCTCGCCCGCGGCGACCGCGGTAGAGGCCGATGCCGATTTTCTGGCGGCACAAGACGCATTGGTCGAAAGCCTCAAGGAGTTTGCAGGCAGCAAGATCAAGATGCTGAGCGCAGTGGCTGGCGGCAAGGATCCTGAGGAAGATGTCCTCTTCGCTCAGGAGTTCCAGCGCCTGACCGGTGTTGAGCTGGAACTGGTGCATCCAACCGCGGAGTACAACCAGAAGCTCCAGGCCGATCTCACGGCCGGGGTTGAGTACGACCTGATCTACACCAACAAGTCCACCATGGATCTGTTTGTGGAGCAGGAAATCCTCACCGATCTCACCGATCAGATCTCTGCCTCCGGCGTTCTCGGCAATCCAACCGTGATCCCCGCCGAAGAGTGGGAAATGATCACCTATGATGGCCGTATCTACAGTGTCTTCAACAAGTTTGAGGGCAGCCGTATGATCACCATGCGTCAGGATTGGCTGGACAAGCTTGGCCTGGAGACACCACGCACCCTCGAAGAGTTCTACGACACCATGGTCGCACTGCGCGATGGTGATCCGGCGGGCGATGGTGGCCAACCGATTGGTTTCAGCGCCACCGGCACCTATGACTTCCAGCCGTTCTTCAGCGCCTGGGGTCTGCGCAATGGCTATCGCTACACCGACGATGGCAGCAAGGTCATCGATTACGCATCGGACGAAGCGATTCCGGTCTACGAGTATCTGGCCAAGCTCTTTGCTGAGGGCCTGATTGATCCGAACTTCGCGACGCAGGATATGGCGGCTGTGCGCAATCAGTTCATGACTGACAAGCTCAGCAGCCTCTGCTACTGGGATACCTGGGTCGGACTCTTCAATGCGCAGATGTTGGCTGCCGATCCGGCAACCGAATTTGTGGCCGTGGGTGTTGCCGGTATTGCCGACGAGAATGACAACATTACCATCACCCGTGGTCAGCCAAGCGTTTGGATGATTCCGATCAATGCCCCGAATCCGGACCTCGCCTTCAAGATCCTGGAGTGGTGGCACACCTTCCCGGGTATCACCCTGACCTCGCTCGGTATTTTGGATCACGACTACACGGTGACCGATGGCGTCTATGCCCTGACCGAAGTCGGCAAGCAGCACGCCATGGATCATGGCCAGCCGACCCCGTACAACACCAATTGGGTGAATCCGATCGGTGAGAATCCGGGTCTGAAGGAAGCACAGGCCATTACCAAGCAGTACGCATCGCTGGACTACTACGGTCCGGATTGGGATGCCACGATCAAACCGCTGGTGGATGCCGCCATTATCCAGATGATTCTGGGCGATGTCGCACCCGCCGATGGCGTGGCCGCACTGCAGGAAGATCTGCGCAGCCAGGGATTCATCGACTAGATCCCGGGTCTGACAGACAGACGTGTGGGGATGTTGGTATACCAACATCCCCACAGAATCTTTAGGGTTGTGGGGTGGTCATGAACTTGGGTATGTCCGGCAATATGCGCAGATATGCGTGGCTCTATGTCATGATTCTGCCGATTATCGTTTACCTCGGTCTCTTCGTCTATTACCCGTTGGTGCAAGGGGTAATCTCCAGTTTTCAGGAGACGAAGCTTCTCGGTGCCACATCGTGGGTCGGCACCGAAAACTACCGTACGGCTATTGATACCCCCCAATTTTGGCAGGTCGTGCGCAACACGCTCCTGATCGGTGGCGGAATCATTCTGCTTGGATTCTTTCCGCCCATCATGGTGGCGTTGGCACTAAACGAGGTGATGAATATCGCCTTCAAGAAGATCGCGCAGACCACCGTCTATATCCCTCACCTCTTCAGTTGGGTGGTAATTGCCGGTATGTGGATGTATATTCTGGCACCATCTGGCGGTCTTGTTAACGAATTCATCAAGTCTGTCGGCGGCGAACCCATTCGCTTCTTCACCAGTATCGGCTGGGCACGATCACTCATGATCGGTCTCCCCATCTGGCGCGATATGGGCTACTACGCCATCATTTATCTCGCTGCCATTACCAGTATTAGCCCATCGCTCTATGAAGCTGCTCGTGTAGATGGTGCCAGTCGCTTCCAGCAAACCTGGCAAATCACTCTACCGATGCTAAAGCCGACGATGCTGGTGGTCTTCATGCTCAACACACTCGGGATGCTGCGCATCTTCGACCAAATCTTCATCATGCGCAATCCCGTCTCCAAACGCTATGTCGATGTGCTTATGACCTATGTTTATGATCTCGGTATTACCCAGGGCAAGATCGGCCTGGCCAGTGCGATCTCGGTTATGGTGCTCGGCGCGACCCTGGTGATGACTGCGATTGTCTGGACCGTAACCGGTTTCGGGAAGGAGGAATAGTATGTCCGAGTCCCGACAGTCAGAGTTTGTGCATCGCACACTCGGTGACCGCATTTACCAGATCGTCGTCATTGTCATGCTCTTGCTGGCGATGAGTCTCATGATCATCCCCTTCTGGAACGTCGTCGCTGTGGCATTCTCCACGCCTCTGGGCTCCATGGAATCCGGCGTTATCCTGTGGCCACGCGGATTCAGCCTGAATGGATTCCAGATTATCTGGAAGAATCTCGGCCTGGAACGAGCGTTCCTCAATAGCGTGATCGTGACCTTCTTCGGCACCATCGCACACGTCTTCCTGGCCTGCCTGGCCGGATATGTTCTTATCCAGAAGGATCTGCCGGGACGACGGTTGCTGGTGGGCTTTATCCTGGCGACTATGGCTATCCCGGGTGAGTTGATCATCATTCCACTCTTCGTGGTCTACAAGAATCTGGGATTGTTAAACAGTCTCTTCGCACTGATTCTGAGCGGTATGGTGAGCGGCTTCAGCATCCTGCTGATGCGCAACTTCTTCATGGGTGTTCCGTTCGATCTCGCCGAATCGGCACGCATTGATGGCGCATCCGACTTCCGTATCTTCCGCTCGATTTACCTGCCGCTGGCAAAGGCCGGTATCGCCACGATCGCCTTGTTCGAGATGGTGGGTCGCTGGAATATGTTCTTGCCCGTGATTCTGTACATTAACGATTCCAGCAAGTACACCTTGCAGGTGGTGCTGCGCAGTCTGGTGACGGAGAATCAGGGCAATAGTGGCACCAGCATGATCACACCCAATGTGCAAATGGCGGGTATTCTCATCGCGGTGATTCCGTTGTTGACGCTCTATCCAATCATGCAGCGCTATTTCGTCAAGGGCATCTCACTCGGTGCAGTGAAGGAGTAGTCTTTGCCCCCGTCAATCACCTTCCAGGCCCGGTTCGAAACTGATGAAGAGAAGGTGTGGAAGCATATCCCCTTTGCCGTCCCCGCGGGGGTGACACAAATGCATATCTCCATCAGCTACAACGACCGGATCGATTCCAGTCCCATGCTGAAGGGCGGCAATACCCTGGATATCGGACTCTTCGATCCGCTCGGGTATGCCAGCGGATCGCCAGGGTTCCGGGGCTGGAGTGGTAGCAACAAAACCGAGATCACCATCGCCGAGGACTGGGCGACTCCACCCTACCGGGGCGGCAAGATCGAGCCGGGCGACTGGTACCTGCTTCTCGGCAGCTACAAAACGGGGCCGAATGGACTAACTGCAGATGTCACGGTCGAGTTCAACTCGACGTACCCGGCACCCGAGAGACCACCGCTACCCGCGCTTGCCACGCTCCGCCGAGGCGAACTTCCCGCACCAGTTGAACCGAACTGGTATCGCGGCGATCTGCATATGCACACCGTCTACTCCGATGGTGATAGTTACCCACACGAACTGACTGTGGCGGCGTATGAACTCGGTCTCGATTTCTAT
Organism: Thermomicrobiales bacterium; assembly: GCA_020432165.1. GTDB lineage: Bacteria > Chloroflexota > Chloroflexia > Thermomicrobiales > UBA6265 > UBA6265. Next base: position 10,148 of record JAGQGU010000019.1, read on the forward strand.
GGCATCACCGATCACAATCGCGCGCAAAGTCCGGTTCCGCTGGTACCACATGGCGATGGCTGGCCGATTCTCATCCCAGGTGTGGAGGTAACCAGCTATGCGGGCCATTTCAATGTTTGGGGTGGATCTGATAGCTGGTATGACTTCCGCGACTATTCGGAGGTCGGGCAACAAACCGCGGTGAATGCCGCGCTCGCGGATGGCGCCCTCATTTCGATGAATCATCCCAAACCATATGGGCCAATGTGGGACTATCCGGATATCACCGGCTTTGTCTGCACCGAGCCGTGGAATGGTTGGTGGGGTGGACTCAACAACCTCGCCACGGAGTTCTGGGGAGATCAACTCGATAGCGATTCCGCCGCGCAATGGCGTATCGGTATCTGCGGCAGTGATATGCACAAGCTGAAATCACCGGGCGATCCCACATCTCCGCTCAGTAATGCAACGATGGGGTGGCCAACACTGTGGTTACAGATAGACGAGGAACTCACCCAGGCAGCGATCATCAGGGCTATTCGTGCGGGGAAGGCGTTCATGAGCGAATCGCCCTGGGGTCCACAACTCATTGTCTCTCGCGAGGGTGATCGCGTGCGGGTGCATGTGGCCGCTGCCGCCGGCGATGCACTGTTGGCGATCGGAACCAGCGGATGCGTAGCATCAACGGCGATTGGCTCAGATGATGAAGTCTTCTCCTGGGAAATTGAGGAACTCACACCGGGTGAGAATCGCTATGTCCGCTTCGAGATCCATCACCCCGGTGGCAATGTACGAGCGTTGAGCAATCCTGTCTGGACGTAGCGCGGGTTAGTTATAGGTTGGCTGGTAGCAGGGCAGATCAACTGCCCCGTACGAGTTTTGCCTGTGCCCATACGTCCCACACGTGCCCTGGGCGAGACTGTATCACCAGTCCTCCTCTTCTTCTTCCCAGTTCGCGGTCCAATTCGCACGCCAGGGATTGTCGCCCTCTACCTGGGCACCACCCCATAGCCCCATCTCCTCGAGATCACGTTCAGCAAGCGCGACCATCTGGGCGATAAAGGCATCTACATCCTGCTCGGCATCGTGAAAACGAAAGCGCCCCAGCTCGGTTAACAGCGTCGCACCCGGCGTGAAGATCTCACCAGAAAAAGCCACACGTTCCAATGCGGCAATACGTTCATCATCTTCGGGCAAACTCGCAACCAGGGTTGCAAGCTCTTCCAGACCGGTGGCGGAACGACGACTGCGTTCCGCCACCTCTGGCCCTAAACCAAGCATATCCTGAAACTCGCGCTCGCGGCGCCATTCCGCAATCGCCTGAATCCGTTCAACAATCGCCTGTCTACCTATAGCCGTCATATCCATCCCTTCACAGGTAGTCATTATCTCAGTACTGGATCCACTATTGGCACGGGACAAGGAATCAACGAAGATTCGACCAGCATCCGCCCCCATGAGGCATGGTATTGAACCGATCGTCCACCGATTCCAATCTGCTTGCCTACACCGCACTGGCTGTCAGCATGGCCTTTGTCGGCACGAGTATGACCGCCAATAAGTTCATCGTTGGCAATGTACCCGTGATGCTGGCGGGTTTCATCCGTTTCCTGGCAGCAACCGTTTTCATGGTCGCCATCACGATGGTGATCGATGGTCGACTCCCAAGACTCGGGCGCCAAACAAAGCTCATCCTCGCCGCGCAGACCTTCTTCGGGTCATTCCTCTTTACCATTCTCACCCTCTATGGTGTGGACATGACCACCGCCATGGTCAGCGGCATCGTGCTGGCGGCCACACCGGCGATGGTAGCAATCATGTCCTGGATATTGGGTGACCGCCTGGCCCGAACCGCCTGGATCGGTGTGCTCATTACGATCGGTGGTGTGCTGGTCGTTAATGTGCTTGATGCCTCTAGCGGCGATCAGGCGCGACGACCAATCCTCGGGGCTGTGCTCATCTTCCTCGCGGTCATCTGCGAAGCGCTCTACACGATGTTTGGCCGCCTGATCGCAGAAAGTGGCTCGGCGCTCGGCATTACGAGCTGGTATTCGATCTATGGCGCATTGATGTTCCTGCTACCAGCGTTATGGAATCTGCGCGACTTCTCGATTTCCACCATCCCCCAGTCCGCCTGGCTGGCCATGATCTATATGGGAGCTGTGCCGGGAGCCACCTCCGTACTGCTCTGGTACTACGGTTTGCGCAGCGTACCGCCGAGTATCGCCGGTGCATTTACGGGTGTCATGCCAATCACAGCGGTCCTTTCCGCATCGCTGATTCTGGATGAATCCATCGGCTGGTCCCACATTATTGGCATGGCATTGATCGTCTTCGGGATCGTGCTCGTCGCCCGATCCCGCGGCAGAGAAGTAACCGACCGGATCGAATCACTCGACCGGTAGATCGTCCGCCGGTTCACGACTTGGTGGTACTTCCCGCAAGAAGGGACGCAATGCTGCCAACACCCGGGCGTGAATCTCGGGATCTGCGCTGGCTAACAGGCCTCCGCTGAAGTGGGTGTTCTTCTTGTTGTAGAGATGCCGACGACCATACATATCGGTGTAAACACCGCCCGCCTCATTGATAACGAGATCGGGAGCGCAGAGATCCCATTCCTGGCCCGGACTCGTCCCTGGTGCCTGCGGGAATCCCAGGAAGACATCATATGTGCGCACGTGATCATCGAATGCTCGTGCCTGCACGCCCACCTTCATCTCCACGGGATCGGCGGCGCCGAACTCCGCAGCCACAGCCTTCACCGCAGTCTCCGCACCTTCAGCAAGATAGTAGACACTGGTGACCATCCGCGGCGGATGCTGCGATGGCGCGATGCGGAATGGTTCCCAAATGCCGTTCTCCCGTCGCCATGACCCCTGACCTGCGATAGCGGCGTGCATGATACCGGTGGTCGGCTGGAGGGTCACCGCGACCTGGGGATGGTGATCGATAGCGAGGGCGATCAGGACATCGAAGAGACCGTTGGCAGCGATGTACTGGGCGGTACCATCGATAGGATCGACAATCCAGACACGATCATGCTGAAGCCGCTCCTCGTCCTTGGCACCCTCTTCGGTAAGGAGGGCATCGCCCGGAAACGCAGCTGTCAGACGTTCGCGGATCAACTTGTCCGACGCCAGATCGGCATCGGTTACGGGGCTGCCATCATCCTTTTCGTATTCGCTGGCGGAATGAGCATTGTAGAAACCAAGAATGACGTCGGCTGCAGCATCGGCGGTATCAATGGCGACCGAGAGTTCACGAAACCATGGCTCTTCGGAGCTAATCGGGTAGGACATTCCTTTGGCACCTTTCGCGGAATCAGTACATTTACCCCTGCAGTATCGTCCGAATTCGGTTCCACGAACAGATTTCCGGGCCAATTCCATCAAAAAGATGGCGGGATATGTAGCGTTTTCGCATCGGAGTCGCTAGGCTAGAGTCTGGACACCGCTGTCTTCATCGACCGTGTAATCATCGTTCGCGTGGATGACCAGTGCATGCGCGCCAGAACCCCAGGAAACCGCAATGAAGATGCCCCGCAATCGCAGACTCACGATCTTTGGCTCCGTTGCTCTATCGGCCACGTTGGTGCTCAGCGCCTGCGGTAGTGATGACGACGCAAGTCCGACTGCTACGACGGTACCTGCGACTACTGCTCCGACCGAAGTAGTCACACCTACAGAGATTGCACCGGAAGGCACACCTGAGGAAACGGTGGCAACTCCGGAAGAGACTGAGGCTGCCGTTGCCACGCCTGAGGAAACTGAGGTTACAGTCGCAACTCCGGAAGAGACCGAGGTAGCGGTCGCGACGCCAGAAGAGACCGAGGTAGCAGTCGCTACCCCAGAGGAGACAGAGGTAGCAGTCGCAACTCCGGAAGAGACTGAAGTAGCGGTCGCGACGCCAGAAGAGACCGAAATTGCGGTCGCTACACCTGAAGAGACTGAGGTAGCAGTTGCGACTCCGGAGGAAACCATGGCAGTGGTTGCCACACCGGAAGAGACCGAGGTTGCTGTTGCTACGCCTGAGGAGACCATGGCAGTAATCGCGACTCCCGAGGAGACTGAGGTCGCGGTTGCAACTCCTGAGGAAACCGTGGCAGTGGTTGGCACTCCGGAGGAGACTGAGGTCGCCGTTGCCACACCGGAAGAGACCATGGCAGTGGTTGCCACGCCGGAAGAGACCGAGGTCGCCGTTGCCACACCTGAGGAGACCATGGCAGTGGTTGCCACTCCGGAAGCAACTGAAACTGTAGCCACACCCGCTGAGACGATGCCGGTTGTCATCGCCGCGACTGAAATAGCGGGAACACCAGAAGCATCGCCGATCGCAACACCAATCGGTACGCCGATGGCATCCCCAGTTGCCTCTCCGATCGCCTCGCCACAGGCGACACCAGACGCAACTCCAGATGAGTCAGCATCTGCAGCCCAGGAGCATGCCTCGGCCACGATGGGAGAACTACTCGGACGTGCTGCCCAGGGCATCCGCTCGACCATCGTAGTCAGTGGCCCCCGTAGCTAGCAGATAGCAGGTTTCAGCTGGCCTATGACAACTGCATAACAAAGAGGGAGTCGGTCACCAGATCGGCTCCCTTTTTGTCCCTATTCATTCTGAAATAGGCGATACTGTTGCAAGATATCGCGCAGGCCACGGCACGCGGGTACACCTCCTGTTCCCCTGCCTGTTGGTTCGCATTACGAACAAGATAGCGGAGGAAATATGGTCGCGACGAATAGCGGAGTTGGTCTGGAAATCAGCGATTACGATGAAGGGCTCGATTTTCGGCGACGATATCGGGGGCTGATCGGGGTCAATAGCAAACTCGCCATCCGCGATCGCTCGATCCTTTCGCTCGTCTACACACCTGGTGTTGCCGCCGCCTGCACAGCCATCGAACACGATCCCGTACGCAGCTACGATCTCACCTGCCGCGGTAATACGGTTGCACTGATGAGCGATGGCTCCGATCTCTTCGGCTCCACCGCCGCAGCAGAGCCGAATCCGCTGGCCGAGCTTCCCGCCGCTGAAGGCAAATCCGTCATCTTCAAGACCTTTGCTGGCGTCGATGCGTTCCCGGTCATGCTCGCGACTACCGAGATCGACGAGATTGTCGAAACCGGCGTCGCACTGGCACCCACATTCGGTGCAATTTGTCTGGACGATATCGCCTCGCCGCGCGCGTTTACCATTGCCGAAACACTGGAACGAGCCGCCAATATCCCTGTCTTCAGCAATCAACATCACGGCACTGCTATCCTCGCGCTGGGCGCGCTCTACAACGCACTAAAGATCGTCGGCAAGGATCTGGAGACGGCACGCATTGTGCTCAGCGGCGCAGGTATCGCCGGAATCGGTGTCGCCCGACTCCTCACTCGCGCCGGTGCCAAGAACCTGGTTGTCTGTGATCGCGCTGGCGCAATCTACAACTATCGCCCCGACCGAATGAACTGGGCGAAAGCCTATGTCGCCAAGGAAACCAACTTCGAGGAGCGCAAGGGCAGCCTCGCAGAGATGATGGTGGACGCCGATGTCTTCATCGGACTCAGCTCCGGCGGCATCGTCACCGAAGAAATGGTGAGCACGATGGCCAGCGACGCCGTGGTGCTGGCCATGGCCGTACCGGCGCCTGAAGTAACACCAGAACTCGCCCGAGCCGGCGGGGCGCGAGTCATCGCGACTGGTCGTAGCGATTACGCCAATATGTTGGACACCAGTCTGGTCTTCCCTGGATTCTTCCGCGGGTTGCTGGACTCTGGTGCACGCAATATCCGACTCCGCATGCTGCTCAATGCTGCTCGCGCACTGGCAGATATGGTGCGATCCGACGAGCTTCACGCCGATCATATCGTGCCGCATATCTTTGACTTCCGGGTCGCTCCGCAGATTGCTGCATCGGTTGTGCGCACCGCCATTCAGACCGGTGAAGCTACCCGCGAGATCACTCCAGAAGAGGTTGCCGAGAAAACCCTGCGATATGTTTACGAGGGCCGCCTGGAGAAACCGCGACCGAGCCTGCGCTCCAATGGCGATAGCCACAGCTTCGTGGAGGAAGCGATCGATCTACGCGAACGTCATCATGGCATCATCGAGATCGAGAGCAAGGTGCCGATTCGGGATCACCATATTCTCAATATGCTTTATCTTCCGCCGGCTGCCCTGGCACCGAGCTACGTAATCCGCGAAGACGCCTCTCAGGTCTATGAACTCACTGGCAAGGGCAATCTGGTCGGGATCGTTACCGATGGTTCAGCTGTGCTGGGCCTCGGCGATATCGGTCCGCAAGCAGCGATGCCAGTCATGGAAGGCAAGGCTGCTCTCTTCCGCTCACTGGCGGGCGTGGAAGCCTTCCCGATCTGCCTGGCTGAACGCGATCCCGACGAGATCGTCGCCCGGGCAGTAGCGATCTCCCCCAGCCTGGGTGGCATCAACCTCGAAGATATCGCTGCTCCGCGCTGTTTCGAGATCGAGGAGAAGTTGAAGGCAGCGCTCGATATGCCTGTCTTCCACGACGATCAGCATGGTACGGCCGTGGTTGTACTGGCAGCAATGCTGAATGCCACCAAGCTCATTCGACGCGAATTGGGCGATCTCCGCATCGTCGTCAACGGGGCCGGTTCAGCGGGTATGGCGGTGACCAAACTCCTCATGCAGAGCGGCGTGAAGGATGTCATCCTCTGCGATCGCACCGGTGCGATCTACAAGGGTCGACCGACCAGTATGGGCAAATACAAGGACGAGATCGCGGAAATAACCAATCTGGAAGGGAAACAGGGCAGCATGGCCGAAGTGCTGGTGGGAGCGGATGTCTTCATCGGCCTCTCTGCACCAAAGACGCTTACCACCGAGATGGTACGCACGATGGCACCGAATCCGCTGATTTTCGCGCTGGCAAATCCGAATCCGGAGATTACGCCGGACGATGCCTTCGAGGGCGGCGCCTTTGCGGTGGCGACTGGTCGATCCGATTATCCGAATCAGGTGAACAATTCGCTCGCTTTCCCGGGTATTTTCCGGGGCGCGCTTGATGTAAAAGCCACCGCTATCTCGGATGAGATGAAGATCGCCGCGGCGGAAGCGATCGCTGCACTGGTCCCGAACGCGAAGTTGAGCCCGGACTTCCTGATTCCGGATAGCCTCGATCTGCGGGTTGCACCACGTGTGGCCGCGGCTGTGGCAGCCAAGGCATACGAGCAAGGGCTGGCTCGCGGTACGATTACACCGGACGAGATTGAGGCACGCACCCGCGACATGGTTTATGAAGGCGTGGTGTTCAACTAGATTGCGGGTTGCATGACCGATTCAGCAGATACGTTTCAATGGCACCCTGACTACGCGGGTCGCACTATCGAGAGCGTCCAGCGAGAGATCTCCGAGAATCTGCGACGGGATCAGCTGGCCTACCAGAATGCGCTGAATAACGCCGAAAGGGAAGAGTTTGGTGCCTTCGCCACAATCCGCGATCTGGAGCGAAAGTGGAGCCAGTACGACATGAGCTGGGCCGAAGTCGACTCCACGATGCTCGCGGAGCGGATCGTTGCCTTTGAGCATGCCCGCGACACGAGGCAAGAACTCTTCAGTTGGCAGGAATGGAAGGCGAATCTGGAGCCGCTACCGGTAAGCGGTGCGAAATCCGACTGGCGCGAGAATATGAGCGATGAACAGCGTCGCAAGGTCGCCTCTGCGATCGCGATGGGCGTGATCGTTCTGAGTCTGATAGTCGTGTTGATTGCGTTGAGCCTGATTTTCTAGGCGGCGAGACGTCGTTCCGAAGCCGAGCGCAGTAACGGGATGACGAGGGTCAACGTGGCCCCGGGTTTCGACCCAGTTTCTCGCCATTTGCCAGGCTACCGATCGTTCGGTTGATCCCTCGACGCTTCGCGCTCGGAATGAAGGGAGCCAACGTAGCCCCGGGTTTTACACCCGGGGTTCGACCCGATTCTTCGCCATTTACCAGGCTACCGATTGTTCGGTTGATTCCTCGACGCTTCGCGCTCGGGATGACGTCCCCGGGGCTACGCAGGGTATGAGCCCCGACCTGGAATGACGGAGCAATCCTATGATTCCAGGAATGCGGCGGCGGAGGTGTCCACAATCAGCTCGGCGCGGCTGCCAGCCAAACCCAACCAACTCCCAGGTAGATCGTTGGTCATCGGTCCCTCGACCATTTCCTTCACGATCTCGGCCTTGGCAGTACCGTTCACAATCATCACGATCTTCTCAGACTCAAGAATGGTGCCGATGCCCATGCTCATGGCCTGCTCGGGAATCGTCGCGCCTTCGTAGTAATGCGCATTCTGATCACGACTCTCCCGCGTCAGATTAACGATACGTGTGCGAGTCTCCGGACCCGAGCCTGGCTCGTTAAAGCCAACATGGCCATTAGGACCAAGCCCGATCACGGCAATCTTGAGTCCACCGGCAGCCTTGACCGCATCGTCGTATTCCTGCGCTGCTTTCGCCGGATCGGCGGCGGTGCTGGGAATGAAATGAACGTTATCGAGATTGATGTTCGCCGGCACCAGGAAATCGCGCAGGAGCAACTTGGTGAGCGCAGCAGGATCCTCCGGTGTGACACCGAGATACTCGTCCAGGCAGAAGATCTGGACGCGGCTGAAATCCAGCTCCCCGGCGTTGATACGGCGAGCAAGCTCCGTGTACATGCCAACCGGTGTTGAGCCGGTCGGGATCGTGATGGCACCCTCGGGATAACGGGAAACGACATCGGCGACTCGATCAGCGGCAGCGAGGCTCATCGCATCGTAATCAGCCACCACGGTGATCGTCGGTTTCTCGGTCATGCTTGACTCTCCATAATTCCCAACACGAGGGCACATTAGCCCTCCCCACTATCAGATGATTGTACTCCGGAAACGTCACTCAACCCGGCATTTCTCCCGAAATTCGGAGACAATAGGACGACGTGGAATATGGAGTGAACGCATGACCTTTGCGGCAGTGGCGGAATATATCGATGAATGGGTGGAGAGCGGCACCGTACACGGTGCCAGCATCGCCATCTATCACAAAGGTGAGATGGTAGCCCGTCATCACATCGGCGAGGCTCAACCCGGTCAGCCGGTGAACGACGATACGCTCTTCGGATTGGCATCCTTGAGCAAGCCGATTACCGCGGCAACATTCATGACCGTGGTTGATGAAGGACTGGTGACACTCGATACCCCGGTCGTGGATATGCTACCGGAGTTCGGTGCCGAGGTCGATCCCCTCACGGCGAATACGATGCTGGAAACCCGGCGTGACGAAATCACCTTCCGTATGCTGTTGGCCCACACAAGCGGGCTACCAGAGAGTCCGGGTGGCTACGATCCCTCCACTCTGCCATCACGCGATGAACAGATCGATGCGATGCTGCAAGTCCCATTGGATTCGCTGCCAGGCGAAGTATTGCGCTATAGCAATCTCGGACCTGGGATAGCGGCTCGCGCTGCGGAAGAACTTACGGGAACCGACTTCCTTACCCTCACGCGCGAACGTGTTCTGCAACCAATGGGGCTGAACAACATCGTGCTCGACCCCACAGCGGCGAAGACGGCACGCATCGCGACACTGCAGGATCCTGCGAATCCCGGTACTGCCTGGGAGACCTACAACTCCGCCTGGTGGCGCACATGCGCAGTGCCATGGGGTGGCTACTATGGCAGCACCAGAGACATGCTGCGCTTCGGCGCGAGCTTTCTGCCCGGAGAAGCATCGGTCCTGAGTGATGCATCCTGCCGGGAGATGATTAGCGACCAGGTTGGCGGCGTTTCCGGCGGGGTCAATAGCATGTACGCCTGGTGGGATCCGGGATACTGGGGCGTTGGCTGGGAGGTAAAGGGCACCAAGACTCGCCACTGGACCGGGAACAAAACCAGCGCGCAAACCTACGTGCATTGGGGTTTTGCAGGCACGTTGGCCTGGTTTGATCCCACTCGCGCTCTCGGTGTAGCAGTATTCGCAAACCGCTCCGTCATGAACGGCTGGATGTTTCGACCGCAGCGTTGGGCCACCCTCAGCGACGCGCTCTGTGATGTGGCGGATGGACTGGCATGAGCAAACGAATCTTTGATCTCGCGAATATCGACGACAACACACCCCGGATCGCCTGGTCGCCAGAGACAACGGAACTCCACATGAACGTGGTGCATCTGCGTGCTCACGAGGTGATTCCGACACACACCAACACCTCTCTGGATGTCATTGTGACCTGCTTGCGCGGCACCGGCCTGGCGAATATTGATGGCGAAGAAACACCCATGCAACCAGGCACGATTACGCTCATTCCCAAAGGGAGCGAACGCGAAATCACTGCTGGTAACGAGGGCGTCGTTTACACCACGGTTCACGCTCGCCGCGGCGGACTTATGCCGCAATCGCGTATCCTGTAACCATCAGTTGTTGCAGCCATTGGAGAGGATCGTTTGGAGATGACGACACACCTGGAATCGCGCACAGGACGCAATCTTGGTCTGGCAGCGTTTGCCCTCATCGTGACACTGGCGATGTTCGCACTCCCAATGCTTGGTTCGGCCAGCACCTTCTCCTCCGGCATCAATGTCAACCACGAAGGTGATCCCATTGAGAACGATCTCTATGTATCTGCCATCACCGCCAATATCACCGCGGATGTTCAGGGCGATGTGACACTGGCGACGTTGCGGGGCACGCTGGATAGCACCGTTGGCGGCAGCGTGCACGTTATCGCCGGTAATGTCACCATTCGGGGAACGATCGAAGGCACCCTCTATATCGCAGCTGGACGTGTCCAGCTCGAAGGGACCGTACAGGGCAATACCGTTGTTGCAGGGGGACGGCTGGAGTTTGGGGATGGTGCCCGTGTGGGCGGTGATCTCATCATCTTCGGAGCCCAGGCTCAGGTCGATGGTGTGGTTGATGGCAAACTCTACGGCTCTGTCCTGCACTACGATCAGGATGGCGATGTCAGCGGTAATGTCGAACTCCAGTCCGATAGCATCACCCTCGGTAGCAATGCCAGCATCGGGGATGATTTCCGCTATCAGAGCCAAACTGGCGCGGATATTGATACGAACGCGCAGGTCGGTGGTGAAGTTATCCACACCGACAAGAGTCCCTGGAACGGTATCAGCAGCGGCGCAATGGCTCCGTATGGCGGATTTATGCGGCTTGTCTGGAGCCTGATGGTGGGTGCCGTTCTCGTGGCAATCGCCCCCCGCTTCTTCTATCGCGCATCCGGTTTCGCCAGCAAGATCGTTGCTCCGGGAATCTGGGGTGTCGTTGGGCTTGTCCTGATCCCGATACTGACCATGTTGGCGTTCCTGAGTGTATTGCTGATACCAATCGGATTCTTCGCGATGGCCTTCATGATGCTGGGGCTCTATCTCTCCCAAATCGTGGTTGGTCTTACTATTGGCCGCGCGATACTCCCACGCAAGTGGCGCGACGGCAGCAGGGGCTTCCTCCTCTTTGCTTTGACGATTGGCATCATCATTATCGGAGCACTTCGTCTTGCGCCCCTACCCTATCTGGATGTGATCACATTGGTCATTGTTACGGTGTGGGGATTCGGTGCAGTGCTGATGGTATTCACCGATCTGAGTTCCACTCGTACCCGCCAAACGATGTAGGGAGCGAACCGAGGTTACACACCCGAACTGCGCGCCGGGAGGGAACTCGTAATTCTCCCGACACCGCATCGCTATCACCTGTCCTAGAATCAATACAAGGATTCCGACTCAACAAGTCGTGATTAGGCAGGCACCAGATGAATACCACCACGCTCACTCCCCAACTCATCCTCACCTCGCTCACCCGGATCGTGCATCCGGTGTATGGGATTGATGTCGTCAATCTCGGCACAATCTACGGTATCGAGCTTGATGGCGAGATTGTCACGATCACCGTGGCGCACGCTTCCGATGATCCCACCGTGCGTCGTGAGGTAGAAGCGCGTATCGAATCCCGCCTCAAGTTCCGCCATCCGGGTCTCTTCGCCGTTCGCTTCGATATCTCGAACGATCCCCCCTGGCGAGAGGACTTTATTACCGCCGAAGGACGACTCCAACTCATCAATCCCCTCCCCGATACCGATGAAGAGACCACCACAACCGATCTGATGGAAACGCTCAAATACGTCGTCGATCCAGAGGTCGGGGTGAATATCGTCGATCTGGGTCTCGTCTATGATGTCGATCTGACCGATACCCACGCAGTCATCACGATGACGCTAACCACACCCGGCTGCCCGCTGCATGCGACGATCGAGGAGGCCGCCCGACGCGTGATCGAAACCCGACATCCGGCGATCACGGCCATCGATGTCAATCTCGTCTGGGAGCCACCGTGGGATACCGAGATGATCACGGATGAGGGTAGAAAGGCCTTGGGATGGTAAGTGAACAGCGACCACCAATAGCGAGCGACTGGAAGATCAGTAAGGTGTTGGAGGTCTATCCGGAGTTACTGGATGTGATCGCTGGCATCCACCCGGCTCTGGGCAAGATCCGCAATCCCCTGATCCGCAAGGTGCAGACCAAGCTGGTAACGGTACAACAGGCGGCCGGAGTCGCTGGTGTTGACCCGACCGAGTTCCTGCAACAGCTGAACGCAGCAGTCGGGCATGAGTCTCCGGAATCGCAAGCTGCCGGGTCTCCAACCGAGCCCGCGGAGATCCCTGACTGGGTAACAGGTGTCACGATCGCGCGCGAGCTCGATGTCCGGCCAATGCTGCAGCGGGGCGATGAACCTTTCACGGTTATCTCTGAGGCATCCCGGGCAGTGCGGGTTGGCGAAGCACTCGCGCTGCGTACCACCTTCGATCCGATTCCACTCCGAGACGTGCTGGCCAAACAGGGCTTTGAATCACACACCACGGGATCGGGCGATGACTGGACAACGCTCTTCTATCGCGTGCGTGAACTGACTCCTGCTGCCAAACCAGCTGCCATTGCATCGGCGGAGCCAGCCACCGTCGAGATCTCAATCGATGTATCAGAACTGGTACCGCCGGAACCGATGATGAAGATTCTGAATGCGCTCGAGGAGTTGCCGGATGGCGGTCGCCTGGTGGTGCATCATGTGCGTCGCCCGATGCATCTCTATCCACGGCTGGATGAACTCGGCTATGCCCATGCCACCGAGGAGTTGGCATCAGATCACGTCGTGGTTACGATCGACAAGACGGTGAGTTACTCATGATGCCGCGGGCAGGCCTTGAGGTGCCGCTCCACATTCCCGCGCGATATATGCTGGTGGCGGTGCTGAGCCTGCTCGGGTGGATCGTGATGGCTCCGTGGATGATCACGGAAACCATCGCGGCACCCCTCTCCTACCCAGTGATCTCCTGGGTCCATCTTCTGACCGTCGGATGTATCGGTAGCATGATCCTCGGAGCAAGCATCCAATTGGTGCCCGTGGCACTGCAGGTGCCATTCCCGGCTGCAAGGATTGCTGGCTGGAGTTGGTTCCTCTGGATTATCGGATTAGTGATTTTCGAGATCGGATTCAGTCGCGAAGTGCTCTCGCTACTGGTACCGGGAGCGACGTTGCTCGGTATAGTGCTGCTGCTCTATGCCCTTGCGATCACACAAATGGTACGCACGGCACCACACCGTGATGCCGTGGCCTGGCATCTGTTGGCGGCGTCCTGGTTTGCTGTCATCGGTTTTGGCATCGGCTGGATGCTGGCGCTCACCAACGTGAATGGTGTTCTCGGCGGACGTATGCTCCCGATTCTGGGTGCACACATCATCTGTATGATCGTTGGCTGGGTGGTGCTGACGTTGCTGGGTGTGAGCTACAAGCTCATCGGTATGTTCACACTGGCGGAACGACAGCTTAACCAACGGCGAGCGCTCGCTTCGGGAATTCTCATCGCTTCGGGCACGCTGGTTATCGTCGCAGGCATTCTCCTGGCTTCACCCAGGTGGCCAATCACACTGGCGACACTCCTGATCTCTGTCGGCGTGGTGTTGGCGATTCTCGAGATCGCGCGCATGTATCGTAAGCGCATGCGCAAGGCGATTGACGTACACATGCCATTCGCAATAGTCGCGCTGACAGGGTTGAACGTAAGCGCGCTCCTCCTCGTGATCATCAGTCTTGAGGATATTCCGCTGGCCAGCAATCTGACCATTACCGCCATCTGGCTCGTGCTAACCGGTGCAATCATCGTCGCCATTCAGGGATTCTTCTACAAGATATCGACATTCCTGATCTGGCTCCGCACCTATGCACCCCTCGCAGGCAAGGGGCCGGTGCCACAACTCGACCAGATGTATCGCAAGAATCTCGCCTATATCGGCCTGGGAGCCTGGTTGTTCAGTGTGATCGCGATTGCGTTGAGTATGGTGGAGATCTTGCCACTCTGGAGTTGGTGGTGCGCAGGGCTCTGGATCGGCGGCGTACTCTGGTGTTTCAATGTGGTGAGGATAAGTCGGCACTGGTTCGGACCGAGGCCGCAGATATCCGCAACTCCGCAACCTCGATCCGCTCACTAGACCAACTATAGAATCATTGCACTACTACCAGTTGCCAAGAATCAGGTGAGCCACTAGACTCCCCCTAACAGAATTCGTTCTGTATACACGCGATATCGGAGGAGAGCGCGGTTATGGAATGGGTGCTCTGGAGCGTCGCGATTCTCCTTGCCATCGGGTTTGGCTTTGCTGGTATTACCAAGGTCACCAGGTCTCGAGCAGAAATGCTCAAGGCTGGTATGGGCTGGGTCGATCTTTACTCCGATTCCTTCATCAAGGCTCTCGGCGGTATCGAATTGCTGGGCGCGGTCGGGCTCATCCTGCCTGGTGCACTCGATATCCTGCCCATACTCACGCCCATCGCTGCCAGCGGATTCGTCATCTTCATGATCGGTGCGACCTGGATTCACCTCCGCCGCCACGAACCGATTTCGCCCACGCTCGTCCTCGGTGCACTTTCGCTCTTCCTGGCTATCATGCGCTTTGGGCCATATCCCTTCTAACATCGAATCCAAAATAAGGATGCCCGGCAACTACGATTCTCGTATTCGAGTAACGATACAGACGAGGAGAGCCAACGATGAGCACACCAGCGACTGAACGCAAGTTCCGACCAGATATCGAAGGCGTGCGCGCGATCTCCTCTGTCACCGTGATGCTCTACCACGCTGGCATCGCCGCCATGGCAGGCGGTTTCACCGGTGTGGATGTCTTCTATGTACTCTCCGGGTTCCTCGTCACGGGTGGTCTCTTACGCGAGGCGGAGAAGCGGGGCAAGATCGACTTTCCGGATTTCATGGGGCGTCGCTTCCGTCGACTCCTCCCCGTCAGCGCCATCGTTATCATCCTCACCGTGCTCGCCACGTATCACTGGCTTGGTCCTACCGCGGGTAATTCGGTTGCGGAAGATGCGATTTGGACAAGCATTTTCATGGCCAACTGGCATCTGATCAATGTCGGCACAGATTACCTCGGTGCACAAGGATCGGCCAGCCCGCTCCAGCACTATTGGACGCTGGCCGTCGAAGGACAGTTCTACATCGCCTGGCCACTCATCATGGCAATTCTGGCGCTCATCACGAAGAAGCTGACAAATATCTCCACACGCATGCTCACCGGTGTTGTGCTGGCCATTATGTTTGTAGTCAGCTACTGGTGGAGCATCCACAGCACCGAAAGCGAAGCAACGGTCGCCTATTTCAGTACCTGGACCCGCATCTGGGAGATCGCCGCAGGTTGTCTGCTGGCGGTCTTCCTGCCGCGTATTCTCTACATTCCCCGCGTTATTGGCACCTGGCTGATGGTCATCGGTATCGCCGTCATCATCATCAGTTGTTTCATCATTGAGGGCGATACACCCTTCCCCGGCTGGATCGCGATCATCCCGGTCACGGGTGCCTGTGCGGTGGTTACCGGTGGCTCGGTTGCGGGCGATAGCTGGATCGATCGCATTCTTCAACTCTCACCACTGCAGATGCTTGGTCGCTATAGCTACGGCATGTATCTGTGGCACTGGCCGATGCTCCAGATCGGTCCCGGTGTGATCGGCCGTCCCCTGACCACCAACGAAAAACTCCTCGTGCTTGTTCTGGCAACCATCCTCGCGGCCATTACCTACCATCTCATCGAAAACCCGGCCAGGAGCCTCATCTTCCTCAAGAATCACAACGCAATGTGGAGCTGGGGTTTCGGCGCGATCCTTATTCTGGCACCAATTGGTGTGGCACAAGCCACCATGCGGGCGAATGTGGAGCCCGACGCGATTACCATTGCCGAAGCTGCTCCCAGCGACTATCCGAATGAGACTGACGTGCTTGCGGCTGTGCAGGATGCTGTAACCGTGACCGATTGGCCGCCGCAGGAACCGAAGATCGACAATCCGGCCTACAGTAAGGAGTGCGATGTCACCCGGGCGGCGACCAGCTCCAGCGCGTGTGTTCATGGCGATCCCAACGGTACCCGCACTGCCGTGATTTACGGTGATAGTCACGCGGCGATGTGGATTCCGAGTTTCGATCTCATTGGCAAAACCAATGGCTGGAAGATTATCCAACTCAACAAGCCGGGATGTGTTGCCCCGGATTTCCCAACCTACTCGAACGTTCTTGGTCGCGAATATACCGAATGCATTCAGTACCGGCAGTGGGCGATCAGCAAGATCGCCGAGATTCAGCCCGATCTGGTGATTGTCACCAGCGCCTATGATGGATCACTCCGATCCGATAATGGCAAGGGCACCAGCGACGGCGTGGATGAAGCCTGGGAAGCGGGACTTGGCAAGACGATTGATGCCATCACTCCCAATGCCACGCGCGTGATCGTGCTGGGCGACCAGGCCTATCCAACCCAGGCCGGTATCAACTGTCTGGAGGCGAATCCGCACGATGTCGAGAAGTGCGGCGATGCCTATGCTGATGCCGTCCATGCCGATCACAACGCGATGGAGAAACGTGTTGCCGAGGCGCATGGTGCCGAGTATGTGGATATCATCCCATGGATGTGCACCGATACCTTCTGCCCGGCTGTGATTGGAGATATCACCGTGCGTCGTGATCGTATGCATATCAATGAGAGCTATGCTATCTGGCTCAGTGAGGTGTTAGGCAACGCCACCGGCATGATCGATGGTGATCTCGGGAATCCGGTTTCGACGCCGGTCGCGGTTGTGCCCGATCGCACACGGTGGCTGGTTGCCTGAGGGTTCGACGGGCGGATGCCCTCAGCACTCCGCCCCAGAATCCACCCCTACGTCTCCGCGTCGAGATCACTAACTGCCGATTTCGGATAGGTGATCGTCGTCCCATGCACCACGGCGAACGGTGTCATCGTATGCATGCGCTCACTGGTGGCGCTGATGATTTCACAACTAGGTATGCCACGAACCAGTAATGCGTCGCTGACAAGTGACCGATGGCAGCGCCAAGGGACAGCCTCCGCGCACATGATGACCGTCGTCTTCTGCTCGGCGAGCCGAATCAGTTCAGCGATACCCTCCGCAAACGCCGGGGTCTGCATGTAATCCGCATAGTTGCGGAAGGATGCATTCCGCCAGCCATCGTTGAGCTCGCTGTGCGTGGCCGATCGCAATCCGCCAAGTGCCTTGAGATAGACATAGCTGATATCCGCGGCGGCCAGACTCTGCGGAAGCTCATCCTCGCCATATTGGGGATTGTGGCGTGACTTCGGGATCGTGCGGATATCCACCAATTGCTGAATCTCATGCTCCCGCAGGATGGCAATAAATTCGTCAATGGGACGAGTGGAGTGTCCGATTGTGAAGATGCACGTCACTTACAGCAGTGAACCCTCTCGCGGTGGCGGTCCATAGTTGTTCGCACCCTGATCACCTGGCATGAAGCCGAGCATAACCAACGAGTAAATCCAACCGATGATGGGAATCAGGTTGATCAGCACCCACCAGCCCGATTAGTTGAGATCGTGCCAACGACGGACGCTGAGCGAAATCTCGAAAACCCACAGGATCAGTGCGACGACCGCAAAGATCAGCGTGATCAGCCAGAAGGTATCAGCATCGCGAATCTGATTGACGATACCGCTGATAATGCCGGTCAGGATACCGACGATCCACCAGCCCATGCGGCGGATACGACCATCAAATGAGATATATGCTCCCAAGATTTCTCCTCCCTCCAAACAGTCTGCTCCTCGAATGATTCCTCCTGATAATAGCGGGTCTGAACGAGTTACGATACAGTCATCGACATCCATCGAAAGGCTGATCTGATGACCATCTATATCGCCCTCCTGCAGGGAGTGAATATCGGCAAGAACAAGCGCATCGCCATGACGGATTTCAAACGCATCGTCACTGAGCTCGGCGGTACCAATCCGATCACGATCGCCAATAGCGGCAATATCATCTTCTCATACGACGGCTCACTCTCTGACGAAGAGCTGCGCAAATCGATCGAAGAGTCCGTGACTGCGCACGTCGGCATCGATATCCCCACTGTGGTTCGCACCGAGGCAGAGCTGCTGGATGTGATCGCGCGCAATCCCTATCCGGATGCAGCCGCGGATACCAAAACGCTTCATGTCGATTTTCTTCTTACCGAGACGCCCGACGCACTGGATGGGATTGATCAGGGCGCCGATGCACTGACGCAGAGTGGTCGTGAGATCTACCTCTTCGCGCCCAACAAGCTGAGCGGTAGTACCTACGACGGGAAGACACTGGGCAAGCGGCTCGGCACGCATCACACAAGTCGGAACTGGAATACCATCCTGAATCTGCGCGATGCGTGTGTGAAGGTCCGACAAACGTAACGCCTACGCCACCAGCCATAAGGTGATCGATGTAGTCACCAACACCACTGGCACGGCGAGCAGACTCACGCGCAAATAGGTGCGCGTCGCGACATTCGTGCCGCGTTTCCGCAACAAACTGAGCCAGAGCATGGTCGCGAGCGAACCGTAGGTTGTCAGCGCGGGGCCGATATTCGCGCCGACCAGTGTCGCGTAGGCCATCACCTCTTGCGTGCTTCGTGGTAGCTGGGCCAACACTTCACCGGCAATGACCGTCGCGGGGACGTTATTAATCACATTACTGGCGGCTGTGGCCAGCACCACTCCGCTCACGATCTGGGCACCTGTACTATCTGCTGCCGAGATACTACGACCCGTGATGAACTGCACTTCGATCGCCTGCACCAGCATGGTCATGGCGATGACAAACACGAAAAGTGACAAGCTGAGATCATGAACGATATGGGTGACCGTGATGCGCCGGTTCGCGATGGCAAGCACAAGCATCACTGCGGCACCGGCCACTGCCGGTATCCAGATCGGCCATTCCGCGAATCCAACCACTAACAGCGCCAGAATCACGGCAACCAGCAGCCCACCAATCAGCGCTCGCCAGCGAGGTGTAGCGACGCCAGGAATCACCTCCGGTTCTTCGCTGTGCGCAGTCTCCAACTGCTCTCGAAACAGCCAGAGGAACATCAGCAGTGTGGTCAGAAGCGCAACCATGTTCGGCAACCACATGACGCGCACGAAATCGCCAAAGGGAAGATCGAGCCTGTTCACCAGGAGCAGATTGGTGAGGTTACTGACCGGCAGGATCAATGAACCAATATTGGCCACAAACGTGCAGGCGAAAAGGAATGGCAGCGGGTCGAGCCCACGGCGCCTGGTTACGGCAAAGAGGATCGGCGTCATCATGATGATGGTGATATCGAGGCTCATCGTGGCTGTTACCACGGCAGAAAGCGCGAACATGGCGATATAGAGCACACGGGTGCTGCTCCCGCAGATTGCAGCTATCCTCTCCGCCACCACCTCGACCACACCAACCTGCTCGACGATACCCGTGATGAGCATCATCCCAGCCAGGAAACCGAGCACAGTCGCTGTCTCCTGCATCGCCCGCGCACCCGCGTTCCACGGCAAAACGCCCTTGAGCAGCAACAGACCCACACCACCTGCAGCGAACCACGCCTCATTCAAGCCACGAGGTCGCAACAGCATCAACGCCAATGTGGCGATGGTAACGATGGCGGTGATGGATTGGGCAAAGTCCATGGTGTTCTCGGGAAACGAACGGTACGTCGCATGGATTCTACCCGAGACCGCGACCCTCCACCCATGTATCGCGTATCCCGCATGACGGGGTGAAAGAACGCGCACATGCTCAATCAGCATTCCGCCACGAGAAAGGCGTTTACAGGTGCAAACGGCCTCTGGTATCTCATTGCCTTCAGAAAACAGGAACGTTTCGGTATCAATTGTCATTCCGACTTTCAACGAGGTTAGCAGGATAGCGCAGACGCTCTCTATTCTCGCCACATGGGAACAGTCAGTTGCGTTGAATGTGGAACTTCTGATTGCCGACGACGGTAGCGATGACGGTACGTTGGCGAAAATCGCAGAATGCATCTCTACTCCCGGCAATCTCCGCGTTCTGCAGTTACCCCATCGTGGCAAGGCCGCTGCGGTAATCGCCGGACTCACAGAATCCACCGGTGACATCGTTGGATTCATGGATGCAGACCTCTCTACACCGCTATCTATGGTTGAGCCTGCGATAAGAACCATCGAGACCACCAATGGTGTTGCTATCGGATCGCGAGAAGGAACATATGCCAGCAGAATGGGAGAACCGTGGTTGAGACATGTTATGGGACGCCTCTTTAACCTTATGGTCCAGATCCTCCTACTCCCAGGCATTCGTGATACGCAGTGCGGTTTCAAGTTCTACTCCCGTAGCGCAGTAGGCATCATTCTGGATCGACATCTTCTCTATCGGGATCCCCCCACAATCCTGTCGCCCAAGGTGACTGCCTTTGATCTGGAGCTTCTATACATTGCCAAAGTTCATGGATTCACCATCACTTCGCTTCCCGTGACTTGGAACTATGGCGAGGGAAGCAAGGTTCGCCCTGTCGCTGACAGCATCCACAACGCGCGGGACGCACTCCAGATTCGGCTGAATGCCTGGCGAGGTTTGTACACCTAGTCACCCGAACCCATCTCGATAGTGGAGAAAAATCATGAGACGAATAGCTCGCCGCCGAACTCCAGGCGCGCTGGCCCTGGTAAGTGTTGTCTTCTTATACGCAGGCATCCGCCTGCTCGACCTCAATCGATTGGTAACAACCGATGAACCATTCTGGCTGGGCGCATCCGCAAACTTCTATCGTGCCCTCAGGACCGGAGAGTATGCCTACACATATCAGCTGGAACACCCTGGGGTGATGACCTTGTGGGCCGGGGCCATTGCGTTTTGGCTTAGGTTCCCAGAGTATTCCTCTCTCGTATCAGGCAACCTGGACGGCTTGGGAGGGATGTACTCAATTGAGTCTGTTCTACGCAGTCTGAATCACGATCCTCTCGCTCTCATGGTTGCCGCCAAAGTTGTAAAGGTAATAGTGCAAACTGTTTTCTTTGGATTTGGGCTGATTTTTCTCAAGAAGTGCATTGGTTCAATCATTGCGCTTTCTGCAGGGGTTCTCATAGCGTTTGGACGATTCCTCACGGGCCTTGATTCGGCGCTACATGTTGACGGAATGGCGGCGATCACCACTTTTGCTGGCTTCTGCGCAATTGTTTATGCAACCGAACAAAGCGACCTCACCGTCATCCAACTCAAACCAGTGATGCTATGGATGGTTGCTGGCTTCTTCTGTGCGACTGCCTGGTTGACCAGGTATCCTGCCATCCTCATTCTCGGTGTTGTGGGCCTCGGTCTGCTGCTTCTGCTTGTCGATATGAGTCGGTCTCCTGCAAGACCCTCGACCTGGGTATTACTCCGCAACTCGCTCATCTATGGGTTGGCGTGGCTCACCAGTGGAGTTCTGACAACAGTTATTCTCTGGCCGGCATTGTGGGTAGCGCCACGAGCAACGTTGATCGATATATGGAACTACTCATTGCAAGCTGCAAGGAAAGGACATGAAAATCCTCTCATCTTTATGGGGGTGGTGAAATACGGTGATCCGGGATGGCTCTTTTACCCAGTATCACTCCTCTACCGCGCTTCGGTAACTGACTGGATCGGTCTTGTCGCGATCTTTATCTTCGGAGTGTGGGGGTACAAAAAGCAAATTCTCACCAAACCGATGACTCGGATCACCATTATGGCTTTGGTATACATCGTCGTCTTTGTGGTAACCCAGTCGTTTGGTGCCAAGAAATTTGATCGCTATCTTCTGCCTGTCTATCCTCTCTTGACTCTTGTAGGGACATTTGGTCTTTATGTATTCGGCAATTGGGTTGCTCAGCGTACCAGACGCCCCGCGATGTATATCGCGCCAATCATCTTGGGAATCGCTCTCAATATTGTGTTCGTTAATTCTATCCTCCCATACAGACTGGACTACTTCAGCCCGCTGATGGGTGGTGCCAAGACTGCCATCACCAACATGCAAATGGGCTGGGGGCAGGGCGGCGATCAGGTGGTGGATTACCTCGCGGAGCAAGAAGCAGATGGGCCGATTATTGTCCAAACCTCTGCCGTTCCCTCGGCTTTTACGTACTTTCTGACAGATAATTCTTCGATACAGTTCAAGAGTTTTGGACTGGGTACACCGGCCGGCTGGTATGAGACCGACTACTACGTTGCCGGTATTCAACAAACACAGCGCAATCTGGATCCGTGGTATGACCTGTTCACCGATCGGGATCCGGTCAAAAGCGTCGAGATTGGTGGCGTCTCCTATTTCGATATCTATGCAGTGCGCTCAGCACTCCTCCCCGCCCAGCTGAGCACAGCGACCGCCTGCAACTATTCATTTGGCAGCCAGATCACATTGATGCAAATCATCGGTCGCGATACCACCATTGACGTCTACTTCCTCTCCGAAGAAGGAGTCACCAGTGATCCGGTAACACTCAACATCTCGATCAAACCAGGCGATGGCTCAACACTCATGCAGGAGGTGACCTTCACTCCGGCAAACCCGGGTCTGATGAACAAGGTAACCATCAATACAATTGATGGAGATTTGCAGACGGCACAATTCACGATTTCGGCGACGATATCCGGGGAGACGGCTGAGGTGACCGCGCCCTGGCTCAGTGCGGCATCAACAGCAGCCACAACCCAATCGGAGTGCTACTACACCGAACCGCCGACCTCTTAGTCCTCATACCGATACCCCTTTTGCTCCTCGCGCGTATTCACTAGAGGCGAGGTGGAGGAAGGTATGCGTGAAGTTGCGCGGGCGGGAAGATCGGCAGTGAATCACAACCCTGATCTCCGTCTGGTTAACGAACAGATGATGGTCGAGCGGGCATTGGCGAATCGTGATGATTTCGAGCCGATCTATATGCTCTACGCCGGCCCTGTCTATCGCATGTGCCTGCGTGCCACCGGCGATCCAGACCTGGCCGATGATCTCACCGCCAAAGTCTTCCTCACGGTTATCGAAAAGCTTCACCTCTTTCAACCAGAAAAGGGGAGCTCGTTCCGAAGTTGGCTCTTCGCGATCGCCCAGAATGCCGTGCGGGACCACTGGCGACGCACGAATCGTATTCACCGCCTCCACGATGACGGATTTGATGTGGTCGACCTCTCACCTGGACCGGACGAGATCGCGCTTCACCGTCTGGAGTTTGCCGATCTGAAGCGAGCACTGGAACGACTCAATGATCGGCAGCGCACCATCATCGAATTACGACTATCCGGATTGACCACCACAGAGATTGCAGATGCGATGGGGATAACGATCCCGTCGCTCAAATCGGCACAGACGCGCGCGTATGCCTCGCTGCGGCGATACCTCGATCATGAAGGAGGCCTTTAATGAACGATGAGTTCGCTGGCAACTTCGAACAACAACTCGATGATGCGGTGACCCAGTTGCATCGCCGCATGCCTCGGGGAGAGATGCCATCGGCGAGAGTCTGGAGCCAGGTAAACGCCAGGCTGCAGGAATCCCGTGTCGAAACGAATGCAGACGTGAATCCGCTTGCCGATCAGCCGACGCCAGTGGTGGCCGAGAGCACTCCCCACCCGCCACATCGACGCACAGCGCCCATCGCAAAATCCCACACCGACTATCTGCGCTGGTCCAGCTGGTTTGCGGTCGCGATTCTCATCGGTGCGCTCGGTATCGGCTGGTACTCGTTGATGACGCCGGCCAATGATTCACAGAACTCGATCGCACTCGCACCAACAACACCTGACGTCAGCGCGGTTGCATCGAACCAAATCGCGACACCAGCAGCATCCCCGCAAGTGTATGATGCCGAATTTGCCTGCACCGTCGCGCCACTCACGGAAGAACAGGTGTACCAAATGGTGTTGAATCCGCATCAGTTCACGGAGACCTACTCGCTCTCAACCCCGCCGCCGCCGAAGTATGGATTTGAGGCAGACGGTGACTATCAGCGGTATCGAGATAATCTCCTTCAGTCACGCGGACAGTCAGTTACCGTTGAGGATACCGCGCTGAGACAGCAGCTGGTCGATACAGCCAACGTGTTCTGGAACTGCCTGATGACAGGCAGCGCGCTCCAGGTCTGGTCGCTGATGAATCCAGTAGCAGTCCAATACGAAGTACTCAGGTATCTCCCCATTCTTCGGGACGAAGCGATGGTGCGCAAATTCATCAGAGAGTGGGGGCCACGACGGTATAGCGCCGGAATCACTATGACATTCCCTGATCTCGGCGGTATTGAGCAATATGACGCCAGCAAACATGCCGATGAGAGCTGGGACACTATCCGGGCATACTATATGTATGATGGCAATCCATGGTGGGCGGAGGTCCGCATGATCCCGCATCCGGAATCGACTCGGCGATGGTGGTCGCTGCATTTGGTCCTCACGCTGGCACCGGATGGCACGTGGTGGGTAGCCACCTTCTATGGGGAGGAGTGAGACGGACAAAGGATCCGTACTGAGTCTTCCCTCAATCCTGGCCACTTGAGAGCAAACATCTCCGAAACAGGCTGAAACAGCGTCCGTTTGCCCCCTAATTTTTAGTATCCACTTGGTACCAGTTTCGCTCCGACACCGCCACCCCTCTCCATGCTGCTGCGTTATAGAGTCAGCAGGAGAGGAGACGATGTGCATGCACCCAAACCAGCAAACGACTGGCCGATGACCGAATCGAGTCTGCGTCTCGTAGATGACGATCTCGAAGTCGAACGGGCGCGCACCGATCCTGCGGCGTTCGCGACACTCTATGAACGCTATGTCACACCTGTCTGGCGGATGTGCCTACGCGCCAGTGGCGATGCCACCCAGGCGGACGATCTCACTGCAACCGTCTTTCTCAAGGCATTTGAGAGACTGAATCGCTATCAGCCACAGGGACCAGGGTCGTTCCGCAGCTGGCTCTATGCGATCGCACTGAATGTGGTTCGCGACGAATGGCGCAAGACCAAACGGTTAACACCCCTCCCAGACTTCGATGTCGCGGTTGACGACGGACCCGGACCTGAGGAGATCGCGTTACACCGGATCACGCTGGCAGAAGTGCGGGATGTACTGACGACCCTGAATGATCGTCACCGCAGCATCGTCGAACTCCGCCTCTCGGGGCTTTCCACACCTGAAATCGCCGAAACGCTTGATATGAGCATCTCCGCGGTCAAATCCGCACAGAAACGCGCCTATGCCACCATTCGGGAGTGCGTGAAAGGTGACCAGTTATGAGCAGTCCGAATGACGATGATACCTTCACCATGCAATTTGACGATGCCGTGAACAGCATGCATCAGCGACTCATCAGCGCGCCGGGTACGCAGATATGGCAACAGATCGAAGGCAGGATGGCGAGCGACAGATCTCCCCGTGGCAAGAGCCGAAGCATCGTGGGGGACTTGGCAGGCGATTCTGGCAGCAGTCATGTATATGAAAGGAAGGCAACGATGGATGCAACACTCTCGACACCGATTCAACCAGAGCGCACATATAGCACGCCGGTGTGGATGGCAGTCGCTGCAGTTGCCCTGCTGGTGGTATCGGGACTCTATCTCAACCTGATCAAGGGCAATAGCGAGGGCGAACAGAATCTCGCCTGGGCACCAGCAGCGGTAGAGTCGACTCCTGTAGGAGACTACGCCTGCACAGTTGAACCACTCACCGCAGATGAGGTGATGGCGATTGTGCTGAATCCCACAGATGCCTATGTCGCGCGGGGCGAAACGCCAATCGACGCAGACTTCCCTATGACCTATTACGAAGCTGGAACATCGGATATCAACAATTGGACTGAGGTCAGTATGAATCCTGCCATTGGCGAGGACCAGGAAACCATGGCTGCATTTGGTAACGAGTTCTGGAACTGCCTGATCACCGGAACCTCGTATCAGATCTGGGCGATGACTGATCCAGCGACGCTGCAATGGGCGATTCTCAAGAACTTCCCGGTCATCCGCTCAGAAGAAGAGCTCCGAAAATTCGTAGAGGATATTGGACCAAAGCTCTATATGGATGGTCAGGATGGCTATCAATCCTTTGGTATCTTCCCGAATTTCCTCAATCAGGATCCAGCCGATGTGGCCAGGGTTGCGGATAGAAGTGAGGGTTCTATTCGGGTCTCGAAACCACGAGGTGAGACGGGGAATCAGTCCACGATTGGCATCATCACCATGGTTCCAGCGTCCGGCGAAAATCCATTCAACTATTTCGAACTCTACGTCACCGGTTATCCGGATGGGAGTTGGGGCGTCAACTGGACCATGCCGAATATGAACCAGAGCCGAGGATGACGTCAGATGTAGGGGAGTTCGAGTATCTCCTCACACCCACACACGAAGAATCTGCGCTACACTGAAAGGAGTGTACGTACTATTCCGCTGGGGAGTTTTTCGACATGCTGCCAACCTGGATTCGCGCCTATCGGCTGATCTTCGGTCTCCTCGCGCTGGTCGCGGTCTGGTGGAATTGGCAGGAATTCGACGATCCGAGATTCACGAGTTTCTTCACACATCAGAGCAGCGCGCTCGCAGGCGTCGTCCTGCTTCTGGGCGCGCTGATCTATGCACGAGTTCAGAATCCGCCCTGGTGGGATGTGATTCGCGGTATCGCCGTGATCGCGATGTTGGTGACCGGTATCGTCTATGCACTCCTGCTGGATGGCCTCTACAACCCCTTCACCGGTAGCGATCATACCTGGGCGAGTTCGGTGATGCATCAGCTCATGCCGATCGTGATGCTGCTGGATATCCTCATCGTACCGTTAGGGGCACGAACCTCACGCTGGGTCGCCGCGATTTTCCTGGTCTATCCCCTCTCCTATCTCGGCTGGTTTCTCTGGCACGGTACGAAGGATGAATGGTACCCGTACGATTTCATCGACCATCGCACCTATGACAATGGCTATGCCGGTGTCTGCATCACCTGCGGGATGCTGATTGTGCTCTTTGTGGTGATCGGATTGTTGATTATCTCGTATAGCCGACTGCGGCGGATGCCATCGATGGCGTAGATGCAGTCCCAGAGTCACACGTAGCCCGGGGTTAAGGGCAGCAAGCTGCCGCCTTCGGTGCCCCTGGCTTTGGCCAGCCAACTTCGCGACGGTGGCACTCACCGTGCACCCCGGGACTAAGGGCAGCGAGCTGCCGCCTTCGGCATCCCGGGGCTACGCACTCAAAATGGGTTCACATCGCAAGCTATCGGCACTACAATCACTCCGAATCGACGGGCCATGGGGCCCGTCTGCACAACGTTGTGATCGGAGTCATCACATCATGAGCACCTCTCTCCTGCGCGTCGGTATTGTCGGTTCGGGCGGGATCGCGGCCCAGCATGCCATTGGCTGGAACGCCTATCCGCAGTATGCAACCATCGCGGCGCTCGCCGAAGTGGACACTGCTCGCGCCGAAGCCTTCAGCCTCACACATACGGGTGGCAGCGCCGCCGTCTATCCGAGTCTCGAAGCAATGTTGGCGGCCGATGCTGTAGATGTGGTGGATATCTGCCTCCCGCATCACCTGCACACCGAAGCGGTCATCACTGCGGCCAAGGCTGGCAAGGCAATCCTTTGCGAGAAACCCCTCTGCACCAGCCTCGCCGATGCCCGCGCGATCAAGGCCGCAGTCGAAGAAAACGGTGTCACGCTCATGAGCGCGCATAATCAGGTCTTCCAACCAAGCCTGATCGAGGCTCGACGCCTGATGGCGAGCGGTGTCATTGGCAAGCCCTTCCTCATGCGCAGTATCGAAACCTTCCGCAATCAGAGCTACGATCCCTTTAGCTATGCCCAACTGCCGCCAAGTGGACCGCGCGGTTGGCGCACCGATGTGAAGAGCGCCGGCGGTGGCGAACTGCTGGATACCGGTTACCACAGCACCTATCGCCTGCTGGCTCTGGCTGGCGCGGATAAGCCGGTGGAAGTAACCGGATTCCTCAGCCGCTTCCATCTGGCCGATTGGCCGACCGAGGATACCGGCCAGGTCACCATCCGCTTCGCCAGCGGCGCAGTTGGCGAAATTCTCACGAGCTGGGCGTTCGATGTAGATGGTGCCCGCCAGTTTGAGGTTAGCGGTTCGCTCGGTGCGCTCGGCGGTGGCGCGACTTTCGTCAGCCACCAGATTTACGGCTGGCAGAATGCAAACCGACGCGAGATTCCGGGTACGCATACCTTCACTGCGGAGATCGGTCAGTTCATCAAGGTTGTGCGCGAGGGTGCGAGCAATCCGGCCGATCTCGATATGGCTGTGCGCGTTCTGCAGGTGATCAAGGCCGCATACCTCAGCGCGAAGCTGGGTCAGACAGTGAGCCTGCCGGACGATCCGACCGCCGATCCGGTACCAGGCAAGGGTCCCGCCACGCCGTGGGATGTCGACGTGCTGGATGATGTATTGCTGTAGCACCGCATATGAAATGCGGTGAAATCCCGCACTTTATGTGCGGGCATACGCCCCGTAGATCAAACCCGGGGATCAACCCCGGGTCTACGGATGGTTGCGTGACACCGCGTGTAAAACGCGGTGCTACCACCCTTCGGTAGCACAGGCGTACGCCGCGGGCATAGGTCGATCCCTATGCATCGCAAACCGAGATTCTTCGCTTCACTCAGAATGACGGGGTAAAACTTACATGTATAACCTTCTCATCCCAGGTTGCATCGGTATCCACGATATCAATCTGGCCGATTCCATTAAGCTCGCTCGCGAGGCAGGATTCGAGGGTGTTTCATTTGACATCTTCGAAGCACAGGAATACGCCGACGCCAACGGTGTGGATGCGCTGAAGGAACTCTTCGGCGAGATTATTCCCGGCGTCTGGAATCACGGCGTCGATTGGCAGAACGACGAGAAGCGTGATGCCCAAATCGAGCGACTCAAGGGTGTGCTTGATCTCGCCAACGAGCTCGATAGCCTCAATGTCACCACCGGTATCATGCCCGCGAACAATGATCGCCCGTATGACGAGCAGTACGAGTTCCTGAGCACGCGCCTCAAGCCGCTGGCCGATGCGCTGGCGGAAGGCAATGTGCGCATTGGTATCGAGTTCATCACACCAAAGACACTCCGTGATAAGTTCACCTATCAGTTCATCTACAAGATGACCGATATGCTCGATTTCGCGAAGCACGTCGGCGGGAATGTCGGGGTGCTCTTCGATGTCTGGCATCACTATTGCGCCCACGGCACCGTGGCTGATCTGGATGTGCTAACACCGCAAGATGTGCAGTTGATTCACACCAACGATGCCCCACTCGGTCTCGAGATCGATGAGCAGCAAGATCTGAGCCGCACACTGCCCCTGGAAACCAGCGTGATCCCGGCAGTTGAGATGCTGCGCAAGCTGGCGGATATCGGCGTGGATGTCGGAGTCGCTGCGGAACCCTTCAGCGCAGCGCTGAACGAGATCGCGGCGAGCGATCCGCTGCAGGCCGCAAAGATCACCCAGGCTGCCAACGAGAAGCTGTTTGTGGCGACAGGATTGCGCGGATAGTTCTTCGTCTCATACGCACCCAAAAGGAGGGAGCCGATATGGCCCCCTCCTTTTGTCCTTCTCCCTGGGGTGGAGTTGGCTAGATATGAGTTGGCTTGCGCGTAACCGCGAAGCCGATGACGCCAATCACTGCGATACCAGCAACCGTCAGCGTCACGCCGATGCCGGGATGTGACGCCACACCCACGCCTGTCTTCGGCAGCGAAGTCACCGCATTTGCACTGCCGCTTGATGAGCCTGGCTGCGATGGCGCAGATGGCAGGGACGGCACGGTGGGTGGCAATGGTTGCTCCGGTGCCGCCGGTATGTTGCAGGTGCCAACATCAGCATCCTGCTGCCGGGTTGTGCCATCGGCAAACGTTACGCGCGCCACGACCTTGTCGTAGCCATGGTGATCGACTGGCGAGGTGAACGACCCTGCAGAGGGATCCGCGGCTAACCAACCGGATGTCCACTCATCGGATGTGTTGCTCAGGGCAAACTCCACTGTCTGCACGTTGCTGCCGCTCCAGGTGGCGCTGAACGTCTGATCGGCGCAGGCACGCATAGCCGTTGTGAGAGCGAACGCGTTCGGCACCGGCACCGGTGTGTTGGCGGGAGTTGTGGTCGCTGTCGCAGTTGTTGTGGCCGTAGCGGTTGCCGTGCTCGTTGCAGTTGCAGTAGCCGTTGATGTGCTTGTCGCTGTCACAGTGGCGGTTGATGTGCTCGTCGCTGTTGGCTGCGGATCAGGTATGGAGCAATCCAGTTGAATCGAGGAGCCTTTCGTCAGATCCGTTTCACCCTGGTGAATACCCTGGAAGTTGACGATCACATTCTTCGTCCCTGCCAAAGGTCCGAGCGAAAATGATTGAGACTGAGTCATGAAGAATTGCAGATATTGATGCGTCGTGCCCGGAACGAGCGCGCCAGTATCCGCATCAAAGGCTTGAACCATGAACCCCTGAAGCTCTGTCCGCCTGGGGTCGATGGTGACGGTCACCCGGCCGGTTCCGTCGCACATCGCGGAATCCAGCGCGTAGGTTGTGGGGGAAAGCGGTGGACCCGTGAAACACGAGAGGGTGTCCGATCGCCCGGCATGAGAACCGGGATTTCCCTCGTTATCGGCCACGATGGCGAAGATCTTGTCCATCTTGTAATTCTCCGACCAGGTGGACCCATTGGAGAACTGGTAGGAGTAGGAGGACTGGCCCTGTGTCAGCAGAAATAGTTCTCCCTGCTGTTGATCCCAGGAGTCGCCGCCGCCAAACAATTCCGTAATACGGTAGATAGAGATATAGGCTTCCCTGTTCGCACCGATATCGTTCGGATTGGCAACACTGAAGGTCACCAACCCTGTGCATGACAGGGTGACGTTCTCGATTGTTATCCCAGGTGGCGGTGGCTGAGGTGCGTCGTCATCGTGGGCGGATACACCCAAGGGAATTAGTGAACCGAACGCCATCATCGCACAAACCGCTACCCATACCAGCCTTTTCATTACAATCTCTCCTTTATGCGAACCACCAATGACATATCTGGAAGTCGATTACCGCGCATGTTGCTTGCGCATCGTGGTGGCAATCACACCAGCAAGAGCTACCGCACCCGTAATAACGGCTAACTGCCGCAGCCCTCTCTGGGTATCGCCTGCTCCCGTCTTCGGGAGAGAGGTCACGGTATTTGCACTGCCGGAGGAATCTGCAGGCTGAGATGGCATCGAGGGGTGCTCAGGTTCCGCGGGCGTATCGCAGGTGCCCACATCGGCATCTTTCTGACTGGTAGTGCCATCGACAAAGGTTGCGCGCACCACGACCTTGTCGTAGCCATGGTGATCAACTGGTGAGGTGAACGACCCTGCAGAGGGATCCGCGGCTAACCAACCGGATATCCACTCATCGGATGTGTTGCTCAGGGCAAACTCCACTGTCTGCACGTTGCTGCCGCTCCAGGTGGCGCTGAACGTCTGATCGGCGCATGCCCGTTGAGCCGATGTGAGGGCAAAGCTGTTCCCGACGGGAACCTGCGTGGGTGCGGGTGTGAGTGGAGTGCCACACGGCTCGACCCAGTATGACTTCCACTCACCCTGGTTACCGTTGGTGAATTGTGGTCGGACGCTAATCCAACCCCAATTAGCAAGGTTGACGGATATATGGATTGACCCCACCGACGGATCCGTTATGTACATGTATGGGGTGCTGTACTCATCGTCCTGATCGACGAAGAAATAGGTCAATTTGGAGAGATTTGTGCCAGTCCACGTCATCTTGAAACTGTCATCGGTGCAGACGCGAGCGTATCCCGTAACCTGAAAACTATTCGCTGTCGGCTTCGGGGATGGGCTCGGAGTCGGCTCGCCCAGGCAGCGTTCATCTTCCGTGTAAGCGATGAGTTCGTCGTTGTAGTAGAGATTCGCGCGGGTATTTAGGCCATTGAACCAGCCGGTGGTGTCGAACTTCACCTGGTAGGACTTCTGGCCCACGATCATGGTGACTTCGATACTCCCCATATAGGCAGCACCGTTGGTGACCGTGACGCCGACATAATCACCTTCCACAATGGCATCCGGATCGGTGATATCAAACGTCACTCGTCCATCACAGCTGAGCACAGCGTTGCTGAATATGGACTCCCCAGATGATTGTGCGCCGACGTTGCCAATCATCATCGACAGCAGCAACGTGATTATGGTGATCAGTTTCCTCATGGTGCTCCCCTTTCGTCCCGCGGTGACGGCTACAAACACGGCAACGCCGGGAGTTCGGAGCAGAGACCATCTCAGCCTTAGCTTTCGAATGAGATAGCCGCTAAAGGTACTGATTTATGGACACAGCAGGGCTAACCCAGCATGTCTATCTGTTCACCTTCCGATTTCCGCTGTTACCAGTTCCATAGTGCCGGAGTTGATAATGCAGGTAAACTGTGAGCTTTCGCAGGATTCTTGCAACTCCTGCCAGGAGTCGACAAAAGCGGCCCCAACAGGCGCGGGAATGGCTGGATCAGCATCAAATGCTATATAGACGATTCTCTAGGCGGGGAGATTCCTGGCGGCCCAGGCAGCGGCTTCGGCCCGACTGGTGAGATCCAGCTTGCGCAGAATATTGCTCACATGAAAACCAACGGTGCGGGCTGACACAAAAAGCTCCTCGGCGATCTGCCGATCGGTACGACCACCTGCCACGAGCCGGAGCACCTCGCGCTCGCGTTCGGTGAGATCTATGCCTTGTGTCTGGCGTTCGGGAATAGCCATGCGCTGCAAACTCGTTGGGGTGAGATCGAGCGACATATCGACTCCCGTGGATTCGATAAGGAAATCAACAGCACTATGGAGCTCCGCCCTGTTGCTCATGGCGAGCAAGGTCTCCTTGAGTTGCTGTCGCGCCCCTGGTCTGCCACGATACCAACGACCCAGTGCGCGGTGAAAAACGATCAACTCCTTGGATGCGGAAATCTCGTCCAACTCGGCGTCCGCGCGATCATTGTCTCCCGATTCGCGCCAACTACGGACCCGCTGAAACTGGGCACTCACGACCGAATGTCCGATGGTTCGCCTCATTTCGATAAGTTCCTGCAGGAGCTCGCGTTCGGTCTCGTGGGCACCTCGTCCGCGCGCGATTGCCGCGCGACCACTGAGCGTGTTTGATTCGCCGGCAAGGCTACCGAGGCTGCGCAACAGCGGTAAGGCCAGAGCCTCATAATGCTCAGCTTCATCCCATTGACGCAGACCAATCAGCGCACCAGCCAGGTTGACGTAGTTCATAGCCATATTGCCGACATCTCCAACCATCTCGCAATAGCGGATATTGCCTTTGTGCAGCTTCACGGCCGTGCTGCAATCGTTCTGAAGTGTGGCCAAATATCCTCTATTGAGCGTGATTCGGCTCTCATCAAGAATCGATCCGGATCCGCGCGCAAGGGCGAGTCCCATATCGAACCAGCGTGCAGCTTCATCCCAGCGGGCAATATCCATCTCGACACAACCAAGGCCATTGAGAGCCTTGATCCTGCCAGAAAGATCATCATGGTTGGCGAAGACTGCTTCAGCACGACTGAAGTGTTCGCGTGCTTCGTCGTACCGGGATTCGAGCCTGCGCAACGATCCGTACTCGTAATCCACCCAGGCCTGATATCCCGCCGAGCTATCCAGCGTTTGCGCGATCTCCAGTAAGAGACCACTTTGCACATACAAGGCCTGGAGTCGCGCAAGCCGGGCAGCCATGAGCACCAGCGCGGAATTGCCCGCGCAAGAGGGCAAGATCAACAGGGCATTTGCCCAGCCCCAGGCTTCCGCGACGTGTCCTCGGGCAAACACTACATCCTCCAGCGATGTCAGCAATACCGCCGCAACCTCAGGCTGCGAGACAACAAGGCTTCTCATCAACGGCCGAATCGTGTTCCATTCGAGATTAACAGCATCCAACAGTACTCCACCATCGGCGTAATCTCGCCGACTCCCGGCCTCACGGGCCTGGGACGCAAGCATTCCTGCAAGACGAGATCGGGCGGCATCGGCAAAGGGATCACCGGCCAACATCTGATCTGCAAAGACGCGTATCGTCTCCAGCATGCTGTACCGTCCCGATGCCTCCGCAGTCACCAGGTGATGATCCTGCAGAATACCCAGATACAACTGGGCCTGATCGGGTGAATCGGAAAGTGCCTGGGCGATCGGCAGTGTCAGCCCTGCTGGGGCCAATGCGAGTCGACGAAAGAGCTGCTGCGCATCGGGCGGAATCAGTGCGTAGCTGCGGGCAATAGTTGCCTCGAGTGTATCTCCACGAGCGGGTAATCTCAGAACATGACGAGGATATTCGACGATGGAACCGAGAATATCGCGGGGGGACATCAACCTTACCTGGGCCGCGGCGATCTCGATGGAGAGCGGTAAGCCATCGAGCCGGTGACAGAGCTGATCGATCACGTCCAGATCATCGACGGTGGGAGAGAAGTCAGCCCAAATCTTGCGGGCACTCCCGATAAACATGCGTGAGGCCATGCTGATTTCGTCGGCCTCGGCATGCAATGGCAGGGGAGCAAGGGTCATCACGTATTCACCAGCGATACCCTGTGAGGTTCGACTGGTGGCCAAGACACGTAAATTAGGCAGACGAACAAGTAGTTCCGCCAGAGGTGATGAAAGCGTAGAAATCTGCTCAAGATTATCGAATACCAGCAGTTCCGATGATCCGGCCAGCAGGCTGATGAGCGTGGTCCAGGGATCGGCGGTGTCCGGGATTTGGTGGCCATACGCCAAAGAAACGGCGGCAGGCACGCGCGAAGATTCGGTAACGGTTGCGAGCGAGACCCAGATAGCGTCAGGGGCTATCCGATTCACCACTTCTCGTGCAAGGCGAGTCTTCCCCACACCGCCGGTACCGACGATGGTAGTCAACTGTGTCTGGCCCGACTCCAGTATTTGGCTCAGCTCCGTCAGTTCGCGGTTACGACCGACAAAGCCGTGGATATCTTCACCCGCAACCATCTCGCCTCTTATTCCAGTCCCCCGTACATGCCTAGGATACCCGGTGATTGGCGGAAGGTGCATGTCTGGTGAAAAACGAAACTGGCCCGCTCCTTCTGCCTCGGAGCGGACCAGCATCGTTTGTTGGGTCGGTTGGCGGATTAGGCCTGAACCTTCTCGGCTGGGGTGAAGCCTGCGCATCCGGAGACAACGCTGACCTTGAGGTTGAGAGCCTCATTCTCGGGCAGACCGCATGGCTCAACCAGCATTTCCGGAGCCTCGCCCTTCAGGCGAATCTGAATGAGCTGGGGCTGATCGGCAACATGCTCGCCGAAGTGGGCGCAAAGACCGCACTGACCTTCGTGGATCTGAATCATGATGTACCTCCTTGTAACGTCTATGTAGTTTCAGAAACAGGTGATCATCTCTGTGATCACATCCACAGTGTAGGTGATCGAAATTTGTTTGTCAATAGTATGTTAGGTTGATGTCATTGTATCAGCAATTCCAATTCCTACTTATCCACTATCTGTTCCTTAAATCTATTTCTGATGATTTCTATCAGAATATAGATAGGTGTTATTTCCGTGTGGTTTGGTCGGGATTCTGCAGAAGTCTAGCCATGGCGAGTAAGGGCAGGCACGGGTCTCGGCATGCCGAGGTACCTGTACTGAGGAAATAGATGATGATTGGGAAGCGACAGCGTAAACCTGGGCCTCGCAAGATGTAGTCCCGTCCCTCGCTCGCGACATCCCGTCGAGGCGCCCCTGCGATCTCGAGCGGAGCCCCAGGGGGGCGGGTTCAAGTAGCCGCCCTACGAGAAATCCTGGAACAGGTGGCGGAGTTGACCGCATTCGCCGGGTATAAAACCCGGCGCTACCAAACCCGGGCAACTCGCTGCTGCGAGTCCCGTGTCTACGATGATTTGGTCTGGAGGGAGCTCTGACGGTCCTGCCAGATCGCGCGCCAGGCAGTTACTACCGCTTGCCGGTCCTCATTGGTCTCGCCATATCGCACATGCTCATAACGACGATTAATCTCGAGTAATGGCTCCCGGAGCTGCGGCCATTCGGTGGCGAGGCGATTGGTGAAATCATGAGCGGTCTCCGATGGAACCCGGGCAATATCGAGTCGGGACGCCAGTACCTGGAGGTACAGCATACCTTCGCGAACCGATTCGGGGTCGCTGGCGAGATCGATCTTGCGCGGCTTCTCTGCCCCGGCATTACGGCGGAAGAGATTCCGCAACTGATTGCGCAGCAACGAACCGCTAAACACGCTTTCGCGCTCCTCATCGGCGGCAGTACCATCATCCTGTCCGCGTGATCGGGCAAAGCGGAAGAGCAACGCCAAACCCACGATGACACCGCCGACAACGACAACAACGCGCAAGATTTCCGCAAACGGAAAGTCACCGGCCTGGGCCATGGGAGGTCCCATCGCGGGCGTGGCATCCGGTTGCGACGCCTCTGGCATCTCAATCGGGGAAAGCTTGATATGGAAGAAGAGACCGAAGAACCAGGCAATCGCGCGCCAGATAAGGACCACGGCGTAGATAAAGCCATACATGATCCAGATCAGGAGTGTAGAAATGATATTCCAGGTCTCTCTCATGACATCGAGAGCAAACTTAATGAAGCCAGGACCAAATACGAGGATCGCTATAAAGACGATAGCCAGCAGAATCACCGAGCTCCCGCCAAATGTGCGCAACCATCGGGACCAGCCTGGAACGGTGGTACCGCGTCTGCGGGCAGCGGCGCGGGTCTCCCCCATTTCGCAAACACCCACTGCACCTATGCCAGCAACCAGAGCCACCGGCAACGCCTGGAACGCGGCGTGAATGCCAGCATCGCCCATTTCTCCGCCGATCAACGCGGCGAGAACCGCACCGGCGAGGATAGCGACGAGTGCCCGCATCATGGTCTCGCGGAGAAGATCACCGCTACGTTCACGCGCATCGAGAGCGATACGAAGCGTGGTGACCCAGTAAACAATGGTGATGAGGAATGTCCAGACGAACTCACCATTGCTCCCAAAAATGGAGAATGGCGCCCGTAGCACATCCATGATCGGCCAGTCCGGCTCGATTGCCATCCACGCGATCCAGCCACCGATGCCGATGATCAGATACACGACATTGAGAAGGGTGAAATTCGCGATCCATCGGGGCAGCAACCGAACACACCAGAACGCCGCAGCACCCAGAATGACGAGCCACCATACGCTCGGCGAATCATAGCCTCCGCTGAGCCCGAAGTCAGGACTGAGAAACATGGCGACAAAGGGCGCCAATGGCGCAATCCTTAAAGCGCCAATAAAGATGGGCAAGAGCGAGAATGTCGGATCGAACCAGGGAATCCGTTGTCTAGAGACGGATGAGTTGGATGTGTTCGATTGCATCCCACGCCTCCTCTCCGTCCAGGTGGTAAACAGCAAATCGACGCGCAACTTCCGGGAAGAGGGTCGGTTTCTCGCCGATAGCCACAATCACAAATCGATTCGCACCACCGGCCCGCGCCATCCGCAAGAGTGATCGCTGGAAATTGGCGGTGACCTGACTGGTGATGATAACGGCTGTAGCACCCCAGGGCAGGCGGTGCAGCTCCTGACCGATCATCTTTTCAATGCGGTCGCCAAAGGCTGGCTGCAGCATCGCCAGATTTTCCAGAATCTTCTGGAGCTGACCGCCGCGCCGACCTGGAGAAATCCGCACGGTGCGCGTTCGATGTCCGGCCGGAGCGTTCGCATACAGACCGACCTGGTGACGACCATCGATCATCTGTCGACTCATCGATGCTGCGACCACGATCGAAAGTTCCAGCAGGTTGGAGTTCTGCCCCTCCCAGAGGTGCGAAAACGTAATGGTATCCAGGAAGATGGCCGCTACCGGCGAGGCGCTCGATTCAAAGACACGCGTCTGCAAATCTCCCGTGCGCGCCGTGGCCCGCCAGTGAATCCGTCGCGGACTATCGCCGGGCACATAGGGTCGAACTCCGGTGATACGCATGGGGTCATCAACCAGTGGCGTAGCCGGTTTCATATCGCCGAGCGGTTGCCGCGGAGAAACCACGAAGTTGCTCATGGGCACCATGCGTGGATAGACAAGCACACCATTACGGTCATCCAACCGGAGGTGTCGCACGGTCGCACCAAAAGGATCCCGCACCGTGAGTTTGGTGGGGCCAAAGGTCTGCCAGCCACGATGGTCGCATTCCAGGTGGTAGTGATGCACCACCCGCTCATACATCCCGAGACTGAAGACGGACTCGAACATGAGATTGCGCGTCTCCATCGATGAGTAAAGATCGTGACCGAGGATCTTGCCCTGCGGACTCACCTGCTCGAAGACATCA
Source organism: Thermomicrobiales bacterium (assembly GCA_020432165.1). Classification (GTDB taxonomy): domain Bacteria; phylum Chloroflexota; class Chloroflexia; order Thermomicrobiales; family UBA6265; genus UBA6265. The sequence goes on from JAGQGU010000019.1 coordinate 48,758, forward strand.
ATGCGAGTTAGTGGTAGCGGCTTCAGATTCTGCGCTGTCAATGTGAAGGGCACGGAACCGCCATAGAATGCGCGCGTATTCGCGAAGGTCCGCGCATAGGTGAGATTGCGTAACGAGTTATCCCACCACAGCCGCAGAAGCACACCCACAAAGAGCACCAGAAATCCGATGATAATCACCAGCGGCTCGCGTAAGATCGATCCTACTGCAATGATGAGCACACCATAACCGGCCCATTTGCGGACGTTGATGTCCGCTTCGGGGTTCTCCCACCAATCGCGCAAGCGCGTGTACCAGTTCCGATTCTGCGTACGAGCCATTCGCTAGACCACGTTGCCGGATTCGACTGGAACTTCGATGCCTTCTATAACTGTGCCAATGATTTGCTGCTGGGTAGTACCGAGGAGCTCAGCTTCTGCGGTTGCCATAATGCGATGCGCCAATACATCGGCGGCCATCTCACGCACATCATCGGGAATAACATAGTCACGGCCATTCGTGGCCGCAAACGCCTGACTGGCGCGCGCCAGCGCCAGTGCCGCCCGCGGGCTGGCACCGACATCAATTAGTTCGCTCTCACGGGTCGCACGAATGATCTCGAGCAGATAGCCTTCAACCACGTCGCTCACGCGAATATGGCGCACCGCTTCGATGATCGAGAGAATCTCTTCAGTCGAGGCAACCGTGCTCACCGTTTCCAGCGGTCGATTCTCACGGAAACGCCGCAGCATTTCGCGCTCGTCTTCGATCTCCGGATAACCGATGGAGAGACGCATCAGGAAGCGGTCCAGCTGCGCTTCTGGCAGCGGGAATGTCCCCTCAAGTTCCACAGGGTTCTGTGTGGCTATGACAAAGAATGGCTTGGGCAAGATGACGGAATGACGCTCGACCGAGACCTGACGCTCTTCCATTGCTTCCAGCAGCGAGCTCTGGGTGCGCGGTCCGGCGCGGTTGATCTCGTCCGCTAACAGGATATTGGTGACAACCGGACCCTCACGATAGCTAAACTCCGCCGTGCGAGGATCAAAAACCATCGCGCCCGTGATGTCGGTCGGGAGCAAATCTGGCGTGAACTGCACGCGACTAAAGCTACCGCCAACCGCCGCCGCGAGCGAACGGGCCAACATGGTCTTGCCGAGTCCTGGCACATCCTCAAGCAGGACATGACCCTCACAGAGAATCGCAATCACGGCACGAGTAACAACGTGCCGCTTGCCGATAATTACCTTCTCGACTTCGGTAACAATGCGATCAACGGTGCTGGAGATGTGGTGGGCGTCGGCGTGCATGCGCTCTCCTGAGTGTTTGGTTGGAAATCCGCAGCCAGAGCGGATGGACGAATCTGTATAATCTTACCAGCGTATTTGTCTCCGTAACCGGCAGCGTCCGCCGGATATCTTCATGCAGGAGCGCGCTCGTTTCCGGAAAGGATTCCCCACCCCGGTGGTTGGCTTAAACATTACGGTGATTCTGCTGCTGGTCGTGCTCAATGGCGTGTTGGCCATGACCGAGCTGGCTATTGTTTCTGCGCGCACGGGCCGACTGCAACAAATGGCAGCCAACGGCAACAAGGGTGCCGCCACGGCGATCGAACTGGCCGCCGATCCTGGCAAGTTTCTCTCCTCGGTGCAGATCGGCATCACGCTTATCGGTATCGCCAATGGTGCCTTCGGTGGGGCAACGCTCACCGAGCCGATGGCGAATCTGCTGAGCAAGATCCCGGGCATAGAGAGCTCCTCCAAGAGCATCGCTGGTCTGGTGGTGGTGGTCCTCATCACCTATCTCAGCCTCATCATCGGCGAGCTTGTGCCCAAGCGGATTGCGCTGCAGCGCGCGGAGAGTATCGCCGCCACCATGGCTGGGCCAATGAAGGCGGTCTCCACCGCGTTCAAGCCCATCGTCTGGTTCCTGGCGGTCTCCAACGATGCGGTATTGGCGCTCCTGCGGATTAAGGAGAGCGATGAACCGAATATCACCGAGGATGAAATTCGGGTGATGCTGATGCAGGCAACCGATGCGGGCGTCTTCGAGCGGGCCGAGCAGGAGATGGTTGCCGGCGTCTTCGGACTTGGTGATCGTACCGCTGGCGAGCTGATGACCCCTCGCCACGCCATCAGTTGGCTGGATATCGCGGAATCGGATGCATCCAATATCCGCACGATCTCGAAAGGGAACTATGCCCTCTATCCGGTCATCGACGATGAACCAGATAACGTCGTTGGCGTGGTTAGTACGCGGGATATCCTGCAGCAATCGCTTTCCGGCGAACCGCTCAGCATTCGCAAGGCTGTGAAACCGGCCCTCTTTGTACCCGAGATTCTGCCCGTGCTCCAGGTTCTGCGCGCGATGCGTGATACCAAGACCAATATGGCCATCGTCATCGACGAATACGGCGGTTTTGAGGGCATTATCACTAACAACGATGTTATCAGCGGTATGGTCGATGAACTCGGATCCGACGATATTGATCGTCAGGAAGAGATTGAGGGTGTAAGTCAGCTTCCCGATGGAACCTGGCAGGTCCGCGGTCAACTTGGTGCTCACCAGTTCCGCGAGCTCTTTGGCATCAAGGAGCTGGATGGAGAGGAAGCCGGACGGTTTGAGACGATCGCGGGCTACATTCTGGATAAGCTCGGTCACATTCCCAATCTGGGAGAAGCTGTTGAGGCCGATGGCTATCGCATCGAAGTAGTCGCCATGGATGGCTATCGCATCGAGACCGTGAAGGTCACTCCGCCGGTAAACAACAGAACGGGCGAGGAATAGTACCCCGCCCGTTCTGTGATTCCACTGCGACGAAACGGCCCCCGCAGGCTCATCGTGCAATGAAAGTCAGGATGAACACCAAGGCTCATCGTGACGGAATCGGTACTGGCTGGTTCCGATGTCATCATCGGAGAACCGATCCCCGTCCACACGACCTCCTTTCGTTACGCCGCTGGAAGGAGTCTTCCGTGGCCCATGTATGCATAGTGCCAACTGGTGCATATGGTGGGCATATGGAGAATCTTTATTTTGGCAAATGATGAAAGACAAAGAACTTCCCGGAGCTAATGCAGTTCCGGGAAGTTCTTGTGGTCCCCTGATCATGGTGCCAGAGCAGACATATGGTGGAGATATGGTCCGTTAGTTACCAGGCGTGGCCGATGGTGTGGGTAGATCAGCAAACGGTGTCACCACTATCCGCGTCGGTTCCGGTTGCCAGGGAAGCACCCCCATCTGCCATGCGTCATAGAATGTCCAGCCACCGATCACAATTCCGGCCACCAGGACCAATGCTGCCACTGACAAGAGGAGTCGTTTCACTCTCATAGCATCCCCCTTCGCTCCACTAGCTGGCAGCGACGATATCGATGGTCAGATTGATCTCATCGGCAATGCTGATCACCGGACCCATCGTTGGCTTTTCGACATCAAAATCATCGAAGGTGATCTGCGTGGTGGCTGTACCCGTAACCGTGCCATCCTGCAGGGTAACTGTCGCCTCGAAGCTGACCTGCTTCTCCACACCGTGGATACTGAGGTTACCGATCAGCACCAGTTCAGTCTCCTGACCCTCAACCAAAGCATCGCCCTGAACCTCGGTGATAATGAACGTCGCCACCGGGTAATTATTGATATCAAGGGCATTCAGCATATTGTCATCGCGACGGGCTTCGTTGCTCTGCAGCGTGCGGAGATCGACATCGATGCGGCTGCAAGCCAGGGCGGTGCCATCACCATCGATCAAGATCGTGCCAGCAATGGCGGTCGTGCTCGCCACCGCAGTGGTGTCGCCGGTATTCAATGATTCGTCGATCGTAAATCCAACGTTCGATTCATCGGCATTGACCACATATCCGGTGGCGCCATCCGGCACTTCTGCTGTGCCAAGATCGGTGACGCACTCGGTAGTGGTGGCATCCCCGAGAACGCCTGGCGTAGCCTCTGCGGCGTCCTGAGCGGAGGCGATAGCGACGCTGCTGGCCAGCATCAGACCGAGGGAGAGGCTTGTGAATGTCTTCTTGAGGTTCATTGGTGTGTGTCCTTTCCTTGCATTTACGTCATTGAGGCATACGTATGCAAAAACGAATTTAGTTTCCTGGAGGCGATGGTCGATCACCGCTGTTGCCCGGACCACCGTTGTTACCGCCGCCCGAGTTGTCCATACCGCCTTCGGTACTTTCAGCTGACGGATCAATGCCAACGGTGACGGTTGCCTTGAATCCCTGGGTGTAGTCTCCTTCCACATTGGGCGTCATGGTGAGCAGGAAGCCCGGCTCGGTGAGTGCGCCATTGAGTACGTTGTCCTCGTCGTTGCGAGTTCGATAGACATCCAACCGGGTGTTGTATGGATCGAGCTGGGCAACGGCGTCATTGAGTTCGTCATCGATAAAGAACTGACCGGTGTGTGCAGTGGTGCCTCCTATATAGGTGCCATCGTCAGCGGTTCCGCCAACATGCACCTTCATGTGAATATGTATGGCGCGGCTGACGTACCAGCCGGGATAGATCGTGGTGATAGTGGCAACGCCATCGGTACCGGTGAGTTGCACACCACGTAACCAGGTTTGACCACCAGTGTCATCGTTGCCATTCTGGCCGGTGATGCCGCTGTAGTCTCCCAGTGCATCGCAATGCCAGATATCCACCGCGGCATCGGCCATCGGCTCGCAGGTCGTGACATCAATGACGGTAACGCTGAGTTCCAGGGGAATCCCTTCCTTACCCTCGGTGATGTCATCCCGGAGCAGCAGGTCATCGATGTAGTACGGGCCTTCGGTGCGCTCGGGAGTCAGCGTTGTGCAAACTGCAGCCGTGCTGGAGTCAGTAGTCGTCGTCTCCTGGGCGTACACTCTGCCACCCAACGCAGTGAGAGCAATAACACCGGCGCTCCCGGCCAGGAATGTGCGTCGATTTGTCGACAGGGCGTTGGCAACAAGTTCCGGGTTGTAATCATGCGCGCGCACTGAGCAGCCCTGCGCAGGACAGATTTTGCACGATGTGCAGGTGATCGGCAGATCACTCAGCTTCCGCATTGTTGGGTCCTGAACCATACTCCTAATCCTCTCAGTCTGGTCAACTCCCGAGCCTCTCTCGGGGGTATGCATGTACTTTACGGATGCAGATGTATGGTTAACGTATGTTTGGTTAGCCTATGGTGCGGAAGCGAACTTCACTGTGAGATCGATACCACCACTCTCCCGGGCATGTGCTTCGAGCTCGCCATCGTGGGCAGCGGTGACGGCGCGAATGATCGCCATACCAAGACCAAATCCACCCTGCTTACGTGCGGATTGATCCAGGCCACGACCACGCTGGAAGGGCTGGAAGAGCCGATCCATCTCTTCCTGAGCGACCATATCGCCACTGTTCTCGATCCGAACGTAGCTATAGTCATCGGCGGTCCAGACCCGAATCCGAAGCCAGCCGCCTTCGCGGTTGTATTGCACCGCGTTCAAATAGAGGTTCGTGAGAAGTGATCCCAGCAGCACACGATCCCCCAGGATCGGCGCCGATGCGAGATCGAGATCAATGTCGATATGAGATCGATCAGCCAGGGCGATGACATCCTCAAGCGTGTCGCCAACAAGATCGGCCAGATCAATGCGCTCGCGATTGATGACGGTGCTATCGCTTCGGGCGAGCACAAGCAAACCCTCCACCAAACGTTCGCTGCGATCGACCTGCGATCGCACCATCCGGGCGAGGGCTGCTGTCTGTTCGCTTCCGTCGGGATCGCTCAGAGCCAGATCTGCCTCGCCACCCATGATCGCGAGGGGCGTCCTGAGTTCATGCGAGGCCTGGGCGGCAAAGCGCTTTTGACTCTCGAAAGACTGCTCCAGCCGACTAAGCATCTCATCGATGGTATCGGCGAGTTCCTTCAGCTCATCATCCGGTCCCACCAGGTTGATGCGCCGATCCAGTGTTGATTCGCTCGCTTCCCTGGCATGTTCCGTGATCTCGGTCACCGGCCGTAACATACGTCCCGCAAAAACCCAGCCCACACCGAGCGCACCAACGCTGGCAACACCGAGTGCGATGGCAGCGGAGACCTTGACCAGCGAAAGGGCCTCTTCCCGTTGTTCACCCTTGGCATTATCGATCTGGTACTGCCATTCCTCCTCATTGGTCGGCATGGTAGTCTGGTTCGATTGCTCGTGTTGCTCATCCCGCGGCTTCGGAGGCGGATGATCCAGCGCGTTGCTCAGCATGACGTACATAAGGACAATCAGCACTGTTCCCGTAACCAGGAACAGTGCTGCGTACGTAAGCGTGAGACGGGCCCGTATGGTGCGCATCATGATGGTGCTTCCAACTTGTAGCCAGTGCCGACAACCGTCTGAATAAGGTTTGGTTCACCCAGTTTCCGCCGCAACGTCATCATGGTAATGCGAACGGCATTCGTGAATGGATCGGCCATTTCATCCCAGACCTTATCCAGGAGTTCCTCCGAGCTTACGACCCTTCCTTCAGAATTAGCAAGCACTTCAAGGACACCGAACTCCTTGCGGGTCAGGTTGATGGCTTTCCCGCCGCGCGTGACCGAGCGCTTCGTTGTATCAATCTCCAGATCGCCCACCGTCAACACCGGCGGCAAGGCGAGCGACGGGCGGCGAGCGATGGCACGCAGGCGAGCGATCAGTTCCGCCATAACGAACGGCTTGACGAGATAATCGTCGGCACCGAGCTCGAGCCCTTCTACGCGCGAATCAATATCACTGGCAGCAGTCAGCATGAGAATACGCGGACGCTCCGGCATGGCCACAACCTGTCGGCAGACTTCGTCGCCATGAATTCGTGGCATATTGCGATCGAGCACCAGCAAATCGTATGGCGTGACATCCACCTTGAAGAGGGCATCTTCGCCATCATTGCTGATGTCCACAGCCATACCCGACTGACGCAAGCCACGTGCGATCACATCCGCCAATTCCGGTTCGTCTTCTACTACCAGCACACGCACAGGCCACCTCCACGCTTCAACCTTTGCGATAAGCATGGCATGCCAGGTATATGCCCCGCATATGGTGTCCTAAACGGGATCGAATCCGTCATTCAGATTCCAGTTGGCGATATTCCAGAATGGCAGGACAAAGGATGGTCCGTTCGCGAGATTCTCGTTGCGAATGCGATTCTGGAGCGCGTACGAACCAACCGAGCGGTTCACAATCGGGATCTGGACAACATCGCCGATGAGAAGATCGTTCAAACCAATAAGCTGCTCAATCGCTGCATCGATATCGGTTTCCAGCAGGAGTGCCTCGTAGGCCGCATCGTACTCCGGATTGTTGTATCGCTGCGTGTTATCGCGCTGCCAATCGTTCTCGCGCTGGGCGATATTCTCGCCATCCGGTCCGGCATACCACCGATTCATCCAGGTCACAGGAATCGGTGAGTATGGACCATTGGTCCACAAATCTGCATCCCAATACATATGGTAGAAGTTCTGATCGTTGCCAGCACCGGAATCGAAGAAGATGGATGCATCCACCGATTCGATCGCGAGCTTGACGCCGATCTGGGCGAACGACTCCTGAATGATGACCTGGGTTTTCTGGCGGACAGTGGACACCGAGGTATAGAGCGTGAAGGCAAGCTCCACGCCATCCTTCTTGCGCACATCACCATCCACCACCCAGCCCGCGTCATCGAGTGTGGCCGCGGCAGCATCGAGATCGTAACTCCAACTCGTGTTCGGAGAGTCGAACAATGCCAGACCAGCAAGCACATTTGCCGTCGGATGCTCATCCGGCGAGTAGAGTTCATCGGCAATAAGCTGTCGGGGCACGGCGAGATTCAGCGCCTGCCGCACAGCCGGATCACTGAAGATCGGGTGAGGTGTGTCCTTCTGACTAAACTGCCCATCCACCTCGGTGTGGGGATCGGAGAAGTTGAAGTTCACGCTCTCCACGGTCGTGCCGCCCGCGGAGTAAATGTTGCCGACGGAACCGTCACCAACGAGCTCCGCAAGCACAGCGGGTTCCACCTGCACATTCCATGCGTAGTCCATTTCCGCAGTTTGCAATACAGCCCGCGCCGCGCCTGCGGCATCACCGCCGCCCTTGAGCTCGATCCGGGCAAACGCAGGTTTGTTGGTCTCGCGGTAGTTTGGATTCACCACGTAACTGGCGGAGTCGCCCGCGGTAAAGCTCTCGATCACAAAGGGACCGGTGCCGATCGGGGCGATGATAAAGCCCTCATTCTTGTTCGTCGGATCGTTGCCAAAGACGTGCGCGGGGTAGAGATTGCCGTCGTAATTGCCAGAGAAGGGTTCAAACCAGGTCACCGTGGAGTTCACGAAGGTCACACGCACGGTACGGTCATCAGTCGCCTCAATACCTGCGATATTGGCCCAGGCGCTGGCGGAAGTCGCCGCGTTATCCGGATTCGTTACCCACTGCCACGTGAAGATGATGTCGGCCGAGGTAACCGGCTCGCCGTCACTCCAGAGCAGACCTTCGAGCAATGTGAGATCAGCCCAGCTGGCATCCTCCGCGAGTGTGCCGGATTCCACACTCGGCACCGCCTCAACCAGATTAGGAATGAGCGACCCATCTGCTCCGTAATGGATCAGGGGTTCGATAACGGGTGATGCGGCAAGGTAATCCTTATCGCTGAGGGCACTGTGCGGTGCGGCTCCGGTGGGCGCCTGCCAGATGATGACGCGGAGGGTGCCATCCTGACCGCGCGTTTTGCTCTCGCTGCCGAATGTCGGGCGGGAGGAATCCGCTGCTTCCGGGCTCGCCTCTGGAGTCTGGGCAACTACCGCCTGTGCGAGTGCAGGAACAGCACCGATGGCCGCAGCGGCGGCGAGAAAGTGACGCCGATCGATCTGGCCAGCGCGAAATGAATCTACAAGGGTGCGAAAAGTGCTCATGGCAACCTCCTTCGGGAGATCATTGTTTCAAGCTCATCCTGTTTTCATTCTACAGGGAGGTTAACGAATACGGGAGGCAGGTCGACCTGCCTCCCGTGAACAACCTAGCGTGGGCTCTCACCCTCGGCAAGCGTCCAGTTCTCGATGTTCCAGAAGTAGCCGGTGAACCCGTTCTCGAATGCCTGATTCCGGAGTTCCAGGCGGTTCGAGATGGCGGTATAGAACGGGCGCAACACCAATGGAACCACAACAACCTCGTCAATCGTGAGATCGTTCAACTGCCAGAGCAACTGCTGTGCTTCATCCTCGGTCGTGGCAACACGCAGTGCATCGTAGGCGGCATCGTACTCCGCATTCGACCAGCGCTGCACGTTGTACCCCTGCCAGTTGTTGCTGGCCTGGCTGATATTCTCGCCATCGGGTCCCGCATACCAGTTACCCAACCAGGTGACCGGGATCTTCGTGTTCGGACCAGAGCTCCAGAGTCCGATATCGAAATACATCTTGTAGAGACTCTGGTCGTTACCGGCCGTGGAATCGAAGAAGACGGTGCTATCCACCTGCGGAATCCCGATACTGAATCCGATATTCTCCAGGTTCTGCTTGATGATCGCCTGTGTCTTCTGTCGCACCGCATTTACACTGGCCAGGACATCCAGTTCGAGCTTGACGCCATCCTTGGCGCGAACGTTGCCATCCAGCACCCACCCGGCATCTTCAAGAATCTGGGCAGCTTTCTCGGCGTTGAACTCCCATGTTGTGTTCGGGGAATCGTAGAACTCGATACCGGTGAGGTTGTTCGAAGGAACAAGATTCTCATCACCATAAAGCTGGCCAGCGATGAGTGCGCGATCAACACCGAGCGAGATCGCTTGCCGTACCGCCTTGTCCGACAGGATCGGATGTGGTGTGTCCTTCTGACTGCGCTGGCCATCGACCTCGGTATCAGGATCGGAGAAGTTCAGATAGAGTGCCTCACGCGTAACGCCAGTCGTCTGTAGCAGGAAGCCATAGCGACTCCCCTCCTCCAGTTCAGCAAGCACATCGGGATCGGCCTGGATATTCCACGCCCAATCGAAGTCACCCGTTTGCAGCACAGCGCGTCCCGCAGCGACAGCATCGCCACCACCCTTGACCAGAATTCGGCTGAAGTAGGGCTTGTTCGGCTCGCGGTAGTTCTCGTTGATGA
>JAGQGU010000077.1 GCA_020432165.1 Thermomicrobiales bacterium
CGCTACTCGCGGATCTAGGTCAGACGGCGCCGAGTGTCCCGTTAGCGAATTCGGTTTGGTGGTTTCGATTGTCTATTCCGCTCATTGCAACAGCCAAGAGTTGGCGGTGTCAAGCCGTGGACTGATTCTTCGAGTGGCCAAATCTGTCGGTGATATCTGTCAGGTTGGGCTGATGATATTTGGTCCTGATAAATTCTGAATTCTGATCGGAGACCCCACGACTCCTATACGCTTGGTCAAGTCCAACCCTGGGTCGAGCGATTGGCGTGTCATGGCTGTTATTCCGGTGTTTGTGTCGTCGACGTTTCGTGATTTCCATGGCGAGCGGGACGTGCTGGGTGAGGGGGTACGCGAACGCCTCGATGAACTGGTGCGGGATGTGGGCTGCCGGGTGGAGATCATTGATCTGCGGTGGGGTGTAGACACCATCGGTGTCGATGAGGAGCAGGCGGCACGGCGGGTGGTGGATGTGTGTTTGCAGCAGGTGAAGCGGGCACAGCCGTTGTTCGTGGGTCTGGTGGGTGATCGGGTGGGGTACGTTCCCGATGCCGAGCATGCGCGGTGGGTTGCCGATCGGGCAGGTGTTCCCGCCGATCAGGCGGTGGAGGGACTCTCGGTAACAGAGTTGGAGTTCGGTTTTGGCATGCTCTGGCCGTCGGCGCCGCCAGGTGAGCATGTGGTGGTCTTCCGCGACATCGACGGACCGGCGCCCAAAGGGTGGGTCGATCCTGACCGGGCGCGGGTTGCAGCATTCCGCAGCCTGGTCACCAAACGGGCACGCGAATTGGGGGCACCGACACTCGGTTACCAGACCACCGTGGACCAGGACACGGCGACGGCACGGCTGGATGTGGTCCGTGCCGGTAGTGAACGGGTCTCGTTTGAGGACCTGATGGTCGACGCGCTCACCGGCCCGGTACGCGGACGCGCCCAACAGGTTATCGCCGACTCTCAGGATCAGTGGGCCGGTGCTGAGCGCCTGTTCCGCGACAACCGCCAGGTTACTGTGGGCCGTCAGGATCTGGTCGCAGATCTCACCACACAGGTGGTGGCCGGTGCTCGGGTGGTGTTGGTGGGTGAATCAGGTTCAGGCAAGTCCACGATTGTGTGTGCGGTCGAAAAACAACTGGCCAGCGCTTCGGGCGTGAGAGTGGTGTCGGCACTGGTCGGCGCGATGACTGGCGGTGTCTCCGATCATGACGTCATGATGCAGGTCGCCGGGCAACTGACACCGATCCTGGGCCGCGAGCTACAACCACCACAAGGCGGCGACGATGAGGCGTTCATGGGGTGGTGGGGCGATATGTTGGTGGAGGCTGCCGCAGTTGCCGAGGGTCAGTTGGTGGTGGTGATCGATGCGCTCGATGCGATGGCCGGCACCGGCGAGTACCCCGACATCAAAGTGATCCACGCTATCCCACCAGCAGTGGCGGTACTGGCCTCCACCACCCAGGTCGACCACAGTGAAGCGTTCGCCAAGATCGGAGTTGAACCGATCGGGGTCGGAGACCTACCTGCCGAGGTTGCGGCCCAGGCCGCACAGCGATGGGCCGAGCATTCCGGTCGCCGGTTGCCGGGCAGGGTGGTGGCAGTGATTGGGTCGGCGCCGCGCTCCCCGCTATGGGTGCGGTTGGCGGTGGATCTGTTGGCCGATCTGGACGGCAACGATTTCGCCGCGATCGCGCACATCACCGATCAAGCGGCCGCCATCGAAAGCGTGCTGTGGGAAAAGGTCACCACGTTGCCTGGTGGTGCTCGGGAGTTGGCTGAGGTGTTCTTGGGGCGGGTGGGTGAGCGGATCGGCACCGAGAATGCGGACCTGTTGTTGGGGGTGTTGGCGACCGCGCGGTCGGGTGTGGCACCGGCGGACCTGGCCCGCCTGCTACCGGGGCAAGATGGGTCCGGTCTGGTGGCGGTGATGCAACGCGTCCTCGGCGATCAGCTACGTGAGACGGATGCGTCAGGGCGGTTGACGTTCGCTCATGCCGCCCTCCAGTCTCAGGCGGCAGCTGCCGCCGGAACCGATATCCACATTCAGATCACCGGCTTATTGGCCACTGACTCGGTGTGGGACAACATCGATGCCCTCGACGCGATCTGGCACAGCATCCACGCCTCAGCCAAAGCAGGTCCGAGTCAGCGTGAACAGATGGTGGCACCCACCCTACTGCGGGCGGTGAACTCAACACCGCGCGGTGGTGAGCTGCTGTTGATGCAGGCACTCGATATCTATCCCGACACTGGTATCGGGTTAGTCACAGTCTTGGACGGGACGGCGATCACTGACGGTGGAACCTATATCCTCCTTTCCGCTTCGGGTTTCACGGATCGTCGCTATCTCCAACCTGCGAGGCGTCTGGAATTGAGTTGGGCGGTGCTTGCTATTACACGGGCAGGTGAACGAACGGAAATCACGGGGAGGACGGCCCAAGCGCTAATTAACGTTGGAAACTCCTATTCTGTTGTCGGCAATCTCCGCAGCGCTGAGGAAATGTTTAGGGAGGCTTTGGAAATTGCATCTGGATTAGGGTTGTCGGCGACTTCGGAACTAAAGCAAGCGGCAAACGGATTGGGTGCAGTGGCACATAGCGCTGGCGATCTTGCTGCAGCTGATCAGCGTCTTGAGGCGTCGTTAGCCTCAAAATGTCATGAGGTGGCCGTTGCCTGTTGAGGGGGCCCAGATGGTGGTCTGGGGACCGAATGCTGGGCCGGCGCCGTGTGGGGTGGTCCGAACGTCGGTGGGCGTCGGGGTTCACGGCCCCGAAAAGCGTTGTCCTTCCTGGTCAGTGGTCGCGGTCT
>JAGQGU010000078.1 GCA_020432165.1 Thermomicrobiales bacterium
GAAAACTTGCACAGTTTCACATTCTTTCCTGCTATACTTGGGCAACCGAGACGTTTCCCATAGGTAGCTCTCGAACCAGGTGGATGTTTCATCCACATGTGTTTGTGTGCAGTCTGGATCAGGATGCGGACCGGGAGGAGTTTTCTTTTCCACACAGGAGCTCGCACACAGGAAGTGCGGGCAAGAGAGGTTCAAGCGAAAATGAGCGATCGAACGCTTACCTGCCGCGATTGCGGCAACGAGTTCGTGTTCACGGCAGGTGAGCAGGATTTTTACACGTCTCGCGGATTCTCGGAACCGCAGCGCTGCCCGAGCTGCCGCCAGGCACGCAAGTCTCAGCGCAACAACGCCGGTGGTGACAGCTACGGCGGCGGTTACAGCAGCAACGATAGCTACGGCGGTGGCTATGGCAATCGTAGCGAGCGTGGCTTCAGCGGTGGCGGTGGTGGCCAGCGCACACTCTACCCGGCTACCTGCAGCGAATGCGGCAAGCAGACCGAGGTTCCCTTCAACCCGAGCCCGGGCAAGCCGGTGTACTGCCGCGAGTGCTTCCAGAATCACCGCGCGTCATCCAATCGTTACGACAACTACTAGTCGATAACGATCGGGATAAACTCGAGAACTGGTACTATCGGGGAGGAGCGAAATGTTCCTTCCCGATATCCGTTTTCATCGCTCCGGGATTGTACCGATGACCATGGCCCCATCCAAACCAGCCGACGATGCCAACTTCATCGTTCGTAGCGGTGCGCTGGTTAATCTGCAGAAACATCAGCCACAAGACGAATCTTCATTTGTACGCTGGTATACCGATGCCGATATCGCCTGGGTTCTGCGCCACGATCTCCGTCCGCTCACGCCGTATCAGGCATCCGGCTACTTCACTACCATTGTCATGCCGAGCTCGGCGCACGGCACTGCCTGGGGAATCCACGATAACGAGAGCAATACGCTCATTGGTACCACCGCGATCACCGAGATCGATGAACGACACGGAGAGTGTCTCTTCCGCATCGTCATCGGCGAGAAAGCGGTCTGGAATCGTGGTTTCGGCACCGACGCCACTCGCCTCGTCGTGGCAGAAGCATTCGATCGCTTTGATCTCGGAGCGGTGAACCTGGAAGTCTTTGAGCACAATCCTCGCGCCTATCGCAGCTATGAGAAGGTGGGATTTCGCGAGCAGCATCGTACTGAAGAATGGGCTCGCAATGTGCGCCTGGAAGTAATCGCCATGCGTTTGCGACGTGAAGATTGGGATGAAACCTATCACTGCGTGGCACACT
>JAGQGU010000079.1 GCA_020432165.1 Thermomicrobiales bacterium
TCACCACCATATTCGGGATGATGCGCAGATAACTGAGATCAAAGACACCATGGTGCGTACGACCGTCGTCGCCAGCAAAGCCGGCACGATCCAATGCGAAGATGACGGGCAATCGCTGCACAGCAACATCGTGAATGATCTGATCATAGGCGCGTTGCAGGAAGGTGCTGTAGATGCCTACAACCGGACGGAGTCCTTCCGTCGCCAGACCCGCGGCGAAGGTGACGGCATGTGCTTCCGCAATGCCGACATCAAAGAAGCGGTCCGGATACTTTTCCTGGAACTTGCCCAGCGATGTCCCACCCGGCATCGCGGCGGTAATCGTACAGATGCGCGAATCTTCGGCCGCGAGTTCGATCACGGCATTGGCGAAGACATCCTGATACTTCGGCGGCTGTTTGACGCCAGGAGTCGCCGGGGCACTGACGGCGTGGCTTTTCTCGATATCGTCGATTGCCGGATCGTAGCCTTTGCCCTTTTGCGTATGCACATGCACCACAATCGGATTGTTCAGCTGTTTCGCATGCTGCAGCGCCTCAATGAGTGCCGGGATATCGTGACCATCTACAGGACCGGTATAGGTGAGGCCGAGTTCCTCGAAGAAGGATTGATGGTAGATGAACTCCTTCATCGAATCCTTGATGCGCTTACCGAGCTCCACCAGATTGCGACCCTGCGGCAGCTTCTCGACGAAGTCGGCCAAATCGTCTTTGGCGCGGTTGTAGTTGGGATCGGTGCGGAGACGATTGAGATGTCGGCTGACAGCGCTAACGTTCGGCGCGATGCTCATCTCGTTGTCGTTCAATACCACGATCAATGGTGCATCGATATAGCCGGCGTTGTTCAGTGCCTCATAGGCCATGCCGCCGGTGAGGGCACCATCGCCGATGATAGCGACCGCGTGGCCGCGTTCAGACTTCGGCTTGAACTGCTCGGCGACACACATTCCGAGAGCCGCAGAGATACTGGTGCTGGCGTGACCGGCACCGAAGGCATCGTGCTCGCTCTCATCGCGGCTGAGAAAGCCGCTCATTCCACCTTCCTGGCGGAGGACACTGAAGCCATCTACCCGGCCCGTCAGCATCTTGTGGGCGTAGGCCTGGTGTCCTACGTCCCAAACCAGCTTGTCCCGGGGTGAATCGAAGACGTAATGCAACGCGATCGCAAGTTCGACCGGGCCAAGGCTGGCACCGAGGTGCCCACCGGTTTTGGTGACATTCTCGATCAAGGCTGCGCGGATATCGGCAGCCAGAGTATTCAGCTGCTGGCGGCTGAGTTTCTTGACATCATCCGGTGAGGCAATACTGGCAAGGATTTCGCCAACCTCTACCGTTTCGGCAGTGGGAAATTGCGATGGTGATGTGCCGGATGTGTTGGTCATGGGCATTCTCACAAAGTAGGACGGATACACTGCGCGGGGTGAAGATTGCAGCCACATCAACGCAGCGTTAATACGCACAAGTATACCCGTGCGGGCTGATCAGTGTGCCACGCAGTGATAGGTTTC
>JAGQGU010000003.1 GCA_020432165.1 Thermomicrobiales bacterium
CCTACGCCACCTGGTGGATTCGGCAAGCCATCACCCGCGCCATCAGCGATCAGAGCCGCACCATTCGTCTGCCAGTCCATGTTGGCGAAACGATCAATCGCGTCAAGAAGACGAGTCATCGTCTGCAGCAGATTTTCGAGCGCGAACCAACGCAGGAAGAGATCGCCAAGGCGATGTGCGTGAGCATCGCGAAAGTACGCCAGATGCAGGATGTCAGCCGCCATCCGATGAGCCTGGAATCACCTGTTGGTTCCGATGGCGATGCATTCCTCGGTGATTTCGTCGAGGATGTGCACATGCCCGCTCCCCTGGAGGTCGCCAGTCAGGAGATGCTGCGCAACCACATCGGACAGGCGCTTGATCGACTGAATGATCGCGAACGCAAAATCGTGGTGCTGCGCTATGGCCTGGAAGACGGTCAGTTCCGCACACTCGAGGAAGTCGGTCGCGATTTCGGTATCACCCGCGAGCGCATCCGCCAGATNNCGAAGCCAAGGCGCTGCGCAAGCTCCGCCAGCCGGAGAGCATTGCCCCATTGCACGGGTATCTGGATTAAGGGATTCGATACAGATGAGACCAAGGGCCGGACACCATGGTTCGGCCCTTTCTCATTTCCAGACAGACTCCTCAATCCAGTTATGAGGGAATCCAAAATCTCGCTCAGCAAGACCCGGCATGCTGGGAATCTCTTCAATCAGGCTACGCAGTTCCTTTGTGAATCCATCCTTTGCCTCCAGAAAACGCAGGAACTCCAATACCGCCACTAAAATGGGATACAGTCGGTGCTTCTGATGTTCATTAAGACTGTGGATATGCGAATAACGATCATTCCTGGCAAACCTCGGAATGCTCGCAAAGTGACGACGATTCAGTCGCGAATGATGCGCGCAGAGGTTTCGCAGTACTCGAAAAGGATCAAGCCAGCTTCCCAAAGTCCTTGCACTGACGAATCCAAGAGAAGCGGCAATCGCCAAACGGTCCTCCGGCCTAAGCAGTTGATAACAGGTGTTGAGCGTACCGAAGTCCCACGTCTCAATGCAGACCCAAACTGGTAGTCGGCCACCATAGCGCTGCGCGTAATGCTGAACAAAGACTTCCTTAGACTCAATCTGACGCGAAGTGACCATTCTCCTGAAGGCTTCAAACTGAGATACCCGTGGATCCCAGTGCGAAGGAGATCCACAGTTGTCGTTGAACATATCCTCCCGCTCAAACGCAAAACGATCGTGCTGACCTAGCTGATAAGCCACAGCAACCCGGGTTGCGAGCTCGATCCGATCCAGGGCACGAGCCAGGATATGTCTCAGCTTGCGATCAAACTCGTAAATCAACACGATATCGTCGAGGTAAAGTCCGGGAAAGACCTCCTCGTGGGGAGTATCGATACCTTCCACATGATCATCATCTCGGATTCGGAATGGATACCAATATGCACTTAATCGATAGTAGCCTATTTGCTTGAGAGCTCTGAGACAGACACCTTCATTCCGGGAGGGTAGATTCCTTCCCGCCAATATCCTCAGCTGCTCATCGTACGTCTTGAATTCCTTGGTGAACTCTGTACTCATCTGACCGCACCTTAAAAATAGGAACCGGCACCTGCACGCTTACGCGCCGGACCGGCTCTTGATATCAATACTATAGGGTACGGCTAGTCCTTGGTCAACGTTCCTTCATGTGCATTTAGTGGAACTCTAGCACGCGCTCATGATTGTCTTCCGGGTTACTTCTCGTCACAGAAATGGAACTCGCTGCATTTCATATGTGGCGCTAACGCTATTGAGCTTTGGCGAAAATCAAGCTGACATTGTGGCCACCAAAGCCCATGCTATTGCTCATGGCGATGCTAATATCCTTGACCCGGGCGACATTCGGGATGTAGTCCAGATCACAATCAGGATCAGCATCCGTCTGGTTGATCGTGGGCGGCAAGATACCGTTCTGCAACGCCAACAGCGTAAAGACACCCTCGATCGCACCCGCGGCGCCCAGAAGGTGTCCTGTCATGCTCTTGGTGCTACTCATGGGCACACTGTAGGCAGTTTCACCGAAAGCGCGCTTGACCGCCGCGGTTTCCAGCTTCTCGTTCAGCGGTGTGCTGGTGCCGTGGGCATTGATATAACCGATCTGCTCCGGGGTTACGCCAGCATCAGCCAGGGCCAGACCGATGGCGCGGGCAGCACCCTCGCCTCCTGGTGCCGGCTGCACCATATGATTGGCATCATCAGTGAGACCGTAACCGATGACCTCGCCCAGAATCGTGGCACCACGCGCCTGGGCGTGTTCCAGAGATTCCAATATCAGCGAAGCCGCACCCTCGGCCAATACAAAGCCATCGCGTAGCGCATCAAACGGTCGGCTCGCCTGCTCGGGGGCATCGTTGCGGGTACTGAGCGCACCCATGCTCGAGAATCCAGCGACACCAATTCGCGCGATCGGCGCTTCCGCACCACCCGCGATGACGACATCGGCGATACCATTGCGAATCATGGTGACACCCTCGCCAATCGCGTGAGCACCAGCGGCACAGGCACTCACCGGCGCAAAGTTTGGCCCCTTAGCGCCGATATCGATCGCAACATTGCCACTCGCCATATTGGCAAGCATCATCGGCACAAAGAAGGGTGAAACGCGACGAGGTCCGCCCGTAACCAGGTTCTCAATCCCGCTCTCCATTGTCTCTACGCCACCGACGCCGGTACCGATGAGCACACCGGTTCTATCGGCATTGGCCGAGACGTCCAAACCGGCCATATCAATGGCCTGTCGAGTCGCGACGACAGATAGCTGGCTATAGCGATCGAGACGACGAGATTCCTTCTTGCCGATCTCGGCAGCGGGATCGAATCCCTTAATCTCGCCGGCAAACGTGGTGGGGTATTCGGAGGCATCAAAACGCGTGATAGGGGCGATCCCGCTCTTACCAGCGATCGCTGCTTCCCAGATATCAGTCACATTGTTACCCAACGCGCACAGGGCTCCATAGCCGGTCACTACCACTCGTGTTCTGTCGGTCATGTTGGAAATCTACTTTCTGTATCCGCCATCAGCGGGAGCATTTGTCTCCGTATTCTACTGCCTGCCATGGCAATCATTGACATCCGCAAATCGTAGGATATTATTCCGATTATAATAGTCGGATTTTATCGTGACAGTTCGGGCAACTGATACACGAGCAGAAGGGAAGGTATTCATGACGGACTCGATCCAGACAGCGCCACTTTTCAGAAAGGTTTTTACTCGCTACGAAAAACCTGCTTACCAAAGATTCCAGGTAAAAGGACGTCAACAGATCACGCCTCGCTATGTGCGCGTGACGCTGACCAGTGAGACATTCCAGGGCATTAACTTTGGTGCACCTGACGATGATGTCCGCGTGGCGATCCCGCTCGATCTCGACGCTCAGCTCGGAGAGTTGAGCTATCAGTATGAACCGGAGTTCAAAGTCATCTACCCGGATGATGCACCAAAATACGAGATCAAGGCCTACACCATCCGACGCTACGACCCGGAGTTGAACGAGATCGATCTCGAGGTCGCGCTCCACGACAAGGGGCATGGCGATTACTGGGCGAGGAACTGCCAACCTGGCCAGACGGTATTGGTTGCCGGTACCTGGGGCTCCTTCGACTACGAGGGTCAAATGGATCATCTGGTGTTATTCGGAGACGAGACCGCACTGCCAGCCATAAGTCACCTGATCGAGAAGCAAACCTGGGCACCGGCGATCACGGTGGTGGCCGAGGTAAAGAATGAGGAAGAACGTCTCGATTTCACCCCTGTTGAAGGCGTCAATCTTGCCGTGCACTGGCTTTATCGCCGGGATGCGAAGCCTGGCAAGAATGATGTTCTCATGAATGGCCTACGAGAACTGATCCCGCTCCATACCAATGGGCTTTATTGGGGAATGGGCGAAAGCGCAACCATGCGCGGTATCCGTCACTATCTTGGCGAGGAGCTTGGCGTCCACAAGAAGGCCCTGAATTTGGGCGGATACTGGAAACGGGAAGATGATCCCGAAGAGTGGTTCTATGAGGCGAGAGGCGACGAGGAGTAGCGCGAGTCCACATTGAAAGCGAACCGGTTGAGTGCTAGCATGATGACTCGGCCGGTTCTGCCAGGGCCACTGCAATGTGGTCTTGAGCCAATGAATTGGAACCGGGAGTTGCTCGTCTGCTGGCCGTGGCTGGCAGAGGTCCGCGGCACCCACCTGCTTTGTCAGGTTCAAGGTTCCGCACACGCAAGCTCTGGCGATCCGGTCCGTACCCTTCCTCACAGGAGCACTTCATGATCGTGATCATCCTCGGTCCGGATACCGGACT
This sequence comes from Thermomicrobiales bacterium, assembly GCA_020432165.1. Lineage (GTDB taxonomy): Bacteria > Chloroflexota > Chloroflexia > Thermomicrobiales > UBA6265 > UBA6265. The sequence goes on from JAGQGU010000003.1 coordinate 4,323, forward strand.
GGCCCACAACACCCTCAAGCGGGTACTGGCTGATCGCGATCCCTCTGGCCAAAGCACGTCGTATCTCGATGGCAATAGTGTCGGCATCCGCGCAGTGATCACCGACATCAGCAGTGTTGGTTTCTTTGCTGCTGGTCGCGTGGTGGTGGTGGAGAATCTCCTCGCGCGGCTTGGCAAGCAGGGCGCAAAGGATGGGGGAAATCCACCTGAATGGGCAAATCTCTTCGCGTCAGTACCGGATGCGAGCACGTTGGTTCTACTCGATCCGACGATTGCCGAGATGGGCGCACTCGCCAAAAAGGCCCTTCCCAAACACGCCATCGTCGAGCACAGCAAACCACCGCGCGGTCCGCAACTTATCGCCTGGATTCAGGATGCTGCCAAGGCTGCCGGCGGCGACATCGACAAACAAGCCGCGCAACACCTGGCAATGCAACTCTTTCCGCAAGGATGGGCATCCGAACCGCGCAATCCGATGTATGACCGTCCACCAGATATGGTCATGCTGGAGAACGAGATTCAGAAACTGGTGCTGGCAGCTTATCCGGACAGAATCACAACGCAGCTCATATCAGAGATGAGCCCCAGGGAACAGGATGACAAGATCTTCCAGTTCCTTGATGCAGCAGCGGCTGGCAATGTGGCTGATGCCCTGCGCGAGATGGATAAGCTGATCGCTAACGGCGAGGACCCTGCCAAGCTGCTGGCTCAACTCAGCACCAATCTGGAGCTAACCACACCGATTTCCGCCGCCGGGCGACGCGCCGGTGATGCGATCGCCAGCGATATCGGCGGCGTTGCGGCCAACAGGGTGAGTGCGCTTCAACGTGGACTTCAAGGGATGAGCCCAGGCATTGCCCAGCGTCGATCTGGTGTCGCTGCAGAAGCTGATCGCAAGTTCAAGACAGGTCAACTCAAGGAACCACTGGACGCACTCTACGAGACAATTCTGCACATCGCCGAAATGCGCCACTCAGCCCGCCGATAACTGAAAAACGGGAAATCCGGCCGAGTGACTCGACCGGATTCTCTTCGCGTTTGACAGCGATGTGTTCCTACGCAGCGAATGCAGCGTTGAACTTCGCCTGCAGACGGCTCTTGCGGCGCGCGGCGTTGTTCTTGTGGATCACGTTCTTGCTGTTGGCACGATCCAGCATCTGGACCGCACGACCAACCGCTACAGTGGCCTCAGCCTGATCGCCAGCGGCGATGGCCAACTCGGCCTTCTTCACCAGCGTGCGGGCGGCGGAACGATACGGGCGATTCTGAACACGATTGCGCTCATTAACGCGAATGCGCTTGCGCGCGGACTTGTTATTAGCCAAGGTAGAAACCTTCTGATTTCAGCACGCCATCGTGACAATTGAGAGGATGGTCACATCGGCGCAATTCAAGACACACAAATAGCACCCTCAGACACAAAGGGCTCCGGTGATTGTAGCGTGGTTTCGCCCCACGATTCAAGCGAAATTCGCCTAGGAAACACTCTCCAGAGGAGAGACATAGGCGATATCGCCGCGACGCTCCTCGAAGTCAGCGCGAGCTGCTGCGCGAAGATCGGCATCGGTCATCAGATCGTAGGCCATGCGCGCCATCACCTTGGCAGCACCATCCACCGCCTTGCTCCCAATCGACATGCCACCACATGCCGTCACCGGCCAGGTGTGCATACCGATACCCAGCGGCACGGAGGGATAATTGAACCAAACGGTGGGTGTACACCAGCTGACATCACCAACATCGCTACTGCCGCCCATGGTGGAGGGTGGCGTGATTGGTTCAACGCTGGTTGCAAGCCCGGTATCCGGAATACCAAAGTTGCGCTGAATCTCGCGGGCAAAGTCTTGCTCGACGTCTGTCCATTGCGGCACACCAATCGCCTCAAGGTGCTTCTGGCAGTTCTCGACCAACGGCGTGTTCGCCATCATGTCGTACATACCAAAGGTCACCTTGAAGTCGGCGCGGGTCTGCGTGCCCATCGCAGCGCCTTCGGCCAGCGATCGTGACCAGGTCGTTAGCGCATCTACACCAGCACGATCGATATCGCGCAGGTACATGAAGAGGCGGGTGTAATCCGGCACGATATTCGGGGCACCGCCACCCGACTGAATCACGTAGTGCATACGCGCGGTGGTGGGGACATGCTCGCGCATGAGGTTGATGCCATGAGTAAAGAGTTCCAGTGCATCGAGCGCACTACGACCCTCCCATGGATTCGCACCGGCATGGGCAGTCTTGCCATGGAACTCGAGCACAATATGGTTAACCGCCGCAGAGCGGACATAGCCGGTGCTGGCCTTCGATCCTGAATGCCAGGCGATGCAAACATCGATATCATCGAAGTAGCCATCGCGTGCCATGTAGACCTTGGCACCAGTCGTTTCCTCGGCAGCACAGCCATAGACACGCACCAGTCCGGGGAGACCTTCCATCTCCATCGTGAACTTGAGGGCAATGGCGGCACCTGTGCAGGCGGCACCCAACAGATTGTGGCCGCAGCCATGACCAGCGGATTTCCCGTTCGGTGCGGCAGCCTGATCGGCAGATGCCGAGTTACCGAGGTCGGGCAAGGCATCGTATTCCGGCAGGAAACCGATCCGCGGTCCATCGCTCCCCTGCTCCCATTCAGCGATGAACGCGTTTGGTCGACCACTTGTCTCCAGACTGGTGATCGTGAATCCGGCTGCCTCCAATTCGCGGATGTGTACCTTGGCCGATTCCGATTCCTCATTCGAAACCTCAGCCAGCATCCACACTTCCTTGTTGATGCTCTCCATCGCCTCGCCCGTGCGATCGACCGAGAGATCAATTGTTCCGTAATCCCGTACCGTCATATCCGTATCCTTCCTTCATTCGTTTTCTGCGATGTTACGACACGTTATCCAGCGGCGAGATGTACTTAACATCACCGCGACGTTCGATGAAATCCGCGCGAGCGGCAGCGCGCAACTCAGCATCCGTCATGAGGTCATAGCCCATACGCGCCATGATTTTGGCGGCGCCGTCAACAGCCTTGCTGCCAATGGACATACCGCCGCAGGCGGTGACCGGCCAGGTATGCATACTGACCCCTTGTGGCACCGATGGGTACCAGAACCATATCAAGGGAACGCACCAGCTGACATCACCGAGGTCGCTGCTACCACCCTGCACCGACGGCGGCGAGATCGGCCTGACGTCGGTGGCCATTCCCTCCTCGGGAACACCGAAGTTGCGTTGGCAGTCACGTGCGAACGCCTGCTCTGCCTCCGTCCATTGGGGAGCACCAACCTCCATCATGTGTTTGTAGCAATTCTCGACCAGCGGAGTATTGTTGATCGTCTCGCTCATCCCGTAGGGCACGTGAAACTCGGCTCGAGTCTGCGTGCCCATCGCAGCACCCTCAGCCAACGCCCGCGCCCAGGTGGTCAACGCTTCGACACCTGCACGATCCTTGTCCCGGAGGTACATATACAGACGCGTATAGTCCGGCACAATATTCGGAGCGCTACCTCCAGCCTGAATCACATAGTGCATGCGGACGGAGGTCGGCACATGTTCGCGCATGAGGTTGATGCCATGCATGAAGAGTTCCAGTGCATCGAGCGCGCTACGGCCCTCCCATGGACTCCCGCCGGCATGGGCGGTTTTGCCATGGAACTCGACCACCACATCACTCATGGCTGATGTGGAGACGTATCCAGTGCCCGCATACGTTTGTGGATGCCAGGCGATACAGACATCGATATCATCAAAGTAGCCATCGCGCACCATGTAGACCTTGGCACCCGAGGTCTCTTCAGCGGCGCATCCATACACTCGCACCAGGCCAGGAATGCCCTCCATCTCCATGGTGAACTTCAGAGCAATAGCGGCACCTGTGCAGGCGGCACCCAACAGATTGTGGCCACAGCCATGGCCGCTGGTTTTGCCATTAGGAGCAGCGACCTGCTCTCCCGATGCAGCGTTACCGAGATCCGGCAGGGCATCGTACTCCGGCAGGAAGCCGATGCGGGCTCCGCCTTCCCCTTGCTCCCATTCCGCGATGAAGGCTGTCGGGCGACCGCTGGTACCAACACTGGTGATCGTGAATCCGGCCGCTTCCAGTTCCCGCATATGGACTTTGGCCGATTCCGATTCCTCGTTGGAGATCTCGGCAAGCATCCAGACTTCCTTGTTGATGCTTTCCATCGCCTCGCCAGTACGATCGACGGACAGGTCTATGGTTGCGTAGTCCCGCGTTGTCATTCCTCACTCCACCTCCGGATCAAATGTCTATCACTCTGGATACGTTACCCCACCTCGCAGAACTTGGGTATCCACATCTCCTCACTCGCGGTACCATGCTTCAAAGAACCGGTTCGACATTCCAGCATGAGAAATGGGAGCTACCATGACCGATACAGCCACAATTCAGACAGAACAACTGATCATCGCGGGGCAACGCGTCAATGCGATCGATGGCGAGACATTCGATGTCATCAATCCTGCTACCGACCAGGTGATTGCCCGAGTCGCCAAGGCAGGCCTCCCCGATGTCGAGGCGGCCGTCGCTGCGGCCCGCAAAGCATTCGATGAAGGTCCGTGGCCGCGCATGGCACCGTATGAGCGCGGACGCATCATCCAGAAGATCGCAGATCGCATCCGGGAGCGCGCCGATGAGCTCGCCGCCGTGGAGAGTGCTAACACGGGCAAGCCTATGGCACGAGCCAAAGGCGAGATCCTCAGCGGTGCGGTCGTCTTCGATTACTACGCCGGGGCTGGTGACAAGTTCTTCGGCGAATCAATTCCCCTGGGCGACAAGGTGCTGGATGTCACGTTGCGCGAGCCGGTGGGTGTGGCAGCGCAAATCGTCCCCTGGAACTTCCCCTTCAGCATGGCGACCTGGAAAGTCGGTCCCGCATTGGCTGCTGGCTGCTGCGTCATCCTCAAACCTGCCAGCCTGACACCGCTAACGGCGTTGCTGCTTGGGGAGATCTGCTACGAAGCCGGCGTACCCGAGGGCGTGGTCAATGTGCTACCGGGTCCTGGTGGACTCATTGGAGAGGCCCTCTCCGCACATCCGCTGGTCGACAAGGTGGCATTCACCGGTGAGACGACAACTGGAGCCGCCATCTTGAGAGCCGCCTCTGACACGATCAAGAAGGTCTCGCTGGAGTTGGGTGGCAAGAGCCCGAATATCGTCTTTGCGGATGCGGATTTGGCGAAGGCAGCCGCATCGGCGGTACCGGCTGGATTCGGCAACAGTGGTCAGACCTGCACGGCACGCACACGCGTTTTCGTGAGCAATAGCGATCACGATAACTTCCTGCAGCAGCTGGTCGATCACACCGCGCGATATAGCGTTGGTGACCCCACCGCAGCTGGTGTGCAGATGGGTCCGCTTATCTCACAGGCGCAGAAAGATCGGGTCAATAACTACGTGCAGATCGGGAAGGATGAGGGAGCGGAGCTCGCTTACGGCGGGATGACACCCGCAGATCAGCCGGTGGGAGCATTCCTGCAGCCGACGATTTTCGGTGCGGTCAGCAACGATATGCGCATTGCCCGCGAGGAGATCTTTGGCCCGGTTATCTCTGTGATCCCGTTCAAGGATGAAGCGGATGTTATCCGGGAGGCCAACGCCAACGATTACGGTCTGGCTGGCTCGGTATGGACACGCGATATCGGACGTGCGCTCCGCGTGGCCAAGGGCTTGCGGACAGGCATGGTCGCGATCAACTCAAACGGTGGCGCAGGTGTGTTTGGACCGTTTGGCGGCTACAAGCACAGCGGCCTTGGACGAGAGCTGGGCATGCATGGCCTGGAACTCTACACCGAGGTCAAGAACATTTACATCGATCTGGAGGATTAGTCGGACACCAGTAAGGCTCACACCACGTAGGGGCGCATCTCGAAGCGAATGCTGAGAGTATGTGCCCGAAATGAGCGCGCCTAAACCACAAATCCGGGCTCCTGGCGCTTCACCAGTCGCACCAGGGCCAGTAAACACACCGAAGCGGCGAGACTCAGGACGATACTGAGTACCAGTGCGGTGTTGGCGCCTTGCCGCTCCAGAATTCTCGCGAAGATCGGCGGCGCGGCTGCGAAGGAGAGATTCAACGGTAGCGCCAGTCTTGCCGATGCGCGCGCGTATGCTTGTGGTGGGAACATCGTCAATGGCAAAGTCGCGCGCACGATCGACATGAGACCGCCTGCCAATCCATAGAGCAGGACGAAAGTTGCCGCCACCACAACCGAACCCCCCAGATAGAGCAGGATGAACGAGAAGAGCATGGTGGAAGTCGAAGCGATTGCGGATCGCAACGGCGACCAATTGCCCAGCACATCAATCGACCGAGCGGCTATCGAGATCAGTCCGATCAGCGATGCCAGTGTCACCGCCTGACTATTTTCCAGCCCCTTTTGTGTCAAAAGCGGAATAAGCGTGAGTGAGAATCCCCAGGTGATGAAACCATTGAGGGCGGTCACACCTGCAACCAGCATGAAGCGGATCGGATCCAGACGCTGTTGATCCGTTGATTTGGCATCATCAGTAATCTCCCGAGTACGCGGCGATTTTGCTGCGGCCACAGCTACCAGCGGCATATAGATCAGCAACATCGATACCGCTAAAAGCGCAGTAACGGTGCGCCAACCGGCAGCGCCATCGATACGCGAGACAATTGGCCAGAGGATTGTGTTGGAGAGACCGCTTACAAGCGAAAGCGCACTGATCGCCTGACGGGCACGGTCATCGAAGACCTCCGCTAACGCGATCTGGGCAGCAGTCGAAAGAGATGCGGCTCCACCGATGCCGAAGAGCAGCCACACCGCAAGGAAGAGATAGACAGATTGAGCGAAAGTGATCGCCAGCAGTCCGACTGTCATCACGATCGCGCCGCCGAGCATCATCTTACGCGCACCAATGCGCTCGAAGAGTGGCGCTGTCCACCAGGAGACGATGGCGAGCATGGTCAGCATCACCGTCGGTCCGAGCAGAATCACATCCAGCGAGGCGTCGAATGTATTGGCGATGGAGGTGCCGATCACCCCCGTCAGATTGAACGTTGCACCCCAGCCGATGATCTGACAGATGCCGATGGCAAGCACAGTAGGTGCCATTCTGCGGGCGGGTTGGGTTGTCGCCGTCATTGCCACCTCAATCGATCCAACGTATCAATTACCAGAACGCATGATCTAGCGCTGCTGGTAGCTTACACCGAAGGATGAATACCGGGTAGGGGTATATGGAGATTGAGAGCTATGAAAGCCCGATGGCCCGGCCGACAGCCCTCACAACATCCAGCCAGAACTGACCGCCGAGTAGAACGATCCCGGCAAAACTGGCGGCAATGACCACAGCATCAATGCTCTGTCGCCCCTGTTTGGCCCAGTAGACATCCTTCAGGTGCAACCAGAGCGCGAACTCGTCTAGCGTGAGGGCGGCTCCAATCCCGTACATAATCGCGATGAAATCCCGGCGATGATTCGGAGCAAGACCGATACCCAGATAGCCACTCAGCAGAAGCAGGAGAATACCTGGAACGAGATGATGGAGGTGGGTACCGCCCGGACCCTTCACGTTGTGGAAGATGTGCGTGAAACGTCCAGCGCGAATGGAGTGGGTTATGAATCTCACCAGGAGGAATGTCAACAGAAAAGAGACCAGAATTAACGCCTGCGGCTGTTTGTGTGCATCCAGGATATTGCGCTGATAGGACTCAGCGATATCGTTGAGGAGTCGATGCACGGCGCTACTTCCAATATCCTTGATTCTATGGGTTTTTCGGGGGTACCTACCGGGTTTCGAACCCGGAACCTCTTGTTCCACAGAAAAGAGCTTAGGTGTTTCCCCGTGCTACCCCGTATCGAGACGCGTTGATGAAAACCCCATATCCATAGGACTTCTTGAGATTCCGTGCTCCGAAATGCCGTATAATTCTGTGTAGTGGCGTGTCGTCCACACGCCACACACACGCCAAGGGAGCTAGCATGGCAGTCCAACCACGATACGCGTTTACGACGAACATTGAGACCGGCAAACGTGAGCCGGTATACGAAGTCGATAAATCTGGAGCAATCAAACTGGACAAGGACGGGAATCCGATACGAAAAGTCCTGAACTGGAAAGTAGAAGTGTACGATACCGACCCAGTGACCGGGAAGCAGAAGCGAAAGGTCATTGGAACCTTTCCAGCTAAGGGCGGGAAGGATGAAGCAAAGGCTGCTGACGTTGCTGCCAAGGCGGCAATTCGAAAAGGGTCCTTCCAGTGGGACGATCCGGAACCAGAGCCAGAGCCAGCACCGATTCCGACGGTGCAGCAAGCGTGCGAGCAATGGATAGCGGCAAAACGGGTTGAGACCAATAAATGGGGGCGTCCCCTCTCTGACAATCACATAGCAGGGTACGAATCCAGCCTGAAGATTCATGTTGGTCCAGCATTCGGAGACAAACTCGTCACCGAGGTGACCACAAAAGGGATACAAGCCGTTGTTCAGGACTGGCTCACTGCGGTGGAAGGCGAGAGGAAGGCAAAGCACGCCCAAACGGTACGAAGGGCGATGATTGTGCTCCGTGGTGCGCTCGAAATGCAATTGATTGATGACGATGGCATCGGGTTCCTCAGTCGCAATCCTGCCGCAGATAGAAAGCTGATACTACCGAAAGTCGCCAAACAGAAGCAAGTTGTGAAGCCACTAGACGAAAAGCAAATGGATAAGTTCCTAGAGGAAGCTGAGTCCCATCCGTGGTTTGCCGCGTGGTTGCTGGCGGAAGTTGACGGTCTACGCCGTGCTGAGATTCTTGGAGGGCAATGGACTGACACACGTGGGGTAGATGATCCTGATGCACCGATCATATGGAGTGTCGGGCAAACATGCGTCGCGGATCAGCGCAATGGAGGCCGTCCGAAAATCCAGCCAAACCCCAAAACCGAAGGGTCTCGAAGGGAAATCCGTCTGAGCGCCATGTCATCGCAGGCGTTGCGACGCCACCACGACAAGCAAGCGTTTCAACGCAAGTCCGCTGGTGCCGAATGGATAGACAATGGCCTGATATTCTGTAATGAGGTTGGTGAACCAATACGTCCGGATTCGTTTAGCGTTCAGACCAAGAAGATGCTGGATAGCCTGGGATTCGGCAATTTGGGGCCACACAAGCTAAGGCACCACGCAGCAGGGCGAATGCTACGGAATGGCGTGCCTATCGCGCTTGCAGCGGAGAAGCTGGGTCACTCTGACGTGTCTCTGACCTACGCAACCTATGGAAATCTGGACGAAAGCTCACAGGAACCAGTGAACTCAGCTATTGATCGCGTGCTCGATAAAGTTGGGACCAGGCATTCAGGTTAGCAGCGAACAGCGCATTAGTGACCGCTCTTCAGTTTGCAGGAATCCAGCCTGACTGACCAACTGGATCACTTTACCTATAGTATACTTTGCGTATTATCGCCCTTTGTCATGCTGACTACTATGGTATAATCCTTGGTAAGGTGAGTTTGTACTTAGTTAGGCTATCACAATGCGAGTACATAAGTACCGGCTTGGACCGGACATAATTCAACACCTAGAGCCAGACCCGTTGCGCAAGCAGCGGGTCTTTCTTATGCACGCTCATTCGTGTATTGGAGACGAACGATGAACAGCACTCCAGAACTGATGAACGCTGAAGAGTTCCGAGTCCGACTTGGCATCGGTCGATCTCTGTTTTACGAGCAGGCGCGTACCGGAGGTCTACCAGTCCCGACACTGCGGATCGGCAGACGAATGTTTTTCAGCCGTCCGGCATTCGAGCGCGTGCTGGCCGGAGATATCGACCGCGTTCCGGGGTCACCAGAAGCGGACTGTAGCAACTAGACGAAATTGACGACGCCTCCCATATGCGACCGGGAGGCGTCAATCGAAGAGTGATATCATGACATCCAAACTAATTATACCTCAGATTCCTGTGCATCTTCAGGGGACATTCACGTCGTTACCCACAGGCCCTCATTCGCCGCAGGCATTGGCCGCGATAGGGTTGGCATCGGCCAGATGGCAGATAGTTCCGCTCCTGATCAATGAAAAGAGGATTGACGCCAGTACCGGCTTCCGTCACGGGCGGAAGCCCCACATCCCCACTCGTGAGGAAGTTATCGATCTCTGGATGCAAGAACCTGATCGGAATGTCGGGATTGTTCCTTCCCCCGGCACGATCTGCGTTGACCTTGATAGCAAACATGGTGCCGACCTGAGCACATTGGATGCCTTGGGCCTGACCCATGAAACGTTGACTGAACGCTCACGTTCAGGCGGGTATCACTGCTGGTATCAATTGCCGCGAGGTTTCCGAGCATCGAAGTCCAGTACTGGCAACAGGCGATTGCCCTCGGGTGTCGATTTGCTATCCAGTTCAAGCCTTGTAGTCTCGCCTTGGTCACAGATTGATGGTAGTTGGTATCGCTACGATACCGATATCTGGACGATGGCGCGGATACCGGGCGATTGGCCGTGGCTTGATTTACTAGAGGACTCTGAAGCCATCCGGTTTGGCCGCATAACCCGTTCAGATCGGGAAGCGGCACGTAGGTTGCGTCATCGTCTACTAGAGCGCTCCGAGTTTCGACCTCGACTCAAAGGGCTGTTCGGCAAGAATTGGCAGACTGCGCTCACGGCATTAACCCCTACATCATCCGGCCAAAGTGAGAGTCATCGAGACTTCGCCTTTGCATTCTGCGCGACGCACTTTCTTCGCGACAATCCGCGTGCTCCACAGATTCTCGTGGCGTTGCTGTTGGATACGGGCTGGCCACAATCACGGTTTCGGGAACATCCGAAATCCGACCCGAACCAATACGCTCGCTCTGTCGTACGTCGCGCCATATCCGCTCGGACGGATAAGGACCTCGCTCGTCTCGAGGCTCTCTCCGACCGGTATGGTCTGGTACATACGGGTCTCGCTCACCAGACGCGCACTCCGTGCTATCTGGCTTCGCCAGACCCTGATGCCGCAAGCCTCGATATAGGGGTGGGAGGAAAGCCGACAAATGTGGAGATCATCGCAGATGTGATAGGTATGTTTGGGATCAAAGTGCAGGCGTTTGGTGATACGGAGTTCCTGAGGTCAGACGGTTACATACGGGTGCCTTGCGGGGATATAGCCAAGATTTGCGAAGTCAGCCCAGACACGGTTACAAGGGCGCTCAAGTTGGGTGAGCAGAGAGGGTGGTGGGTACGTTCCTCTGAACGGTATCGTCATGATGGTGCTCCACGGTGTGACTCGCTGGTGAAGATGGTACGAACGTAAGTTGCATCAGCATCGACTGGTTACTCATTCTGAACAACGTTCATCACATCTCTGAACGTTGTTCAGGATAGATAGCACCGCCATGCTTCGAGGCCCGTCGTCATACACGCACCAATATGGAATGCACGGAGCCAGGTGACAGGATTGGATAAACGTGTACTACGCGCGTACCTGCGGCTCCCTGATCACGATCAACGATTAAGGAACCGAGAGGCAGATAGGAGATGCTCAGGCATACGTACTCCCTCTCGGCACGAATGTGCGCACCTCCGAGGGGGGGTAGTCCATATTCTCAGATAAGGCATCGAACCTCATATCGGAGGGTTGCCTCAGAATTTCGGGTGAATTTCCGATTTACTGTCAGACATCAACCTATCTCGCGAGCGACTCGCAGTACGTGTGATTCTGGGCAACTCCCGCTCCGATGGATCTGAACTGATCACTATATGTTGATAATCTGTCCTTATTCTCCAACTTCGTGCCAACCGGCAGGTACGATGAATGGCTCGTTCGCAACGAACGCCTCCACTATCTGGTCCGCTATATCGCGGTCGGTGGCTGTCCCCCACATCACATAGCCATTGCCGGTGCAGAAGAAAACCTGGATACCTACGTTCATCGGCCCCGAAAAGATGAACATCCGGCATCCCGCGGCGGTCTCTGTCTCGCCGATCAGCGGATACCCCACCTGCACAGCAAGATCGTCTGCGTCCACACTGGCGATGATCTCGGCATTGGTGCCGTCATCGGCCGCTATCTCAAAATTGACATAGTCCCAAGACGTCTCACCTTCAATCTTCCAGGCTCCTGGTTGAATGCCCGTCTCCACAACTTCGGTTGCCAATATCTTTGAGCCGCTTCGCGAGGTGCGGGTGACCTCATCGCCATTTCCACCGAACACAGCCAGCATCACTGCGAGTACCAGAGCGCCAATGATTTGTCCCAAGTCTTCCATGTCTCACCTCACGAACAATGAACATGCCTCGCGGCTGTCTTTATCTGCCGTTCCCATATCTTAATGGAATTCCTCTATTAAGGGAAATCCCACGTTCACTCCAGACTTCGCATATGAATGGGGCTCGTGACGATGGAACCGGTCGAATACGGGAAAATGCTTTCGGGAATCTCGTATCCCGTCAGGATAGACAGAGGCTAGGTGCTCTTCTGCGCTCACTTCGTGAAGATGCTGGTCTCAAGCAAGGCGAGCTTTCCGAGAGAATCGGGATCGCACAACGCACTTTGTCGCGTATTGAGTACGGCGACCGTGAGGTCACCGTGCTGGAGTTGCTGGTTATCGCACGGGGACTCAATGTTTCTGCTGAATCGATAGTCACCCAGCTTAAGACCATGATCGATAGATGAGATCAATACATGCGCGGATGCTCACCGCGCATACGCTGACCAGCGACCAGTTCTAGACGTCCGTCCGCAGTTATCCACACTTGGAGGATGGCGGTACCACGAGGGGTCAGATCGCCACGTATCGAGCCTATACAGAGCCGGTGGTTCTGGGTAGCCGATTCCTCAGCCAAACGCGCGACAGAGTGCGATGACGTACCCACAGATGCATACGGATACGCTCGCCGAATCTCAGCACTTCCAGCTGCTATGAGAGCCGGTGCATGGTGCTTTATCCATGCGATGTATTGTTTGGCACGCTCGATTCCGATCTTTCCCGGTGGCGGTGGCCAATCTGGTAAGCGTTCCGTGGTTGCAAGCATTAGGATATCTCCAATAGTGAGGCTTGCCGAACTTCAGGGACGGGTTTGATTAGCTCAGCATCATTGTTACGGACATCGTTAACACGGCCACTGACGGGCCAAAATTCCAACTTGTCTGTTGGATATGGACTCAATAACGGGCGAATAAGCATCAGGTCACGAACGCTCCGGGAAAGCCACATGTCTACATTCTGCGGTTGAATGATGACCGGCATCCTGTCGTGAATATGGGCGATGCTCTCAGCAGGTGTGGTGGTGATCAGGCTGTATGAGGCCTCGATTTCCCCGGACTGATTGAGCCAGGCATCGTAGATACCCGCAAGCAGAGAGATAGGGTCATCGATTAGCCGGATGTAGTATGGAACCCTTCTTGAGCCTTGCTTTTGCCATTCGTAATACCCAGATGTTGGAACTAAGCAGCGACGGGATGCGAGTAGACCGCGGAACGTTGGTAGGTCTTCGATGGTTTCAGCACGCGCGTTACTTGGCTTGTGGTGATGCGGTTTGCTCCAGGATCGCGACAATCCCCAACGCATAAGGCGTGGTTCGATAAGTCCGTCTCGATTCTCCACTAACACGAATTGGCTCATACCGGGTGCATGGTTGAAACTGGTTGTCATTGTGGCCATGATGCGTTCAAAATTCGCGACAAGTCTCGATGTTTGAGGCATCTCCTTTGCAACCTCTAGATCGTCATCGAATCGTCGTAGCCGCCCACACATCGCCATTCTCCATTCCAGAAGCCGAGCATCTAGTACTTGCACTATACAGAACATATGTTCTATTATGCAATCAGAGGCCCCGAGTGTAAAAGCGCCTGAGGCCCTTCTATCGATTCGATGGTGGGGATAGAGTGGTGCTGATATGAAAGAGCGATTGCCTGACTGGCCGCCTGTCGATTTGGAGCTTATCGGTGAAGCGCGGGCGCGAGCATATGTTGATTGGATGCGCGCGCACATCGCACCCGTGATTGATCGCGCCAAGACTGATCTACGTCGCCAGTATGGTGATGATGTCGTCCTGACCACTGAGTCGATGAGTGTCGATACGCTGGCCGCGACTGTGTACAACCGTATGGGGCCGCATTTCATCATCGGAAGCGTAAAGGCCGATATGGGCAAAGCGCGACCGGCAGAAATCTTTGTTGTGATCCAACCAGACGGTACCATCGACCTCATGCCTGTCTGGCTCCCATTCACAGAAGCGAACCTCATGGATGATCTGCTGGCTAGCCTGGCCGAGCAGCAGGCCCATTCAGCAGACCAGGATCAAAGCAATGAATGAAGGCTACCCATCCACCAGTCTCACGACGATTGGATTCCCATCTGTGACTGGTAAGTGATCTACTGCGCGAGATGTCCTGAGTTGCAGGAGGATGGCTGAGAAGGTGTTTTCAGGGTGGTTGGTGAGGTGTTTATGCATCCAAATCTCGACCTATATCTGACTGTGTCGAAATTCTCACACGCCACTCACACGCCACAGACCACACAACGCAAAAGCCGCTAACTGCTAGCGGCTCAATATCCTTGATTCTATAAGGGTTTTTCTGGGGTACCTACCGGGTTTCGAACCCGGAACCTCTTGTTCCACAGACAAGCGCTCTGCCGTTGAGCTATAGGTACCATGTTCACGTAAACGAGAAGGAGGTGTAAGCCGAGTTCTGTTCTATATGGTCATCTCTCTCAATCCTGAGGACTGGTCACATCGTCGCCTCTGTGACGGCTCTCGACTTCCGGCCTTGGCGAGCAGCCTGCTGGCGGCCGAATCGGAGATTGCTGCGGGGAGGATTGCCCTTTTCACTCCGCGTTACCGCGGCTTCGTCTCTGTTGCTCTCACATGCTTGCGCATGTGCCAATCTGGACTGTCGACCCGGTTACCCGAGCCTCCCTGGCTTTCACCAGGCACCCTTGCTCTCTGCAGCCCGGACTTTCCTCTGGTGACTTGCGATCACCAGCGACCATTCCCTTGCTTCCCGAAAACGTTCACATTTAAAGGTGCGTTACTCACAAGGAGCAACCTGCGGTCTCCCGACCGCGCGAGTAACTATAGCACAGTCACCAGCACCGTCCTAGCCCTCGTCAGGAGAGCAGTGCCCCAAGTCCGATCAGCGCCAGCAATCCACCAATTGGCACAATATGCCACCACTTATACATGACCATGATCGCGATAATCTCACGGATGATGGCACTGGGAAGGTAATAGCGCGCAGTGCGACACCCCACGCCCTGCGCCTTCAGTCCCACCCTTCGAGAAATCAACGCAGTCCGGAAAACATGGTAGTTATTGGTCACAAAAACAACCTTGGATCCCTTGCCACCGCCACGGCGGGCGATGATGAATTGGCTGTTACGCATATTCTCGTCCGTATCCGCCGATTGATCCTCAGGCACGATCAGTTCCGCCGGAATATCGTGTGCGAGGAGGTATTCGGACATCGCGCACGCCTCGGATCGCGGCTCGTCCTCCCCCTGACCACCGGAGGGGATGATAGTTGCGCGCTCCCCGCCCTTGCGCCATACCTCGATCGCTTTATCCAACCTCCGCGCCAGCAGCGGGGGTACTTCGCCTGCGATCAATCCCGATCCATGCACGATCACGAAATCGGGATCGCGCTCCTTCGGCATGGCCGTGTAGAGCCAGCCGTATACAATGGTGACGTAGGCATTTCCCAGGAAGTAGAGATAAGCAGCAGAGATCACGGAAACCAGTAGCATCAGCCATTCGGCAAGGCGATGCTGGGCATATGCCGTCATCACCAGCCCGATGAGGCTTGCAGCGACCAAAAGAAACGGGATCGCACCGACAACCGGTGCCAACATATGCCCCAGCGATATCCCCTCGCGCCGGGCCATCGTTCGTCCGTTCCAGATAAGCGCCACGGATCCGATCAGATAGATCAACGGGAATCCAACAAAGGGGATCAGAATCAGAATGGCATAAAGCCAATCCGCCTCGAGTCGGTAAAAGGCAATCTCCACGATACCGAGATAACCAAATGCCAATGCCAGGCCAAAGATGCCAGCATTGAAGAGCGATCGCGGCTCTATCTTCCAGAGAATGATGAGGAAGACGAAGAGTATGGCGGAGATGTAGAGGAAGGGCGTCAATGGTACTCCTGCAGAACGTGCATCTATCTGCAGGAAGCATAATCCCGGCATCATACGCCTGCATGCGCATCCGTCGTTTCCATGGGATAATCCGGGCTATGAGTCAGGCCACGCAGGTCTTCGGACGCACGCCCACCACGCCATCATCTGAACCCGAGGAACACGCCGGTATCGTCGCATCCGGCAGTGGCATGATGCGCAGCGCCGCATTTGTAGCCATTGCGTATGTGCTAAGTCGTATCCTGGGGCTTCTGCGGGAAATGATCCTTGCCCGTCAGTTCGGCACCAGCCCGGACATGGATGCATACGTTATCGCGTTCAGGATTCCGGACCTGCTCTTTCTTGTGGTCATGAGTGGCGCGTTCGGTGCGGCATTCATCCCGGTCTTTGCCGGCTTCATTGATAAGGGAGAACGCGACAAGGCCTCGCGGCTGGCATCCTCCATCCTCACCTGGACCGGAATTGGTGTGTTGGTTCTCTGCGCCGTTGCATTCGTTCTGGCTGATCCGCTCACAACTCTCGTCGCTTGGGGCTATGACGATTACACGCACGATCTCACCGTCGAGCTTATGCGCCCCTTGCTTCTCAGCCCGGTTTTCCTCGGTCTGGCGATTGCGTGCAAGGGCATTCTGGAAGCGCAGAATCTCTTTACCCTCCCCGCTTTTGCGCCGGTACTCTATAACATCACCATCATCATTGGCGCGGCGTTCTTCACCGATCGCTATGGCATTAAGGCGGTCGTTTGGGCCGTCATTATCGGCGCGCTGCTGCAGTTATTCTTGCAGGCACCAGCCGTTGTACGAACCGGCCTTGCGCTCAAGCCCACGCTTGATCGCACGGTAGAAGGCTTGAGTGAAGTTCTCAGGCTCCTTGGACCACGTGTACTCGGCCTGGCGGCATTCCAGCTCAACTTCATCTTCGTTAGCGCATTTGCGTCGACCCTGGGGCCACAATACGTCTCTGGTCTGAACTACGCCTGGTTACTGCTGATGTTGCCGCATGGCGTGTTGGCGTTGAGCATGAGCACGGTTGCGTTCCCCAGCCTGGCAGCGCTCTACAATCGCGGCGATCAGGAGGGATTCGGCCGGTTGATGGATCGCACCATGCGTCCCCTGCTCTTCCTCAGCATTCCGGCGAGTGTCGCCCTGCTCATGATCGGCCGCGAAGTCATCATGATCATCTTCGAAGGCGGGCGTTTCACTTCGGAGAGTACCGATATCGTGGCAGGTGCCTTCCGATGGTTCGCTCTGGGATTGGTTGGATATGGGCTCGCCGAGATCGTGACCCGGGTCTTTTACGCCATGAAAGACACCGTCACGCCAGTCATTACCGGCATTCTCACCGTGATTCTGAATGTGATTATGTGCAAGCTGCTGATGGGTTCACTGCAAGCCGAGGGACTGGCAATATCGCTCAGCATCACCACGGCCTGCGAAGCGATCATTATGATGCTCTTCCTCCGCTATCGCACCGGCCAGATCTTCAGCGATGGCTTCTTCATGTGGCTGATGCGCACACTCGGTGCGACTCTGGTGATGGGAATCGTTATCGGTATCTCTCGTCCGTGGCTGGCCGATGTGCTCAACTCCGACACCAGCTTCATTATTCATGTCATCTACTTCGCCATCTGCTTTGGACTCTACGGAGCCACCTTTGTCTGGGCAGCATGGCTCTTCCGGATTCCGGAACTAATGGCAATACTGAACCGGATTGAAGGCATGATTCCCGCGAGCATCCGGGCACGAATTCCGGGGATGTAGAAACGGCCAGGCATGATGACCTGGCCGTTTCTTCACGTTACGCTCTGACCACTTGCCAATCGACACCGATAACGATCCATTGCCCGTTCGGGAATTTCTGGATCAGTAGGTACCGAGGTTTGATATTGCTAGCGCCTCCTTGATCAACTGTATTCATCTCAACAACAGCAAGCTGACCCTCAAATTCGGGGAATACCCATACTCCGGAATCACCCGATAGTGACCGCAATTCGACAGGTGGCGAGCCTACATCTTCTAGCGTCGTAAATGATGCGTTCCGGTTCTTTGAATATGGTTGGGGACCAAGCTCTGTGATCACCTTGAGGACATCGGCCTCGGTTCGAAACACAGGATAGTAAGCCAAAAGCTCTCCCTGAACCAATTCTGGTGCCATCAATCCCCATACCTGGTACGACGTGCCGTACAACAGACAGTTCCAAAATTGGTCCGCAGCTTCCTTGGTTTCGGAGATCGGCGTATCAGTCTCCGTAGCCGAAACCATCATGGAGAGATCGATAGCGGAGATCGCTGAGGAGCGCGGCTGCTCTGAAAACGTCCAGGGTTCGTCACTATAAGTGGCTTCAGGTTCACCAGTATCGGGCTCATGACTCAGACGCGCGTAGCCACGTTCTGGACCTTTCACCATGTTCATCACTTCATCTGCTGTGAGCGGCTCAGCGGTACACGAGTTTGCGATGGCGGTGGCCATTGGGGTGCTCACCAAAGGAGCATAGGCGATATTGTTGTCGTCCTTGACCAATGGCCCTGAGGGATGGATGGTCATGCGGAATGAGACGATAACCAGAGCAATCGCTAATCCCGTAACCGCAACAGCCCACCAGCGTGATGCCTGGGCTAACGGAGTTCGCGTCGGTATACCAAGAGTCGTATCCACGGTTAGGCTCCTCTCATTCGCCGCCGACTTCAGGCGGCTTGCTAGATCCGGCCCGAATGCGCTCGGATCTGCAGTTTCCGACCGCATCTTCATTCCCGCGATATCTTTCATCACCCGGTCTTTGACGCGCTCAGATGGCATATCGGCTCTTTCCGTACGCCGGTGAGCACGATCAAACGCCGTGCCAAACATCTCGATGAAGCTTTCAGTTGAATCGAGATGGCTCATAGTGCTTCTCCCTTCGATACAAGTCGGCGACGAATATTGGCGTAGGCGCGAACCTGAGAAGACTTGACGGCCGAGATGGAAAGATCCATGGCAGCAGCAATCTCGTTCGTGGAGAGACCCGCCAGGCGCAACTCGACGATGGTGCGATGTTTCTCGTTGAGTCGCTCCAGCAAATGCCGTAACTCCTCCATCTGCATCCGCGCCAACACCAGCTCTTCAGGACCAGGATCGGCATCGACAATATTGGTGATCTCCGCGAAGAGCGGAAGCTCGCGCCGGTGTCGACGCCAGTGATCCCGAACGGTGTTGCGGACCACGACGAACAGCCAGGCTCGAAAGCTGCCCTCATCCTGAGGTCGGTACTGATGCAATCGCTCATAGACCGTCAGAAATGAGCGTGCAGCCAGGTCTTCCGCCACATCCACGCTGCCCACCGCCCGGTAGCACATGCGATAAACCGGCCGGATATACCGCTCGTACAAAACAGAGAAACACTCCGAATCCTTGAGCACCGCGACAACGAGTTCATCGTCATTGAGCAGACGAAGATCCGATTCATTCATGCGGTCTTCATTGGCGGCATACACACGCGTCTCCTCTCCTCTCGCGCAGTACAACGCGGATCGTCGAGAATTAGTGGCGGTTTTCTTCAAAAGTGCTGAAGCATACCCGAATTTCCACGAAAACAGACTGAACTGGCTATACTTAGACGGTTATCTGCGGAGGCTTGCCTGCCGCACACGCTTTTGGCTGCCTTCTGATAGATACGGACTGAACCTCTTCGCATGACCAGCCCAATTGACACGAGTCACATTCGCAATTTCAGCATCATCGCGCATATCGACCATGGCAAATCGACCCTGGCCGATCGTTTGTTGCAGGCAACCGGCACGGTCTCCGAGCGCGATCTGCACGAACAAATGCTGGATTCAATGGATCTGGAGCGCGAAAAAGGCATCACCATTAAGGCGCGGGCCGTGCGTATGCCCTACACTGCGCGCGATGGCCAGACCTACGAACTCAATCTCATCGATACCCCCGGCCATGTGGACTTCAGCTATGAAGTTAGTCGCAGTCTCGCCGCCTGCGAAGGTGCGCTGCTGGTGGTTGATGCCGCGCAAGGTATCGAGGCGCAGACGATGGCCAACGTCTATCTCGCGCTCGAACATGAGCTGGCGATGATCGCGGTCATCAACAAGATCGATCTGCCGAACGCCGATCCCGAGCGCGTTGGCAAGGAAGTCGGCGACTTCATCGGTCTGATCGATGACGAGATCATTCCCGCCAGCGCCAAGACTGGTCAGGGCGTGCCGGATATCCTGGAAGCAGTGGTCAAGTACATCCCGGCTCCAAACAATGAGGGGGCTAATCAACCACTCCGCGCGCTTATCTTCGACAGCCATTACGATGCCTTCAAGGGCGTGATCGCCTACGTGAAGGTGGTCGACGGCGAACTACATACCGATCAGCGCATCCGCATTATGGGTACGAACAAGCATGCTGATATTCTGGAAATCGGCTGCTTTAGTCCCAATATGACAGCGGTGGATGTCCTGCGGACCGGCGAGGTCGGCTATATCGCTACCGGCCTGAAGGTGGTGAAGGATGTACAGGTTGGCGATACGATCACGCTTTTCGATCATCCTGCTACCAAACCGCTCCCCGGATATCAGCCAGCCAAGGCGATGGTCTTCGCGGGACTTTATCCGGTCGATTCCGAAGCATTCCCCGATCTGCGCGATGCGCTGGAGCGACTGCAACTCAACGATGCCAGTCTGACCTATGAGGCCGAAAGCTCGGCTGCACTCGGCTTCGGGTTCCGCTGCGGCTTCCTCGGCTTGCTCCATATGGAGATCATTCAGGAGCGACTCGAGCGCGAGTTCGATCTCGATCTGCTCGCAACCGCTCCGAGTGTGGAATACGAAGTCCAGCTCAATAGTGGCGAAGTTCGCAGAATCGACAATCCCTCGGATATGCCGGACTTTGGTCATATTTCCGAGATCCGCGAACCGTGGATGCATCTCAGCATCATCGCTCCCAGCCGCTATATCGGCACGATCATGGATCTGACCACGAACAAGCGCGCGATCCCGGGCGATATGATCTATCTGGACGAAGATCGCGTGCAGCTGAAATACGATATCCCGCTGGCGGAGTTGATCGTGGAGTTCTACGACCAACTCAAGAGTCGCACCCAGGGGTACGCCAGCCTGGATTACCAATACGCAGATATGCGCGCGGCCGATCTGGTGAAGCTGGATGTGTTGGTAAACGGTCAGAGTGTGGATGCGCTCAGCATGATCTGCCACAAGGACGATGCCTACTACAAGGGTCGTGAGTTGGTGCAGGCACTGCGTAAGCTGATCCCGCGGCAGATGTTCGATGTGCCGATTCAGGCCAGCATCGGCAGCCGCATCATCAGTCGCGAGACTGTCAAGGCCATGCGCAAGAATGTGCTGGCCAAGTGCTACGGTGGCGATGTCAGCCGCAAGCGCAAGCTTTTGGAGAAGCAGAAGGAAGGCAAGGCCCGCATGAAGATGGTGGGCAGTGTCGAAATTCCGCAGGAAGCATTCATGGCGGTTCTTAGCCTTGGTAGCAGCGCCGATAAGGCGGAAAAGAAATGACAGCCGATATCACTATTGTCGGACTCGGTCCGGGTTCGGCGGATCTACGTACCGCACGAGCGCAACACGCGCTGGATGCCGCACGGGTTATCTTTATCCGCGATCATGAGGGTACGAATTTCACAGATATCCTGTCGCGCCCTCATACCATCGATCTCGCATCCTACCGCGCAGGAGCCACCGACAGAGATAGCCGCTGGCGTAGCTCGGCACAGGCCGTGGTCGATGAAGCCACCAACGGACCGGTCGTGGTTGCCGTTCCCGGGCACCCACGATATGGGGAGCTACTGGTAATCGACATTGTCGCATTGGCGCAAGAGCTAGGTCTCACTGTCGAGATTCTCGATGGCCTGTCGATGATTGATCTTCTCTGCACCGCGCTGGATATCGATCCGGTACGGCAGCGCGTGCAGCTTATGGACGGTCGCGATACCTCGCTGATCCAGAACGATGCGCCATTCGATGGCGGAGAACTCAACACTTCGCCGCGTTTGCCCATGCTGATCACTCATGTCTATAGCAACGAGATCATGCGTATGCTCAGCCAACAGCTGCTTCGCATTCTCCCGGGAGACCATCCGCTTACCGTGATCTCCCATGCCGGGTTGCCAGAGCAATCCCAACAGAGCCTGACACTGGCAGATCTGGCCAATCACCCGGGTGGTCCGATGCTCGGTATCTATATTCCCGGGCTTGATGAACTCACCGCCACCCGCGCCGCCAACTCGCTGCAACACATCATGGCCAGACTCCGTCGTGAGGATGGCTGTCCGTGGGATCGCAAGCAGACGAACGCGTCCCTCGCACCAACGCTAGCCGACGAGGTCTATGAGATTGTCGACGCCATCAACATTGGGGATGACGCCAATCTGTGCGAGGAGCTCGGCGATCTGCTGATGTTGATCATGATGCACGCCCAGATCGCGGAAGAGCGCAATGCCTTTACACTGGAAGACGTTTATCACGGCATCGTGACCAAGATCGTCCGGCGTCATCCACACGTCTTCGGCGATGATGCCGCAGCCAATGCCGAGGAAGTTGTGGGACTCTGGCAGCGGGTGAAGGCCGAAGAGAAGAAGACCTCCACCAAGCCGGAGAAAGCGGCCGATGGTCAGCCACACAGCATGCCCGGGCTCGATCGCGCGGTGCGGGTGCTGAAGAAGCATCCGGTGGATACACCCGAATCAACAGCAGATGCACGTCAGCAGGCGCTCTTCGCAGCTGTGGCCGCTGTCGTTGCTGCTGGCGACGATCCCAACGAAGTCTTGAAAGACGCACTCACTGATCATGTCACTGCTGGCGATGTTGCCAGCGACCGGAGGTAGGAATGTACGCTATCGATGTTCAGCCAGAAGTAACCGGCCGTATTACCTGTGGCTCGCTTCGCGCCGATAATGCCGGCGAGCATGTGACGCTAAAGGGTTGGGTGAATCGACGACGAGATCTGGGTGGACTCATCTTCATCGATCTGCGCGACCGCTTTGGCATCACCCAGGTCGTCTTCAATCCGGAAGTCGATGCTGCTGCCCACGAGATCGCCAACAAACTGCGCAACGAGTATGTGGTCGAAGTGCAGGGCATCGTTAATCATCGGCCTGAAGGGACCATCAACCCGAAGATGGTTACCGGCGAGATTGAGGTGGAGGCGCACCACATCGCCATTCTCAACGAGAGCAAGACCCCACCCTTCTATATCAATGAAGATGGGGATTACGATGAGGCAGTGCGTCTCAAGTATCGCTATCTGGATCTGCGCCGCCCGAGCATGCAGCAGATCGTACTCCTGCGTCATCGCATTGTGAAATTCATGCGCGATTTTCTCGATGAGCGTGGTTTCGTCGAGGTGGAAACGCCGCTACTGATCCGCTCCACGCCAGAGGGTGCACGCGATTTTCTTGTCCCCTCCTCCGCGCAACCGGGCGAGTTCTATGCGTTGCCGCAGAGTCCGCAGATCCTGAAGCAGTTGCTGATGGTGAGCGGACTGGATCGCTATTTCCAGATCGCCCGCTGCTTCCGCGATGAGGCGCAGCGTGCTGATCGACAGCCAGAGTTCACCCAGCTCGATATCGAGATGAGCTTCATCAAACCAGACGATCTCATGGATCTGATGGAAACGCTGATGATCGAAATCACCGAGCGCTATACCGAGCGCCAGATTATGCAAAAACCTTTCCCGCGTATGACCTATCACGAAGCGATGGACAAGTACGGCAATGACCGACCCGATCTCCGCTTCGGGATGCAGCTGCAGAATGTTGGCGCAGCGCTCCAGAACACCGAGTTCAAGGCGTTTGCCGGTGTGCTCGCCGCAGGAGGCGAAGTGAAAGCTATTGTCGTACCTGGTTGCGCCGACTATACCCGCAAGCAGATAGACGAGATCACCGAAATCGCCAAGGCAAACGGGGCCAAGGGTCTGGCAACGATTCAGTTGACTGCCGATGGTCTCAAGAGCCCGATCGCCAAGTTCCTCAGCGAGGATGAGCAGGTTGCCCTCACAACCGGTATCGGTGCTGGCGAGGGTGATCTTGTACTCATGATCGCTGATCAGCCAGCAGTCGTCGCCAAAGCACTTTCGGCGCTGCGTGACGAGTTTGGCAAGCGCCTGAACCTGACCGATCCGAACGTGATGGCCTACGCCTGGGTGGTCGAGTTCCCGCTCCTCGATTGGGATGAAGAGGGCCAGCGCTGGGATGCCACTCATAATCCGTTCTGCGGTTACTTCGAGGAGGACGAGCATTTGCTGGAGAGCGATCCTGGCAACATCCGTTCGAAGCAGTACGATCTTGTCGCAAATGGCAATGAGCTCGGCGGCGGTTCCGTACGTAATCACAAACGCAGCCAGCAGGAGAAGGTTTTTGGTCTGATGGGTCTGAGTCCGGAGATTCAGGAGGATCGCTTCGGCAGCATCCTGACCGCACTAGAGTATGGCGCCCCGCCGCATGGTGGCATCGCCTTCGGCCTAGACCGCACCGTGATGTTGCTGGCGGGCGAGGAAAGCATCCGCGATGTCATCGCCTTCCCGAAAAACAACCGCGGTGTGGATGTGATGTTCGAGGCGCCAGCACCGGTCGAAACCGAGCAACTGGACGATCTTGGACTGGTACTGAAACCGAAGCAATAGCGTCATCCCCAGCGTAGCCCCGTGGTTGATCCACGGGGTCATCCAACCGGGCCAGATATCGGTGGTCCTCAATCATCCGCGTAGGGGCGGATCCTGTAAGGTATCCGCTGTCATTCCGATGCCGCAGGCGAGGAATCAGCCGAACGATTGGTATCGTGGCCACTCAAGGTATCGACGGCTCCGCTACCGATGATCTACTATCACTCGCAAAATCGTTGGGGATGAGTCCCCGACCGACCCCGGGGGGTCAACCCCGGGGCTACGTCTGCGAGATGAGCGCCCGGGCTACGAAGGCTAATCGAAAATCGCGACCACGCCACCGACCGGGTCCTGAATCACCGCATACTTGCTGGTTCCCATTTCCCGGACCTCGCCGATGACCTTACCACCTCCTGCGAGCACACCAGCTACCGATTCATCCACGCTGGCTACCCGAAAACAGACAACCCATTGATTCGCGGGTTGGTTAACATTGGGTCCGCGCAAGTAGCAGACTCCCGCAGCTGGTTCACCATCTGACGTCATCATCATATAGTCGTCGTAGTCGCCCATCGCGACGGGGCTTGGTTGCCACCCCATGACACTGGAGTAAAAATCGCGTAACTCGTCGGCATGTTCTGTCGTGATATCTGCACTGATGATACTGCCGACCGGCGGCGGGGTATAATCGCTCATCGAAAACTCCCTCTCTATCGTGATGGTTGCTGATTTACTCTAGCGTAAAGACGCCAAATTCGATACTGGCTCTGTTGCCGATGCAATCACGATGGAGAATGGCGATAGTCAATATCCTGGCCAATTGTCGAGAGAGTTCGGGAGATAGCCGTGACAGTAAACGACCATGACACCTACATCGCCGCAGCACCGGAGGCTTTCCAGCCATCGCTGAGAAGGCTACGTGAGATCTTGCGCGACGCATTGCCGGAAGCAGAAGAGATCGTGGCTTACAACATGCCGGGGTTCAAGATCGGCGATGTGATCGTCGCGGGTTACGCAGCATTCAGCAAGCAGTGTGGGTTGTATCTCCAGCCTGGCGCCATCTCGGAACACGCTGAGGAAATCGCTGCCGCTGGCTTCAAACCCACCAAGACCGGTATCACCTTCTCACCGCGCAAACCGATCCCGGATGATCTTGTTATCCGACTGGCGCGGGCATCGCGGAAGGCTGCCGAGGCATGACGGTGTTATCGGGTCGGTGACACCTGAGGTCATCATCTTGCTATCTCATTCTCGTTAACCCGTCCCATTCACTCTGGCGCTGGAGTTGCGTAGCGCCTACTTTGGTGATAATCTAACTTCGATATTCATCGAAGGAGTATCTCATGGTGGACAACACAACAATCCAGGGCCGGGTCATTATGCTCAAGGCGATAGCCGACGAAACCCGACTACGAATTCTGGGGCTGCTTGCGGAGGAGCCGAGAACCGGCAAACAGTTGGCAGACGCCCTCCAACTTACCGCGCCCACTATCAGCCATCACATGCGTCGGCTCATAGATGTTGGAGTGGTAATGGAGGAGCGTGATGCCCAGCGGCACATCTATGCGCTGAATGGAGCTTTACTCCGATCAGTCCGCTCCGAGGCCACAGAGGAATCAGTCAAGGCCAATAGTGAGCGTGCCCGGGTAATGAAGCATTTCTTCAAGGATGGGAAGCTGACCACTATCCCTGCCAATCGCAAGCAACGCGTGCATGTACTGCACTACCTGCTGGAACAGTTCGAACCGGGTCGGCAGTATCCGGAAAAAGAAGTGAACAAGATCCTGACCGCGTTCAACGAGGACTACGCCACGCTACGGCGGGAGTTGGTCAACTATGGCTATCTGAATCGTGACAAGGGGATCTATCAGGTAGCGACGTCGCTCCCAAAACGTTCACGCAACCTGCAGCAGGAATTGCCTGCTAATGAGGCCGACTGGTTGCGTGCGCTCATATCGGCCTCAATCATGATCAAGGCTGACTAGGAAGTTGGTGCCCATAAAGGGCACCACTACCGATATCTGCCCGTTGTCTCCGCCATCAGGCAGAAGGCTATTTCGCCCGAAGTCTGACTTCGGCAACCAATTGATCCAGCAATGTCTGTGCTGATTCGTTCTTGCGCTCGTTGGGTTTGACGGTGCCATCGGCTTCAAAATCGGTAAAGCCATTGAGTCCAACCTGGGCGCGGAGATCGAACATCGAGAAGTTGGCCAGAATCTGTCGCCACTGCTCGATTGCGCGCGAGCCATCGACAGATCCGTAGCCAACAAAGCCAACCGGCTTGTTCACCCACTCCGGGGCGATGCTATCGACCGCATTCTTGAAGGCACCGGGTACACCATGGTTGTACTCGGCAGTCACGAAGACAAATCCGTCGCAGGCATCAATCGCTTCACTCCAGGCCCGAACGTTTTCGCTCTCATATTGGCGCTTCGCCATCATCGGGTGAACTGGTGATGTGAGTAATGGGACATCAAAGGATTTCAGATCAATCAGCACATACTCCGCATCGTCGCGGGTTTTGGTCTGCTCCTGCATCCACTCACCGACGTGGATACCCTTGCGACCTTCACGAATAGAACCAACCACAATACCAATCTTCATCTACGTCACTCCTGTCAGACCGCGATTGCGGTACGCTTTTCCTTGATGACTGTAGCATTCTCGAAAGGACCCTGGCGTGATGGATGATGAGATCGATATTCAACCGTGGCCGGTACTTGAACTCATCGGGCGCGCGGTGGCGCTCACCTCGGTTGCCCAGCGCGGTCTGATCGAGATGGATGATGACAGCGATGTCTTCACGCGCGAGACCGACCGATTCGAACTCAGCACCTGGGCACGCACCGAGTTGACGAACTGGATCACCGATGCCGAGCTGGCGATCCTGAACACGCCGATCGGCAATCTCAGCGATGAACAACTGCTTGGCGCAGACGAGGCGCTCTACGCAGCTGGTGCTGTGGCGTGGGCACTGCGCGCGGTACGCGATGAGTACATGCCGGTACCTGATAGTGATGCGTTCAACGCCGCCGTGATGGCGTGGGCACCTGGTCCGTGGGATCAGGTGCGCAAACTGCAAAAACAGGTGCGACTACGCAGCGATGAGGATCTGGCGGGAGAACGCGAACGGATGGAGCTCTGGTATTGGCGCGGAGGCGATGTCTCTGCGGAAGATCTCGTCGACGTCGTAGCCGAGATCGAAGCTGCCGATCTCATGCCAACCGTGAATGGCGATCTGGCTGTCGGCGGCGGAATCGCGTTTGGATCTCTCTCTGAAGACGAGCAGGACGAAATTACGTGGATCGCAGAGCAACGATTGCGTGCGCTGAACTGGGTCTGCGGATTCGGCGATTCGTGGGAAACCGCACCGTTGGAGATTGATTAGTCCAAATGCGATTGGTTCGCCAGATGCCTGGGTCGGTAGAGGGGCAGCGAGCTGCATCCTGCCGTACCCAGGCCTACGGTGGTACTCGGTCTAGTTGGCGTTGAGGTAATCCATGGCGGCGGTGGCCATAACAGCCATACCGTTCACAAAACCCTCTTCCTCAACATCGAACTTGGGATGATGGTGTCCCCACACGATCCCACGTTCCTCGTTGCGGGTACCGCAATAGAAGAAACAACTCGGCACTTCAAGACTGAAGTAACTGAAGTCCTCGCCACCGAGTCCGAGTGGGTTCTCGACTACATTCTCCTCGCCCGCAATCCGCACCGCGGCATCGCGCACGATTTCGGTGACAAGAGCGTCGTTCTGAATGCTGGGGTAGCCCGAGATCCAGGTGACATCGGCTTCACCGCCCATGGTTTCAGCAATACCGCGGAAGATTTCGGGCACACGCTTCGCCATCCGCTCGCGTGTCTCCGGTGAAATCGTGCGTACTGTGCCACGCACCTCTGCGGTATCCGGAATCACATTGAAGGCATCACCGGCAATGACAGCTGTCGTACTCACCACAGCACCATCCATCGGGTCGGTTTCGCGGGCTACCAGCGTCTGCAGCGCCATGATCGTTTGCGCAGCGATCACTACCGGATCGACAGCCGCTTGCGGACGAGCGGCATGACCACCTCTCCCCTTGATAACGACCCGAAACCGATCGGAGCCGGCCGAGCCGGGACCAACGCGCCAGGAGATCCGGCCGGCCGGTGAATCCGCAGCAACATGCAGCCCGATGGCGGCATCCACTTGCGGATCCTGAAGCGCGCCGTCCTTGATCATGGCCTGCGCGCCGCCAGGAGGAACTTCCTCAGCGGGCTGGAAGAGTACTTTCACCGCACCCTTGAAGTCAGCCTTGTGTTGCATGAGAATCCGGGCCACACCCAGCAGCATTGCGGTGTGGGCATCGTGACCACAAGCATGCATCTTGCCATCGATCTTGCTGGTGTAATCGGCCTGCACCTCTTCGAGAATCGGAAGTGCATCCATATCGGCACGCAGCATGACGACATTGCCATCACCACATTCGCCACGAATAATACCCGTCACCCCAGTGCCGCCGACACCCGTTTTGATATTCTCCACCCCGAGTTCCTGCAACCGGGCAGTTACATAGGCAGCCGTCTCGATCTCCTCGAAGGCAAGCTCCGGATGCTCGTGGAAGTGACGTCGATCAGCCACGACCCCTGGCAAGATCTCATCGAATTCGGGTTTGAGTGTCGCTGTTGCCATGTCCTCTATCCTTTCGTGTTTTCGTGCAACCAGGCTAGCGCAATGCTGGTCATCGAGCGCACACCGATCGCGAGCGAGTCTTCATCGACATCGAATTTGGGGTGATGGTGACCATAATTGACACCATCAACCTCGCTATAGCAACCAACTACATAATACGCACCGGGTCTGGCGCGAAGCATATGCGAGAAATCCTCGCCGCCCATAACAGGATCGGCGGTACGAACTGCCTCTTCCCCGAGTTCGGCGATCAATGCCTGGCGTGCGAGCTCCGCCATGGCATCGTCGTTGACCGTTGGTGGATAGCCACGCAGAATCTCAACCTTTGCCTCGCAGCCAAGACCAGAAGCACAATCGGTAGCGATCTCGGTGAGCCGTTTCTCGATACGCTCACCCGTTTCGAACTGGAAGTAGCGGAACGTACCACCAATCTCGACGGTATCCGGGATGACATTGAATGCCTCGCCACCGTTGAAGGTGCAAACGCTCAGAACCGCCCGATCCATAGGATCGATATTGCGGCTGACGACACTCTGGAGTTCAACAATAGTCGCCGCAGCGGCAATAACGGGATCGACGCTCTCGTGCGGTTCGGCAGCGTGCCCGCCCTTCCCCTGAAAGATGATGCGGAAGAGATCGCCGCCAGCCATGACCCCGCCGGGGGCGATGGCCACTGTACCGGTCGGCATCTGTGCTGCCATATGTAGCGCGAAGACGGCGTCAACACCCTCCAACGCACCATCCTGAATCATGCCGATGCCACCGCCAGGCGGAAGCTCTTCGGCTGGCTGGAAACAGAGTGTCACCGTGCCTGCGAATTGATCGCGCAGATCGGTGAGCACACGGGCAACGCTGAGCAGAATCGCCGTGTGGGCATCGTGACCGCAGGCGTGCATGACACCCGGATTCACCGAGGCAAACTCGACCGGTGTTTCCTCCAGGATCGGTAGCGCATCCATATCTGCACGCAGGAGGACATTACCGCCGACTCCGGAAGCGGTACCGCGAATAACGCCGGTCACGCCTGTTTGACCAACACCTGTGCGAATGTTCTCAACGCCAAGTGATTCAAGCCGTTGGCGGACAAACTCCGCGGTTTCGTACTCCTGAAAGGCAAGCTCCGGATGTTGGTGGAGATGCCGACGATCGGCGACGAGTCCAGGTTCAATCTCCGCCACGATGTTGTCGATGCGTTGGTGGATAGTGGTCAAATGTTGTCTCCATATGCGAACACCGCGTATAAAACGCGGTGCCACGTTCAGGAATTAAGGTAATCGATAGCGACTTGCGCAAGGGCAGCAACGCCAATGCCGAGTGCATCTTCATCCAAATCGAACTTGGGATGGTGGTGTGGCCAAACGATACCTTTAGCCTCATTGCCGCAGCCGGTCATGAAGTAGCAGCCGGGGCGTTCGAGGAGGAAGTAGCTCATATCCTCGGCCGGCATGATTGGCCGCATCTTCATCACATTCTCTTCGCCAACAACCTTAGCCAGCGATACCTCAGCGAGTGCCGCCATCTCGACATCGTTGATTGTGGGTGGGTAGCCTCGATCGTATTCGATCGTGACTGTCGCTCCGTGAGCGGCAGCGATACCCGTGGCGACTTCCTTCAACCGGGTTTCGGCCAGATCGCGATTCTCCGGGCTGAAGGTGCGCACAGTACCGGTGAGTTCGGCGGTATCCGGGATGATATTGCCAGCCGTGCCGCTGTGGAATGTACAGGGGCTGACGACGACCGGATCGAGTGGATCGACATTCCGCGAAACGATCTTGTGGAGGCCGCTAACGATATCCGCCGCGATCATGATCGGATCGATGCTGGTGTGCGGCATGGCGCCGTGACCACCCTTGCCCTGCACGGTGATCTTGAACGCATCAGCACTCGCCTGAATTGGGCCGCCATTCACCCAGATCTCGCCGGTGGGACGATCGCTCATGACGTGTTGGCCGAAGCAGGCATCAACGTGCGGATTCTCCAACACACCGGCTTCGATCATGGGGCGAGCACCACCCTCATTCGCTTCTTCACTGGGCTGGAAGCAGAGTTTGACGGTACCTGCAAACTGATCCTTGCGTTCCTGGAGGATACGGGCAACACCCATCAGCATCGCCGTATGACCATCGTGACCGCAGGCGTGCATCACGCCGGGTGTCCTGGAGGCGAACTCGACCGGTGTCTCCTCCGTTAGTGGCAACGCATCCATATCGGCACGCAAGAGCACACATTTACCCTCGCCTTTACCGCCATGGATCAGCGCCGTGATACCAGTACCAGCGATTCCAGTCTGGATATCCTCGGCACCGAGGGCTGCCAACCGCTCGGCCACAAATTTCGAGGTCTCATGCTCCTGAAAGCCAAGCTCCGGATGCTCGTGGATAAAGCGACGATCCGCGATGACACCGGGAACGATCTCATCGACATCTGCTGGGAGGGTTGGAAGTACCATGTGTGTGCTCCTTGTGGCCGCCCTGTGAAGGTGTTCCTACCGTGGCCTAATCCGGGGAGTGGTGGCCTGGGTCGCCCACAAGGGGCGACGCTACCGTGCCAGTCAGGACTCACCCCCCGGCATTTTCCGTAACCCCGGGGTGATTTCGACCGAGGGCGAGCCCCAATCGTTACGAATTCAGATAGGTCAGCGCCACATTCACCATTGTCTTGATACCGTGGCTCATGCCATCTTCGTCAACATCGAAACGCGGGTGATGGTGTGGCCAAACGATGCCGCGCTCTTCGTTGCGAGTACCAACATTCCAGAAGCAACCCGGTCGATTCTCAAGGAAGTAGCTGAAGTCCTCAGCACCCATCCCGGGTTCGCCGACCTTCACCATATCCTCACCGACTGCCTCAATCGCAGCGAGACGAACCAACTCGGACATCTCGGCATCGTTGATCGTGGCTGGATAACCACGATGGTAGTTAACTGTGGCCGAGCCACCAAAGGACTTGGCGACGGTCTCCGCGATGGTGGTGAGACGATCCTGCGCGAAATCGCGCAGCTTCGGATCGAAGGTACGCACCGTACCACCAAGTTCGCAGGTATCCGGAATCACGTTGTCAGCGAATCCGGAATGGATATTGCAGACCGAGACAACTGTCTGAGCCATCGGATCCACACCGCGAGAAACGATCGTCTGCAGCGCGTTGATGATATTGGTGGCAATGATGATGGGATCGACGGTCTGGTGGGGTGCAGCACCGTGGCCACCCTTACCGTTGATCGTAATCTTCCAGCTATCCGCCGCGGCACCGTTCGGACCAGGAGCAACATGAATCTCACCGGTGGGATCACCAGAGGAGACGTGCTGACCGAAGACGGCATCCACATGCGGATCCTCAAGCACGCCCTGCTCGATCATTGGCAAGGCACCACCGGTCCCCTGCTCCTCGCTCGGCTGGAAGAGGAGCTTCACGGTACCCGAGAAGGTGTCCCGGTTATCCATGAGCACGCGAGCGACGCCGAGCAGCATGGCGGTGTGAGCGTCGTGGCCACAGGCGTGCATCACGCCCTTGTTCTGAGAGACGTAATCGACCGCGTTCTCTTCCACGATCGGGAGCGCATCCATATCCGCGCGGAGCAGCACGCACTTGCCTTCACCAGGCTTGGTGCCATGGACCAGAGCCGTCACACCTGTGACCGCGAGGCCGGTGCGGATATCGTCGACGCCCAGCGCCTGGAGACGTTCGATAACGAACTTGCTCGTCTCGTTCTCCTCAAATCCCAACTCGGGATGCTCATGGAGGTGACGGCGATCTGCAACAACGCCTGGCAGGATTTCATCGATTTCGTTCTTGATTGTGTCTGTGATCATGTAACTGTCTCCAAGTACCTGGTAGCAGGGCAGCTTGTCTGCCCTTTGGCGCACACAAGGTGCGCCGCTACCTTGCTGATAGTCCGCGAGCATTACCCGGGCATAAGGGCCGCAAGCGGCCACCTTCGGTAACCCGGCCCACGTGTGAGGGTCAAAGGATCATCCCTGGGATCGGTCCATAGCGCCCGACAGCATTTTGGACCGGCTTCGCCGGGGGGTCCTTCACCTCCGGTTCAGGATCAATCCTCGAGATAGGTCAATACGCCCATCGCCATGGCGGTGAGGCCGTGGCCCATGCTCTCTTCATCGATATCGAACTTCGGATGGTGGTGTCCCCAAACGAAGCCCTTCTCCTCGTTTTTGGAGCCGACGAAGAAGTAACTGCCTGGCTTCTCTTCGAGGAAGTAGCTGAAGTCCTCAGCGCCCATGGCCGGCGGACGTGTAACCACGTTCTCTTCACCGACAACAGCGGCACCAGCCTGACGGGCAAGCTCGGTCATGGCTTCGTCATTGACCGTTGGCGGATAGCCACGAACGTATTCGACCTTGGCGGTCGCGCCGAGCGCAGTAGCAATATCCGTCGCAATTTCGGTGATGCGCTTCTCCATGAGATCGCGCGTCTCCGGCTTGAAGGTGCGTACGGTGCCCTTCAGCACGGCTGTATCCGGAATAACATTGAAAGCTTCGCCGGACTGGAAGACGCAGTTGCTCACCACCGCAGAGTCCATCGGATCGGTGTTGCGACTGACAACTGTCTGCAGCGCCACCACGATCTGCGCGCCCACGATCACCGGATCGATGCAGCCATGCGGATAGGCGCCGTGGCCACCCTTGCCGCTGATGGTAATGGTGTAGCCATCGGCAGCAGCCATGACCGGTCCGCTACCAACGATGATCTTGCCAACCTGCTCCTGATTGGCCATATGCAGACCAAAGACAGCCTCAATCGGAGGATCGTTAAGCACACCCTCCTTAATCATGGCCTGCGCGCCTCCTGGCGGCAGCTCTTCGGCGGGCTGGAAGCAAAGCTTCACGGTGCCGCTGAACTTGTCCTTGTTGTCACTCAGATAACGGGCGAGGCCCATGAGAATGGCGGTGTGGGCATCGTGACCACAAGCGTGCATGACGCCGGGGTTCTGGCTCTTGTACTCGACATCGTTCTCTTCGAGAATCGGCAGCGCATCCATATCGGCACGGACCAGCACGTTCTTGCCCGGACCGGGCTTGGTGCCCGTGATGAGGCCGGTCACGCCAGTGACACCGATGCCGGTGCGGATATCTTCCACACCCAGCTGCTCCAGTCGCTGCCGCACGAACTCGGCGGTCTCGAACTCCTGGAAGCCGAGTTCCGGATGCTCGTGGAGGTGACGACGGTCAGCGACGAGCCCGGGCATAAGCTCGTCCACTTCCTTACGAATCTCTTCAACCTGGGGCATGGGGTGTCCTTTCAGACAGTTCACAAACGGAGGGCACGCCCGAGCGCACCCGCAACAAACTCCACGTCGTTGTGTCGTTACTGGTAGCATCATCACAAGAATGAGCGGATTTCGCAAGGATGGGATGGGTATGCATGACTGATCTGCCACTACTCGATGAAACCACCAGTTACGCGCTGGTAATGCAGGCACTGGAGAGCATCGGCGGACCAGCGAAGGTTTATCGCAATCCTCGCATGGCGTTCGCGTTCAACAGCGTCCGCCATTTGGTGGTGGAGGGGCAGGATATCGAGATTCGCTATGGCGAAATCAGCACACCCGCCATCGCAACCGTGCAGGGTTGGGTGTGGGAAATCCACGATGAGGATATCGAGCTGCTGATGAAACCGATTAAGAAGAAGGCGTAGCGCCGCTCCCGAAGCGCGTCAGCGCGAAGTGGACGGCGAGATAGCCCATTTCGCCGCATGTGAAATGCGGCGCTACGATACGCATGCCTCATCCGGGGCATCTTCGACCGGCTCAATGTGCCAGATGACTTCGCTGCCGCCGCTCCACCCCAACTCCACGAGAAAATCGTGCAAATTGACGGCGGGGATGTAGTAGGTGTTCTCGTGCGGGATCGGAATCTGCTCGGTTTCGCTACGAGTCCGCACCAGATAGTATGGCGGACGCGCGGCAATCGCCTCGGCCAATGGTTCGCCGTGACAGTAGTGATACCGGCTTCCCTGAACGGCGCTGACCCAATCGATATCCGCCCAGCCGCTCCCGTCCGGATTGTCCGGAATCCACAGTTTGTGCAGCGTTTCGGCATCGCTCCAGCCGCTGTCGCCGCTCATCAATTCGCTCCGCTATCCAGATCATCCAGCACCGAGCGGGCGTATTCGATGATGAGATCGAAGGCGAGCTCATGCGTGCTCTGACGATCCGATTGCTCACGCTCGCGCACCTGGATGACGAAGTCGGGATGAAGCTGATGGTGTCGCCACATGGCCACTTCTGGCTGGACATGGGTATTGATCATCATGGCGAGGTCGTCGGTGGTGAGTTGCTCAAGCTCGGCGCGGATATCGCGCAGCGGCTTGCGTTGCTCTTTCAGTCGACCGATAGCCTGCAATCGGAGGAGATGGTCGTGATCATACGTCGCACTCGGACCACGCCCATAGGCGGGCATCAGCAAGCCCTCGGTGATGTAGTATCGGATGGTGCGACCGTTGATTCCGGTCATCTCCTCCAATTCGGAGAGCGTGTACCGATCTGGTCGTTTGTGCGACTGTGCCATATTCCGTCCGT
Source organism: Thermomicrobiales bacterium (assembly GCA_020432165.1). Lineage (GTDB taxonomy): Bacteria > Chloroflexota > Chloroflexia > Thermomicrobiales > UBA6265 > UBA6265. Next base: position 40,213 of record JAGQGU010000003.1, read on the forward strand.
GTCCGAAGTGTTGCCAGTTTCCGACAGTTAGTATAGCCGCTGGAAAGGGATGATAGCGATGTACGTGACATTTGCATTATGGATCGCTGTCGCTTTGGGCGCACTTGCCTTTGCCGCGTCAGGGTTCTGGTCCAGCTGGAACAGGGGCACACCCAGACCCGCGCTGGCCGACAGTTCATCGCTTCGGTTCGCATTGGCGATGCTCGTTTTCGCAGCCTGTGCCATCGCGAAAGCCATTCAAATGTGGCCGTTCGCCAATCTCTGGTAACGCTCACATCCAGTCCGCGCAATTTCAGCAGCATTCGTGGGATAATGGGCAGGTGCAACCGTGGTTTTGACATCGCGGTGTAGAGGTGTGCCGATCATGGCGCGTGATTCCAACGAACCCGAGGAGGCTCTTTTGGCCAACGCCACCCTTGTCAATAACGCAATCAATTCGATCCGCACCCTCTCCATGGATATGGTGCAGAAAGCGAACTCCGGTCACCCCGGACTCCCGCTTGGTGCAGCCCCCATGGCCTATGCCCTGTGGCAGAACAGCCTGGTGCACAACCCGAAGAACCCCCATTGGTTCAACCGGGACCGGTTCGTGCTCAGCGCCGGTCACGGCAGCGCCCTCCTCTACTCTCTGCTTCACCTCACTGGTTACGATCTTTCTATTGAAGACCTCAAGAACTTTCGGCAGATGCACAGCCGCACCCCGGGTCACCCGGAGCGGCTGGACACCCCGGGCGTAGAAGTGACCACCGGTCCGTTGGGCCAGGGTCTCGCCAACGGTGTCGGCATGGCCATTGCTGAGGCCTTCCTCGCTGCTACCTTCAATACCGATGCTCATACCGTCATCGATCATCACACCTATGGCATCGTCTCCGATGGCGATGTAGTCGAAGGCGTGGCGATGGAAGCGGCGGCGATTGCCGGTAACCTGAAGCTGGGCAAACTCATCTACCTCTACGATCAGAATCACATCACTCTGGCCGCCAGCGCCAATGTGAGCATGAGCGAGGATGTCGCCAAGCGTTTCGAGGCGCTTAACTGGCACGTCCAGACGATCAACGGTATGGATATCGATGAGGTCAATGCCGCGCTGGAGGCTGCTCGCGCCGAAACCGGCAAGCCGAGCATCATTTGCGCCCAGACCACCATCGGCTTCGGTTCGCCGAAGAAGGCTGGCACCTTTGGCGCCCACGGCTCGCCGCTGGGTCCCGACGAAGTGAAGGCTACCAAGGAGAACCTTGGCATCCCGACCGAACCCGATTTCTATGTGCCGGAAGATGCCAGCGAGCATTTCCTGGAAGCGGTGGCCAAGGGTGCCGCCGCCGAGGCAGCCTGGAACGAAACCTTTGCCGCGTACCAGCAGGCCAATCCTGAACTCGCCGCCAAGCTGGAGCTCGCCATTGCGGGCGAGGTTGCGGCTGGCTGGGATGCTGATATTCCGGCCTGGAATGCTGGCGACAAGCCGGTTTCCACGCGCAAGGCGAGCGGCGATGTCATCGGTGGCTTCTGGAAGCACGTTCCTACCTTTATCGGTGGTTCGGCCGATCTCAATAGCAGCACGCTGACCGCGATGAAGGGCGGCGGCGACTTCGGTGATCCGAGCTTCAACGATTTCGAGAGCCAGGGCGCTGTTGGCGATACCTGGAGCTATGCCGGTCGCAATATCCACTACGGTATCCGCGAGCATGGTATGGGCGCAATCGTGAACGGCATGGCTGCACACGGCGGCGTGATTCCGTTCGGTTCCACCTTCCACGTCTTCACCGATTACCTGCGTCCCAGCATTCGCCTGGCGGCACTCAGCCATCTCAAGAGCATCTTCGTGATGACGCACGATAGCATTGCTGTTGGTGAGGATGGCCCAACCCACGAGCCAATCGAGCAGACAATGAGTCTGCGCCTGATTCCGGGTCTGACCGTAATCCGACCGGCCGACGCCAATGAGACCGCGGCAGCATGGCGACACGCGATCGAAAGCGACACCGCAACGCTGCTGGTGCTGAGTCGTCAGGATCTGGCGGTTCTGGATACCAGCGCGGCCAAGGGTAACCTGGAAAATGGTGCCTATATCCTCAGCGATGCCGAGGGTACTTCGGATGTTGTCCTGCTTGCGACCGGTTCTGAAGTGGAACTGGCTGTGGCAGCACAGGGTGAGCTTGCCGGCAAGGGTGTTCAGGCCCGTGTGGTTTCCATGCCGAGCTGGGAACTCTTCCGCCAACAGAGCAAGGAATACCAGCAGAGCGTGCTGGGACCTGCCGGAACTGCCCGCGTCTCGATCGAAGCCGGTATCACCACTGGTTGGGCTGAATGGACGGGCGACAACAGCGCCCACGTCGGTATGACCACCTTTGGTCTCTCGGCACCGGGTAAGGAAGTATTGAAGCACTTCGGTTTCACAAGTGAGAACGTCACGGCGGTCGCAATGGAACTGCTTGGTCGCGGGTAACGGAAAAGAAGAGGCAATATCATGACAAACAATGTGAAGCAACTCGTCAACGAAGGCCAAAGCATCTGGCAGGATGACATCAGCCGCGAGCTGATCGAGAACGGTGCCCTTAAGGCTGCCATCGACGAGACCGGTATCCGCGGTGTGACCTCGAATCCAGCCATCTTCCAGAAGGCACTTGCCGGTAGCGATACCTACGATGCCGAAATCAAGGCGCTGTTGGCAGAAGGCAAGGATGCTGCCGAGGTTTTCCAGACCGTTGCAGTGAAGGATATTCAGGATACCTGCGATCTCTTCCGCCCGCTCTACGATGCTACCAACGGTGCTGATGGCTTCGTCAGCCTCGAAGTGCTGCCGAGCCTCGCCCGTGATACCGAGGGCACCATCGCCAACGCCCACACACTCTGGACCGCGGTTGATCGCCCGAATCTGATGATCAAGGTTCCTGGCACTGCCGAAGGTGTTCCTGCTATCAAGCAGCTGCTGACTGAGGGCATCAATGTCAACATCACGCTCCTCTTCAGCCTGGCGAACTACGAAGCAGTGGCCACAACCTATATCGATGCATTGCAGGCGCGCGCCGATGCCGGCGAAGCGATCGACCATGTCGCTTCAGTAGCGTCCTTCTTCGTGAGCCGCGTCGATACCGCCGCCGACAAGCAACTGGATGAGATCGGCTCCGAAGCCGCCGCGGCGCTGAAGGGCAAGGCTGCTATCGCCAACGCGGTGCTTGCATATGAGCGCTTCGAGGAACTCTTCGGTACCGAGCAGTGGCAGGCACTGGCCGCCAAGGGTGCACGGGTGCAGCGTCCGCTCTGGGCGAGCACCGGTGTCAAGAATCCGGCCTATCCGGATACGCTCTACGTGGATACCCTTATCGGTCCTGAGACGGTGAACACCGCGCCACCCAGCACGATTGTCGCCTTCCTGGATCATGGCACAGTCGCCCGTACGGTTGATGCCGACTATGCGGGAGCGCATCAGGTCTTTGCCGATCTGGCTGCTATTGGCATCGATATCGATGCCATCACCGCCAAGCTTGAGGAAGATGGTATCGCCAGTTTCATGACCAGCTACGATGATTTGCTGGCCAGTGTCGAGAGCAAGAAGGCCTAATCAGGGGCTATGTTGCACTGCCGGAGCTTCCGCCCATGGTCGCTCCGGCAGTGGCGTGATTGGGGAGGAATCAGATGAGCACTGGAAAGAGCCACATCGGCGTCGTTGGTCTGGCGGTGATGGGCGAGAATTTGGCACTCAATATCGCCCGCAACGGTTTTGCGCCGGTTGTGTATAACCGCACCACAGCAGTGACCGACGAGTTCATGGCCGGTCGTGGCCAGGGCACGGGTATCACCGCAGCCACCACCATTCAGGAGCTGGTCGACAGCCTGGAGACACCACGACGCATCATTCTCATGGTGAAAGCCGGTGCACCGGTTGATGCGGTGAAGGATGAACTCGCACCGCTGCTGGAGCCTGGCGATATTGTGATCGATGGTGGCAACAGCCTCTTCACGGATACCGAGCGCCGCTCGGCGGAGTATGAGACCCAGGGACTGAACTTCGTCGGCATGGGTGTCTCCGGTGGCGAGGAGGGCGCCCTCTGGGGTCCCAGCCTGATGCCAGGCGGCTCAGAAGTCGCCTGGAAGGCGCTGCAGCCGGTTCTGGAAGCGATCGCTGCCAAGAGCGATTCTGGCCCGTGCGTGACCCATATCGGACCGGGCGGTTCCGGTCACTACGTCAAGATGGTGCACAACGGTATTGAGTATGGCGATATGCAGCTCATTGCCGAGACGTACGACATCATGCGCAACAGCCTGAAGATGAGCGCTCCGGAGATCGGTAAGGTCTTTGAGACGTGGAACAAGGGCAAGCTGAGCAGTTTCCTGGTGGAAATCACCGGCATTGTGCTGCAGTACATTGATGAGGATACCGGTCTACCGCTGGTCGACTTTATCCGCGATCAGGCAGCGCAGAAGGGCACTGGTCGCTGGACGAGTATCAACAGCTACGAGCTTGGCACCCCGATTCCGGTGATCGATGCGGCCGTCGTCGCGCGTTCATTGAGCTCCATGGCTGCTGATCGTGACGCCGCTGAGGTTGTGCTGCAGGGTCCAGCCAATGTCGCGGATCTCAGCGATCAGAAGCAGACGGTTATCGATCAGCTCGAGAATGCGCTCTATGTTGCCAAGGTTATCTCCTACACCCAGGGAATGGCGCTGCTCCGCACCGCCAGCGAAACCTACAACTGGAACCTGCATTTGAGTGAACTGGCCCGCATCTGGAAGGCTGGCTGCATCATTCGCGCGCGGCTCCTTGATCCGATTATGAAGGCCTTTGCCGAAGATCCGGATCTACGTAATCTCATGCTCAGCCCCTATTTCCGCGACGATGTGAATGCCTGCGTGCCTGATCTGCGTAGCGTGCTCACGGTGGCGATCCAGAGTGGTGTACCGACGCCTGCGTATAGCGCCGCGCTGAACTATTTCGATACAGTTCGTGATACGCACCTCCCGGCCAACCTGATTCAGGAGCTGCGCGATTACTTCGGGGCGCATACCTTTGAGCGCACAGACAGGCCCGGTACATTCCACATCGAGTGGATGACGGTCGACAAGAGTGCTGCTGAATAGAGCACCTGCTCTTATTCACTCGCTCTCGAGTACGGGATGGGACGGATGACAGAGAATATCAACAATCCAGCCGAAGGTGGATACAACTTTGCTGTGGACAGCACCGGCTATGGCGACGCAACCGATCATGTGGGGCATCAGTTCGATCTCACGGAAGCACTCAGCAGCGTAGCGGCGAATCCTCTCCGCGCTGGTCTCCAAATGGATCGTATGCCTGAGTCCTGTGTGATGGTGATCTTCGGTGTAACCGGCGATCTCACCGCGCGCAAGCTTATGCCAAGCCTCTACGATCTCGCGATCGGACATCCATTGCCGGAGGGCTTCAGCATCGTTGGTGTCAGCCACCGCGACTGGAGCGATGACGACTTCCGCAACGAGATGCGCGCTGCAGTGGAGCGAGGTGCCCGCACACCGGTAACGGAAGAAGGCTGGAAGCTCTTCAGCCAGGGCCTCTTCTATGTAAAGGGCGATTTCGATGGCGAAGAAACCTACACCCGTCTGAAGGAACGACTCGAGCAGGTCGATGCCGAACGCCGGGCGCATGGCAATCGCCTCTTCTATCTGGCTACCGCACCCCGCTTCTATGCACCCATCATCCATCACCTGGGAGCGAGCAAGATCGGTCACCGCCAGGATATCTACTTCGATAAGGAAGCTGGCTGGAATCGTGTCGTTATCGAGAAGCCGTTCGGACGCGATATCAACACCGCCCGTCAACTGAACGCGGAGATCGGATCGGTTTTCAGCGAGCGCCAGATCTATCGTATCGATCACTACCTCGGCAAGGAGACCGTGCAGAACGTTCTCGCATTCCGCTTTGCCAATACGCTCTTTGAGCCTGTCTGGAATCGACAGTATGTCGATCACGTACAGATCACCGTGGCGGAGAGCCTGGGTGTGGAAGAACGCGCTGGCTACTATGAGGAAGCAGGTGCTTTGCGCGATATGGTGCAGAGCCATATCCTGCAGCTGCTCGCCGTGATCGCGATGGAACCGCCTGCCCTCTTCAACGGCAATGCCCTGCGCGACGAGAAGGTCAAGCTGCTACGCGCAGTGGTACCACCGTCTCGCGAAGAGTTGATGACAAGAACTGTTCGCGGTCAGTACGACGAAGGTTTCATGAGCGGCCGCAAGATGCCGGCCTATCGCGACGAGAAGGGCGTCAAGCCCGGCTCCAAGACAGAGACCTATGTCGCGATGCAGTTGGAGGTCGATAACTGGCGCTGGGCGGGTGTTCCTTTCTATCTGCGTACAGGCAAGCGACTGGCTCGACGTGTCACCGAAATCGCGATCACCTTCAAGCAGGTACCTCACCTGATGTTCCAGAGTGTGGGCGATGTGGATCTCAGTCCAAACGTGATCACCATGCGCATTCAGCCAGATGAGGGTATCTCGCTCAAGTTCGCCGCCAAGGTGCCGGGTCCGACAACACAGCTGCGACCAGTACGTATGGACTTCCTCTATGGTTCCTCCTTCGGTGAAGCCGGACCGGATGCCTACGAACGATTGCTGCTGGATGCCATGCTCGGCGATCCTACCCTCTTCGCCCGTCGTGATGAGGTGGAGACCGCCTGGAGCCTGATGCAGCCGATTCTGGATGGATGGCAGGATATGGCATTGCCGGTCTATCCGTACGAATCCGGCTCCTGGGGACCATCCAAGGCCGATACGATGCTGCGGCGTGAAGACCGCGAATGGCGTCGACCATAAGCCAGAGGGGTTCACAGATGGCTGAACAACAGGAATATCGTAACAAGGTCGTGGTGCGCCACAATTGGGATACCGATATTGTCGATACCGGTGCTATCCACGATGAATTCAACCGCATGTGGAGCGAGGTTGCGCCCAGCCGGATCGTGAGTGGTCCGTATGGCGAGCAGAAGGTCACCGGCCACACAGCCGCACCCGACATCATGCGGGCAAACACATTGAATCTGGTATCGGTGGCGGATAGTCTCGAGATCGCCGAGATGATTCTGCAGACGGTGAGTCAGCTGAAGGATTTTCTCCCCAGCCGCACGATCATCGTCATCAATGATCCCCATCTCCAGCGCCCGAAGGCCTGGCATATTGATCTCCAGATCAATGAGACGTCAACGAAGGATGATAGCCACCACGGCATCCTCTTCGAAACTATCACCATCTGGACCGACCAATCCAGCGCGGGTGTGCTCAGCAGTATCGTGGCTCCGCTCCTGATTTCAGAGCTACCCTCGTTTCTGTGGTGGCCGCGCGGTGAATTCAGCAACAACGCCATTTTCGAGGATCTCTCCCAGGTAGCGGACCGCCTCGTATTCGATAGTGCCCGTTTGGGTAACGATGCCCATGCCGTGGCCGATTATCGCTCGCTCATCGATGAGCCCACCGATCCGATCGTTGGCGATTTTACCTGGCTCCGACTCGCCCCGTGGCGGCAATTGATCGCCCAGTTCTTCGATCCGGTTACGACCCATCGCAGCCTGGAGCATATAGATAGCGTCAATATCGCCTACGCGCAGGAGCGCCAGGATCACAGCTCCGGCTTCGCGGCAGCGTTGATGGTGCTTGGCTGGCTGGGGAGCCGGTTGAAGTGGGAAGTAATCGAACCACTGGAAGCCCGCAAATCCGGCGGTTGGACAGCCTTCATGGCAGCAACGGACAGTACCGGTCGCGCCCACGAAGTGCAGATTCGGCTGACGCCGGATTTCGTCCCCGGGGCCAAGTTCAGCCTGCGCAGCGTCGAAATTGTCACCAACGATGGCAGCTCCGGCCGATACATCATCCAACGCACAGATCACGATGACCTCGTAACGAGTTCAGAGACCGCCACGACCCCACTGGTAAGTCGTATGGTCTTTAGTCGCCGCCATTCCACCGTGGAGATGTTGGGACAGGAACTCCAGAGATTCGGACCGGATCGCGTCTTTGAGGATTCGATTCGCCTCGCCACGCAGTTGCTACCGTAAGCGCATTTCAGGAGCGATACATGACGGATACAGTGAAGGTTCTCGATTTGGGGGTGCATGGCACCGTTATCGTTGTTACCGATGGCGAGGCACTTGCCCGTCATGCCGCCGAAGAGATCATCGCGGTATCGCAAGCGGCCAAGGCCGAGTCGCGTATCGCCCTGGTTGCACTCTCGGGCGGTTCAACCCCCAAGCGGATGGGCCAGTTACTCTCCACCGCCGAGTATGGTGATCGGGTAGCCTGGGATGCCTTGCATCTCTTCTGGGGCGATGAGCGCTTCGTTCCGCTCTCCAGCCCGGAGAGTAATGCCGGTGAAGCACTGCGTGCCTTTATCGACGCTGCACCCATTCATCCGGAAGATGTCCACACTTGGGAAACAGACGATGGCATCAGCCCCGCAGAATCAGCAACGCGATACGAAGCCGAGATTCGCGAAGTAAGTGGTGTTGCCGAAGGCACACCGGTTTTCGATCTCATCCTGTTGGGCATGGGTGACGATGGTCATACCCTCAGCCTCTTCCCAGGTACTGCTGCTATCCATAACAATAGTGACATCGTGTTGGCGCATCACGTAGCCAAGCTGGATGCGGATCGCCTCACCTTCTCACCACTCCTTGCCAATGCCGCGGCCAGGGTTGTTTTCCTGGTCGGTGGCGCAGGCAAGGCCGAGACGCTCGTACGTGTGTTGCAGGGTGATGAGGATGTGGACACGCTGCCATCGCAAGTCATTCGCCCGACCAATGGCGACCTTGTGTGGCTGGTAGATGAGGCCGCCGCTGCCAATCTGAGGTAGAGATGTCGCTGACAACGCAGGAACTGCTCACACTCATCGGAACACACGCTGCCAATCTGGTTGAAGATGGCATGGTCGTAGGGCTCGGCACAGGTAGCACCGCCGCCGCCATGGTCGATGCTCTTGGCGCACGCGCGCAGGATGGCTTGCGCGTGACTGGTGTCGCCACCAGCATCTTTACCCAACAGCAAGCAGAGTCCTATGGAATCCGGGTCGTTGATCTGGCTGATGTTGATCGTCTCGATCTCTGCATCGATGGTGCGGACGAGATTGATCCGGCCCTGAATCTGGTCAAGGGTCGCGGCGGAGCACTGCTTTTTGAAAAACTGGTGGCACGCCAGGCCGATCATTACGTGATCATTGCCGCGGCGGACAAGCTGGTCGATCGACTTGGTGTGCGTATGCCCCTGCCCGTGGAGATTGTTCCTATCGGCTGGAATCATACCGCTGCACGTATCAGTGATCTCGGGCTGCAACCAACACTCCGTATGGATGGCGACGAGATGTATCTCACCGATGGTCGACACGCGATTGTCGATTGTACCTGGCCAGAAGAAGGACTTGATCCGGTGCAACTCGCTCACGATCTCAAGGCGATTACCGGTGTCGTGGATCATGGCCTCTTCATCGGTATGGCCGATGTCGCTGTCACCGTCGACAAGGATGGTGTGATCAGCGAGCGTCGCAGTTAATCTATCATCTGGTAAACGTTCCAACGGAATCTGATCGTGTTTCGGACGGTAGTGGCGTGCCTTGTGCACGCCTGCAGAGAACTGCCGGATGCTAATCATCCGCCACCAGGTGGCCATAAAGGCCACCACTACCGATGAAGCAGGCAATTCTCGTGAACCGAAATTGCTATAGAAAACCCAAAGAGCCTCGGCGGACTGATCCGCCGAGGCTCTTTCGCGTTACTACAGGCGATAAGCCAGCTCGCCGTGCTGGGTGGTATCGAGGCCGAGTACTTCCTCTTCCTCCTGCACACGGAGTCCAACTACCGCATCAATCACCTTGAGGATGATGAAGGTGACAACACCGCTGAAGGCGATGGCGGCGACCACTGCCACAAACTGAATCCAGAGCTGCTCCGGATTGCCATAGAAGAATCCATCGGCGACATCGTTCACGGCGACGGTGGCGAAGAGTCCGGTTGCGAGCGCACCCCAGATACCGCCAACACCATGTACCGCAAAGACATCCAGGGCGTCATCCAGCTTGACGACATTCTTGAGCAGATCAACCGCGAAGAAGCAGAATCCACCAGCGCCGAGCCCAATGACAATCGCGGCCCACGGCTCCACGAATCCAGCAGCCGGCGTGATTCCCACCAGACCAGCCACAGCACCACAGGCAGCACCCATGACACTCGGGTGGCCGTGTCGCCACCAGCTAATGCCCAGCCAGGTGATCGCGGCCGCGGCAGCAGCAATGTTGGTGACCACAAACGCATGCGCAGCCAGGCCATTCGCGGCCAACGCGGAACCGGCATTGAAGCCGAACCAACCGAACCAGAGCAGGCTGGCGCCAAGCACGGTCATGGTGAGGTCGTGGGGATCAGTCTCGGGTGTACCGAAATCCTTGCGCTGACCGAGCATACGAGCAGCCACCACCGCAGCAACACCAGAGGAGATGTGAATAACGGTACCACCGGCGAAGTCCAGCGCACCCATATCACCGATCCAGCCACCACCCCATACCCAGTGGCAGAGTGGTGCGTAAACCAGCGTCACCCAGGCCACGGTAAAGAGCAGATAGGCTTTGAAGCTCTTGCGCTCAGCAAATGCACCGGTAATGAGCGCCGGCGTGATGCAGGCGAACATCATCTGGAAAGCCACAAAAGCCAATGCGGGAATGTTATCGGCGTAGGGGCCTGGTTCCTGGCCAACACCACGCAGGCCGAAGAATTCCAGACTGCCGATAAGCCCACCTTTGTCCGAGCCAAACGCGAGGGTGTACCCCCAAAGAACCCAGACGACGCTGACGAGACAGAACGTAAAGAAGGAGTGCATGAGTGTGCTCAGCACATTCTTACGCCGTACCAGTCCTCCATAAAAGAATCCGAGTGCCGGGGTCATGATCATGACCAATGCTGCACTCATGAGTACCCAGGCTGTATCGCCCGCGCTGATTTCCATTCCAATCCCCTTTCAGCGTTGCCGCATTTGGCCCTGAACAAAAGCATGGCAGCACCGTAGAGAGCACCGCTGTTGTACAGTTTGCTCACGGATCAGGGCAGTGATAACGGCGTGGTATCACAAATTCGAAGACCCCAACTGTTCACTCTGCACATATTCCGTTGTACGACGTATCCCCGGTTCTGCTATCAGTGAATCACTTGGATGAATTGCACAATGAAAGGCCCAGACATTGATCAAGTACGCCCAGCTTCCCGTGTTTGATGTGCAGCCAACACTATTGGTTGATCTACCCTGCGATACTGGCGAGGGTCCACTTTGGGATGATCGCACCAACACACTCACCTGGAACGACATTCCTGTCGGCACACTTTATCGCTACGATCCAATGGATGGTACGAATCGGGTGGTATATCAGCATCACGCGGCAATCGGAGGGCATGTACTGCAGGAGGACGGAAGCCTGGTGCTCTTCTGTGCAGATGGTCAAATTCTGGCATTGCACCCGAACGGCACGATCGAGACGATTATCGATCACATTCCGGCGGTGATAGGGAGCCGCTTCAACGATGTCATCGCCGACTCAACGGGCAGTGTCTATGCTGGCACCATGCCGCTCGGCGCGAATGGCGATCTCCCCGCTCATCTCTACCGACTTCATACCAATGGTTCACTCGAGTTGGTTTGGGATGATCTTGGCCTCGGCAATGGTATGGGGTTTAGCCCCGATGAGCGCACATTTTATCACTCAGATTCGAACAACCGGGTCGTCTATCGCGCAGATTACGATGCTGGCACAGGCGCGATCGCTAACCGCTCGGTGCTCTTCGCCCTCGACGATGATGTCGCTGTGCCAGATGGCATGACCGTCGATGCCAATGGGGATATCTGGTTGGCTGTGTGGAATGGGAGTTGCCTGCTCCACTACTCCGCTGAAGGTGAGCCGCTGGGACGTGTGCCGTTTCCGGTGAAGAAGGTGAGCTCGATCAACTTCGGCGGCGATGATTTCGGTACCGGATTCGTCACGACTGCTGGTGGCCTCAATCGCGATGGTGATGATGGTGATCTGGCAGGATCATTGTTCGCGGTCAAGATTCCCGGCGTATTCGGGAAGAGCGACTATCGCAGCAAGATCGGGCTGTAGGCCGGGTACCCGGCTTCGGAATAACGACCATTCGGACCACAAAGAGAATGAGCCCCGAGATAATCCCGGGGCTCACTCTTTGCCTGCTAACTATCGATTCCGATTACGCGGGTCGAAGCCGATATCGTCATCCCAATCGTCCAGTTCTGGCTCGACGACCGGTTCAGAGCGGCGAATAGTGGGTGGTTTCGGCATTGTTGGCGGCTGAGGCATGGGCGCCTCGTAAGGATCATCCATCTCCTGCGGCTGCACCGGGCGTTGACGCCGGGTTGGCTGCGCCTGCTGTTGAGATTGAGGCTGCGCCGGACGCTGCTGCCGTGGTCGAGGTTGCCGTGGTGCGAACTCCTGCTCAATCTCCTCAAATTCCGTGAACTCCTCCGGCGCTGGTCGACGCTGACGCTGCTGCGCTCCACGTTGCTCCTGTCGTGGTGGCGGTGCCTCCCCACGCTGTCGCTGTCGTGGCCGTTGATCCTGTCCGCGACCCTGCTGTCGTCGCTGATTCGGTTCGCCAGCACTGGCTGGTGTCGCGCCCGGGTCATCATCGGTGGCGCCAGGAAGGCGACCGAAGACCTGGTAGAGGATGATGGAACCAAAGGTGCCGAGCGCAATGCCATTCAGCGCGAAATCGCCGATATGCATCGTCAGATCAGCGGCACCGACCAGCAAGGTCACGGACGCCAGGAAGAGATTGATACCCTTGCTGAAATCGACGCGGTTATCGATCCAGATACGGATACCGGCAGCGGCAATGAGACCGAAGAGGACAACCGCAACACCACCGAGAACGCCAGCAGGGATGGACTGCACAAGTGCGCCGAACATCGGGCTGAAGCCCAGCAGCAAGGCAACACCGGCAGCGATAACGAAGATCGCCGTGGAGTAGACCTTGGTGACAGCCATCACGCCGATATTCTCGGCATACGTGGTGACACCGGTACCACCGCCAAAGCCAGCGACCATGGTGGCCACACCATCGCCAATAAACCCGCGGCCGAGGAACGGCATCAGGTTACGACCGGTCATTTCGGAAACAGCCTTGATGTGACCGGTGTTTTCAGCCACGAGAATAACAGCAACCGGCGCGATCAGGCCGATAGCGTTGCCTTCAAACTTGGGAGCAGTGAAATTGGGAAGGCCGAGGATGGCGGCCTCTTTCACGGCCGTCAGATCGACACCCTGGAAATGGATGCCGAGCACATCGCGTCCTGCCGAGGTCGTTCCGCCCAGTATCAAGGCGACAAGATAACCGGCCAGTGTACCGATGAGAATCGGCAATCGACCAATCAGCCCTTTGCCCATAATCGCAACGGTGAAGATCGCAAGGATCGTGATAATCGCCAGAGGCATGTTGCTTTCGGCCAGAGGCTTGGCGCCAGCCGTGGCGAGATTCAAACCGATGATCGCCACCACACCACCGGTAACAATCGGAGGCATGAGCGCATCGATCCATTCGGATCCATAGAAGGCCACAGCCACACCAATAAGTGTGTAGATGAGACCACAGATAACAATGCCACCGAGTGCGTACGGTATCCGCGCGGGATCGTTACCCAAACCGCCAGCCACAGCGGTAACTGTCAACACTGGTGCAATGAACCCAAAGCTGGAACCGAGGTAGCTCGGAATCTGTCCGCCAGTAATGATGAAGAAGAGCAATGTACCAATACCGCTGAAGAAGATTGCGGTATTCGGGTCGAAACCCATCAGGATCGGTGCCAGCACGGTGGAGCCAAACATGGCCAGCACGTGCTGCAAACCCATCACTGTGGTATCGCCCCATGGCAATCGTTCGTCCGGCTGAATCAAGCCGGAGCGACGCTCGCGCCAGGAGAAAAGATTGCGGAAGTAGTCCTGAACTGCCGCAACGTCGAACTGTTGCATCGAAGGCCCTCCCCAGAGACATCGTGTTTTGCAAGACAGTACCTGCACGCTCTATTGTGACGGGCGCAAGGCATCTGCACAAACGAACGTACACCAGGAATATCCGGGGAGAGGAACAAATGATGAAAATGTGTAGTGAAGCCCGGGTGAGCCCCTGGGCTTCACTACAAAAAGCCTAGAGGAACCTGCGAGCGGTGGCGATGCCATCCAGGATACCGTCCACGGGTTCGGCGAAACCCTCGAACTCGATCGAGACGTATCCCTGATAGTTCACCTTATCCAATACCTGGCGAATACGAGCGTAGTCCAGGCCTGGCACACCGACACGGCTACCACCCAGATACATCTTGGCATGCACCATAGCGAGATCCTCGGTGAAGACCTCCATCTCGGCGTATTGATCTTCCAGATGGAAGAAGTTGCCGGTGTCCAGCACGAACTTCAGATAAGGCGAGGCCACGGCATCGTGGATCTCTTTGGCACCGGCGGCGGTACCGGTGGGACCCCAATGATTCTCGAGAACGAGTGTGATGCCCTTCTTGCCCGCGTACGCAGCGGCATAGCGCAAGCTCGTGGTCGTCCAGGCGAGGCCATCCTCATGAGTGTAGCCTTCGGCCGGTGGCTCACCACCGTTATTCGCTGTCAGCTGTGCGAAATCGGTGACTGTATTCCAGCGGCCGCCAAGCACACGCACGAATGGCGCGCCGAGGATATCTGCCCAATCAATATGCTGGATAAGCTGCGCCAGATCGTCAGCACGATCAGCCGCGCTCGTCTTGAGGGCATTGTTGCTGGCGGCCAGTGTGACGACACGGATTCCCCGGATGGCTGCGTACTGAGCCAACTCGGCCAACTTCTCTGGCGTGGTGACATCGCTCAGCGTGAGATGCTCGTTCAGAAACTCAATGCCATCAACTCCCCATGCGACGCAGTGATCGATCATCTGGAAGACATCCGGCACATCTGTGAAATCGTATTTTGTGTGACCATCGCCCTTCATACCGCTGAAGGAATAGGAGGAAATCGCAATCTTGACTGTCACAGGTAACCCGCCTCTATGCTTTATCCGCTGAGCGCACCATTGCGCCCATTAGCGCTAACTGCAACACGGATCGGGCTACTCGTCAATCGGGAATTAGGGCAGTTATCGCCGTTCCTGTCCTGTGGTGGTGACCTTCATAGTCCCCTCGCAAGGATTGGTTGCAGTCACGAATCTTCCCGGGGTGGCCACAAGTGCCACCATTACCAATTATCTCTCTATTCGAAGTCCAGGTACTCCGGATGCAATTCCCGAAACTCATCTATGGTCATGCCATAGAGCAGGAGATCGTGAAACTGACCGTTGCTGTAACCATGCCAGCGACGACATCCTTCCTCGATAAATCCCAGCTTTTTGTGCAGCGCGATACTGGCGTCGTTGAAAGCAAAGACACCAGGTTCCGCCTTGCGATAGCGGAGTTCGAAGAAGTAGTAGCGCAGTACAAGCAGGATCGCTTCGCTGGCATAGCCACGGCCGCGATACTGTTCCCGGACACTCAATCCGTACTCGAATGTTCCCTGCCGGGGATTGCAGTGGTGCGTATCGATGGAACCGACATGCTCACCAGTCTCAAGCACCTCTATCTGGAAGAGAAATTCATTGTTGTTGCGGAAGCCCCCTTCAATAGCGGCTTTCTCAGTCCAGGCCATTTGGCTCGCACGACTGGTTGGCGGGTAGACGAACTCCAAACTGCGATCGACATCCCGTTCCTGGTTGAGAAGATAGAAATGCTCTCCATCGCCAGGCTCGGTTGCACGCAGTCGCACGAGGTTACCTTCCCAATATGGTTTCATGGTGATTTTCCTCATCAATATCGACGACGCTATCGTCGATGCGGGCGGATACGCACGGCGATCCGCCCTACGTATATTGCTCACATTCGTGCGGATGTTGTTCGCACCACGGTGTATCGCCGGGTAACCTGCGCCGATTGTTGGCGATGACCCGGTAGACCGCTTGCCCCACCTGTCGCACCCCGGGAAGTGTACCAAGGCGCCAGGGCCACCAGTTGTTCCACATAACTGCAAGAATGAGAAAGGCCGCATCCGAGCCATAGGCGATATGACCATCGTCACCAACAGCCCACACAGCCCGAGCGCAATCGGCTGGCCGTATCTCATGCCAGCCGCCATCCGGAATCGTTTGACATGGGCGAAAGGTCAATACATGGCGCTTGTCGTGCTCGCGGAGAAAGCGAATGGTACGCGTACAAACGCCACACTCGCCATCGAAAATCACCGTTACCTTCATCCGCCTTCTCCACCAACGAGCTTGCCGGTCACGATATCCTCGATGAGATGGTCGGATGCATCAACACCGCTCTCGCCATCGTATTCACCTTCGACAGAGGCAACGATAATCACCCCCACGCCCGACAGCTGACAGCTCGTAACCCCACCCGGAAGCGTCACCGTTGGCACAATACCGCTCACGCGTTCGGAAACGGTGCAGCCATCGGGCGCGGCGATACTCTTATAGGCGGCAGAAGCGATCCGATCCACCGACCAATCGGCGCTGAGTGTACCCTGCACAATCTGTACTGCCGCGGTAACCTGATTGTTGGGTACGGCATCGGTATAAAGGGGTAGCACGACGACGGTCATGCGAGCACCATTGGGGCCAACATAAATCGCACCCAAACCGGAGTATGGGAAGACCTGGGCATTCAGATCGGCACTCCCAAGCACCGAATCCGAAGATCCGCTGCGCAGTCGCGTCCAACCCGTACCAAGAGCACTTTCATCCGGCAAAAACGGTCGCATATCGATACGGACCTGGGTGAGGCCATCGCCAGTCTGTACCACATTCGCGATCTCGCCACTCCCCTGGCTGATGCGGAGAACACCCACCATGCCCTGCTGTTCGTGGCCAGGCACCGAACAGTAGAAATTGATGGTCGTGCCGGGTTGGGTCTCGCTCGGCACCCGCACCAACACCATATCGCCAGGAGCGATTGTCTGATTGATCTTCCAGTCATCCACAACAAAATGATGGGAAATGACACCGGTGTTGACTATTTCGATCAATGTCCCGGGTGCGACAGAAACGATAGCTGGCTGAAAGGTGAAATCGTCCAGCGCCTCTATCCGCACTCGCGCCTGGGGTTGTGTCGGCTGCAAGGTGGTATTGAGCAGAAGCCCGGCCAGGATATCCTCCGGACTCACCACCGTCAGCGTACCCACAAGTCCGCCCTCCCGATCTCCCGGAATGCTGCTATAGAACTCCACGGTTGACCCAACCGCAACGTCACTGGGAATGGTGTAATCGACTGGCTGAAGCGATGCGAGGCTGATATCCACCGACCAGGCGTCGATGGTGAACGTATGGCGCGAGACATCGCGATTGGTGATGGTAATCGTTTGTCCCGGTGCAGCCGAAAGATCGGTACTGCTCCAGACATAGCCTTCCAACACATCAAGGGTGATGGGCGGGAGTGTGGTTTCCTGGGTGCTCGCGTTCAGGGGAATCATCATCCATGCGGTGATGATGGCTATGAGGAATAGTCGTGGTGCTCGCGATATGCGGAGCATCTGCTCACCTACCCCGTACTGGATAAACGCTGCATGCGGAGAAATGCTGTAGCCATGCGCAATACGCTGCGTACCTCGGCCTTGGCCTGAGCGGATATCGCATCATCATTCAGAAGCATGACGAGATCGACCATCGAAGGATCGTCCCACAGCTCCGAGCGAAATCCGGCAGAAGCCAGCAAACGATCGCGATCCATCGCCGGAAGTACCATGGCATCCGCGATCTGGATGATGCTCAACCGCTCCGGAGCGCGCTGCCCGGCCTCGAAGCGGGTAATAGAACTGGGATCAAGTCCAGCCTTCTTGGCGAGATCGGCTTTGGATAGGTTGCGCTCCTCGCGTAACTTCCCCAAAAGCTCAGGAAAAGTCCGAGCAATCAAACGGCGATCAGCGACTGGTGCGGTATCCGCCCGCAGCAGTTCGTTCATACCCGTTTGACTAATTACCCGATCTTCCATCGATACCCTCCACGTACATATGGGTGCAAGGATACCGTTTTCCGAATCGTAAATGGGGAAATGGCAGTCACTGCCGGCAGAATCAGCGTTCGTCCTCACCCAGGCGGAGGAATGTGAGCACAGCCAGAACCCGACGATGCATGGTCTCGGCATCCTCCAGTTCGAGCTTGGAGAAGATACCCCGAATGTGCTTCTCCACCGTTCCTTCACTCACATAGATCTGATCGGCGATGGCGGCATTGGTCTTGCCTTCAGCCATAAGCGCGAGTACTTCGTGCTCGCGTGGTGTCAGGGCATCGAGACGATTATCGGTGCGACGGCGCGTGACGAGCTGAGTCACCACCTCCGGATCCAGTACCGTACCGCCGCCAGCTACCTGCTTGATGGCGCGGATAAAATCGCGCACGTCAGCGACGCGATCCTTCAGCAAATACCCCACGCCATTGGTGCCACTTTCGATGAGCTCGGCGGCGTAGCGCTCTTCCACGTACTGACTGAAGACCACGATGGGGGTATTTGGAATCTCCTTGCGGATGGTTACGGCAGCGCGCAATCCTTCATCACGGAAGCTCGGTGGCATACGCACATCGACGATCGACACATCAGGGCGATGCTCTCGCACCGCCGAGATCAAATCGTCGCCATTGTCTACAGCGGCAACAATCTCGAACCCCTGCTCTTCCAGCAGGCGGATGAGTCCTTCGCGCAGGACTACAGAATCTTCGGCTATGACGGCTCGCATGGGATCTCCACGATGATACGCGTGCCATTACCAGGCGGACTGGCGAAGGCGAACGTCCCCTCTAGCGCGTAGATACGATCTCGCAAGCCCCGCATACCAGTGCCTCGCTCCAGATCGGCACCTCCGCGCCCATTATCGGTCACAGTGATTCTAAGCCAATTTCCATCTCTCTGAATGCTCACTCGCGCCCGGGTGGCACCAGAATGCTTGGCAACGTTGGTCAAGGCCTCCACCACCACGAAATATGCGGTACCTTCTACTTCCTCAGACAAACGCTCGTGCAGATGCACCGCGACATCGACAGGTATCGGGGAGCGACTCGCCACCGCAGAGACGGCAGCATCGAGTCCACGATCGGTGAGCACCGCAGGATGAATACCACGCACCAGTTCACGCATCTCGGTCATGGCACGTTTGGCACGCTCGTGGCTCTCTTCGATAAGCTCGCGCGCACCTTCCGGATCATCCTCCAGCTTCTCCCGCGCGCGCCCAAGATCCATCGCCAGCGCCACCAACTGCTGCTGAGCACCATCGTGGAGATCGCGTTCAATACGTCGACGTTCCAAATGCATGGCGCGCATGACGGCGGAGCGACTCTCTGTGAGCTCGGTGACACGTTCGGTCAGGACCTCCTCCTGCGTGGTACCGAGCAGGAGCAGACCAAGCTGCCCGTGTAATCTGGTGGCCAGATGGACAAGCGCTGCCATTGGCACCGCCAACATGATCCCCAGCGCAAGGATGAAGAGTGCCATCAGGGGATTGGAAATCTGCATTCCCCACATACCCTGGCCCTCGCCAAAGATAAAGTAGAAGAGAGGTCTCCAGATAAGCTGAAGCGGCCAGACCACCAATCCCAATTCGATAATGCCAATGGGAAAGAGCAGCGCCATATAGAGGAAATCACGCCAGACCTGGGGTGATTTAACCAGCTGCCAAACACGCTTCGCGACGTTGCCGGATGTGACGTCCCACGGATGTTGCTGGGAGACATTGATCTGGAGGAAGGCGGAGAGGCGGCTGCGTTCGATCTGCGCACCCCAGAGCATGAGTGCGAAGGTCCATGCCAGGATAGCCACCCCAATACCGATGAAGGAGAGACCAAAGCCGACGGCCAACCCTACGACAGAAACAACGAAGAATACGAGTCCGATAGGAAAACTGGTGAGGCAAAAGACGGCATCGCTCAGCACGCGCCAATTGCGCACGCCGGGGATACTGCGAAGAATGGCCCAAAGCCAACTGGTATCCTCCAGCTTGCGCTGAATGGAAGCATCCAGGTTCCCGAACGGGGCAAGACGATTCTCCTGTGGGAGTGGTTCGTCCAACCAGGCATCGTCGTACTCGTATTCGTATTCATCCAACACTGGCTGCTGCCGCGGCATGCAGAAACCTCCATCCTCATCTGCAAGTATGACGAGTAATGGCAAGATGCACTATGCCGCCTATCCGGCGATAGACGGTAGGGTTAACCGGAACAACAGCAAAGCCCGGATTGCCACCCGGGCCTTGCTTGAGATATCGAATGTTTGCGGCGCTAACTGGCGCTGGTCTGAATCGGCGGCAGATAGTCCTTGGGATCAACCGTGACACCGTCCACGCGCACCATGAAGTGAACGTGGGGACCGGTGCTCAGGCCCGTACTACCAACCTTCCCGATCTGCTGTCCCTGCGTCACCTGCTGGCCCACACT
The DNA here is from genome assembly GCA_020432165.1 of Thermomicrobiales bacterium. Lineage (GTDB taxonomy): Bacteria > Chloroflexota > Chloroflexia > Thermomicrobiales > UBA6265 > UBA6265. Next base: position 60,648 of record JAGQGU010000003.1, read on the forward strand.
CACCATCGGCTGCTCCATCTGGTGACCGTAGATGGTGTGAACACCATTGCCGTGATCGATTTCGACATAGTAACCGAGACCGCAATCGCACCATCCGGAGACGACGACTGTACCATCGGCAACCGCGTAGATTGGTGTGCCCTGAGTGGCGGCGAGATCGACACCATCGTGAACGGAGCATCCCCAATCGGGATCGTAGCTGTAGAATCCGAGATTGCTGCAGCCATAGTCCTGGGTAAAGCGATAGGTCTGCAGCGGCATGATGAATCCGGCGGTGCTCGTATCACCAGTATCCGAGACAGTTGTGTCTGTGCCCGATACCTTGCGCTCAAGCAAGTCCGCGCGCACCCAGCCATCGAGATCGTCGCTACTTACTTCGTACCAGGCATTGCCATCGTCATCGGTCTCGGGACCCGAGACGATATCGACATTGGTGCCATCCGGCAGCTGGCCAAGAACATCAGCATCGGAGCTGGCACTGGCGCGCACATTCACACCAGCATCGGATTCGGACTTGATGACAGCCACATCGCCTGCCGTCATGGCATCGGTTTCCACCGGTTCGGCGGTCGCGGTCGAGACAGCCGCTGGTGTAGGTGTCGGATTCGCTGCAGTGCCATTCGCACGTACCGGGGCGGTACCGGCGGTCAGGAGATCACCAGGGACGTATCCCTGCAGGGTATCCCAACGAACTTCGTACCAGCCATTGGGAGCCTGTGCGATCACCTCCACCAGCGCCATATGCGGTGCGGTGCCTACAACTTCCGCGTCTGTGTTGGCCTCGGCGTAGACATTGGTGCGGCCTTCATCGGCAGTACGAATCACGGCCCAGTCGCCAGCGATATAGACGTAGTCGCCATCATATTCGGTAGTCGGTGTCGTACCCGACTGATCAGAGGTGCCCGGCGTAATGAGGTAGTTTCCACTCACCCAGCCTTCGTAACCGTCATACTCCACCGGCCACCAGCGCGTACCGTCGCTGTCGTAGACGGTGTCGACATCAGCGATGCGGAGATTGACGATGGTGCCTTCAGCGAGGCTCACGACAACATCGGCATCGGCAGATGGCTCGGCGCGCATCTTGAGACCATCGCCATTGGCACTCACCTGGGCGGTGGCATTCGCGAGATCGCCTGTGTAGTCAAAGGGTGTGCCGTTAGTCGCAGTCGTGGTCGCGGTACCGGTGGAGTCATCCACAATAGCCGAATAGGCCGCATAGTCTTCCGGAGACATCAGGGAGCGACCGTTCATCCAACCAGTCGTGCCATCGATATCGACTGGCCAGTAACGGTCGCCATTCTCGGTGGTCACAGAATCCTTAACATCAATCAGCAGGAGAACCGTGGTGCCATTCTCCACATCCTTCAGCACCTCAGCATCCGGATCGGGTTCTGCCAGGAGCGGTGCCGTGGTACCCGGAGCCACCACAACCGCGGTGATATTCACCAACCCACCAGCGGCATCAACATCGAATGCATCGGCGCTGGAAAGTGCAGGTTCGCTGCTGGCAGTTGGGGTAGACTCCCCCGTATCGGCATAAACGGTGGCTACCATCGGCAGCACCGACGCGAGCGCGAGTGTGCCGGCCAACGCGAGAGTGCGCATCTGTGCAGCGATGGTTTGAGATTTCCGTGCGGTATACACTCCGCGTTCCCTCCTGGTTCCCCAAACGGGGAAGAACCGTGATTAGCATTGAATTGCCGCCTGCGGCATTCGCGAGCTTCCGGAGAACAGCCATTTCCTGAAAGCAACTCCGGGCGGCAAGACCATGTACGGTCAGTGCTATCAACCCACTGCATGGAAGGTACCAGACTGGACGGAGGTTGTACAACATGTACGTACGCTTAGTCCGTGCAAAGTTATCAACTCGGGTTTCTTCGCCCTCCAATTGGTGCTGATTTTCCGGGTAATGGCCGTCAAATCACACTATGCAGAGGCACCCTGTTATCCGCTATACTTGGCGGCTGATGACATGACCGTATCGACGGTCGTTTTGTTGTGCAATCCCGGAACTTCCGGGCAATGAACACTGCTCAGTACGCCCATGTGGCCCAGGTCATCGGGGCAATCGCAGATGATGTCTCCCTCCGGAGCGCATCGGCCTCCGTGCGACGCAGTGTGTATATAAGGAAGGAACGCGCAAGCGTGAAACTCACCACCGAACGCAAGCCTGGCAGCATTCTGGAACTGAACATTACGGCGGACGATGCCGAGTATCAGAAAGCTATCGACGACGCGATCTCGCGCCAGAGCCGCAATGTGCAAATCCCGGGCTTCCGCAAGGGCAAGGCTCCTCGACACATGGTCGAGCGCTTCTATGGTGGTCGCGAAGTCTTCGCGCAGGATGCCGCCGAGAAGCTGATGGACAAGCTGTACCGCGAGGCCCTGGAGCAGGAAGAGGTCAACCCGGTTGGTGATCCTGAGCTGACAAGCATGGAACTCGATCCAAGCCTGGTCTTTGTCGTAGCAGTGCCGGTGTACCCGGAGATTGAACTGGGCGACTACACCGCGGTGCGGGTTGATCCAGTTGACGCTGCCGTCACTGATGAGGATGTGGAAGAAGTCATCACCCGTCTCATCCGTCAGCAGGGCACCTGGAAGGATGTTGAAGGTCGTAAGCCAATCGAGGGCGACCAGGTCACCATCGACTACACCGTCCATGAGGGCGAGGAAGAGTTCCAGGAACCAGTTGAAGACGCCGTTTGGGTCATCGGTGAGACCAATCTGCTCGAGCAGCTCAAGGAGCGCATCGAGGAATTGGAGCCGGGTGAGACTGGCGAGTTCGAGATCTTCTTTGAGGAAGATGATGAGAGCGCTGATCCGAGCGTGCGCGGCAAGCAGCTGAAGTACAACGTTACGCTGAAGGGTCTCAAGGAGCGCGAGCTCCCTGAGCTCACCGATGAGCTGGCGAAGGAAATCGGCGATGTCGAAACCGTTGCCGCACTCCGCGAGCAGATCTTCGAGGAGATTCATCAGGGCAAGACTGGTGATGGTCGCAACGAAGTACTGAACAAGATCGTTGAGGCTGTTGGCGCCGATACCACAATTGATCTGCCTGAGGCGATGATCGAGGAAGAAATCGAGCATCAACTCAGCCACCGCAAGCAGGATCTGCAGCGTCAGGGTATCAACTGGGATCAGATGGTGTCAGCCGGCATCATTAATGAAGAGACCTTCAAGGCTGAGTTGCGACCCGATGCTACCCAGCGCCTGACAAACACACTCATCCTGCAAGAGATCGCTCGTCGCGAGAATATCGAGATCAGCGATGAAGACGTCGATGCCGAGATCGAGAAGATCGCTGGCCCAATGCCAGAGGGCGACGATGCTGAGGCCGTGGAACGCGCCAACCGCATGCGCGAGGTCTACAACGGCGATTACTTCCGCAATGTGCTGAAGAATGACCTGTACGAGCGCACGTTGACCGATCGCATCATCGATATCGCCACAGAGGGCCAGGGTGCTGTGCTCAACGGCTGGGTGCCGACCGAAAGCTCTGAAGAGAGCGAAGCCGCCAGCGAGACCAAGCCAACCAAGAGCAGCAAGATGCCGCAGGACGGCGAGGGTGTCGATTGGGTGCCAGGTGATGGTGGTTACGATATCCCGGATGGTTTCCCGATCAAGGGCAACGCCAGCAGCAAGATCTATCATCCGGAAGAATCACCGAACTACAGCACCACCATTGCCGAGATCTACTTCGCCAATGGCGAGGTAGCCGAGGCACATGGCTATCGCCTGCCGAAGACGCTGGAGAAGGCCGCCGCCGAAGCTGGTGAAGCCGCAGCGGATGCTGTTGCCGATCTGATTAAAGGCGACGACAACTAGGATTCATTGATGCAACGCGGGTGGGGATAGTGCTCCTCACCCGCGTTGGTTGTTAATGGCCTCGGAGCAGTCGCATCTATGAAATCGCTTGTGATAGCGTTGCGGAGACGTAGACCCGGGCCTCGTGCCTGCGAAGCTGCACGAGTTGCCCGGGTTCCGGCACTCAACAGACGACAACTCCGCCATCCGTTCCGGAATTTCGTGATGGACGAAAACTGGAACCCGCCCGACTCGCCGCGACGTTCCGTCACCGGCGAGGGACGGGTCTACTCTTTGTTGCCAGATTCTCCTTTCCAGGGATCCAGGCCATTGTGGGGGTCATCGAACACTCAGATGGCCGATACCCTCAGATACCTATGACAGATTCTCTCTATCACTCCTATCAATGGCTCACGAGCGACGCTGGTACCGTGGCACTTGCCGAGGCGGCTGATCTACGCGCGCGTGGTCTTGGTGACCTCAAGATCGGTGAGGTGCTACGGTGCGCGCTGACAGCTGAACAAGCGGCGCTGGTATTGACCCAGCTTGATCTACGGGAACGTGCCCGGGTCAAATTCCGCCATGCGGAGCAAATGCTCTTCACGCGGGCTGGACTGGAGCAAGCAACAAGCGAGGAGATCGCCTCCTATCGGGCCAGGCGCTATGAGAATCAGCCCAACATCATCGATCTCTGCTGTGGCATTGGCGGCGATCTGATGGCGCTCGCCGCCACGAACACAGACTTAACGGCGGTCGATCTTGATCCGGTGCATCTCCTTCTGGCCGCGTATAACGTCGGTGTGGTTGCTCCCGGTCACGATCTGAACCTGCTGGAGATGGATGTGAGGAACGTGCCGATTGGTTCCGGCAACACGATCTTCATTGATCCGGCTCGCCGGAACGACCGCGGCCGTATGCGTGGCTACGAATGCGAGCCACCGCTCGCATGGGCAATAGAACTCGCCGATCGGGCAGCGGGAGTTGGTATCAAAGCAGCTCCGGGCATTCCGCATGAATTGGTGCCGGCCGATTGGGAACTGGAGCTGATCTCAATCGGCCACGATCTCAAGGAAGCGGTATTGTGGAGCCCAGAACTGGCTTCCGCGACCCGGCAAGCGACAACTGTTGAGGGTGGCACGATCCATTCCCTCCTGCCGGAGGCTGGAGATGAGGTATCGGTGCGTGCAGTACTGCCAGGAGACTGGCTCCTGGATGTCAATCCAGCGGTAACTAACGCTGGCCTCGTGCAAGATCTCGCTCGGCAGATCGGAGCGGAGCGAATTGATCCCGAGATTGGCTTCCTCGTTACCGAATCTGAACCAACCACACCGTTCGCCCATGCGTACCGCGTCATTGATGTTCTGCCGTGGCATGAAAAGCGGATCAAAGAAGCGATATCCCGCCACGATATCGGTCCAATCGATATCCGTCGCCGCGGTTTACCGGGCGATGTCGACGCCATTACCAGACGTTTGCGCGGCAAGGGCAGTCGGCGCGCAGTGATCGCCATGACCCGCATGGATGGCGTGCCAACCGCTATCATTTGTGAAGCGCAATGAGTGCCAGAGGTTGCCTCTGCGAGTATCATTAGCGATGAGAAACAAACCACCCGCGATCATGCTTCACGCTTCTCCGTGGGTGTCGACTTGTTCTAGAAGGACACTCAATGCAAAACCCCGATATCCACGCCTTGATTCCGATGGTGATCGAAAGCACCAATCGAGGCGAGCGATCGTTCGATATTTATTCGCGCCTGCTCAAGGATCGCATTATCTTCCTCGGTACTCAGGTTGAGAGCCAAATGGCCAATCTGATGATCGCGCAGCTGCTCTTCCTGGAGCACGACGATCCGGAAGCCGATATTCATCTCTACATCAATTCGCCTGGTGGTGAGGTCTATAGTGGTCTCGCCATCTACGACACCATGCGCATGATCCGCCCGGATATCCGCACCTATTGCGTTGGCATGGCAGCCTCCATGGCTGCGGTGCTGCTGGCTGCAGGAACCCCAGGCAAGCGGTTCGCGCTACCGAATAGCCGGATCATGATCCACCAGGGCAGCAGCGGCTTCCGCGGCGCTATTCCGGATATCGAGGTGCAGGCCAAGGAGACCTTCAGCGTCATCAACACGCTCACGCAGATCATGGCCGATCACACCGGTAATTCGTTCGACAAGGTGAAGGCCGATACCCAGCGCGACTACTACATGACCGGCGAAGAAGCCCGCACCTACGGATTGGTCGATAAGGTCTTGACACCGGCCGCTCTCGATTTGAGCAAAATCGGTAAGCACGACGAAGTTTCGGCTGGCGAATAGCCGCTTCCACACGAGGTAGATATGCGATATCGCTGCTCATTCTGCAATAAGGGTCAGGAGGAAGTTCGCCGCCTGATCGCCGGACCAAACGAGGTGTACATTTGCGACGAGTGTGTACAGCTTTGCAAGGAGATCATCAACGAAGAAGAGCCAAAGGAACCAACTTTTGAGCTCGCCGAAGCGAATGTGCCGACACCCAAGGCACTCTACGATCATCTGAACAACTACATCATCGGGCAGGATCGCGCCAAGAAGATCCTGTCGGTGGCGGTCTATAACCATTACAAGCGCATCAATGCCAATCTCGACGACGATATCGAGCTGGCCAAGAGTAATGTGTTGCTGGTTGGCCCTACCGGTTCGGGCAAGACTTACCTGGCACAGACTCTGGCCAAGGTGCTCAATGTGCCCTTCAGCATCGCCGATGCCACCGCTCTCACCGAGGCTGGCTATGTGGGTGAGGATGTCGAGAATATCCTGCTCCGGCTTATCCAGAATGCGGGCGATGTCGAGCGCGCCGAACGTGGCATCATCTATATCGATGAGATCGACAAGATCAGCCGCAAATCAGACAATCCCAGCATCACGCGCGATGTTTCCGGCGAAGGTGTGCAGCAGGCCTTGCTCAAGATCATTGAGGGTACGGTGGCAAATGTGCCGCCGCAGGCCGGTCGCAAGCATCCGCACCAGGAATACATCCAGATCGATACGAAGAACATCCTCTTCATTTGCGGTGGTGCCTTTGAGGGCCTGGAAGAGGTTGTCGAAAAGCGGCTCAACAAGCAATCGAGCATGGGCTTCGGCAATGTCCAGACCAAGGCCGACAAGGTCGAGAATCCGCTGGCGCATCTGACTCATGACGACCTGATGAAGTACGGTCTGATCCCCGAGTTTGTCGGGCGTCTGCCCGTTTCGGTCGCGCTCGATCACCTCACCGAAGAAGAATTGATGCGCATCCTCACCGAGCCAAAGAACGCTGTGGTGAAGCAGTATCAGAAGTTCTTTGATCTGGATGATGTGGAACTCGAGTTCACGGATGACGCCCTGCGCGCCGTGGCGAAGCAGGCCCAGGAGCGCAAGACCGGTGCCCGCGGACTCCGCACCGCCATCGAAGATGTGCTGCTGGATGTGATGTACGAGATTCCGAGCATGGAGAATGTCCGCAAGTGCGTGGTGAATGGTGATGTTATCACCAACCACTCCCGCCCGCTCCTCATGACCGTGAACGATCAGCCGATCGAGTACGAACCACAGACCGCGTAAGCATCTGGCGCTTATCAGCAACACGAAAATGCCCTCAGGGATAATCCCTGAGGGCATTTCGGTATCCATCTATCAGCTACATACAGCAGCCACATTCCTCCGAACCTTCCTACAAAGAGACGGTAGAGGGGCTGCTGGTCTGCCCCAAAGGGGAAACTAACTCCCCTGCTACTCGTAACTCACGGCAATAGGTAGAGGACCCGTTGTCATGGCTGCCGCACCGATCAGCGCACCAGCAGCCAACTGATCCCGGAGTTCTTGCCAGGACTGCAGCAATGTCAGCGGATCGCCCAAAGGATCACGCCAGGCGGCGATGGCTTGCTGGCGATAATCGTCACCACAGCGCTGGAATATCTCAGTCTCATAGGCGATAACCCAATTCACAAGACGCAACGTCAGATCATCGACGATCACCCGTTCACGCGGCGAACCGGCTCGGTGGAAGGTGTTCACGATATCCGCCTGCCATGCCTCCGGGATCAGATTGCATGTCTCGAGATAGATCGGCTCTGGTTTGAGACGAGAGACGTAAATGCTGCCACGATCCGGAGTGCTCCAGCACACACCAAATCCCCAGAGCGTTACGGTATCGCCAGACGACAACTCGGCATGGTAGCGCGTGGAGCCAGCCCTGGTTGCATCCGGATTTGGCGTTCGCTGGAACCCCAACTCCAACAGCAGATTGCCGACCGGCCGCCTGATATCCCAGCCGAAGAACCAGAATTGTTGTTTGACCAGACGGGAGAGACGACGCGCGTTCATATCCGCTATTTCGGCTCGGGTAGCTGCATACCCTTCGCCTTCAGCGCTGCGCGCAGACCACCCTTCTTGGTGATGGTACGGAGTCCCTTGGCAGAAACGTCCATGCGTACATAGCGATTGAGCTCCGGTACCCAGATCCGATGCGACTGCACGTTGGGTTTATAGGTCCGACTGGTGCGCCGTTTACTAAAGGAGACGTTGCGGCCGAACGTGGTCTTTCGACCGGTAATCGCACATTTCTTACTCATGAGACTGCTCCTATTTGGTTTCTCGATAGAGGACGTGACGCTTAAGCGTTGGATCGTACTTCCGCAACTCCAGTCGTCCCGGATCGTTCTTGCGATTCTTCTCGG
>JAGQGU010000080.1 GCA_020432165.1 Thermomicrobiales bacterium
AAAGCCTCCAGATGGGGGCCTTTTTGCTGATATTGAAGAGGGCACCCTCTCCAGAGATTTCTCTCCGGAGGGGTGCCCTCGTGTCGCCAGTGGCGACGAGTTGAGTCAGGCCTCGTTGCTCGCTTCCGCAGAGCTCGGGGTCGACTCGGTGGTGCCTTGCGGCTTGCTGGTCGTGGCCTGAGCCACGAGCAGCTGCAGCAGCTCGAGCAGGTTGCCACCACCACCGCCGCCCGTGATGAGGGTCTGCGGCATGTACGGCGTCTGGCTCTTGCTCAGTGCATCGACGACGGCCACGGCAGCGGTCTGACCCGCACCGATGGCGTCACGCTGCGCCTGGTATCCAGCCGCCTGGCCCTCACCGAGGGCTCGGGCGGCGGAGCCGTTGGCTTCACCGATGGCACGGATCTTGGCAGCCTCACCGGCACCTAGCTCCTCCAGGACCTTGCGGTCACCGGTCGCCTTGGCCACGGCAGCTTCGGCGTTCGCCCTGTTGATCTCGACCGAGACCTGGGCGGCGGCCTTCTGCTGCTGCATGTCAGCCTGACCCTTCATCGCCTCCATGTCGATGCGCGCGTTCTCGGCGTCCTTCTGGGCGCCGTACGTCTGCTTCTTCTGGTTGGCGATTTCTCGGGTTCTGAGAACCTCGGCGAGGTCATCGGGAAGTCTGACGTCCTGGATGTAGACGCCGCGCACCTCGACGAAGTACTCGTTGAGATACTCCTTGATGTACTCGGTGGCCTTCTGCTGAACGCTGCTGCGGGTCTGGATGAAGTCCGTTGCCGCAAGCTTGGAGAGCGTGTCGCGGAAGTAGTTGCCAACCGCGGCCTGAAGGACCTCGTTCACCAACTTGGCGATCGACTCCACCGACCCGATCACCTTGGCGGCGTTCGTGTCGGGGATGTGGATCTGGACTTGCAGTTCGATCGCGAACTCGAACGCGTCGTTCGACTTCGCAACGATGGTGCTGAGCTCCCTGTCGAGGCCGTGCTCGGACTCGACGTTGTCGGCCCAGTTGAGCTGCAGGATGCTGGTGGGGACGATGATCGGCTGGTAGATGGTCTGGTTGAGACCCTTCTTGCTGGTGCGGATCACATCCGACCAGATGCCTTCGTGACCGGGTGCCACGATGGATCCGAACTTGTACGTCTCACCGGACTTGTCCTCAGTCGGCAGGCCGACGTACGCCTTGATGACCGCGACCTGGCCCTGCTCGACCACCAGCATGGGCTGGAGGTCGACCTTGAACAGGAAGGGGTTGATGGCGTAGTCACCCGAACGCAGCACGTCATGCTGAAGGCCTCGGCGGCCTCCCGCATCCAGGAACGCCTGGGCGTCCTGGTAGTTGTTGTGCAGTGCGTTGTGGTCGCCGAGCACCGTCTGGATGACCTCATTCGAGGAAGCGTTGGACGCCTCCAACGAGCGGATGTCATCGAAGCTACCGATGCGGCCGGCAATCGTTCCCGGCTCGAGCGGCGGACCGTCGAGCGCGGTGAGGATGCCAACCTGGTCGGTGGGGATGGTGACGTAGTGCAGGTCCTTGCTCTGTGCGAGCTGAACCATCTGCTCGGCGTCACGGTTGACGGGTCGCCCATAGGTACCGTTGACCGTCACCACGATGAAGGCATCGGGGTGGATGGTGTAGGTACCCGGGGTGAGCACGTGACGCTGGACGCCCTGCTGGCCACCGTTGTCGACGAAGGACTTGACGTCCTGGAAGTTGCCGTACTCGGGCTTGTAGGCCGCGCTCGTCGCTCCCGTCGGAATCGGTGCTCCCACCTGGGAGATGACGATGCCGAAGGTCTTGTCCGGGATGCTGATGATCGGCACCTTGCGGTTGCTGAACATCGGCCACAGACGAAGGTGAGGGCCGGTCGCGAGGGCACCTGGCTGGATGCCGTTCTCGCCGTTGAGCGCGATGAAGCCGTTGTTTTCGAGCGACTTCCCGCCGAAGTTCTTCGTGAGAAAGGCGTTGTAGCCCTCACGTACGAACATGAAGCTCTTCGCGAAGACGAACAGGACGATGAGAACGACCAGTCCGATCACGATGAGCATCGGTGAGATGCTGATACCAAAGGGCACGAGAGTTCCTTTCACTCTACGTTGGGTGTCGGGATTGACACTAAAAATAAATTATAGCATTCTTTTCTAAATAGTGCAATTTTATGTCACAGAATAAATATGAAATATACGTAAATTAGCACTCGCACTTGACGAGTGCTA
>JAGQGU010000081.1 GCA_020432165.1 Thermomicrobiales bacterium
CGAGCTCGGCAAGGGGTCGTGCCACGGTAACGCTCCGTATCGATCGGCAGGTGAGGCTACTGTCGTCTCAATAGTAACCATCTCGGTACTACGCCGGACAGGTTCGTTCGTCGGCCGCAATCTCGCACGGATCCAGCCATCACGCGAACCCTTGTGAGATTAGTGGTGGTCTAATCTCACAAGGAATCGCAATTTTGGTAGATCCTTGTTAGATTAGAGGTGCTCTAATCTAACAATCGCCTGGTGGTGGGGACGGAGTTGTTCGTGAGCTTCATCGGGGTCGATCGACGTTGCGAGCTTGAGCAGATGGTGCAAAGTGTCCTCGACAGTGCCGATGACGGCCGGATCGTCGTCACTCAGGAGAGTCAGTCGGTGGACTTCAAGGAGGAAGCCGGCAGGCGGAACGGTCCTGAAATCGAGCCCGGTGTTCCACAGAATCCCGCCGCCGCGGTTGCTTTGGCCGACGAGGTGGCATGTATGGCCAACTCGCCTGGAGGCGGGGCACTCATCGTCGGGGTGGAAGACGGCTCCGGGCGAGTCATCGGCACCGAACTCGATGTTGATTGGTTGCGTGACTCGATCTACCGCAAGATCGGTATCGCCCCTGATATCCGGGCGAGTGTCGTGGAGGGACTCCGGATTCTGGTGGTCTATGTTGCCGAAGCCCGCGAGCCTGTCACTGATACGGGTGGGCGGATTCGCTGGCGGGTGGCGGACAATTGCAGACCGGTCGACCGCGCGGAATGGTGGGAGCATCGCGATCAGGCATCGAACGCCGACCCGATGGCTGCCGCGTCCGCCAGAACGACGGCAGATATTCGGCCGATGGCGATGGAGATCGCGCGCCGCTGGTATGGCGCGGATGCGGGCACCGATGAGGAACTGCTGCGCAAGATCGGGGCGCTCCGGTCCGACGGCAGGCTGACCCAGGCGGGAACGGTGTTGTTCACCCCAGTAGATCGCGCAGTTCTGGAGTTCACCGAGTTCGATGTTCCCGGCGGTTTGATAACGAATAGTTTTCGGGCAGAGGCATATTCCTCACTCCTGGAGCAGATTGTCGCAATCGAAACGGCAATTTCAGGCTCGAACACGTACAGTACTGTGGCGCAAGGGATTCACCATGAGCAGATACGGCGGGTTCCCGAATCCGCAGTGCGCGAGGCCGTTCTCAACGGCGTTATTCATCGTGATTGGAACCGGTCAGAACCCACGGATGTGCGCTGGATCGAGTTCGACAGCACGCTGATCGTCCGCAGCCCCGGTGCCTTCCCCGGCGGTGTCACCGCAGAGAACATTTTGAGTAATCGTAAGGCGAGATATCCCGCATTGGCGGACCTTTTTCGTGCGCTGGGGCTGGTTGACAAACAAGGTGTGGGAGTCGACCGGATGTACCGCGACATGATCGTACTTGGGCATCGACCACCGGAAATCATTGAATGTCCTGGTCGATATGTCGAGTGCACGCTCGTCGGTGGCGCACCGGTGTTTCCGGTCGTCGAGTGTGTACGGGCGATTGCCCCTGCCGAACGTCAACGTGATATGCGAGTGGCGATCATCCTCCACCTGCTACTTCATCATGCGTTCGTGACTGTTCCGAGTGTTGCGCGAGCACTCCAGTCAACCCCCGAGGCTGCGCGGGTGGCGCTGCAAGCCGTCCGCCAGTCAACCGTTCGCGCTGCACCGCTGGTCAGGTCCTACAAACAGTCATGGATACTGGGCATCCGGGCAGTCGAGATACTCGCGGCATCCTACGAGTTGGGCAGCCCGTTTCCGATGATGCCGTACCTGTCCACGGATGTTTCCGACCAAACGCGAGTGGCGCGCGAGTGGATTGACAGTTTCGGTGCGATATCAACCGGTGACCTGCAAGAACTTACTGGCACCTCACGGGGAACAGTGAAGCGGACGCTCGATGCGATGGTGCAGGACGGGATAGTCGAGCAGAAGGGGGCAGGTCGGTCGAGCCGCTATGTGTGCCCGGCGGCGCCGTAGCGGTCAGCGCAACCAAGCGGCGGTGTCGACCGTGAATTCGAAGGGTGATCGCAGGGCGACGGGTTGACCCGCCGGCACACGGTGGGCCAGTTGATACTCGCCCAGGTCATCGAGTGAGTAGACGAACAGGACCGGAAGGTCCTCGGCCGGGAGTCGGCCCTTGAACGGATTGATCTCGATGCGCCAGTAGTTCGGGATACCGGCCGCGGCGTAGAAGGCGGGTTTGACCATCCTGTCCTGCAGTGTCGTCAAGGATGAGACGACCTCGACCACGAGTTCGACGTCGGCCACCGCGACACCTCGGTCGTCCATGGGGACGGGACCGCGTGCGACGGTCAGGTCCGGGATCGGCTCGTCGTCGCCGATCAGCACACCGACGCCGGCCAGGACGAAACGATCGTCCGGCAACGCATCGTCGAGCGCCCGCTCCAACCGTTTGATCAGCCATTGATGCCGGGGCTTGGGTGCCGCGTTCACGATGAGTTGGCCATTGAGTACCTCGTAGCGAAGTCCGTTGTCCGGCATACGATCGAGATCGGCGGCGGTCCACCTGCCGGCCTGTGGGACGGGGAACGGGGTGACCTGCTCGAAGGGAAGTGCTGACATGTGGTCACCTGTAGTCGGTCCGGGTCGTCGATCGTCGTGAGTCTGGCGCCAGTGTAGCCACGACGGTCGGCTGGCGGGCATGTCGATATGACTCAACCGAGGACACCATCGCCTTGGTGATGTGACGATGTGGGTCGGACGCCGAGAGAAGGGGAGGTCGCGGTTCGGGAGCGATAGTTCCCGCAGCTCACCCGGTGTCTATGCTGGCGGTGGAACCGACCGATGTCAGTCGCCCGGCCCCCGCGATACTGCATATCCACGGCGGCGGAATGATTTTCGGGACAACGGGTTTCGAGCTGCCGATGGCCGGCCGGTGGCGCCATCGACCTGTTCCACTATGTCGCCGCGCCCACCGTCTCCTCGGACTTCGGTGGCTCTGCCTTCTGGGGTGGGTCGCCGGGACGCCAGTCGGCGT
>JAGQGU010000020.1 GCA_020432165.1 Thermomicrobiales bacterium
CCGGATACTATCTGGACGCGATTCATAGCCATTGCATGGCACTCGCCATGCAGGATCGCTGGTGTGCCATCCATAAATTGGTCAGGGACATTCCCGAATCCGATCTTCTGGAACACGACGATTTTGCGATGTGGGCCTTGTGGGGTGATGCCTATGATGGCAACTGGACCAATGTCAGTCGATTGCGCAGGTTCGTGATCAATGCCTGGCGCAACTCCGATGACGCGATGCGGCATGGGCGCTCACTCATACTGCAAGCCGATATCGCCTGGGAGAACAGTGCTGATAACGATGCCTACACCTACGCTGCGGCAAGTTTTCAGGCTTTGCCAGAGGATGACCCTCAAGCATGTCTCTGTGCAGCAGTATTGGCAGAAACAGTCGCCCGGCAATTGGGAAACTCCTCCGCGATCGAGCATTGGTCCACCGTAAGCAACAACTATCGCAAGATGCTTTCGATAGGACCCGAATGGTGGCATATCGCCTGTGGGTTCAACCGTGCCAGCCACGTTGCCCGAAGTGGCAATCTCGCCCTCGCATACAGCCAGAGTGCATTAGGAGTGGAACATGTTGATCCTGATTTCCCCAGAGCCAACTTCTGGTTCCTGCTGCTGATGGCATATATCAATCTCGAACGAGGTTTGTATGACTCCGCCTGGGAAACGCTCGCAAAAGCTCAGGAATGCATCAATGGGGTACTACCGCAAGATATCTTCAACATGGCGATGGCGCAATATTACCTGGCAACCGGCGAACCCGAGAGCGCTCGCTCCCTTTTGGGTGTGGCCGGAAACACCATCCACAACCGCCCGGATCTCAACTCTCATCGACTGCGATTGCTCGCTCAAACCGAGATGGCCGATGGTAATCTGGATCTCTCGTACGATATCCTGACGCGCTGGACCCATGGCGAAGATACATGGCCGAAATACTTCGGGGAACCGCACCACTACATCCTGAAGGCGACTTTGCAGGTTTTGCGTGGCGATATCGCCAGCGCTCTGACGCTTACAGAAAACGTCATAGCAGAGAGCACAAAACGAGGTCATCTCTCGTATGTTGTGGCAGCCTCCGCCATTCGAGCCGAGTGTTATCAACGGCAAGGCAATCTTCCTCAGCGCGATGCCGCACTGGAGCATATAGCTGACCTTGATCCCAACGGGACGTTTGTACGCTCCTGCAGTCCCTTCGGCCGTGATGTCCGGCTCTTGAAAAGTGCACATCTACCGGCGTCCGCAAGTATCCCGGTGAATCAGCGGGTAGCACTTACCAGACTCTCTACACGAGAGAAGGAGATTCTCTCCGCTGCGGCCCGTGGGCTGAATACGCGTCAGATTGCGGAGGAGTTCTTCCTTTCACAATCGACCGTGAAGAACCATATGTCATCGATCAACAAAAAGCTGGGTGTGCGCAGCCGCCGCGAAGCCGTGCTGATTACCTATCCGTTGCGGAAGAGATAGTTTCGCATTTATCCATGTCGTTGCGTACGACAACGTGAAACAGTAGGAAGGAGGCGGGGGCATTTTCCCCGCCTCCTTCCGTTTTCGACCGCCGGGTATAAAACCATCAGTACCGTGAAAACGGATAACGATGGGGCAGCGGAAGCGTAGACCTGGGCCTCGGAGTGCCGAAGGCACGGAGAGTTGCCCGGGTTCCAGGAGTCACCCCCGCGGAATTCTGGCGCAGATGGCGGAGTTGACCGCGTTCGCCGGGTATCAAACCCGGCGCTACCAACCCGGGCACCGCATTGCCGAAGGTGGCAGCTTGCTGCCCTTATATGCAGGGCCCGGGTGTGCGTTTAGACCCTGTTCCAGTTGGCGATGTTCCAATAGCTGAACTCGAATCCGCTCAGTGCGAGATTCTCGCGATTGAGGGTCTTGATAACGCCAGCCTTGGAACCGTAGCGCACCAGCGGCAATACGGCGGCATCATTGAAGAGGATATCGTTCAGCTGAATGAACATCTCCGCCGATTTGGCCGGATCCGGTTCAATTCTGGCAGCGCTGTAAATGGCGTCGTACTCCGGGTTGATGTACCGCTGCAGGTTCCGCCCGGTCCAGTTATTGCTCTTCTGGGCGATCTCCCGGCCATTCTCACCCGAATACCAGCGGATCATGTAGGCCACCGGTGGTGGCGCCCCCACACCGGATGCAAACTGGTTGATATCCTGGTAGAAGTGGCTGTTGTTTTGCTCGTTCCCGGCAGCATTGTCGAAGAAGATCGCGGAATCCACCGACTGAATATCGACATCGATGCCGATATCCTTCATGTTCTGCTTGAACACGGCCTGAATCTTCTGTCGCACCGCACTTACAGTGGTGAAGTGCACCAGCTTCAGGGCCACGCCATCCTTGGCGCGGAAATCGCCATCCATCACCCAACCAGCTTCGTCCAGCAAGGCCTTGGCGGCCTCGGGATCGTACACCAGCTCAGTGTTTGGCGATTCCATGCTCGGGATACCGCTGAGCACATTCTGCACCGGTGGTTCGTCCACCGGTCCAAAGTAGAACTGCTCGCTCATGAGCGTGCGATTGGTGCCGATGGTGATTGCCTTGCGCACCGCCAGATCGCTCAGGATGGGATGCGGGGTATTCATCTCGCTCCGCTGCCCATCGACCTCGGTATTGGGGTCGGAGAAGTTGAGGTTCATGCGCTCGATGGTAAGGCCACCATAGGTGACCAGCTCGCCCGGATTATCGGGGTTCTCCATGTCACGCAGAAGATCTGGCTCGACCGCCAGGTTCCAGGCGTAATCGAACTCACCGGTCTGAATCGAGGCACGCGCGGCAGATTGCGCATCGCCACCACCCTTCAGCACGACCCGCGAGAAGAAGGGCTTGTTCGATTCACGGTAGTTCTCGTTAATTGCGTACGTTACCTGATCGTTCGCCGAGAACTCTTCCACCACATATGGGCCGGTACCAATCGGCTTGCTGCGGAAAGCATCGGTCACGCTCTGGTCCGCACCCTCCAAGACATGCTTCGGGAGCACGGGGACCGAGCCCATACCGGTAAAGGCATCGGCCCAGGTTGGATTGGGATCAGCATAGGTGATCTTGATCGTCAGATCGTCAACAACCTCCTTCTCCGCAATCGGTTCGTAGAGACTGTAGGTGGTGGCGGCATTGTTGACATCCAGGATCCACTCGATGGTGAAGGCAATATCAGCCGCAGTGAGCGGTTCGCCATCGCTCCACAACACACCTTCCTTCAGGCGGAAGGTGACCGAGGTGAGATCCTCAGCGAGATCTCCATTGGCGGTGCTGGGGATCTGCGTCACCAGCTGTGGTGCCAGCATGCCATCGGCCAGACGCACCATCAGTGACTCCTGCACCAACCCGGCGGCGAGATTGTCCTTGTCACCCGTGGCAACAACACCGTTCAGCTGACTCGGTGCCTGCCACTGCAGGATCTTCACCTCGCCACCCTCGCCGCGCGTTTGCCCCTCGGTGTTCACTGACGGGATCACACCCTCGGCAGCGACGGCTGTCGCCTCCGGTGTCGCGCTCTGGGCGGCAGCATCGGTAATCATTAGCGCCACACCGGCACTCATACCGAGCCCCACCGCACGCTCGATAAAGTCACGGCGGTTCAACTCTCCCTTCAGTAATGCATTGTGCAATCGTGAAAACGGCCCTCGAATTTCGCTGCTCATGTCGGGTCTTCTCCCTTGTTGTCTGCAGTTCGTCACGAACTGGTCTTTCCCACGAACGGGTATACCCATAGTACCGGATGATCGCAGTCTATGGGAACGCAACTTAACGAGAAAGGCCCGATCCGATATTCGGATCGAGCCTTTCGCTGCAAACGAGGTTCGCTGACGTTACTCCGCCAGGTTCCAGTTCGCGATGTTCCAGTAGTCGTAGCTGTACGCAGCCAGCTCGAGGTTTTCCTGGCGCAGTCGCTTGCTGGAGCCGCGCGGCGAACCGACGACCACAAGCGGGGTGATGACATCATTGAGAATCACGATATCGTTCATCTCGATGAAGAGATCGGCCAATGCTTCCGGATCGGTCTCGGTGCGGGCAGCTTCCCAGGCGACATCGAAGTCAGGATTCTGGTAGCGGGAGTTGTTGGAACCATTCCACTTGTTGCTGGCCTGGGCGATATTCTCACCATCCGGGCCGGAGTACCAGGCTTCGAAGAAGCTGAGCGGGCGCGGAGTGCTCGGCACGCTCTGGTACATGCACAGATCCCAGTAGAAGTGGTTGATGTTCTGATCGTTACCCTCAGAACCGTCGAAGTAGATACCGGCATCGATCTGCTCAAGCGTCACATCGATACCAACGGCCTTCAAACCGGCCTGGGCAACCACCTGGGTCTTCTGGCGAACGGCGTTAACTGTGGTGGCGTAAACGCCCTTGAGCTGAACGCCATCCTTGGCGCGGACACCGCTGCCATCGTCCACCCAACCGGCTTCGTCGAGGATAGCCTTGGCGCCATCCGGATCGAATGCCCAGGAGGTGTTCGGGCTATCGGTGCGCGGATCACCATTGAGGATGTTCACAGCGTGCGGCTGGCCGTTGCCATAGAAGTTATTGGCAATGGTCTCGCGATCGATGGCCATGTTCATGGCCTTGCGCACGGCATCATCGGCGAGCCACGGGTGTGGTGTGTTCATCTCACTGCGCTGACCATCCACTTCCGTGTTCGGGTCAGAGAAGTTGTAGTTGATGCGTTCCACCGCGACGCCCGGATACGGCACGAGCAGGCCCGGATTGTCATCAGCAATCATGGCTTCCAGCACGTCCGGCTCAACCTGGAGGTTCCAGGCGAAGTCGTACTCACCGGTCTGCACCACGGCACGCGCAGCAGCAGCGGCATCGCCACCACCCTTGATCGTGACGCGGCTGAAGAACGGCTTGTTCGGCTCGCGATAGTTGTCGTTCGGCAGGAGGGTCATCGTGTCGTTCGGGGTGAAGCTCTCCAACTTGTACGGGCCTGTACCAATTGGGGACATCAGGAACGTTTCGTGAGCGCCCTCTACCTCAAGCACATGCTTGGGATAGACGTAACCGGTGCTGGTACCAGCAAATGGCGTGAACCAGAACGGGTTCGGCGCGGAGAAGTTCACCTTGATGGTGAGGTCATCGACAATCTCGTAATCGGAGATGGGTTCGAAGACACCAATGTTCACCGAGGCATTGTCTGGATTCTTCACCCAATCGATGGTGAATCCAACATCGGCGGAGGAGAATGGCTCGCCATCGCTCCAAAGCACACCTTCGGACAGGCTCAACTGCACCCAGGTCATGTCATCGGCGAGATCGCCATCAGCCTGGGATGGCATCTTGGAGAGCAGGTTCGGCACCATCGAAGCATCGCTCAGATAGTGAATGAGCGGCTCGATGATGGTCACAGCACCAAGAATGTCCTTCACACCAGTGGAGACATGTGGGCTGAGCATGGAAGCGGGCTGCCACTGAATAATGTTCAGATCGCCACCGGCGCCACGGGTCTGGCCTTCGGTGCCGACTTCCGGACGGGTGCGGGCCTCGCCAGCATCAGTTGCCACAGCGGTGGCATCCTGCGCGGAGACCTGGCTGCCAAGGAAGGTAACGAGCGGTGCACTCACACCGAGTGCGGCAGCGCCCTGGGCAAAGCCACGGCGGCTGATCTTGCCGGCCTTGAACGAATCAAACAATTCGCGCAACGGACCGGTGGTCTTGTTCTGATCCATGAATGGAACCTCCTTCGTGCTTCGGGCACGAATTCCTTCTCAAAACGACGAGTCTGTTCGCCGCTATCCATACCTGTGCTACTTGCCGTTACCGGCAGCCACATGCCGAACGATAACCAGTGGATCATTGCATTCGCGATCCACCAGCCAACATCATTGTCGGCATATGAGCATAGCTCAAACCTTTTCGGTTCAGTAGCATTGACCGCATTGTACGGGAGTCGACCTTGTGGTTGCAAGGTAAATTCCCCCAACTACTCGGCATAACGCCCAAAACAAGGCACCGGGTGATCACAAAGACCACCCGGTGCAGTTTGTATGGTGAAACTAGTCCGCCAGATTCCAGTTGGCAATGTTCGCGTACGCGCCGGAGAAACCACCGGTGATGAGGTTCTCCATACGCAGCTTGTTGGATGCGAGGCTGCCGCCACCGACCAGCACGACGGGCACGAGCACGTCATTGTCTACGATCATGTCGTTCAGCGCGATAAATTTCTCAATCAACGCATTCGGATCGGTTTCGGTGGCGGTTGATCGCCAGAGTTCGTCGTACTCCTCGTTGCGCCAACGGCAGAGATTGCTCCCACTCCAACTATTGGATTCCTGGGCGACATTCTCGCCATTCGGACCGGAGTACCACTGCGCCATATAGGAGAGCGGTCGGGTACTGCCCTGCGGCATGACATAGAGCATCAGATCCCACGGGAACTTGCTGAAGCTCTGCTCGTTACCAACCGAGTTATCGAAGAAGATGCCGGAATCTATCGTCTCCAGCTGGATACGCATACCGATATCTTCCAGGTTCTGCTTGATCACCGATTGCGCCTTCTGGCGTCGACTGGAGACCGCGGATGCGAAGACGAAGTCGAGCTTGACGCCGTCCTTCGCCCGAATATCGCCATCCATCACCCAACCAGCGTCCTCAAGTGCCTGGGCAGCCGCAGCGGAGTCAAACGACCAGCTGGTGTTGGGCGAGTAGACCGAGGGGTCACCATTGACGACATTGACGCCAGCGGTGGCACCGGAACCATAGAACTCATCGGCGATAAGCTGGCGATTGATGGCCAGGTTCAGCGCCCGACGTACAGCGGGATCGGACATCGCCGGGTGAGGTGTATTCATCTCGCTCACCTGACCATCCACTTCCGTGTTGGGATCGCTATGGTTGATGGCCATACGCTCGACGTTCACTGGCGGCGCTGGCACTTCTGCACCGAGAGCGTCCGCGGTCATCAGGCTGGCCATCACATCCGGCTCCAGGCCTGGCGGCCAAGCGAAGTCGAACTCACCGGTCTGCAATACCGCGCGCGCCGAGGCGGCACCATCACCACCACCCTTGAGGTAGACACTTGAGAAGAATGGCTTGTTCGCTTCGCGATAGTTCTCGTTCACTTCATACTGAATCTCATCGTTCGGAGTGAAGCTTGTCACCTTGAACGGGCCCGTACCGACGGGGTTAATGATGAAGGCTTCGGCGGCACCCTCGGCCTCGAAGACATGCTTGGGGTATAGCGAACCCAGTGTGTAACCGGTGAAGGGCTCGAACCAGAATGGATTCGGCGCGGCAAAGCTCACAACCGCGGTGAGATCATCCTGGACTTCCACTCCCGAGATCGATTCGTACTTGCTCTTGGAGGAGGAGGCATTATCCGGGTTCAGCACCCATTCGACCGTGAACTTGATATCCTCGGCCGTGACAGGCTCGCCATCGCTCCAGAGAAGTCCCTCCTTGAGCTTGAATGTGACCGAGAGTCCATCCTCCGCCAACAGCCCATTTTCCAACGACGGCACTTCTTCCACGAGAACACCATAGAGGGAAGCATCAGAGAGGTAACCAAGCAATGGCTCGACGACGAGCTGGGCGGCATCGAAATCCTTGTAGCCAGTGGAAGCGTGGGCACTCAGGTTTGTGGGGGCCTGATACTGAATAATTCGAATCTCTCCACCTTCGCCACGGGTCTGATTCTCGGTGCCGATATCGCTGGGGGATCCGTCGGAAGCAAAAACGTCCTCGGCTGCGTCGGTGGCTACCGGAGTGGCATCCTGTGCGGCAACGCGATAGGCGACAGCAGTCGCGAGCGCTGGCGCAAGGCCAAGAGCGCTCGCTCGCCGTATGAAAGTACGGCGATTGATCACACCGGTACGGAGTTGTTCCACGAGTTCTTGCGCGTTCACAGTGTTTTTGTTCACAGGTCTATCCTTAATCTGGGAGCGACGTTTCGAACGAACAGAATGACGATCGCAGCACTGCGTATTGGGCAACATTGCCCGCATGAAGAACTCCGGGTACCCTCCTTTCGCGTACCGCGGTCCAGGGCCTCCAGCGGTACCATTCAGCTATTGCTCGTACTCGATATATCGGCATCGTAAGGAACAAGAGACAATAGTGCAATACATGACCCCGATAATCGGCAATGCAGAGCGTCCATCTCGCGGGATTCCAGTGGTGGCGATTGCGCTACTGGGTATGGCAACCATCCTCGGCGTATGGTCGGCTGGGGACAATGTCCATGCTCTGGACCTCCGGGTTTCGACCCGGGTTCAGCAGTGGCAGGGCAGTCTGCCATCGTTCCTGCAGCGAATAGCGGATATGTCTGGAGACACCATCGGTGCAATCGTGGCGCTGACACTTTTGCTGATCATTGCAATTCTGGTCAAACGCCCCGCAGAGATCCGCTTTGTGATGGTTGTTGCCTGCTTTCGGGTGGTCTGTATGTTCCTGAAGGATATCTTCAACTCACCGCGACCAACCGGAAATCTGGTGGAGCTGCTGCGTCACTATGACAATACCGGCTATCCCAGTGGCCATAGCGCCACTGCCGCCATGATCGCGACAGCACTGGTGATTCTGGTGTTCCGGCACACTGACCGCAAGATGATCCGCTGGCTGGTGCTCGCGTTGGCTGCAGGCTTCGCGCTGCTGGTGGGATGGAGCCGCATCTGGGCCGGAGCACACTGGCCAACGGATGTTCTGGGTGGCTGGAGTTACGGGGTGGGGTTCACGCTGCTGGCATCCTGGATCGTCTTCAATGATCAGCAGCAGGACACAACATCTCCTGACCGTGCGACACCACCCATCACATCCGCGGCAGATAGGTGACAACGCCAACCACGATCACGGCAAGGGCCAGCACGCGTGCAAAGAAATCGATGGATCCGCTGGTTTTACCACGTAAAACTTTGGGCAGTAGCCACCAGATGCGCTGACTGAAGGGAAGCCACAACCGCACGCCCGCATGCGTGCAGGCATCGGCGAGGATATGGCTGAGATAGCCGAATCCGAATGCGGCGCTCCATGCCTGTATCTCGCCGTCCGATAGTTCGGGCCAGGAAAAACTCTGCGCAACAAGGCGAACCACGAGCCAAAACCCGATTGTCGCCAATGCTGCGGCAAGCAGGCTGTGGCTGAAACCACGATGCTTGAGATGACGGTGATAGTCCGATCGGAGATCCAGCCAATCCGGAAAGCCGCCGCCAACCATTCCCCACCAGACCGCACCGAAGGCGATACCCGGAGAAAGTGGAGCGGCGATGGTTACTCCCACCGCCGCTCCTAACATGATATGCGTGACACGCTTCATGCTATGAAATTCTGCTTACCAGCGATCGCGTCGCGGGCGATGCTCGCCGCCTTCGCGGCGGGGTCCGTTACCGAAGCTCGGGCGATTGCCATAGCCACGGCGCTCACCACCCTCGCGGCGAGGACCACGATTGTAGCTACGCTCACTGCGCTCGGCGGCGACACCCTGGGCGAACTCGACATTCACCGAACGGCCCTTGATGCTGGCGTTGTTCAGCACTTCCATCACGCGGGCAGCATCGCCGCTCGGTACATCCACAAAGCTGTACGTATCGTGGATATCAATCGCACCGATCGAGCGGCCCGGGATGTTGGCCTCGTTGGCGATGGCGCCAACGAAGTCCTGCGGGCGCACACGCATGGTGTGACCGATGTTGATGAAGAGGCGGGTCATGCCAGCCTCGCTGCTCTGGCCGCGTCCACCACCACGGGGGGCTTCGCCATAGGGGCGATCGCCGCGCTGTGGTCGCTCGGTCTGCTGGCGCTCACGCTGCACCTTGCCACCGAAGTTGGCAAGATCATCGTAGCCAGTGGTGTCCAGTGCGGCCTGGCCAGTCTCCTCGGCATAGAGGTGCAGCAGGGCCGCAGCCAACCTGCTGAGATCGACATCGTCGGCAAGATCGCTAATCGGGCCAAGATAAGCCTCGTAGCTGGACTCTTCGTCAACGGCGTTGCGCATCAACTGGACCAGCTTCTCGCGGCGACGTGCATTCACATCTTCCTGGCTGGGCAGACGTCGCGGTTCGATCGTCGCGCGGGTTGTGCGCTCCACCTGGCGCAGCCAGCGGAACTCGCGTGGGCTGACAAGGGTGATTGCCTCACCAGTGCGACCGGCGCGACCGGTGCGACCGATGCGGTGCACGTAGGTTTCGTGGCTCTCCGGCACATCGTAGTTAATGACATGGCTGACTTCCGGAATATCGAGGCCACGGGCCGCGACATCGGTGGCGATCAGAATCTGGGCCTGACCGTTACGGAAGCGACGCATCACGCGATCGCGCTGAACCTGGCTGAGATCGCCATGCAGCGTCTCTACCGGCAGTCCACGCTGCAGCAGTGCTTCGCCGAGCTCATCGACATTGCGCTTGGTGCGGCAGAAGATCATGGCACTGGTCGGATTCTCGGCCTCGAGAATGCGGGTGAGGGCCTCTACCTTCTTGCCACGCGGGAATTCGTAGCTGGTCTGGTTGATCTCAGCTACCGTCATCTGCTTGCCACGCACGGAAATGTGCTTCGGGCTACGCAGGTAACGATTCGCGAGATCGGCAATGCGGCTGGGCATGGTGGCGCTGAAGAGTGCGGTCTGGCGCTCCTCCGGCACGGAGGCGAGAATCGTCTCGATGTCGTCCACAAAGCCCATATCCAGCATTTCATCGGCTTCATCGAGCACGAAGAAACGCAGATCGTCGAAGCGCAGGGTGCCGCGACGCATGTGATCCATGACGCGACCGGGGGTGCCGACCACGATATGAACACCACGCTCGAGACCACGGAACTGACGCTCGTAGGCCTGTCCGCCGTAGATGGCGAGAGTTTGGATACCCTTGTGCTTGCCGTAGTTGTGCAGGGCATCGCTCACCTGAATCGCGAGCTCGCGAGTCGGGGTGAGGATAAGTGCCTGGATGCGACGATCGCGACCATCAATCATGTCGATGATCGGCAGACCGAAGGCAGCGGTCTTACCGGAACCAGTCTGGGCCTGACCGATGATGTCCTCGCCGTTCAGGAGCGCGGGAATCGCGGCTTCCTGGATCGGCGTGGGCTTCTTGAAGCCAAGCTGACTAATGCTTTCCAGCAAAACGGTACTGAGACCGAGATCGGCAAACGTTGTGCCGACTTCCTCGTTGTTCGAATGCGTCTCGTCGACACGCACCGGTGCGATCTCGTGCTCTTCTTCGATTTCTGGCTCCATCACAGCGGTGCCGTGATCGGTATTCCAGTGGTACATAGGTGAAAATACTTTGAACATGCGTGTTCACACTCCAATGGCACGGTGCTCAACAATGCGCACCGCGAGAACCGATTCAACCGATGAATCGGCAAAACGTATCTGGTTGTGTGTGGCATGAACAGTCCGAAGCGGAGAGGTGCATTCGGGAGAAACCGCAGAGTAATGAACTCCGATGGATGCCACACGTTGCCTGTGTCACTTGGTGTGATCCGAAGGCCGCGTGGATACCCATCCAACCACGAAGCCCATCGCGGCATATCGCCGCTACCCAACATCTGCGCGGGGTCAGGCGGATCAGCGGAAGCCGATCTCTTACTGCCTACCCATTTCTCGCTGATCTAGCAATGGAACCAGCGTAACCCATGCAGGAAGGAGCACAACAGAGGAACGCCCTCTGGTGACGAAGGAAACTATAGCACGTTCACTTACGAAATGGTAGTGACTATCGACGCGAAACGAGCACCGTGCCAATCGGAGATGCATCGACAAGGGCGAAGATATCCGCGAGTTCCGCCAATTCGGAGACCCTGGTACTGTTGACCGCGGCGATGACGACGGCGACGTCACCCGCAGCAAGTTTGCGAAGCTCGTCCGCATTGTTGAGAACGCCGTTCGCAGCCACGGCCTCTGCGTCCTGATCGATCAACTGACGCTGCAGTTCATCCACAAAAGGATGCTGCGTTGCTGATACCACAGCTATCCGCTTCCCACTCGCAGCACCGAGAATCTTCGCGATGAGGACGGCGTTATCCGCTTTGCCGGATACTGAGGTGCCCAAAAGCGGTGCTGTGACGATCTGATCACGATCTCGCACCACACTATCGGTGAGAGAAACCCAGAGGAGCCAGGCAGCGCCAAGGAGCACCCCCACAAACGCCCCAACCAACGCCAGCAAGACAGGGCTCACCGATCGCGCCCCGGCAGGAGCGGTCGCATAGTCCGTCACCACAACCGGAATCGACATGGTATTGAGCTGGGTCGTGAGTTCGCGAATGGAGTTGTCCAGATCGGCAAGCGTTTGGCTCGATTCCAGGCGATCACGCTTGAGTCCATTGATCTCCGCTTGCACCTGAGAGTCCTCCGAGTCCTCATCCAGGTTCGCCAATCGGGTATCGATTACCACAATCTGGTTGCGCAAGGTATCTGCCTGAGACCGAAGACTATCGAGACTCTTCTGAATTTCGCTGGTGCTTAGCTGCGTCGCGAGCGTGACGAAATTGCGGGTGATGGAGTTGGCGATATCCGCAGCTTCTTCGGGATGATCGGCCGTCACCGCGATATTGATGATCTGCGTATTGCGTACGATGGTGGTCGTAACCATTGCAGCCAGATCGGCTCGAGAGTAATCGAGATCGAGTTCGAGAATCACCAAATCGAGTACGGGACCCGATGTGACCAGATTCTGATAGGTGGTGGCGCGGGCGGTATCCGTCAGAATCTCATCGCCGGAAACCTGCGATGTCACGAGTAAACTGGTGGTAGCGGTGTAGGTGGTAGAAGCACTGCGGCCATACCCGTATCCCAGCATCCCGAGTACAAGCATCAGCACGATCGGCACCCACCAGTGACGGCGGAGGGCACGCATCAGCTGAGTTAGTTGGATCTCCATATACCACCTGGATTGCACAGCGAATGATGTGGCCGATGGGGATCGGCCAATTAGCCCGAATGTACCATAATTAGTCTGGTGCCGAAGGAAAAGCCTGAGCGCACAGGGCGCCGGATAGCGAAGAACCAGGGAGGTCAGTGTGAGAGGGTTTGTCGGTGCGGTGGGCAGGGATTGTGTCGATCATCTACGCCAACACGGCGGTGATCCGATGTTAAATCACCTCATAAACGTCACACTCACCAGCATGCCAACCTGCCTCCTGCTCGCATCGATCGACGACTGCTCCACAGAATCCGATTGTGCCGCCGCCATCTATGGCGATGTCGCTTTTGCGAAGGCAATTTCATATGCTTCCGCCAACGAGGTGTTGACCCAGTATCGAGATAGCGGGATCGATGCGCTTGCCAATCTGGATGGAGGGCATGCTGTCGCCATTCTGGACAGCGGTCGGCGGGAGCTCCATCTCTTTCGCGATCAGTGGAGTCAGGGATCTCTCTACTACGCCCAAGAGCATGGCGGCATCCTCTTCTCCTCTCACCTACCCTTGTTGATTGGTCTTCTCCAAAATTCGCTGGAGCCCAATCTCCAGGCTGCGCGGCGGTTTTTGCAGGATGGCGTACCGCCGGTCGCGGACGAGACCTATTTCAACAATATTCACCAGCTTCTTCCTGGCCACCTGGCGACCATCAGTCTCGACGATGCAGCGACCATCAATCTGCGCAGATTCCACGCGCCTATGCCGATCGGGCCTGGAGTTGAGAAGCTCAGCTTCGCAGAAGCGGCAGTGCAGACGCGAGAGCTACTGACACGCAGTATCGCGCTCAGCTTGTCAGGAGATGCGCAGAAGGGGTTCACCCTTTCGGGTGGCCTCGATTCGAGCGCGATCGTTGCGTCGGCTCATTACCTCCATCCGGAGCGATCCGCTCGAACCTATAGCTATGTCACCAATGAGCGCGGTATCGATGAAGAACGCTACATGGATATCGTGATTCAGCGTATGCAATGCCAGCCGCTCAAAATCCGGTCATCAGCGGACGAGTATCTGGCTACATTGCCCGGTGCCACCAGGGCGGCCGGGACACCTGTCAATGGCACAAGCCATTTCGTGCAGTACTTGCTCTATCGCCAGGCTCATACCGATGGTATGCAGGTGCTTCTAAACGGAGTCAAGGCAGACTCGGCGCTTGCGGGACATTCCTACTACTTCGTCGATTGGATGGCCGATCTCTGGCAGGAACGACAACTGGTTGAGCTGGCCAGAATCATGGGCACCGCCACCTGGCAGAGTTCGAATCGGGCCCGCAAGACGTTGGCATTGGAGATTGCGCGACGCTTCCCGGAACGTATTTCCGGCCCCCTCCTGCGACGGCTCCGACCCGCTGCCCGCACGCACTGGCTGGGGTCGGCAATGCGCGAATATGCATCTGATCAAGAGGTACACCAGGATCTGGCTGTATCGGGTCGGTCACTGCAAAACCACCTGCGTATCGGCCTGGAATCGGATAAAGGAGCTCGTTACGCTGAAGCCAATGGCGCGGCATTTGGCATGCTCTCACGCACTCCCTATCTCGCTAACGACCTAAATCGATTCGTACTGAGCCTGCCCAGCGAGTATCTCATCTCGCGCAACGGCGAGGTCAAGCACCTCTTTCGGGAGAGCATGCGCGGAACGGTGCCCGACGAGATCCTTGATCGCCGCGACAAGATTGGATTCGATGCACCCACGGGTCGATGGCTTCAGGAGAAGCCGACCGAGGTGGAAACGTTCCTCAGCCGTGCCAGGGAGCTTGGCGTCATCGCCGAAAACAGTGACGCCACGACCATTGGTAATGCCAGGGCCGTATCTCGGGTGATTTCCTATGTTGAGTGGATGTCAGCCTACGGTATCAGTCTCGACTGAGCGCTTGCGGCTGGCTCCAATCCTCGTGATCTGCCAGAGCAGCAGGATGTAGACACAGCTCATGGCGGCCTGGGTCCATGAAACCATAGCAATCGCTTTGACCGCGCTCCAATCCTCGCGGGCAGAGATCGCCATCACAGCCCAAACGGCAACTACACGGGCGATGTTATAGACCAGTTTCGAGCGCTGACCACCATAAACCAACACACTGCGACTGAGCGGGCTCACGACCAGCAAGGCAGCTGCCCGGGGTGCTATCGCCACCGCATAGGCTCCTGCCATGCTCCAGCTGTCACCCAGTGCCCACGTCCAGAGATCGTCCGGGATAAGCGCGACCACAACGACGATGACGGCGCTTACGGCTATAAGCCCGATCGCCACTTTCAGGAAGAGTTTGGGAGCCTGGTGAGGTCGACTGCGATCGATTTGCGCCAATCGCTGATGAAAAACATCGGCGACGCTGCCACCGATAAGCGTTGCTGGCAAAATAAGCAGGCGCGAGATCACCCCATACTGGCCAGCGACAGCAATACCAAACTGGGCTGCGAGTAGTGGCGCGGCAATCTGGGCGCCAAGACTATCTACAATCGATCCTGGCGCCGAGTAGAGAGCGTAATCACGATACTTTCGTACCAGACGACCGATTTCGCTCCGCGTCCAGAACTGCGGGAACGCCCGCCACTGCAGCCCACAACGGGACCACAATGTGTTGACTCCCACGCCTCTGCCTGCAGCATCGCCAAGCGTCAGCCCCCACCAACCGGTTCCGAGCAAACCCAACACCACCTGCGCAACGGAACGCACCAGACTCTGGCGCACACTGACCTCGGAGAGCACCCTGTAGGAGCCATGCCGCAGGACGACATAGCGCACGACGAAGAATGCCTCCGCCACAAGCATGGACAAACCGATGCTAATCACCGAGGCAGTCGGAAGTGCGCCCAGCCCCAGGATGTCCCAGTGGATACATGCCAGTGCCAGCAAGCTGATCGGAATAGTGAGCACGGCGAGACTAAGAAAACAGAGCGATGTGAGCGGTAGCACGTCATTCTCGTCGGCGGAAACGAGCGCATACCCAAATCCCAACGACAGCGCGCCGGTGAAGACGATCACGAATGAGGAATAGAGCGTGAGCACGCCGAGATCATCCGTCGAATAGATTCTCGTGAGAATCGGGGTGAGCGCGATCGGGATGAGCTGAGCGATGGCAGTACCAAACGCCAACAGGAAGGTCGCACGGAAGAACGACGACTGCTTCGCTCGCAGCAGCAGGCTACGCATCATGATTCCGTGCCAAACGGGTATCATCGGCACCCGGCAACGCCCAGACCATGATGATAGAGATCAGCAATCCATGCGTAAGCAATGTGATTGGTAATGCCGAGTTGACGAGTCCGAACAATACCACCACAAAGATGGGCGTGGCGATCATCAAGTTGCGAGAAATGGCGATCGAATCGATCGTCCACAGGATCACGACGGCCAGTATCGTTGCCAGAATCACACCCTGATAGCCAATGGCAGAATATGCGTCAGCCCAGAAGTTGGCATTGGCGGCAACCGTACTGCGACCAAAATAGACTTCGCCGATGGTACGGGGCGTGGTGAGATCCATTGGCGGGGTCGCCAGGAATGCGCTGAGGGGTCCGAATCGCCCTGTGAATCCGTGGGCGGTGAAGTACTCATGATAGTAACCGGTGAGCAAGCCGGGCATCATCAGCATGCGTCGCACCAGAATCGAGATCAGATTGATCGATCCGGTCAGCCAGTAGACGGCTGAACAAAAGACGATCACCGAAAGCGCGCCGCTCACCATCAGCACGCTACGGAATCGCGGTGGAAAGGTGAGGGCAACATAGACCGCAAGCACCAGGGCAGTGGTGCCGAAGTAACTCTTGTGGCCAGCCATCGCGTACATCAGGAAGATAATGCCCACGCCTGCCGCAAAGATAATCCACTTGCGGCGGGCTGCACCGATAAGGATCAGGAGCGGATTGATTACTGCGGTTTGCCATTTCACCAGATAGAGAAATGGTCCCGATCCGGCAATCGCTGCCGAGAAGGCAGCTCGCTGCTGATACGGATTCAGCAACGATGGTACCGATGTCGGCAGACCAACATTGGCGATCAACCAGAGCAGGATCAAGCCCGAGTAGGCAAAAAGAAAGATCACAAAGAGCTTGAACGACCACTTCGGTTCCGGCAAACGCACGACTGGCAAGAGATTCACGCCACAGAGCGCCATCATGGCGAAGAAAAGCACTGCCTGCATGGGGACATAGGCATAGACGTAGTGCGAGGTGAAGGGCGGCATAAGGATAGCCGGCACCCAGACCGCCAGATAGATCAGCCAGGTAAAGAAGGCACTCGGTTTATGCAGCTGGATCGGCAAGCACCATGATGCGATGAAGACCAATCCCCACATCCAAACCAAGATTCTCACATCATGAACAGCGTGGTAGCCGAACCCCAGATAGGTAAAGAGTGGAGCGATGATGTACTTGAGGCTGAGGACGAGGGCGATACCGTAGAGATTCGCCAGGGTGACCAGGAGCAGACGATAGTGCGGCAGAAAGGTAAACCGGCTGTGGTCTCCTCGCGCGATCGTCATGGTGGGTGCGGCGGTGACGCTCGCCATACTCGTCTCAGGCTCCCAGAATGGATCGATAGAGCGCGATCAGTTTCCGCGCTTCAGAATCCCAGTTGAAGCGATCACGCACTGCCGCAAATCCCACTTCGCCCATCTCGCGAGCACGTTCGGGATCGCTCAATATCAGGGTGATCGCATCGGCAATCGCCTGCGGATCGAGCGGATCAACCATGATTCCCGAACCGACATCCGTGACAAACTGCTCCCAGAAGGGAAAGTTGGATGCCACCACCGGTAATCCGGCGGCCATATACTCGAAGAGCTTGACCGGATAGGAATCGAGATAATTCGGTTCAGGATGGAGAGCAACGAGTCCAACTCCGGCTCGCTGCAGGAGATCAGCAACAGCTGGTCGATCGAGCACACCCAGGAACTCGGTGCGCTCGCTTCCAGGCGCTGATTCCAACTCTGTCAGCAAACTCTGGGGACTAACTGGTCCACCGATCTTGAGCGTTATCGGAGAATCCGCGGGGAGGTAAGCCATAGCCGCAACCATCTCGCGCACACCCCGCACCTCGGTCACACCACCGACATAGACCGCCAGCAGTTCGCGTTCACGCGGAGTGGCATCCGCGGGCATGAGCTCGCTGAGCACGGGATAGTTCTGGACAACGATCGTCTTCCGGGCCGGGAAGTAACTCGCCACACCAGGTGTTGCCGCCACAAATGCCGTCAGCAACGGCGCGATGGCTCGCTCCAACAGGCGATAGCTACCGGCAACCACCGGTCGCAATGGACCAGGGATCCAGTATTTGTGCAGGATCTGCTTGGAGACCGATTCGTGGACATCGTAGATGACCGGTTTGCGCCGTAGCCGCAAAAGTAATCCGACCGGAATTAGCTCGGGATCGTGGAAATGGTAGAGATCAGCGTGCGCTTCCCCAGCCATTCGCCACAGATTGCGTACCTGCTTCAACATCCGCAGGATGCGTCCGCCACCAACCTTTGGCAGCACCCGCACCTGCACGCCGTGTAGTTCGAAATCGTGATCGTCATTGGCGATGAGCGTGACATCATAGCCCGCCTCTACCAGGGAACGACACTCGCGATGCAAAATGCGCGTGTCCTGCGCACGATGCACCGAGCTCAAATGCACGATGTGCTTTCGCGGCGCCACTACGCCACAACCTGCCTGACGGCATTGGCTACGGTCACGAGATCCTCATCTGTCAACGATGGGTGGACGGGGAGCGAGATGACTTCTGCCGCCGCTTTCTCGGACTCCGGCAAGGAATCGGAATAGCCAAGTTCCACATACATCGGTTGCTTGTGCACCGGAATCGGATAGTGCACCCCTACCCCAACACCAAGATCGGCCATCCTCTGCTGGACATCGCCACGTCCGCCGGGAATACGAATGGTGTATTGGTGGTAGACATGCGTCGCCCACGGGCGCACGACCGGTGTCTCGACCACACCGGCAAGCAGCTCATTGAGTCGCGCGGCGTTCGCCTGGCGGGCACGGGTCCATTCGTCGATCTTGCTCATCTGGGCATAGCCAATAGCAGCATGGATATTGGTCATACGGAAGTTAAAGGCCAGCAACTCGTGCACATAGCGCACACGCGCACCATGCTCACGCAAGAGCGTGGTGGTATCGGCGACAGCATCGTCGTTCGTGGTGACCATCCCGCCTTCGCCACTGGTCATATTCTTGGTGGGATAGAAGGAGAAGCAGCCGGTGCCGAATGAGCCAACGGGTTGTCCGTGAACCGTGGCGCCATGGGCCTGAGCACAGTCCTCCAGCACGATCAGATTGTGCTTTTCCGCGATCTCGCTAATCCGCTGCATATCGGCAGGATTGCCGAAGAGATGCACCGGCATAATAGCTTTAGTCCGCGGCGTAATCGCTGCTTCCAGCAATTCAGCATTGAGATTGAAGGTATCTGGCTCAATATCGACAAAGACAGGTTTGGCACCGGTGTAAAGGATCGAGTTGGCGGAAGCGATAAAGGTGAAGGGCGAAGTGATGACCTCGTCGCCGTCACCAATACCGTGAGCAAGCATGGCGACATGCAGTGCGGTGGTGCCATTCGATGTCGCTATCGCGTGCTTGACGCCAACGTAATCGGCGAATGCTTGCTCGAAATCGTGCACCACACTGCCCTGGGCAAGCTGTCCGCTCTGGAGCACGGCCACCACGGCGTCGATTTCTTCCTGACCGATGATCGGTTTGGCAACCGGGATCATGAGTGGTTCCCTTCCTTAGGCGTCGATATAGAGACGACCGACACCGATTACGCGCACCGAATCCGGTATCTGGTCAGTGCGCAAGGCATTCCGACCATCGAGAATGACCTGCAGACCAGGAATCCTCGCCCAATCGCAGTCGGCGTACTGCTCATGCATTGCCTGGATCACGATGGCATCCAGAGCTTCACCGGATTGATACGGCGTGAGCCCCTTGGCCGCCAACTCGTCAGCGGTATAGAGCGGATCGTCCACCACTACCTCGGCATCGGCAGCGGTGAGTTCATCCACCAGGCGGCGGGCGACGGTGAAAGCATCCTCTTTTACATTTTCACGATAGGCCCAGCCAAAGACACCGATCTTCCTTCCGGAAAGGCCAACAAGCGCGCTATCGAGTCGCCCAACCACGTGGGCAGCCATGCCGTCGTTCACCTCGCGACTCAGGCGCGCAACATCGGCGAACCGGGTGTTATTGGCATAGAAATAGGGATAGACCGGGATGCAATGTCCGCCGACACCGGCACCAGGCCGGTGAATATGCGAGAAGGGTTGGCTATTGGCGGCATCTATGCTCTGGAGCACATCGATACCGTGCTCTTCGGCAAAGGCGGCGAACTCGTTGGCGAGAGCGATATTGACATCGCGATAGGTCGTCTCCGCCAGCTTGGTGAACTCGGCAGTCTCGGCGTTATCGACTTCGGTGATTTCAGCATCCAGCACAGCGCGATAGAACTCGCCCGCCTTGCGCGTACTATCGGCATCGGTACCACCAACGATCTTGGGATACTTCTTCAGGTCCTCAAAGACGCGGCCAACGTAGACACGCTCGGGACTGAAAGCCAGACTGAACTGCTCGTTCACGGTCAATCCGGATCCTGCTGCCAGCATCGGACCAAAGCGTTTCCGCGTATCTCCTACCGGCAACGTGGTCTCATAGATAACAAGCGTGCCTGCAGTGAGGCCGCTGGCGACATCGCGCGTAGCCGAATCGATGGCGTTGTATGCGATCGCTTTTTCGGCATCAACCATCAACGGCACAATCACTACCACCACATCGCTTGCGCGCACCGCATCGGCAGTGTTCGTCTGGGCGGTGAGGAGGCCGGCGGCCACAGCTTCAGCAACGCGAGCTTCCAACCCCGGTTCGTCATCATAGGCCTGGCCGGCATTGACCATATCGACGACGCGCTGATTGATATCGCAACCGCGTACACGATGTCCCTTGCTGGCATACTGCGCTGCCAGCGGTAATCCAATATGACCCAAACCAACGACCGCAATATTCATGTACAGATTCCTTCCAGATTATGAAACCAGATGTGGGGTGACTGGTGTTGACGTTGCTGCCGATGCGATCAATGCCAAAGCAATGGCGAGCGCATTGGCAGCACCTTCCGGTGGCGCCGGGACATCAGTGTCCTGCATGATCGCTTCCACAAATGAGGCCAACTCGGCCTTGAGTGGTTCGGTCTTGACAAAGTCGTACCGCGTGGCCTCTCCGACCGCGATCCGCTGCAGATCAGCCAGATCGCTCCATTCCGATGGCACCGCGCCATTGGCATAGAATGCGAGATCCTGGGTGAGGTAATCGGCCAAAAAGGTGCCATGACTCCCCACAACCATAAGCTGCCGTAACTTGGTCGATGTGAGCCAGTTCACGTCCAGACCACCGATGACGCCATTGGCGAAGCGAATGGTACCCAGCACCATGTCTTCATTGGTCGCGTGAATACGTTGGGCTGTTTGCGCGAAGACGAGGCTCGCCGGACTGTCCAGCAGATAGTTCATGGCATCGATATCGTGCGAGGCCAGATCGACCACAACACCGACATCACGGATCCGATCCGGGAAGGGACCCAGTCGGCGCGAAGTGACCTGATAGATGTCTCCCGCTTGCTCAAGTCGCTTTTTCAGTTCGATGATGGCCGGGTTGAAGCGCTCAATGTGACCGATCATCAGGCGCACGCCTTCCTGCCGGGAAACGTCAATCATCTCGGTCGCCAATGCCACCGTATCGGCGATCGGTTTCTCGCAGAGAACATTCACCCCACGTCGCATCGCCTTGATCGAGATATCGTGATGCAGGCTGGTGGGCACAACGATGGAAACAATATCCAGCGGCACCGTATCCAGCAGCGCATCGATATCGCTATAGCCAGGAACGCCGTATTCTGTGGAAACGCGCTCCACCGTGGCAGGAACAGCATCCGCTACCGCCACAAGCTCCACATTCTCCAATTCGGAATAGATGCGTACATGATGACGCCCCATCGCCCCGAGCCCGATGACCGCTGCTCGTATCCTTGATGTCATCTGGCAGGGCCTCCTTCGTGGGGAATCAGGCGATCGCCTTCCATACAGTATAGGCGGCCACAATGCTCACACTCATACACTGCTTCAGAACCCTGAAGCCGATGACCACACGCGCAGGCGTAGCCAATGAATCGCGCCGGATTGCCAACAACGATGCCGTAGTCAGGTACATCTTTGGTCACCACGCTCCCCGAACCGATCAGTGCGAAGGTGCCGATGGTGACACCAGGCAGGATGACGCTGCTTGCACCGAGGGATGCACCGGTGCCGACCTGAATCGGTCCGACCTCCCAGTCATCATCCGATTTGCGCGATCCATCCGGATTGATCGCCCGCGGTAGTTTGTCATTCGTAAACACAACATGGGGACCAACAAAAACACCATCGCCCAACGATGTACCGTGGTAGACAGAGGCCCTGTTCTGCAGCTTGCAGTTATCCCCGATCACCACATCGAAATCGACATAGACGTCCTTGCCGAGAATGCAGCCGGTGCCGATGCGGGCACGTTCGCGCACCTGGCATTCGTGCCAGATACTGGTGCCTTCACCGATGATGGCTGCATCCGCAACGTCGGCCGTAGGATGAATACGAACACCAGGATGATGGTCAGTAAACATGATGAATTCCTAGCTTCCCTGAACCGAAGTGTTCAAATACTGCAGCAACAGGCTGGCCGAATGCTCAAGCGAATACTCCGTGGCAGCAGCTCCGGCTCCTCGCTCCCCCATCTCATCAAGCTCGGAGGCATGCTGGACACTCCAGGCGATCGTCTCTGCCACGAGATGCGGTGTCGCCCAATCTCGCACCAGACCAGCACCGGATTCAGCGACGATTTGGGATGCCTCACCCGGGACAAAGCAGAGAATAGGCAGGTGCGCAGCCATATAGTCGAAGATCTTGCGCGGTCTTGTGCCGGTAAAGGCATCGAACTGACTGGCGACCAACAGGCCGGCATCCGCAGCTACCATCCACCGAAAAGATTCAGCTCGCGAGACCGAGGGTACCATCGTGACGTTCCCCAGAGTCGCTGCCCGTTGCTGCAGTGCCTCAAACTCCGATCCACCACCGAGCAGAACAACCTTAATCGGTAGCGATGGATCAAGCAGCGCGGCCCCATCGATAACCACATCGAGTGCATTAAACGGTTCGATAGAACCGGCCCAGAGCACCACGAACTCATCCCGCCAACCAAGCTCAGCACGGATAGCTTCGCGTTGGGAGACCACCGCCTCGCGGGAAGGATCGGTCTCGACGCCGTGCGAGATCAGCACTGTCTTCGCGGGATCGCCGCCGTTGCGAATAATCCCCGCCACAATCCCCTGAGAGACACCAACGATCAAATCGGCATGCGCGTAGAGGAATGACTCCATCCAGCGGAGTACAGCGACGATTGGCTTCGAAGTCAAACCCAACTGGATCAGACTATCTGGCCAGAGATCGCGAACTTCCAGAATACACATGGCGCGATATCGACGCGCCACGATCCAGCCGACCATAGGGGTGAGCAGATGTCCGGATGAGCCGAGCACAACATCAGGTTTTGGTCGACGCACCAGACAGTAGAGGAGCAGATAGAAACAGAAGACCGCCATATTCAAGTAGCGACGCCATGAGTTCTCGAAATAGGGCGAAGAATGCACGCGGTGGACGAGGATGCCATCGATGTTCTGGGTAATGACCGGTTTGCGCCATGACGTGGGAACCACGTATTCACGGCTAACATGATCGAACGAACTCGCGAAAATCTCGGTACGCCAACCTTGCTGGAGAATACTTTTCGCCAGATCGATATGCCTGCTACCGCCAGCTTGCGCGCCAGCTGCCGCATAGTGATTCAACATCCAGATTGTGCGTTGGCGCTCCGTGGTTCCCCTCATCAATACCTCACAGCGCGCCCGATGGTGAGGTCAGGGATGCCAGCAACGCCCGCACGCCGTCACGTAAATCGACCTGGGGTTCGAAGTCGAAGTATTCGCGTGCAAAGGTGACATCACCAGCCGAGTGCTTGATATCACCCTCCCGTTCCGGATGGGTCTCCACCTGTACCGGGGTACCAATGATCTCACCGAAGACATCGATCAGATCGTTCAATGAGATCGCTCCACTGCTGGCCAAATTGGCGATAACCACGCCATTGGCAGGATCCACCGGCACTTCTGCTGCCAGGAGATTGGCCCGGACGATATCGCCGACATAGATAAAGCTACGCGTCTGCTCGCCATCGCCGAAGACCTTGAACGGTTCACCCTTACGAATCGCCTTGCGGATAGCAGGCATCACAGCGGCGTAGCCGCCTTCCTCCGGCTGACCGGGTCCGTACACATTGAAATAGCGGAACGCCACCATCTCCATGCCGAGTTGGCGAGCATAGACATCGGCCAGATGTTCCATCGCCAGCTTGGAGACCGCGTATGGACTCTGCGGACGCGGAGTCAGACGCTCGTGCTTGATCGGCGTCGGGTCGTCGCCATAGATAGCACTGGTACTCGCCATCATGATGCGCTTTACGCCAGCGAGACGTGCCTGTTCAAAGATATTGGCCGATCCTGAGCTATTGATTGCCATGCATGCGGCCGGATCGTCGAACGAAGCCGGCACTGACGCCATGGCGGCCTGATGCCACACCATCTCCACGCCGCGCATGGCATTCGCTACCGCATCAGCATCGCGAACATCAACAATCACCGGCTCGATGTGGCCTGCATCTTCGGGTGATACCGCGCGCGGAACAATATCCAGCGCCACCACCTCATGCCCGGCAGCAGCCAGCGCACGCGTCAGATGTGATCCGATAAATCCGGCGGCACCTGTCACCAGTACCCGCATTGTCGTACTCCCCGTTTAGGTTCCTTGCCGCCGGAAGACGACGAGAACGGTCTGCCACATGATATTCAGGTCCAACCAACCGGATGCATTACGAATGTAGTAGAGATCGTACTCAAGCTTTTCCAGCAACTGATCACTATTGGCAGCGTAATGAGCATGCACCTGTGCGTAGCCGGTAAGGCCCGGAGCCACCATTGTGCGCATGCGAAAAGCAGGCTCAATAGCGGACATTTCGTCCACCACATGCGGACGTTCGGGACGTGGCCCGACCACCGTCATCTGGCCCACAAGCACATTGATCGCTTGCGGCAACTCGTCCATGCGGGTGGTGCGAAGAATCTGGCCAATACGCGTCACCCGACTGTCATCGATTGATGCAAATTGGGCACCATGCCGTTCGGCATCCTGCACCATCGATCGGTATTTGATCACTCGAAAGGGGATGGAATCCTTACCCAGACGTTCCTGGATGTAGAAGACCGGACCGCGAGAATCGAGCTTAATCGCCAGTGCAACAAATGGAAGCGTGACAGCGAAGACGATGATGAAAATCACACTGATGCACACATCAATCGCCCGCTTGCTCCTGGTGAAACCCGGAGTCCAACGTTCGCGAAGCCAGGCAACATCCTGAAACTGTGGTTCGCGCGCGATCTCATCGAGCGTATATTTCGGCGGGCTTGCACCCTTTTTCACTATCACCGACCTCGCTCTCTGCCCACGGTCATTCGGCAAAACTATACCGCATCAGAGCGGAAATGCGGGAGAATCCCTTCAAATTATGGGCAAATATGCTCCCCTGAAATCACGACAACTCGTCAACTCTCGGGTACGATCTCTGTTGGATCAGGCCGAGCTGCGACTCGGTGTGTCACCGTCATCGACATTACAAGAAGTGAGCGATTTCCCATGGCCAAAGTCACCTTCATCGGCGCTGGTAGTACGGTATTCAGTCGCAATCTGCTTACGGATCTCTTTACCTTTCCGGAGCTCAAGGGAAGCACGATCCACCTGATGGATATCGATCCGGAGCGGCTGCGCGATTCCGAGATCGTGGCGCATCGCGTGGCTGATGCCGCCAATGCTGATGCCACGATTCTCGCTACAACCGACCGGCGCGAAGCCATCGCGGGCGCGGACTACGTGATCAATATGATCCAGGTTGGCGGCTACGAACCCAGCACAGTCATCGACTTCGAAATCCCCGAGAAGTATGGATTGCGGCAAACCATCGGCGATACGCTCGGAATCGGCGGCGTGATGCGTGGCCTCCGTACCATTCCGGTACTTCTCGGCATCGCCCGCGATATGGAAGAGCTCGCCCCCAAGGCACTGCTGCTGAACTACTCCAATCCCATGGCGATGCTCTGTATGGCCGTGAACAAAACGACGAAAGTGCGCAATGTTGGCCTCTGTCACAGCGTTTTTGGCACGGCCTACGAACTCGCCCGGGTGCTTGATGTACCGAGCAACGAGATCGACTACCTCTGCGCCGGTATCAATCACATGGCCTTCTATCTCAAGTTTGAGCGCAACGGTGAGGACCTCTATCCGGCACTCAAGGCCGTGGCAGAGGCGGACAAAATGCCAACCTTTGAGCGAACACGCTTCGAGGTGCTGAAGCAGTTCGGCTACTTCGTTACCGAGAGTAGCGAGCACTTTGCCGAATACACACCATGGTTCATCAAGGAAGGTCGCGATGACCTGATCGATTACTTCAATGTGCCGCTCAATGAGTATCCGGCTCGCTGTGTTGATCAGATTGCTGACTGGACCGAGATGCGCGCGGCGCT
This sequence comes from Thermomicrobiales bacterium, assembly GCA_020432165.1. GTDB lineage: Bacteria > Chloroflexota > Chloroflexia > Thermomicrobiales > UBA6265 > UBA6265. The sequence continues at coordinate 26,496 of JAGQGU010000020.1, forward strand.
GATGAGTGACGATCCAGAGGCAATGGATGCCTATCAGGCATCCCGCCAGGGCAAGATCTGGGGCGGGACCGAGCGTCGGCTCGCGCTCATGCGCAAGACCAAGCCCGAAGCCGCCGCCGAGCTTGAGGCCGCGATCCGCGCCGAGAAGAGCGGTGAACACGGTCATGGTGCCAACGGCCACTCCGGCGAATATGGCACGCTCATCATCCATAGTATGGAAACCGATCAGCCGCGTGTTATCTATGGCAATGTCGACAACGCTGGCGTGATCGATAACCTCCCCTACGATGCCTGTGTTGAAGTCCCCTGCCTGGTGGATCGTAACGGTGTACAGCCGACGAAGATCGGCAAGCTACCACCGCAGCTGGCGGCAATGATGCAGACAAACATCAATGTGCAAACGCTGACCGTGGAAGCGGCTATCACCGGCAAGCGCGAGCATATCTATCACGCTGCCATGCTTGATCCGCACACCGCTGCTGAACTTGATCTCCGCCAGATTCATAGTCTGGTCGATGATCTACTGGATGCTCACGGTGAAATGATGCCGAGCTACAGCTAGCTTCACAGTCAGTCGGGCGCGGGATTGCCGAGACCAGCATTCCGCGCTCGTACGACCGCCGCCGCTCGATCATGCACCTGTAACTTGTCGTAAATCAGGCTCACCGTATTCGCGATAGTTTTGGTGCTGACATAGAGTTCATCAGCAATCTCAGCGTTGGTGCGACCGCTCGCGATCAAATGGATATGACCATTTCCCCGAGAGTGATCGTGAGAGCGGCGTCCGGCTCCGGTGACGCTACGGCTTCACCTCGGCTGAGGCGAGTGCAACATGAAGTTCTGATTATCGTCGACTCGGAATCATGAGCGGCATACCGGTATTCTCATCGGTGAGGATGCTGCTGTGGATGCCATAAACCGCCAACATAACCTCTGGCACGATGACCTTGGTCGGCAATCCCTGAGCAACAACCTCGCCATCCTTCATGGCGATGATGTAGTCGGCGTATCGGGCAGCGAGATTGAGATCGTGCAGCACCATGACGATGGTTTTGCCATGATCGCGATTCAGCTGCCAGACAATATCCAGCAGATCGATCTGGGCAGAAATATCAAGGAAGGTAGTGGGTTCATCCAGCAGGAGCGTTGGCGTATCCTGCACGATGCTCATGGCGAACCAGGCGCGCTGGCGTTGGCCGCCGCTCAACATCTCCACCGGCATATCGCGCAGTTCGAGCAGGTTGCATTTCTCCAGCGCCCACTCCACCATGCGCTCGTCTTCCCGACTCCAGCGCTGCAGAATCGTCTGGCGAGGATAACAACCAGCGGTGACGAGGTCCTCCACGGTAAGACGGTCCGGAATCAGCGATCCCTGTCCAAGCAGCGCCAATTTCTGCGCCAGCTTGCGATGGCTGACTTTGGAGACTTCACTGTTATCCAGGAGGATCTGGCCTGCTCCGCGCTTCTGCAAGCGGCCGATGGTTTTCAGCAGCGTGCTCTTGCCACAGGCATTCGGACCAATGATCGCGGTAACAAGCCCGCCTGGAATCTGAACAGTCAAATCCTGGGAGATCACATGATCACCGTAACCAGTCTTGAGCTCACTAACCTGGAAACCCGGGCTTGCCGGTGCAAAGAGGCAGGATCCACACTGACTGTTGCTACGAGGCATACAGAAACGCGTACGGGGCAGCATTACATCCGGACCATGACCGTGCATGTAGACATCGCAATGGATGCCATAGAGCGATGAAAGCACCTCCATCGTCACGACCTGCTCCGGTGTTCCGTCCGCAATAACACGACCGTCGCGCATGGCAATGAGTCGATCGCTCACACTGGCAGCCTGATTGATATCGTGGAGCACCATGACGATGGTGCGCCCTTCCTCTTGATTCAGGCGCGTGACAAGCTGCATCACCTCGATCTCGTGGGCGACATCGAGATAGGTCGTCGGTTCATCCAGCAGCATCAACGGTGTTTCCTGCGCCAGGAGCATGGCGATCCAGGCACGCTGACGCTGACCGCCGCTGAGTTCATCCACCGCGTTATCGCGCAAGCTCACCATATCAGCGAGTTGAAGGGCTTTTTCGACTGCCTCGTGATCTTTCTTTGAGAGAGGCTGCAAAAACCTCTGGTGAGGATATCGACCGCGAGCGACCAACTCCTCCACAGTGATACGATCCGGATTCTCCGCCTGCTGTGAGAGCATACCCATATTGCGAGCCACGGCGGATGTGGACATGGAATGGATGTCCTGGCCGTTTAACAGCACCGTACCGCTACGCGGATTGAGAATGCGGGACAAGGACTTCAGGAGCGTCGATTTACCGCAACCGTTAGGGCCAATAATGGTCGTAACGGTGCCTTCCTCAATCTCAAGATTCATGCCTTCCACGATCAGACGATCGTCATAGGCAACGGCAAGGTCTTTGGCGGAGAGATAGCTCACAATGACACCCTAAAACTACATACTGCTGTTGGATCGATACAGCAGATACAGGAAGTACGGTGCGCCCACGGCGCTGGTAACCACGCCAACCGGCAACGAGACGGGCAGGAAATGAAGAGCGACAGTATCGGAAACAAGGAGCATGATCCCGCCCAAAAGACCTGTCAAAACAAGCACGCCACCGGATTGCGGTCCGGCGATCATGCGGGCCATATGCGGCACCATCAGTGCGATAAACCCGATTGGGCCGGCAAATGCCACCGCCACCGATGCCAGAGCGCAGCCAATAATGATCACCGCCAGCCTGGTGCTCTCCAGTGGAATCCCGAGGCTTTTAGTCACATTATCGCCCAAGCTCATGGCACGTAGTGGCTGCATCAACAGGATCGCAAAGGGAAGCGTCACAAGGATGACCGCGCCCGGAATAACCACATCGCGCCAGGTGCTGCCGTAGATGGAACCCATCGTCCAGACCACCGCGGGTCTGATCTGTTCCAGGGGGTATTTGACCAGCATGAACGAGGTGACGGCCCCGGCCATTGAGGAAATACCGATACCAACCAAAATCATGCGATTGGGGGAAGCACCTTTTCGCCAGCTAAGGAGATAGATCACCATCGCGGTCACAATGGCACCGAGGAAGGTGACAAGAGGAAGACCTGAGGTATCTCGCGTGAGGATGATCCAGCTCACCGCCACAACAGTGGCACCAGCGTCGATACCGATGATGTCTGGCGATACCAATGGATTGCGCGCAATCCCCTGGAAGAGCATACCGCTCAAGGCGAGTGCAGCACCGATCACGACGGCGGCACCGATACGTGGCCACCGCAGGGTGCGCACCACCAAGAGCGTGCGACTATCACCCTCGCCCCAGGTGGCATCCCATACCTGCCGAATGGTCAGCGGTACGGCGCCGAGCGTGATGGCGTAGAGCATGAGCAGAATGAGGATAGCGATGCACAGGATGATGAGCGCCATCACTCTGAGATTGATGCGATGAGAGAACCAGCTACCGCGAAACGTTCTCGTTTCGTCCATGCCGATTGCGGAGAAGAGATTCGCCATTAGCTTGCCACCGTCCGTCTTCGGGCCAGGATAATCAGGAATGGCGCACCAACGAAGGCCATCACGATACCAACCTGAATCTCACTTGGTCGTGCAATGACGCGTCCCAAGGTATCTGCGGATGTCAGCAACGCCGCGCCGACAAAGAACGAGTACGGGAGAATCCAACGATAATCCGCACCGATGATTGAGCGCACGATATGCGGTGTCGCCAATCCCACGAATCCGATTGGTCCCGCTACCGAGACCGCCGCACCTGTGAGGATCACCACCAGAGCGGAGCTGACCAGCCGCACTCTCTGGGTATTCATACCGAGCGCTCTGGCACTCTCCTCACCCATTGAAAGCACATTGAGTTGATGCCCCATGAGCAGGCAGGCCAGTGTCGCAGGAATCAGGAATGGAGCCATGCTCCAGAGAATATCCAGATCACGGCCGGCTACAGAACCAACACTCCAGAAACGAACCAGATCCAGTGTCTGTTCGCTCAGCAAAAGCAACGCACTGGTCCACGAGCTGAGCAGACTGCTCATCACCACACCCGCCAGTGCAAGGCGGATGGGCGTCGGCCCGGCACGACCAACCGAGGCGATACCGTACACAAGGATTGATGCGAGCGCCGCACCAGGGAAAGCAAACCAGACAAACTGGGAAGGCGTGGAGACACCAAGGACGAAGATAGCGGTGGTAACACCAAAGCTCGCACCAGCGCTCACACCAAGAATCGATGGATCAGCCAGCGGATTCCGGGTTACGCCCTGCATAACCGTACCGGCTACAGCAAGTCCGCCACCTATAAAGAATGCGATGATCGTGCGGGGAATACGCATCTCGTGCACGATCGTCTCTTCGTAGGTAGCCGTATCGCGACTGTAATGGAAGACCGCATTCCAGGCATCGCTGGTCGTCACCTCCAACGACCCAAAGCGCAGGCTCAGCAGTGACAACAACATGACGGCAATGGCCACGGCAAATAGACCAAGCGTCATTACCGCGGCACGACTTTTCGGAGCCGGTCGCACGGGTGCGGGAACTTCCTCGGAGGGCGCAACTACAGCGGTGGACATGAAGAATCCTCAGATGGAAATGGATCGATTCTCTCGGCAGCGGCATCGCCATGTGAAACACATGTCGACCTCCGCTCAGCGCTGTGAAATCTCCGATTACACAGGTCGGATTATGCGACGCGAGGCGACATGTGTCAATGAAGAGAACGCTCTACATTCGTTCTAGATGACCTTGGCGGATCGCTCCACGGCCTCGGCCACACCGGTGATAGCAGTGGTCATGCCCTGGTAGCTCTGAATGAAATCCTGATTCCACAGGAAGACCTGACCAGCGGCAACAGCCGGGTGCTGTTCCCAGCCTGGCGTGCCGGCAAGCTCTTCCGGTGTAAGCGTACCCGGGCGCGCCGAGATGAAGACGATATCCGTCGCGTACTCAGCAGCCACTTCGTTGCTGATCTCGAGCCAATAGGCGCCAGATTCAACACCCGGTTCCAGAATGCTCACACCCAATTCCATATACATATTGAGATCAGCCCAATCCGTAGGATTGGCGATTACCGCTCCATCCTCACCAGCACTGACAAAGAGTGCAGTGAGATCGGACTTAACAGAGGCAACTCCCTGGAGACGAGCAATAGACGTCTCCATTTCCGCCCTGGCCGCAACCAACTCCTCGCTCTCGAGATCGGCCCCCAAAGCGGCGGCCAACTCGGCGAATCGGCCCGTGTTCACGTCCGCCCGACCGGTAGCAGAGATAGCCGCTATTGGCGCGACCGCCTTGGTCTGCTCCAGCAAGGCAGTATCGATGCTCCAGTAATCTGAGGGATCGTCGCTCCACGTAATCGTGACGATCAGATCCGGATCCTGCGCAATCACCTGTTCCAGATTGAGAGGCTCGTTCACATTGCCGACCGTAGGAATACCTTCCGGGTCGATATTCCCGCCGGCAGCACCAAGCGTGCCATCGGCGTAGACATTCCAGCCGAAGAGCGCCGTGGGCTTAATGCCAAAATCCCAGAGTGGGGCCGCGGCATTCACATCCATCACCAGACGCTCTGGCCGTGCGGGGAGGGTAATTGTCACATCCTTGTCGTCGGTGAAGCTCCACTCGCTGGCATCAGGCGACGCCTCCTGGGCGCTCGTGATGCCTCTGGTGACCAATGCACCGACTCCGACTGCACCGGTAACAAAACGTCGACGTCCGAATTGCGACTGAACCACGGTATCTCTCCACAACGTCACCCGAATGGGTATATCCGACTCTTTCAATCGGATTATTTACCACTTGGGCGTTATGTGTCAACGTGGAGCGCAACGGTTACGCGGTTACTGCGGTCCCACTTCCCAGGTTTCGGGTCGGGCACGGAAATCGCTGACAAAATTGCCATCGGAGATAACGGTGCCATCCGCGGCAAGTACTGTGCGCGGCAGCACCACCTGGTATCCGGGCTGGGCCGAGCTAATGAACTTTCTCTCGCCGGGTGCGAGATCATTATTCACTTGCTCAACCGGATCACCAGGATCGATAGGGTCGCTCACCCACACGTCACCGAAAGAAACCTGCCAACCGGGATCTTTCCCGTAGAGATGCGCTGTGACCGTCTCGCCATCAACCACCATCATGAGCAGCAGCCAACTATCCAGGGTGTTGTAAAACGAGAGATCCTTGGTGATCTCACCAACGTAGTTCGGCTGATAGATGGCAGCGTCGAACCCGGGCGGAGAACCATCGAGTTCATAGAACGCCAGTCGCCAGCTATGGGCATGCCATTCCTCGAAGACGAAACCGGCGCGGGCAGCAGCACGGAAAACCGTGGTGCTTACCTGGCAGACCCCACCACCGATATCGGTGGCTGTCCAGTCGCCATTGATGATTGTCCCGGAAACGAAGCCCATATCCGTGGAGATCGGTCCAAGGAGCGCATTGAAGGAGAAGAGTTCACCGGGCGCCACCAGCTTGAAGGAGGCATTGTTGGCGGCCACACCCACATTCGTAGCGCGTTCCCATGACGAACCGGCAAAGCTGGACGATCCATAGGCCAGGTGGCCTTCCAGTCCAAGATCATCCTTGTTATCCACACGGGCGGCGGCTTTGGCGACATTCGTGGGCAGTTCGGCCACGCGCTCGGTCGCAGATTTCGCAAGTTTAACGATGAGTTCCTCGGTGGCCTGCCGATCCATCTCCAGACCATCAACATCATCATTGACGACATAGAGACCATCGTCCCAGCCCAGCATGACATTCTGTGGCGCGATATACATATCCGCTTCGATCGCATCCAGGCGGTCGGAAAGCCGACCTGTATCGATCGTGGGAGTGCTGGTGTTATCGATGATCAGGGCCTGTGCCAACTGCTCGGCCGTGATGTAGTACTCCAGATCACCGTAGGTCAGCAACACATCATCGCCGATCAGGGTGATCGCGTCCGACTTATTCGGCTCTAGTTTTTCCGAATTGACCTCAGGCGTAACGGTGTCGGTTTGCAGGTCGATCTCGTCGTAAACGGCCCGGGAGACTGCTTTTTCGATCGCCGCGAGGGCGAGATCGCGATTCATCTCCCGTCCCTCGACGGAATCGATCATCTGGATATCGCCCTGTTTGCGGTAGAGGCGGGCATTCTTGGCTTCGATATCTATTGCGGGCGCTATGGTTTCCAGATACGCCCGGGCCTTGTCGGTGGAAAAGGTAACAATCGGTTCGATCACCACCGCATCATCGGGAGCGAAGAACGCGGAGTAGCGATCGATCACATCCTCACGACCATGGTTCATCGCAAGATCAACCGTGGCTTCGTAATCGATCTGACCACCGAGCTCGGCCAACGTCGCCAGCCAATACTGACCCTCGTAGCCAAAACGGGCGGCTCGCTGCTCGTACGGGGCGAAATGCTTGTGGAGAGCCACCAGGGCCTCGGCGCGACTGAACCCATTGAGTCTCACACCCTGCACGGTGGTTCCGGGATAGATTTGGCCGGAATACCGCGTTGGCAAGGCAGCAGCTGGTACGGCGACGGCAAAAGCAGCCGCGCCAGCAAGGAGATGCCGTCGACTCATCAGGCGTTTGGTTGGTGCAGTGCGCACGTGGTCTCCCCCACAAGAGGTGCATCGGAAACGCGCGATAGATCGCGCTCACTGAGTTTAACGGATAACAACAAGCAAAGGATGCGTCTAATGTTGGATTGGTAGAGAATCTTGGACGCTGCCAGAATATAGCGATATGCAAGAATGATAGTTGCATGCAACAACACAATGGGGCCAAAAAGTCCATTTACGTCGTGACATCACATGAATTCTCGACAAATGGAAGCAGTGTACATACACTAGTATCAATGGCTGGATCGTCGTATGCTACACGGGTGTAGATACGTATGTTTCGGTTCAATGTGGTTGACACCCACACGGAGCCGCCAGGAGGGGTGAACGTGGTGTTCCGACGCGATAATAAAGTCGACGCGTTTCAACGCCAAATGAACGCGCTCCGCAATCAGATCGGCGAGACCGAAGATGGCGGCGAGCTTCTTGAAGATGACGTAATTGATGTCCAGATGGATCGCACCCAGGGGGGAGCAATGAGCCAGAATCCGTTTGATCGGCCCGATGCCGGTGGCTATTCGTTCGGCAATTTTCCGGGCCAGCAGGCTCCTCAGGATTACGCCGAGCAGGCTGCTCCGTCAGAGGTAGCAACGGTCGATTCCCAGATCAGCGTGGTTGCCCAAGGCACCATCTTCAAGGGCGAAATCCAGAGCGACGGCAATATCCAGATTTTCGGCCGTGCCGAGGGTACCCTCACCGCCAAGGAAGATATCTGGGTGGCTGAAGGTGCCGATGTGGAAGCAACACTCACCGCGCGCCGTGTGATTGTGGCGGGTCGCGTGAGCGGCAACGTGAAGGCCACCAATCGCTTTGAAGCACTGCCGCAAGGCGTGATCGAAGCCGATGTCACCGCGCCGAGCTTTGTGGTGCACGAGGGTGCCACCATCAACGGCAATCTCAGCATGCAGCAGCAGGAAGTTACCAGCGGTCGTCAGGAGCGGGCTGGCTCCACCACGGTTGTCCCGCGCCGGGGTCGCAACTAATACCTCGCGAGGGAGGGTAAACGTACAATGTCTAGCCGAGCTATGGACCAGGGAAACTACCGCGGAGCACCGCAGCAGCAGCCTGAGCCGACGAGTGTGATCGATCAGTACAGCAATTTCGATGGCACCTACAACTCCTCCCGCGATTTGCGCGTGGAAGGTCAGGTGAAGGGCACCATTGTCTGCAAGGGCGCTCTCCACATTGCCCAGGGTGCACAGGTGCGCGCATCGGTGGAGGCCGAAAGCATCTCCGTTGCAGGCGATCTGGAGGGTGAGATCACCTGCCGTGGTCGTTTGGAGCTCCTTCCGAGTGGCCGGGTAAAAGGGCAGATCGCAACCCAGGGTCTTGTTATTCACGAAGGCGCTGTGTACGAGGGCGAGATGCTGATGGGAGCCAATGCCGCACGACGCAAGCGCGGCTCTGTAGCCGTGGAGCGTACCGAAGCACCCCTTCAGGCAACAACTATGGATGCACCTGAGGATGCCGCTCCTGTCGAGCCTGTCGCCGCCGCGGAAGCTACAGCAGCCGATACAGATGTACCGACACTACGCACGAATTCGTTCATTCGTCGATTTGGTACCGCGGAGACGAGTAGTACTCCTGAGGAAAGCAGCAAATAGCCTGCATTTCTCGACACCAATCTACTATTCCGTGCGTTGAAGAATACAAATGGCAAGTAGCGTGCTTGCCCAATGAGTTAACATGGGAACCAAATCGATGATCGTTCCCAGGTGAGAGGGCCGTTCATCCTCTCCTCACGATGCAGGGGCGCGGAGTAGGAACGCATATGGAGAACCAGCGCACGAAGAGCTGTGGCACCTGCAAACACTTCGAGCCGTCATCCGAATGGCGACGAGGCTGGTGTCGGAACACTCTTCTGTACGCACCTTCGCAAAGCCATCCAGTGCAGAGCGAAGGCATTGATTGCAGCCGGGGGGCACACGATTTCTGGGCACCAGACCCAAAAACTCGTTCGACCCCTCAACACATGGCAGGTCAACAATCCGTGAAATTGCCGAATATCCAGAACCCATTGAAACTCTTCGCTCCGGCAGCGACCGGTCCGGCGTTAGCTACGGCTGGCCCCACGGGTGGCAATATGATGTTCGCCTCCTCTGGATCCGGCGGCGGTGGCTACGACGACGATGACAACTATTACGATGACGACTATGGCTTCGATGACGAACCACAGGAGCCACAGCGTCCGCAAAGCAATCGCACGCGCCGCAGCGCCGCGGCCACCGATACTACCGGCGGCCGGAGTCGTAGCGCCAGCTACCAGCCAGAAGAACGGTACTGGACCGATTACCTCCGTATCGCACTGCCGGTTATCGGTATCGTGCTGATGCTGGGTCTGCTCTGGATTTGGGCATCGCAGTTGCTCGGTGGCGATAGCGATAACAACGACACCACCAATAACGAAACGGTTGGCCTGGTGTCGACTGCGACTGTCGATCCCAACGCCCTGGCGCCGACAAACGAGAGCACGCCAACGACAGGCGGCAATACCATTCCGGTCTCCAACCAAACGACAACGCAGCCCACGAACCCTCCTGCTGATTTGACGGCTACAGAAACACCCCAGGCCGGTGGCGACAGTACCAGCGGAACTGACGAGAATGCGACGACAGAGGAGAATGCCTCCACCGGCGGCACCTTTGAGGTGGATCAGTATGTGTCGGTGACCGAAGACGACGTGAATATGCGCGAAGATGCCAGCACGGACGCCACTATTGTCCGCACCATTCCGCAGGGAGAGCTCTTCACCATCCGTAGTGGCCCTGAAGAAGCCGATGGCTATACCTGGTGGGAAGTTATCTCCGATACCGAAGGTGACTCCGGCTGGATCGCTGAAGATTTCCTGGTTGCCGCTGACGAGCCATAGAGCAGCCAACTGAGAAACCGAATATTCGAAGCAGGAGGGGCCAAACACCCCTCCTGCTTCGTTTCTACGTGCTATACTTTCCGACGGCCTGCCGCGATGCGAGCAGGTTTTTCAACGAAACACGCCGATGCGATTGCCGGTGGTGTGTCGACCAGGGTGGTCGATCCACAGGCAAAATGACCACGGCGGAAGTAACAACACAGAAAGGGTATGCCACATGGCTACCACCTCCAAGCGCCGGAATGAACCGGTAAGCCTTAAGGCACTCCTTGAGGCGGGTGTCCACTTCGGACACCAGAAGAATCGCTGGAACCCGCGCATGAAGCCGTACATCTTTACGGAGCGCAATGGTATCCACATTCTCGATTTGCAGCAGACCGTGCCAATGCTGGACGCTGCCCACGAGTACATCAGCGAAGTTACGGCCAAGGGTGGTCATATTCTCTTCGTCGGCACCAAGAAGCAGGCTCAGGAGATCATCCGCGAGCAGGCCGAGCGCAGTGGTCAGTACTACGTCAACAAGCGCTGGCTGGGC
>JAGQGU010000082.1 GCA_020432165.1 Thermomicrobiales bacterium
TACAACGGTCCGGACAGCTTCACCTACACGGTGAGTGACGGCACCGTCACGGTCGAGCAGACGGTGACGGTGGCGGTGACGCCGGTGAACGATCCGCCGGCGGCGGCGAACGACGCCCTGACGACCGACGAGGACACAGCGTTTATCGGCAACCTCTTTGTCGACAACGGAAGCGGCGCCGATGGGGATATCGAAGGCGACACGTTGACCGTGACACGTGTCACCGCGGGCGCGAACGTGGGCGATCTCGCAGCGCTGGCAGATGGAACGGGCGTCGCCACCGTGGTTGCCGGTGGCAACGGTGGTACGTTCATCGTGGCATCGAACGGTGTGGTGTCGTTCGATCCCGGCACCGACTTCGAGGATCTCGATACAGGTGAGTCGCGCACGACGTCGATCGTCTATCAGATCGATGATGGTCATGGCGGCACCGCCACCGCGGTCGCGATTATGACGGTGACGGGCGTGACCGAAGATGTGGTACCCACGACGGCCACTCTGAAGCCGGACTTCGAAAACTCGAAGCACTGGGACACAACCAAGAACGTCTTTATCGAGGGCGACAACTTGGAAGTCCTCAAGATCTTGCAAAAGCACTACCACGCGAAGATCAAATTGATATACATCGATCCGCCTTATAACACCGGCAAGGACTTTGTCTATCCGGACAACTATAAAGAAGGACTAGAGCACTCTTCAGAGGTATTGACAAGTGGGCACAGGTGGTGTTCGCTTGGGTATGGCACGCGCGTATTCTGTGGACCTCCGTGAACGAGCTGTGCATGCGTTGTTGACAGGCATGTCCTTGGCTGAGGCCGCATCCATCTTCGCTGTCAGCGAGTCGACGCTCTCCCGCTGGAAACATCTGGTGGTGACTGGACAGTCACTGATCCCGAAGCCACGTCCCGGACGGCCACGGTTGGTGCCGCCTGCTGATGAAGAAGCTCTGCGGCAACAGGTTGCGGCGGCACCCGATGCCACGCTGGATATGCATCGGGCGATGTGGGCGCAAACGCATGGCGTCCTGCTCAGTAATCCCACCATGTCACGGGAACTTGCCCGATTGGACTTGCCCCTAAAAAGAAGTCGCTGATCGCTCGGGAACAAGACGCGGGAGAGCGATCAGCGTGGCATGACGAGATCATCACCCTGAATCCCGCCCAGGTGGTGGTATTGGATGAAACCAGTACATCGACCCGATTGACGCCGCTGCAGGCTCGTGCGCCACGGGGACAGCGTGCCTACGGGACGATTCCGCACGGTCGCTGGGAGAGTATTACCCTGGTGGCAACAATGTCCTTGACCGGGATGGGACCGGCATTGCAGTTTCCAGGTGCCCTGGATCGGGATGCATTCGAGCTGTTTATCGAACAGTCCCTGCTCCCCCAGCTACACCCCGGCCAGATCATCAGTTGGGATAACCTGAGCGTGCACAAGAGTCGGCATGCTCGAGAGCTGATCGAAGCGGCGGGGTGCCGGATCATGCCGACACCTCGCTACTCCCCAGACTGCAACCCGATAGAACAAGGATTCGCCAAACTCAAAGCGGCTCTCCGGCGGGCGGCACCTCGAACCTTTGACGACGTCGTGATCGCCACGGGGAAGGCGATGGCCACCATCACGGCCCAGGATGCTCGCAATTTCTTTCAGGATGCTGGCTATCTCGTTCCTGCTCAACATTTATGAAGAGTGCTCTAGTCTCCCCTTTTGGGGCAGATAAGGGCATTCGCCCCTGCGCACTGCCCCTCTACCGATACCTCACGTGAAAACCCATAGGGACCACTGTAAATCTCTACCGCGTTGCCCAGACCAATCCCTGTTCGATCAAGCGCGCGACATCGGGCTGGTCGAAATCCGCGGCGTTGTGGCCGATGGAACAGTAGAAGACTCTCCCCCTGCCAAACGA